>JBKQQG010000063.1:0-34967 GCA_052144455.1 Bryobacteraceae bacterium
GGCTTCGTCTCGCGACTACGCCTTGCGCTTCGGCTACGGTTGCCGTCGTCGGCTCCGATTGGCTCCTTTCATCCAACAAGATTCCGCCCATGCTGGGCACACCCTGCGGCCGGGCTTCGGCCCGGCGGAGCCCTCTGGAGATCGGGTTTGCGGGCTGTGAAGCCGCCCCACTTTCCATACGCACAATCGTCGTTCTGCTTGCCGCAGACCGCTAGCGAGGGCGGGCGCCGATACCGGCGGTTGCGCGCCTCAGCGCCGATACTGGCGATGCGCCCCGCCGCCCAGCCCGCCCAGGTCGACGATCACCGCCACCAGCAGCCACAGCAGATTGATTCCCACCGTCGGCATGCCGCTGTTGATTTCCCAGGCGTGCACGATCGTGGTGAGCGGCAGGAAAATGAAGCCAAGTGCTGGCAGCACCAGACCACCATGGAAAGCGTGCTGCAGGTAGGTCGAGTAGATCCACATCAGCACCAGCGCTACCCGCGGAAACGCCAGGATGACCAGCAGAAGGAAGCAAGGCATATTCGGTTCCCTTGCACGCGCCGTTCCACTCGGCCGGCCTCCGTCGCCACCCCCGTTCGCTTCGCCTCCGAGACCGTGCCGGCCCGCCTCCGCCCTACGCCCGTCGGCAAATCTCGCATTTCAGGTGCAGCCTTTGCATCCCAGTTGCCGTAACCTCTACGCTTTGACGAACGTGGTCAGCCCTCGGCGGCTGCGCTCCCGGAGCTGGCACGTGCGCAGCGTGTCCGCCAGGGCTTCCAGGTTCGGGACCCCGTAGATGTTGAAGTTCTCCAGCTCGGCGTCGGAAGAAAACAGGTGCAGCGAGCTCTGTCCCACCAGCCGCATGCCAATCGGCTTGTTCAGCTCGAAGTGATCGATGCGGAACAGTTCCAGGCTCTCCTGCCGCTTCGACAGCAAGCCCCGCTCCAGTTTGATCCGCTGCGTGGTGATCTCGTAATGGACGCGCGCGCTCTTCAGGTAATAGCCCAGGAAGACGATCGCCACTACCAGGACGAAGCCCAGCACGGCGTATCCCGCCGGCGCGCGAAGCAGGATGGCCACCGCTCCCGCGGCGACGGCGAGGACGATGGGCAGCGCCTGGCCGATGCTGTAGATCCCCGCTGGGTGGCCAACGTAGAGGTCTTTCTCCACCTCCGCATCCTTACTGGCCGCGAAAGCCCCGAGGTCGGTATTGCAGAAGCGGCACTTGATGGCCACCGCCTTGATGGTCTCCCCGCACACCGGGCAGGCTTTGCTGTCTGCTTCCATGCTGGCTCCCCTCAGCTAAGGTATACACCGTTCGCCAGGCCGAGGCAATCGTTCTTCCGCCCCGCCGCCCGGTTCCACACGAAGATCGAGCTCGCATCTTCGCGTTCCATGAGGTCTTCGAGCTCCGCGGCCGCCTCCTCGATCCGCGCTCGAGTGCAAAGCCCGGAGCGGCCCAGTCCCGTCGCCCCGGCGATGTTCCCGATGAGATTGCGAATCCAGGGCTCAAAGCACGGCGAACCCTGCCAGTGGACCTCCGGCTGCACCGAGATCTCGATGCCGCCGAATCCCGCGTTGCGCAGCAGCCGGAACAGCCGCCGGCCGATCAGCGCATCGCCGCCCAACTGCCGCTGATACGCGGCGAAGGCCGCCCATACCTCTTCGAACGCGGGACACGGCGGATCAACTCTCAGCAGGCTGATGTCGTTCTCCTGGAGCGCGATGCGTCCCCCCGGCCGCAGCGCGCGGCGCATCTCCGAAACCACGGCGTCCGCATTCGCGACGTGCTCCAGCAGATAGCGCGCATACACCACGTCGAAACTCCCCGGCGCGAATCCGAGTTGCTGCGCGTCGCCCTGCACGTAGCGGACTCCCGGCGCGCGAACGGCGGCTGAGAGTTGCTCCGCCGAATTCTCCACGCCAATGACCTCCGCGTCCGCTGCCGACGCAGCCACCCCCGCGGCCAGCAGGCCCAGGCCGCTGCCCACCTCCAGCACACGCTCTCCCGCCGCCACCCCGAGAAACCCGACGAAGGCCTGGTTCGTCATCCGGTTGAGTTCCGACAGCCGCGCCTGCTCCCGCGCTTCCGTGCCGTGAATGTACGCCATGAGAATAGGTTACAGAATCCAAAGGCGCCCCAGCCGGCCCGACGGCTCACACCTTCCGTTTGCTCTTGACCTCGCCCGCCGGCCGGAACCGAAGCGCCGCCCAGACTTCGTCCATCGCAACGATCGAAACGGGCCGCCATCCTGTCCCGCGCATCGCCTCGCAAATCGGATCCCGGCTGAGATCGCTCCCCATCCCCGACGTCTTCTTCGGGTAGGCAATCCACACCAGCGCTCCCTCCGCGGCGTGTTTCAACACACCCGGCGCCGACTTGCCGATCTCCGCCAGCGACTTTGCAAAGAACAGGACAAGCGGATGCGCACCCGCCGCCGCCGAGCAGACGGTTACGCCTTCGGGCAAGGGAGCCAGCAGTTTCAAGTAACCGGGCGGCGCGCCGACCACCAGCGCGCGCATCCCCGGTTTGATTCCCAGCTTCCCGGCAACCGGATTGACGCTCATTTCGGCTTCCCCTTGCTGGAAAGAGCGAATCGATTCCCGTCCCGGTCCTCGAAGACGGCCGTCGATCCCCATACTTCGCTCTTCGGCTCCTGCGCGAACGTCACGCCTTTGGCCTTCAGCGCCTTCGCGGTGGCGAAGACATCGTCGCACCAGAAGGAGATGGACTGAAACTGGCCGATGCGGCTTTCATGGCCCTCCGGCGTGAACAGAGCCAGTCCGGTCTCCGCGCCCGGAATGCGCAGCTCGATCCATCTTTGTGTCTCGATGAATGGTTGGTCGGTAACCACCTTGAATCCCATCGCTTCGGTGTAAAACCGCAGCGCCGCGTCCTGGTCCCGAACCGGAATGCCAACGAACTTGATCCCTCGAACCATCGTCGCTCCCCTCTCGATATCCAGAGCTTAACGTATCTGCAATCCGCGCCGCAATATGTTATTCGATGCTATACTGGTCATCGGTATAGCGATGTTCTCGTTTGACGAGTACGTGATCGACGTTCTGATGCCCGATCTGGTCGGTCATGACCGCCGGCCTACCAGTTTTCTCGTGTATCTCTGGCTCGCCGCCGGTCAGGCGCGAAGAAGCGGGCCGGTGCAGGTCAGCTATCTGGAATTGGCGGAGTCCGTCGGCGTCTCGAAAAGCTCCGCGCAGGCCGCGGTGAACTGGCTGGTTCGGAGGAAGCTCCTCTCCGTCGGCAAGGACAATGTCACTGCTATCCCCAGTTACACCGTGCAAAGGCCCTGGCGGGACAGAGCCCGCTCCGCGGATGCCCGGGGTCGCTGACACCGCTTCAACCCACGTCGAGGACGCTCCTGTCGGGGTTGCCCGGCCTGTAGCGAACCACCGGCGAGGAGAGGCGCAAACGCTCGAGCGCTTCCTGGGCTCTTGCCTCGCTAGCGAACTCGCGTTCGTACCGGCCTCCATAGCGTTCTCCGGCGGCGTAGAACGAATACGGCGCGGATACAACCCAGCAGCCTTGGGATTGCTCTACGCGCCCGGACAGCATGCTTGCCTGCGTGGCGGGCCAGCCTGCGGAGACGCGCTTCCAGAACCACCGGCCGGCTATGCCCTTCAAACGGATGCCTGGAGACGAAATGCCGATGCCCAGCAAGGCGAACACCAGATCTAAGATGTCGAGTACAGGCACGCGCAGTCGGTACAGGACCACTGCTGTGCAAATTAGCGCCGCCCGCCTGTCGGCCCCATTGCATCCATTGAAGATAGCCTCGATGTCGGCCTCCTGACGGAAACCTGGTTGGCGTGACACTGGGACGAGGTGCTACTCGCTTCGGCGCCTCCTGCCGTCCAAGTTGCGATCACTCATTCCTGCGTTTCTCAAGATGTTCCGCTTGACTCTCCGATTATGCTGTCCAACTTACAGCCCGAGCGCCAGTTGCTCGGCCGGCGCCAGGGGCGGCGGAGCCTTGAAGGGGTCGTTCAGCCAGGTCCACAGGTCGCGGTGCACAAACAACTGCTGCCGCAGCAGGGCGATCAGGTTGGACAGGCTCCAGCCGAACGTGCTCTTCAGTTGCAGGTACTTCAGCACCAGCATGGCAATCAGCGCCGTCCAGATCTGGATCTGCACCGCGTTCTCACTGGTGCCGACGAAGGTCTTCACCTTCAGACCCTGCTTCAGGGCCTTGAAGAACAATTCGATCTGCCAGTGCTCTCGGTAGATCCGGGCAATCGTCCGGGCCGCCAGGCGCAGATTGTTGGTGACGAAGACCAGGGTCTCCTGTTTCTCTTCGACCCGAACCTCGATGCGCCGGAGCCGGGCCTCGGGGCCGACCTCTTGCTGGCTGGTCAGCAGGATCACTTCGTCGCGCAGGATGTCGGAACCCTCTGGCGCCGGCCTCTCTTCCACGACTCCGTAGGAGGCGTCGTCCTTGAGCCGGGTGACGAAATCGACATGCGCGCGCGTCAGTTCCAGCCACCAGTCGTAGTCCGGGTAGCCGCGGTCGAACACCACGATCGTGCCGGGCGCGAAGCGGATCTGGCGGGCTTCTTTGACGTCGGCCCGTCGGCCCTCGGTGATGACGGCGTAGCAGGGCAGGCAGCCGTCGTGGTCCAGCACCAGGTGCAGTTTCAGAGCGCCCTTGGTCTTCTTGTAGCGCGCCCAGTCGAAGCTCTCGGCGCACAGTTCCACCATGCTGGAATCGAGGCTCAGGAGCTTGTGCTTGAACCGGAACTTCCGCCGGGTGCGCAAGGCGGCTTCGGCTTGGCAGCGGGCCAGGGTTTGGTCGAAGATCGCCCGATACAACTCCCAGGGCCGGTGGGCGTTGGCGTAGGAAAGCGTGGTGGCCTTGGGACAGTCGGCGATGCCGAGATGGCGCAACTTGCCCTCCAACGCCGCCAGCCCGCCACAGATCTCTCGCAGGCTCTGGGCGAAGGCGAGTTGGCAGAACAACATCGCGACGAACTGTTGCCAGCAGGTGAATCCGCGGGCATGGCGCTCGGCGCGGTGCTCACCGACCAGCGCCTGAAACTCCAGGCGCGGGAAGAACTGCAAAAGTTGGCTGAAAATGCTGCATACTCGATTTATGGCGGGGTGGCTCCTTTGGTAGTCGAACTCAGTTTCTTGCGGAAACCTGAGCCAAACCTACCAGACCGGGCGCCCCGCCGTCTGGCTACACCTCGGGCCCCTGGCTGAAAGCTGATTTGCACGGGAGTGGTGCCACAGCTACTCGGCCGGCTGGGCTCGGGGCCAGCCGCCGCTTTGGCCGGAGCTCTGGTCGGTGGCGGGCGGCGGAGGCGGCGGATCGTTGGAGGCGCTCGCGCCGGGGGGGCCGAGCGGCTCGTTGACCGCGGGGCGCCGCGTCGGGGGCGGCGCATCAGGGTCGCGGATGACGGTTGCCGGCGCCGGGGTCGCGGCCGGGGGCGCGGCATTCGGGGTGGTGGCTGCGTCAGGCCCCAGGTACACCCGCCGGTAGCGCAGGTCGGCGTCGGGGTAGCGCTGGCTGGCGGCGGGGGTGAGCGACAGCTCGATGTTGCGTTCCTGGCCGGGCTTCACGTCCGGAGGCATATGGAAGTTGAGCGCATAGCGCTGGCGGATTCTGGTGAGGGTGGTTTCGAGCGCCGAGGATTCCGAGAGCGACAGGCTGTCGCCACCGGAGTCGCGAGCGATCTCCGCGGTCCCGGCCGAGTGCGATTGGCCGCCGGAGCCTTGTCCGTTGCCGGAGGGTGAGCCTCCGCCGCCGCGGCGTCCGCCCCCGCCTCCGCCCGGCCACCCGCCGCCACCACCGGGCCAGCCGCCGCCCATGCCCCCGCCGCCCCAGCCCCCGCCGCCGCGGCGTCCGCCTCCGCCTGGAGAGTAACCGCTCCGCGAGGCCTGGGGCGCGATGAGGGAGCAGAGCACGGCGTCGGCCTTGGTCAGGGCGCGGTCCACGGAGGCTTCATCGCGATCGCCCTGGGTGCGGTCGTCGGTCACGATGACGATGGCCCGGCGGGCTTCGGGCCGGGCGTGCTGGGCCACATAGTCGGCCGCGGCGAGCATGCCCTTGGTAATATCGGTACCGCCATCGAAGGCCTCATTCTTCAGCAGCGCCGTCAATTCCTTCTCCGCTTCGTCGCGGCTGAAACGGTAGGGGAGCCGGAGGCGGGTCTGGCGGTCGAAGACCATGATGGCGACGCGATCCTGGTCCCGAAGCGCCTGGAACGCCTTGTGGGCCGCCGAGGCAACCTTCTTGATGTGCGGCTGCATGCTGCGGCTAACGTCCAGCAGCAGAAGCAGGTCCACGGGCATCTGCTCGCTGGCGAAGTTGGTGATGGGCTGAGGCTGGCCCTCGTCGCGGAGCACGAAATCCTCGGCGTGGAGGCCGGTCACGGCGTGATTGTCGCGGTCCACCACCTGGGTGTCCACGCGGACCAGCGAGACGTCGCTATGGAACACGGTTTCGGGGTCGGCGGCGAGTGCAACTCCGGCGGCCAGGGCGAACGAAACGAGAAGAGTGGTGCGAAGCATAGATTCCCCTCAGTGTGCTACGACGCAACGGCGGCCGGGTTGGTTACGTCAGGGTTTGCTCGCGATCATCAGTCCGGTGGGACCGGGCAGGCGCACGTGGCGGATTTCGTGGAAGCCGGTAGCGCGCAGCCAGTCCGCGTAGTCGTCTTGACTGTAAGAAGCGCCCTTCTCGGTGCCCACCAGCATGTTGAGCGCGAACAGGGCGGCGTGGCGGGGCGCGGTTTTGTCGGGTTCGAGGATGAAGTCCTGAATGACGATGCGGCCGCGCGGCGCAAGCGCCTGGAAGGACTTGCGGAGCAGGGCGCGGTTTTCATAGGGGCCCAGCATGTGGCAGATGGCCGAGACGAAAACCAGGTCGAAGCCTTGCCCGTAGTCGGGGTCCCCGAGGTTGCCGGCACGGAGCGCGATGCGCTCGGCGAGGCCGGCCCTCTCGATGTGGCCGCGCGCGATGGGGACTACCGCGGCGAGGTCGAGAATCTCCGCGCGCAGCTCGGGATGGGCGCGGGCGAAGGCGATGGAATAGGCGCCCGAGCCTCCACCGAGATCGAGCATTCGGTGTACGGGGGCGGCTCCGACGGCCTGGACCACCACCGAGGCGCGCTCGGTGGCGTTGCGGTGCATGGCGGCGATGAAGGCGCTGGTCCACTCCTCACCGCGCGCTTCGGTCTGGTGGGCAGCCACCGAGGTTCCGGTGCGCACGCTCTCGGTGAGGGTGCTCCAGCGTGGCCAGAGGTGAACCGTGTGCATGAGCGCCAGGCGGGCTTCGCCGCGGAGTTGCCGGGCCGCCTCGGGCGTACAGCGAAACACGCCGTCCCGCTTGCCGAGGACCCCGAGAGCGGCCAACGCGTTCAGCAGCATCTCGGTGGAGCGCGGGTCGGCGCCGATGGTTTGCGCGACGGTTTCGGCGGTCGCGCCCTCGCCGAGGGCAGCGAAGACGTCCAGCTCGATTCCGGTCAGCAGGACGCGGCTCTCCTGGAAGGCGCGGATGCGTCCCATCAGCTCATCGGGCGCGCTGTATGCGAGGATGGCGTTGACCAGGCCCTCGGCCGTGTACTCCTGGGCCTCGGCCGCGACAGAAATGCCGTGGCGGCGCGCGGTAGAACTGGTGACGGGACCGATGGAGGCGACGCGCACCCCGGAGAGCGCATCGACGCCCGCGGCCTGGACGAAATTCAAGACCGTGGAGGAACTGGTAAAGGTAATCCAGTCGGGCTTGTGGGGGCCGAAGAAGATCTCGCGGGCGCGGGCGGGCGCCTCGGCGGGGATTACGGTGCGATAGGCCTCGACCACATCCACGTGCGCGCCGCGGCGGGCCAACTCGGCCGGAACCACGTCGCGGGCCATGGCGGCGCGGGGCAGCAGGATGCGCTTGCCGGCCAGATCCTGGGAGGCGAAGGCCTCCACCAGACTCTCGGCGACGTACTCGGCGGGCATCAGGTCCACTTTGAGTTGGAGCTGCTCGAGAGCGCGCCGGGTGGCGGGGCCGATGGCGCAGAGGCGCGCGCGAATGGTCCGCCCGCCGGCACGCGAATGGAAGAACCGCACGCCATTGGCGCTGGTGAAGATTAGCCAGTCGTAGGAATCCAGGCGCGCGATGGCTTGGTCGAGAGGGCCGTAATCCTCGGGCGGCTGAATCTCGATGGTTGGGAATTCGATCACCTCGGCGCCGAGGGAATGCAGTCGGGCAATCAGAGCGCCCGACTGTTCCCGCGCGCGAGTGACCACAATGCGTTGACCGGCGATATCAGCCGCCATAAACCTCCTTCAGAATCTCTCGGCCGCCGTTGGCCAGCAACTGTTCTCCTAATTCCTGGCCCAGACTGAGGGCGTTCAGCGCGGGGCCGCTGGCCTCGCGGCGCACGATGCGGGTTCCATCGGGAGAGGCGACCACACCCAGCAGTCGCAAATCGCCGCCGCTGGACCGCGCGTGTGCGCCGATGGGAACCTGGCAGCCACCGCCCAGCGTCCGCAAAACGGCGCGCTCGGCCTCGACCTCGGCCCGCGTGCCCGAATGCTCGAGCTGGGCGCAGATTTCCGCGGCCGGACCTTGATCGCGCGTCTCGATGGCCAGCGCGCCCTGGCCCACGGCCGGGCACATCAGCTCGACCGGCAGCAGCTCGGCGATGCGGGCCTGCCAGCCCAGGCGATGCAGGCCGGCGGCGGCCACGACCAGCGCATCGTACTGACCTTCGTCGAGCTTGCGCAGACGGGTATCCAGATTCCCGCGCACGGATTCGATGGCCAGATCCGGCCGCGCGGCCCGGAGTTGCGCGCTCCGGCGCAGCGAACTGGTCCCGACGCGTGCGCCCGCGGCCAGCCCGGCGAGACGCGAGCCAACCAGCGCGTCGCGGGGGTCCTCTCGTGGCGGCGTGGCGGCCAGGCGCAAGCCAGCGGGCAAGCTGGTGGGCAGATCCTTGAGACTGTGAACCGCCAGGTCGATGCGGCCCTCGAGGAGCGCCTCTTCGATCTCCTTGGTGAACAGCCCCTTGGTTCCCACCTGGGCCAGCGGCACGTTAGCGATCCGGTCGCCGGTGGTGCGGATGATTTCGATGCGGCAGTCGTGGCCGAGCGCTTGCAATCGATCACGAACCCAGTGGGCTTGCCAAAGCGCAAGCTGGGAACCGCGCGAGCCGATGACCAGCATCCCTAATCCTCCAGCCGGAAAACTTTCCGGATAGCATCGATGAGATGGATGCCTTCGGGCTGTCCGGCCTGCCGCCGCAACTCGGAAATGGGCCCGTGCGCGATCTTGTGGACGATGCCTCGGGTGAGCGACTCGATGGCCTCCTCCTGCTGCGGCGTGAGGGCCCCAAGCTTGCCGCGCAGGCGGGCGACCTCGGCCAGGCGGAGCTGCTCGAGCTGGTCCTGCAAGCTGGTGATGGTGGGCGCCACCTCGCGCGCGCGCAACCGGGAGAGCATGCGCTCGACTTCCTCGGCGACGATCTGTTCGGCATGCCCGGCGCGCTTCTGGCGCTCGCCGACGTTGGTCTGGACGACGCGCTGCAGGTCGTCGATGTCGTAGACGAAGACATTGTCGATTTCGTTGACCGCGGGCTCGATGTTGCGCGGCACGGCGATGTCGATGAGAAACATGGGGCGGTTGCGGCGGGCCTCGATGACGCGGCGCATCTGGTCCTTGCGGAGGAGGTAAAACAGCGCACCGCTGGAGGTGATTACGATGTCCATTTCGGGCAGCGCGGCCAGGAAACGGTCGTACTCGACGAGCGTGCCCGCGAAAACCTGCGCCAAGTCCTGGGCGCGCTCACGGGTGCGATTGGTGACGAAAATCTCGCTCGCGCCGGAGCGGCGCAGATGGCGGGCCGCCAGCTCGGACATCTTGCCCGCGCCCACGATCATGACCTTCTTTCCGGCGAGCGTGCCGAAGATCTCGCGCGCCAGCTCGACGGCCGCGTAGCCCACCGAGACCGCGCTCTCGCCAATCCCGGTTTCCGAGCGCACCCGCTTGGCGACACCGAAGGCGCGGGTGAGGATGGTCTCGAGCAGACCACCCAGAGTGCCCTCCGCTTTCGCGACAGCGTAGGCGGTCTTGAGCTGGCCCAGGATTTGCGGCTCGCCCAGGACCATGGAATCCAGGCTGGAGGCCACGCGGAACAGGTGGTGAATGGCCTCCTGGTCGGCGTAATGGTAGAGGTGCGGGGCGATCGCCTCGATCGGCTCCTTCCGGTTTTCGCACAGGAAGCGGTCGACATCCGGCGCCGGGTCGATTCCGTTATCCGTGGTGATTGCGATCTCGACACGGTTGCAGGTGGAGAGGATCAGGCCCTCGAAGACGCCGGGGCAGGAGCGCAAATCGGCCAGCGCGGCGGGGAGCGCGGTCTGGTCGAAGGCCAGCCGCTCGCGCACCTCGACCGGCGCGGTCTTGTGGTTCACGCCCGTGATCAGGAATCTCATCGGCTCAACAGATTGCGCAGGCCGGTGTGCGCCGCCCAGGTAATGGCCGAGCAGCCCACCAGCGCCAGGACCATCAGCGCGGCTTTGCGGCCCCTCCATCCGGCTGTCACGCGCAGGAAGACGACCAGCAGGTAGAGCGTCCAGGTGGCCAGCGAGATCACGATCCGGGGATCGCGAATCCAGCGCGTGCCCGATTCGATGGAGGCCCAGGTGCTGCCGGCCACCACCGCCAGCGTGATGAACAGGAAGCCGATCTCGAGGGTGCGCGACATGATGGAATCGAGCGTGCCGAGCGGCGGCAGCCGAGACATCGCACCCCCCGCCTGTTTCCGTTTCAACTGCCGTTCGCGGACGAGGTACAGGATCGAGATCACCGCGGTTACCAGCAGCGCGGCGTATCCCACCAGCACCAAAACCACGTGCACCAGCAGCCAGGCATCGCGCAAGTGGGGGTCGCTCCAGCGGGCCATCGGGTTGCCCAAACAGCCTACCAGGGCCAACAGGAATACCAGCGGAAAAATGAACACCCCCAGGCTTTGATAGCGGTATCGCCAGTAGACCAGCAAAAACAGCAAGGCGATCAGCAGGGCGCACAGCGTGGCCGATTCGAAGAAGTCGTTGGCCGGGAGACGGCCACCGGCAACCCCGCGCTCGACGAACGAGACCACCTGGAGCACCACGCCGGTGTAGAAGCTTCCGAGCGCCACCCGGAAGAGGCCCTCGCTACGCTTCCTGAAGACCGCCAGCAGCGCATGCAGCAGGCCCAGGGAGTAGCAGACGGTTGCGGCGCGCAACCAGACAACGCTCATGTCGTGGACGATATGCACTGCCAGTCAGCTTTAGTATATCCCGCCGGTTCGCGCGGCGGCCCTTCAGAGCGGCTTCAGGAAAGCTCTGACTGCTTCGGCGAACTGCACCGGCTGATCGGCGAAAACGAAGTGGCCCGCTCCGGAGATCTCCACCATGCGGTGGTTCGGGAACAGCTCGGCGAAGGCGCGGCTGGTGGCGGTGGGCTGCAAGTCGTCCCGGCCGTGGATCACCAGGACGGGGGCCGCGACCTTCCCGAACGCCGCGCGGTAGTCGTGGCGGCGCCCCATGCTGAAATAAAGCGCCAGGGGCATCATGCCTCCGTTGCCATCGAGCGCGCCGGCGATGGCAGGCCGCGCAGCCGCGGGCATTGCGGCCATGTAGAAAGGCCCGAAGCGGCGGTACATGGCGGCCAGCTCCTCGTCGCTCTTCTTCACGGCGGCGTGAAAATCGAAATACTCCGCCAGGTAGCGATCATAGGCGGCGAGTTGATCCGCGGGCAGGCGCAGGCGGATCTGCTCGAAGAGGCCGCCATCGGGGATGGGGAGCACCGCCATGTCCGCCGGGGCCACGGCGATGAAGGCGCGGACGTGCTCGGGAAACTCGGCAGCGTAGAGCGCGGCCAGAAAGGCCCCGAAAGAATGGCCCACCAGAACCAGCTTGTCCCGGCCCAGGATGCGGCGAATGCGCTCGATGTCGGCGACCTGCGCGGGCAGCCCGAGCGTGCGGTGAAGCGCTTGCATGGAGTGGTAGAAGTCCTGACCGGCGAGCGTTCGGATGGGACGGGTGGAGGAGCCGCAACCACGCTGGTGATAATAGAGGATGCGGTAGCCGTCCGCGAGCGCGGCTCCGGCCGGCCAGGGCGCAGAGGGCACGAAGCCGGGACCGCCATGGACGGTAAGGAGGTCCTCGCCGGAGCCTTCTTCGAAGTGGTAGAGCTCGATGTCGGACGCCACGCGCCAATAGCCGGGCCGCGCGCCCGCCTGCAGCGGCGGGGCCAGGGGCTCGCGAAGATCCTTGCCGGCGCGTATGTCGCCGGGTTGGTAGAGCGGACTGTTGAACCAGTGCCAGATTACGGCGGCCAGAACTGCGAGTAAAACTACTGCGGCGATCAGAATGGTGAGTTTCATGTCTCGATGCTATTCGGAAACCGGCGGTCGCGCTTGACGTTTTTTGCGCATTTGCGCGCTTCCCTTGACGGTTCTTGCGCATTTGCGGGCTGCCGAGTGAGGTTGCCGCTGCGGGCAGGATCGTGAGGTTCATGTCCTTAGTACGTGCCGACGACCTCGCCGTCCTCTTCTCCCTGGCCGCTCCGGTCCATGGAGGGCGCGAGGGTCTGGGCATGCCGCGTCCACTTCCCGTAGGCCACATCGGGCTCGATTTGCCCGGTCGGCGGCTCTCTTCGTCTGGCGCTCTGTTCGGCTCCGACTGAACGCTCCTTCAGCGGGATGTGGTCCTGGCTAGCGGTAGAGGCCAACTCCGCTGATTCCTCTCCTTAACTTCGGAGAATCCTGCCCTGGCGTACCACTATAGAGGGTGAAGGCCATGTTTCGCTTTTCAGAGAGGCACCAGCTGGTTCAAGCGATCCGCGACGGTGTTGGGGAAATGCAAAGGCTCCACGTTCGCCAGGGTTGGTATGACGGCCATGATCTCGTCAACTGGATGAACAGAAATCGCAACGAGGAACTCAACGACATCATCGACTGTTACCGCCGCGGTGGGGCCGATCCGGTCCACACTGCGACGATCCAGATTGGCAGTTTCTTGAAGAATCAGCTTGGGCAGCAGAAGATAAGGGATCAAACCTCGGCGAGGCGAATCACCCTACGGGACGGAGCGCACCGCAATGGACGCTGCAATGTGTCGGTCTGGCAGATTCCTCAGGATACGGCTCTTGGGGACTGCAGGGGCAGGACCGCTCACGACTCCTGATGGTGAAGAGGGCCCTTATGTACTGCAGCGGGTGCGGCACTCCTTTGGGTGCCCCTGAGAGTTTCTGTTCCGCATGTGGGCACCCTCTGTTCGGTGGGGAGGCCTCTGCTAAGAGAAGCGCAATCCGACCACCGAATACCGGCCACTGCCGCCTAACTCGGGTCCTGGCCCTCGTCGTTCTCGGCGTGGCTGTTGTCGTTGCGGTTGTAATTCGCGCGTTTGCGACGGGATCTACGTCCTCACCGGCTGTCACTTATTACAAGACGATCACTGAGCTCCGCGCAATGCGCGGGAATGCAATTGACACGTCGTTACGCGTGGGGGGCGATGTTCAGCGAGGATCTGTTCAGCGGAACCGCCAAAAAGTACGCTTCGTCCTTGAAGAGGGGGCCTTGCAGATGCAGGTTGTCTATGAGGGTGCAGACCCCTTCCCCGAAACGTTCCGCGAATCAGCCGCCGTGCTTGTCGGCGGAAGGCTGGGGCGTGATGACGTGTTTCACGCGAGCGAAGTCTCGGTCGTGAACGTCGAACCGTGGCTTCCTCCCAAGCCCGAGACCTTCATTGCAGCCGACGACTTATTCGACGAATACCAACAAAATGAGGTTAGGGCAGATCAGCTTTACCGAGGACACTACATTGAGGTCTACGGGCAGGTCCGGCGCGTCGGGAAAGACATTCTCGACAATGCCTATGTCTCCTTTCGCGTGAGCGGTCCTGTTCTAGGGGTACGGTGCGGCTTCTCGAGTCCGACCCCTGCGTGGGTTGGGGAAATCGGGCCAGGAGCGAGGATATCCCTAGTCTGCAAGGGTACGGGCAAGTCGGTGGATGTCGTTCTTGGTGACTGTCGAGCCGGGAGCGTTGGCTTCACATCGAACACCTCACCGGAAAAACAGCCATAGCCGCGTCGTTGAATGTCCGCCGGGAGTCGGCGTGCCGCGCGACGTCGCACGTATGGTCCTGCCACCACCGCACGTTCACGTCACGGTTCCTCGGGCCCGGCTCAATCACGCGGGCTTGGCGGTTTGCGCCCGCTCTGGGTTACAATGCCTGTTCGGGTTTTTGTGAGCAACAGGGCCAAATATCCGCGCCGGACGATCCTGAAGCTGGCGGCTACGGGGGCGGCTTCGGCAGCGGCGGTGTCGTGTGGCGGCGCAGGGCGGGCGTGGGGCTATCTCTCGGAGGATGAAGCGGGCGCGCTGATTGCGATCCTGGAGCGCATCATTCCCACCGACCAGGATGCCGGCGCTACGGGGGCGGGTGTGGTGGGCTATATCGACCGGCAACTGAGCGGCCCGTACCGGCGGTTCCGGAAGATGTACCGGCAGGGCCTCGCGGCGGTGGATCGCGCCAGCGCGGGGCGTTTTTCACGCCGCTTCATGGAACTCCCGCCGGGCCAGGCCGACCAGATGCTGAAGGCGTTCGAAGCGGGGCAAGTTGCGCCGGCGATCTGGGACCCCGCGCAGGCCAGGCGCTTCTTCGGCCTGGTGGCGACTCACGCGATGCAAGGTTTCTACGGGGACCCGAGGCATGGCGGCAACGCCGGCGCCGTGAGCTGGAGGATGCTGGGCGTGCCGGCGGTTCCCATTCGCGGCCGCTGGAATCCAAAGAGGATGCCGTGGGCCTGAAAAAGGTGGACGCCGTGGTGGTGGGCGCGGGCGCGGGCGGCGGCATTGTCGCGAAAGAGCTGGCCGTGGCGGGGTTGAGCGTGGTGCTGCTGGAGCGCGGCAAGTGGTACACGGCGTTCGACTGCCGCAAGGACGACCTGCGCAATCAGCGCAACAGCACGCTGGGCAACTCGACCGGAGCGGACGACGAGCGCGACCCGCGCGTGGTGGTGGGCCGCGACGGCCGGGAGCGCATCGTGCGGGCGAGCGAGGGCGAGTATCAGAACAACGCCGCCTGCGTGGGCGGCGGCACGTTCACTTACGGCGCGATGGCCTGGCGCTTCATGGAGCGGGATTTCCACCTGCGCTCGACCTACGGCGCGGTGGCCGGCAGCACGCTCGAAGACTGGCCCATCACCTACGCGGATCTGGAGCCTTACTACGAGAAGGCGGAGTGGGAAATCGGCGTTTCGGGCGACGATGGGCCCAACCCGTTCAAAGCGCCGCGGAGCAAGCCTCTGCCCATGCCTCCGCTCCCGCCCACGCGCGAGCAGGCCGTTTTGAAGCCCGCGGCTTTGCGCCTGGGCCTGCATCCGTTCGACATACCGATGCTGCGCAACAGCGAGCCCTACGGAGGCCGCGAGCCCTGCATGCGCTGCCGCTGGTGCGTGGGATTCGCCTGCGAGGTGGACGCGAAGTGCGGCACGCAGAACACCGTCATTCCCGTCGCCCTGGCCACCCGTAACTGCGAACTGCGCGCGGAAACGATGGTCAAGGAGATTCTCACGGGCGACCGCGGACAGGTGACGGGCGTCGCCTATTTCGATGCGGACGATCGCTTGCGGGAACAGCCGGCGGATTTGGTGGTGGTGTGCGGAGGCGCCATCGAATCCGCGCGGCTGCTGTTGAATTCGAAGAGCCGGTTTCATCCGCAGGGGCTCGGCAACCGGTTCGACTGGGTGGGGCGCAATCTCCAGGGGCACACCTACGCGGGCGCCAACGGCCTGTTCGACGAAGTGGTGTACGACGACATCGGCCCCGGCGCCGGCATCGCCATCTGCGATTACAATCACGGAAATCCGGGGCTGGTGGGCGGCGGGCTGCTGGCCAACGAATTCATCCGGCTGCCCTACCAGTTCACCGGCCACGCGCCACCGGGCGTTCCGGGCTGGGGCAAGGCGCACAAGGATTTCATGCGGCACGCCTATCGCCGCAGCATCGCCATACGGGGGCCGGCGCAGGAAATGCCGGTTTTCGACTCGCGCGTGCAAGTGGATCCGGTGGTGAAGGACTACTGGGGCATTCCGGTGGCGCGTCTCTCGGGCGGGCGGCATCCGCACTCCATCGAGGTCGGCAGTTTTCTGGCTGCCAAGGCCGAGGCGTGGCTGAAGGAAGCCGGGGCGAAGCTCACGTGGCTGTCGCTTCCCGGCCCCGGATTGAGCGCGGGCCAGCACCAGGCGGGCACCTGCCGCATGGGAAAGGACCCGCAGACTTCGGTGGTCGACCCGTTCTGCCGGGTCCACGAGCACGACAACCTGTACGTGGTGGATGGCAGCGTGCACGTCAACAACGGGGGCTTCAACCCGGTGCTGACCATCATGGCCAACGCCTACCGCGCCTCCGCCGGCATCCTGCGCGGCTGGAAGAGGCCGGGCGCCCGAGGAGACTCGGCGTGAGGGCCAGGACACGCTACTTCGCGATCGCCGGCGCGGTATTAGTGGCCGCGCCGTTTGCCGCTACCGTGTATTACGAATCCGGCGGAGGAACGGGCTGCGCAAGCTGCCACGAGATTCGGCCCTCTTACGATAAGTGGTCGCTTTCGGCGCATCGCGAAGTAAGTTGCAGCGCCTGCCACGGGGACGCACTTACTTTCGACCTGGCATTCCACTGGAATAATCTGCGCCGCGCCGCCGGGCATCTGCGCGGGAGCGCCGGAGGGCAGATTCCGCTCCGCGAGGCCGATCTGGCGGCCATGGTGGCGCGCTGCCAGAAGTGCCATCGGCAGGAATTCGCCGATTGGCAGTCCGGGGCGCACGCCGCCACTTACTCGCGGATCTTTCTGGACCGGAAAAAGAACGCGGAGCAGAAGCTGCAAGACGATTGCCTGCGCTGCCACGGGATGCATTTCCAAGGCGGCATACGCGATCTGGTTACCCCGCTCGATACCGCCGGGCCGTGGCGTCTGGTAAAGCCCGAGCTGGCCAACCTCCCGGCGATTCCGTGCCTGGCCTGCCACCAGATGCACACGCATGGTTCACCGCTGGCGCGTCCCGACGCGCCGATCGCGACGCCCGGGCCGAAGCAGGAACTGTACCGGCCATCGCTGGGGCTGTTCGACCGGCGCGAGCAGTTGCATTTCGCGGTGGGCACTCTGCCGCTGCCGGAGATGCGCGACGGAGACCGCGCGGTCAAGATCAGTCCCGATCCGCGCCAGGCGCTTTGCTACCAGTGCCACGCGCCGCGCTCCCCCAACCTGGTTGGGTCGGGCGACGACCGCACGCCCATCGGCGTTCACGAAGGGCTCAGTTGCCTGGCCTGCCACCTCAAGCACGGCCAGCAAACGCGCGCCTCGTGCTCCACTTGCCATCCACGGCTTTCGAATTGCGGCCTGGACGTCGAAACCATGGATACGACCTTCAAGGACACGCGCAGCGCGCACAACATCCATTTCGTGAAGTGCGCGGACTGCCATCCGCGCGGCGTGCCGGCGAAGCGGGTCGCGCGGCGTTGAACGGCGGGTCTATCCTGCATAGTATGGAGACATTTCTGGAAGGCAAAGTGGCGGTGGTTACGGGCGGCACCAGGGGCATCGGCCGCGCGATTGCGGAGGCGCTGGCGGGCTGCGGGGCGTCCTTGGCGATTTGCGGGCGCTCGGAGGCGGGGGTCGCGAAGGCGGTTGCGGAATTGGGGCCGAAGGTCGCCGGCAAGGCTGCCGACGTGTCGAATCCGGAGGAGGTGCGGGCGCTATTCGAGTTCGTCGACGAGCGCCTGGGCGGGCTGGACATCCTGGTCAACAACGCGGGCCTGGGGCTCTTCTCGAGCGTGGCGGAGACCAGCCTCGAGAATTGGCAGCGCACTATCGGGGTTAACCTGAACGGGGTGTTCTACTGCTCGCGCGAGGCCCTGTCGCGCTTCCGGCAGCGCGGCGGCGGGTTCATCGTCAACATCGGCAGCTTGGCCGGGAAGAATCCCTTCGCGGGCGGGGCGGCTTACAACGCCTCGAAATTCGGGCTGAACGGATTCAGCGAAGCCATGATGCTGGACCACCGCTATGACAACGTGCGCGTGTCGGCGATCCTGCCGGGCAGCGTGGATACCGAGTTCGGCGGGCTGGGCGGGGCCGATTGGAAGATCGCGCCCCAGGACGTCGCCGAGATTGTGCTGGCGGTACTGCGCATGCCCGCCCGGACACTGATCAGCCGGGTCGAGGTGCGGCCTGCGAAACCTAAGAAGTAGAATCGCGGCGGCGGATCGGCAATCTCGCGTCTCCTATCCTGTCCGCCGGGCCTACGTGCCGAGAGGTTTCGGCCGAGGGGCTCTGAACCCGCGCCACAGCAAGAAGGAACCTGCAACAAGGAACAATAACGACGCCAGCCAGGGATCCGAGCCGACCGCCGCTAGGACCACAGAATAACCGACGAAGCTTCCACCGAACCAAGTGGCGACTCCCCTTCCCGCCGACCAGTTCGGCCGGAAGGCGCGCCAGAGTAATAGCGTCCCCGCGAGGAGGAACATGATGCCGCTAAGGTGCGCAAGCTGCGTTGCCGCCCGGTAGGAAGTTGGATACGACCTTAGCAGACTGACAGTGCCGCCGGCCAGGCTGAGCACGGCGACAACCAAACCACCGGTGCTAAAGCGTTTCTGGGGCATGATACCCTCCTCGTCGGAGAGCCCTGCGGCATTCGGCGCAGTGCTCGGTAAACGACGATCACCAGACATGATACACAATGCCTGCGCCAGGTGTGCGGTGGATGGCGGTTTCGGGGTAGTCCGCCCGCCGGAGGCCGATCAGGCGGGTGAAAGTAGTTTAGAAACCTAAGGCCCCGTTGGAACATCTACTTAATCAGAAGGTGCAAGGGGGGCCGCAACATGGAATGCCTGAATGTCCCACTGGATCCCAGCCGGACCGGGCGAGAGGCGGAGTCGCTGGAGACCGCCCTGCACCAGCGCATCGTGGGGCAGGACGAGGCGATCGGCCAGATTGTCAACATCTACCAGATGTTTCTCACGGGGATGGCGGCGCCGGGGCGGCCGATCGGCAATTTCCTGTTTCTGGGGCCCACCGGATCGGGCAAGACGCGTGTGGTCGAGGCTACGGCGGAGAGCCTGTCCGGGACGCCGCGGGCGCTGGTGAAGATCGACTGCGCGGAGTTCCAGCACAGCCACGAGATCGCCAAGCTGATCGGATCGCCGCCGGGCTATCTGGGGCATCGGGAGACGCATCCGCTGCTCAGCCAGGAAGTGCTGACCCACTACCACACGGAGAAGATGAAGGTCAGCTTCGTGCTGTTCGACGAGATCGAAAAGGCCTCGGACTCGTTGTGGAATCTGCTGCTGGGCATTCTGGACCGGGCGACGCTCACGCTGGGGGACAACCGGCGCGTGGACTTCTCGCGGGCCATGATCTTCATGACCAGCAACCTGGGCGCGGGCGAGATGGAGAGCATCCTGAGGCCGGGGCTGGGGTTTACGGCCACGCAGGCGTGGGACGGGAACGCGCTGGACGAGCGGGTGGCCTCGAAGGTCTCGCGGGCCGGGCAGATGGCGGCGCGGCGCAAGTTTACGCCGGAATTCATCAACCGACTGGACAAGATCGTGGTGTTCAAGCACCTGGGCGACGCGGAGCTGCGGCAGATTCTGGATATCGAGCTGCGCGCGGTGCAGCAGCGGGTGCTGGCCGCCACGGGAGCGACGCCGTTTATCTTCACCGTCAGCGCGGCGGCCAGGGAGTTTCTGCTTCTGGAGGGCGCCGACATGAACTACGGCGCACGGCACCTGAAGCGCACCATCGAGCGGCGGCTGGTGCAGCCCATGTCGAACCTGATTGCGACCCAACAGGTGGGCGGCGGAGATTGGGTCCAGGTGGATTTCGATCCGCAAGCCGGCGGCATGACGTTTCTCAAGCGGGCCCAGGGCATGCCTCCGTACGCCATGGCGGAACTGGCGAACGAGCCGGCCGCGCCAGAAGTGGTCGCGGCGGCCGGAGCCAGCGCGCTGGAGTTGATTCGCGCCACCCGGGCGGGTTCCTCCCGGAGAGGGTGAGCCCGGCTCCCGTGCGATAATCTTCTTTCGACAGCATGGGTACGCCGGAAGATCGCGCAGGTGAGTGGTGGCATTTCACGGGGGAAATGCGGATCGCCTGGGCGGTAGCCGGATTGGCGGTTCTGGTCGAGATGCTGACCAACGGCCGCTACGGCTATTTCCGGGACGAACTCTACTACCTGGCGGCGAGCGATCATCTGGCCTTCGGCTATGTCGATTTTGCTCCGCTGATCGCCTGGGCCGCGCACGCCAGCCGGTTCCTGATCGGCGACTCGCTGCACGCTATCCGGTTGATGCCCGCTCTGGCCTTCGGAGGGGAAGTTCTGCTCGCGGGCGCCATCGCGCGGGAGCTGGGCGGGAGGCGGTGGGCGGTGCTGACGGTCTGCGTGGCGGTGCTGAGCTGCCCGGTCATCCTGGCCAACGGGGGGCGCCTGGCGATGAACGCGCTGGAGCCGTTGTTCTGGATGGGCTGCGTCTACGTGCTGCTGGTGGCGATCAACCGGAAGCGTCCCGAACTGCTGCCGTGGTGCGGCGTGCTGCTGGGCCTGGGGTTGGAGAACAAGCATTCCACGGTGTTTTTTGTGGGCGCGCTGCTGGTGGGACTGCTGGCCACCGCGGAGCGGCGGCTGTTCGCGAGCAAGTGGCTTTGGATTGCCGCGGCGATCACGGTTCTGATCGCTTTGCCGAACGTGGTCTGGCAGTATCAGCATCACTTCCCCACCTTAGAGGATCTGCGGAACGTCAAGGCGCTCCACAAGAACGTCGAACTGCCGCCGCTCGCGTTCGTCGCGGCGCAGATCCTGATGCTCAATCCCCCGAGCGCTCTGGTGTGGATGGCCGGGCTGGGCTTCCTGCTGTTTCATCGCCAAGGAGAGCGGTACCGTTTCCTGGGGGTGACCTATCTGGCGTTGCTGGCGATCATGATGGCGCTGAAGGGCAAGGATTACTACCTGGCCCCGGTCTATCCGATGCTCTACGCCGCGGGAGGGGTGCTGTGGGAGCGGTGCGCGGAGTCGCGCCGCGGACTGGGCTGGGTGCGCGTGGCGGCGCCTGCGATTGTCCTGGCTGCCGGCCTCGTCTCCGCGCCTCTGGTACTGCCTCTTCTGCCACCGGAGAGAATCGAGCCGTACATGGAAAGGCTGGGCATCCAGGTGGGCCGGACGGAAACCAACATGCGGGGCCGATTGCCGCAGCACTTTGCCGATGAGTTCGGATGGCCCGAGATGGTGGAGACGGTGGCTGGAGTCTACAACGCGCTGCCGGCGGCGGAGCGTGCGAAGACGGCAATTCTGGCGGGCAACTACGGCGAAGCCGGCGCGATTGACTTTTTCGGTTCGCGTTATGGCTTGCCGAAAGCGATCAGCGCTCACCAGAATTATTACTACTGGGGACCGCGGCAGTATACGGGCGAGAGCGTCATTCTGCTGGAATGGAGCCTCAAAAGCGCCCAGAAGTGGTGCCAGAGCGTGGACCAGGGGCCGGCCATCGCTCCGTATTACGGCATGGAGTGGGAGTACTACACTATCCTGACTTGCCATGGTTTGAAGAAGCCACTGCGAGAGGCTTGGCCGCTATTCAAGTTCTGGAATTGAGCCCTGGCCGGGGCCGGGCTGGATCTGAATGGGGCGGCGAGCCTCACCGCAATCGGGCAGCGGAGAACCGGAATAGTAGTTCAGGTTGTAGCGCCAGCTACGGCCGACCGGGCCCACACAGACTTCGCTCGCGCGGTCCGCGACCTGTCTCCAGACAGCACGCGCCGAGACCGTACGATCCATCAACGGGAACGCAGTGGCCTCGATCCAGAGGACGCCGAGCAGCATGGCGGCTGCGATCGCACCCACCGCTATCAGCCGCTTTCCCGCGCGCTCCGCCATCCAAGCCAGTGCGGCGACGGCGGCCACTGGGATTAACGCCTGCCAGGGCAGGACCGGCGCCTGGGCCCGCGAGAGCCCCCGCAGCAGGGCATCCGACAGAATTCCAGCTACCACCGGAACCATAACCAGCAGCATCGCGCTCGTGGACAGAGCCCACTTGGCCGTCCTCGCCTCCGCCAAAGCCACTCCCATGAGCGCGCAGACGGCCGGAATCAGCGGGAGCAGGTAGCCAGGCAGCTTGTTGGTGGAGGCGGAGAAGAACAGCAATCCGAAGGCGACCGAGAGCAGCAGGAAGCGCAGCCGCGCGTCGTGGTAGAGCGGCCTTCGAAAGAGCAGGGCGAGCAAGGGAGTCCAGGGGAAAAGGCCCGCCAAGAGCACCGGGATATAGAACCAGAAGGGTTGCTGGTGCTGCAATTCGCCCGTGAGGAAGCGCGCCAGGTGGTGCTTCAGGAAGAAATCTCCGAGGAAAGCGCTGCCGTGGCGGAGGCTGGCGAGCAGGTACCAAGGCGCGGCTACGGCGACAAACGCGAGGAGCGGCGCCGGTCGGAGCAGGTCTCGCCACTGCCGGTGCCCCGCCCAGACGAGCGGCAGAGCGAGCACCAACGGGACCAGTCCCTTGGCCAGAACGGCGGCGCCCATAAGGACGGCAGTGAGCGCGAGGCCCCGCCGGTCGCCGCGGGCAATCCAAGGCAGCGCGGCCAGCATCGCGGCCGAAAACGCCGCCGCCATGGGCAGATCGGTCACCGCGACGTGGCTGAAGGCCAGCCAGGCCGCCGAGGTCGCCAGCACAACGGTTGCGAACAGGGCGGCGCGCCGTCCGAATTCCCGTTCCAACCTGCGCCAATAGAAGCACAAAAACGCGACCGAGAGCAACGCCACGGGGAGCCTGGGGGCCAGATCGTCGCCCAGCCCGGCCCGGCAGGCCAGCCCCGTCATCCAGTACAGCAACGGAGGCTTTTCGAACCAGGCTTGGCCCCACAGCCGCGGCGTGACCCAATCGCCGGAGCGCGCCATTTCCCGGCCGATGGCTGCATAGCGGGGCTCATCCGGGCCAATGAGGCCCACCCCGCTCAGGTTGAAGAAGAACAGGAAGTAGACGGCGGGAACCAACGCCAGCCACAACCACAACGCGCGCGCAGCGTTCGGCGGGGAAGCGGTGGGCGGCACTTCACAAGTATATCGGCTCGCGCGCCTTGTACAATGAAGGCTCGAATGCCGATATCAACGCTGCTCCTATGGGCCGCTTTGGCCACCGATATTACCGGCTGCCGCTGCGATCCGGCGCGACCGGAAAGCATGGAGGCGCCTCTGTGCGGGTTGTGCCGCGAGGCCGAAAAGCAGCCCGCCGGCGTTCCCTACTTCTTTCTGAAAGACACCAACCCGCTCAAGCCCAATCGCTGGCTGCTGCTGCCGCGCTCGCATGGTCCGGACGGCACCAGCCCGCTGTTGAGGATGACGGCGGCGGAGCGAACGCGGCTGTGGACGGCGGCCGTCCAGAAGGCGCGGGAGTTGTGGGGCGACGATTGGGGGATCGCCATCAACGGGGACACGGCCCGCACGCAGTGCCACACGCACATACATATCGGGCGGCTGCTCAAAGGCGTCGAGACGGACCACTTCGTGGTGGTGGACGGCCCGGCGCAGATTCCCATGCCGGAGGAGGGCTACGGTCTGTGGATACACCCGGCCGGCGGGAAGCTGCACGTGCATCTCGGCGAGCGGAACACGGAGACGGTTCTACTGCGATGACGGGCGCCTTATGAATCTGGTGAACCTGGCGAACGCGGGGAATTCGGCTCTGTTGCTGCATCCCGACGACAACGTTGCCATCGCGCGCGTGCCGCTCTCGCCGTGCCAGGAGTTGCGGATCGGAGGCCGGACGGTGGCGCTGCTGGATTCGATTCCAGTGGGCCACAAAGTCGCCCTGGTGGCGATCGCCGCAGGAGAGACCATCCGGCGGTATGGGCAGGCGATGGGGCGGGCCAGCCTGCTGATCGAGCCGGGCCGGCACGTCCACACGCACAACGTGGCATTCGAGGAGCTGGCGTTTGTCTACGAATTCCCCAGCGGAGAGATTCCGCTGCCAAAGCCCGCGCGCGAGCCGGTTTTCCTGGGCTACCTGCGCCAGGACGGCCGGGCGGGCACGCGCAACTACATCGCCGTGATGGCGGCCAGCAATTGCGCGGCACACACCGCCGAACTGGTCGCACGGAGTTACCAGGGGCAGGCCTTGCCGCCGCAGATCGACGGCGTGGTGGCGTTCCCGCACGGGGAAGGCTGCGGGCACGCGTTCGGTCCGGACGTCGACCAGTTGCGCAGGACGCTGGCGGGCGTGCTGGATCATCCCAACGTGGCCGGAGCCGTGCTGCTGGGCCTGGGGTGCGAGGTGAATCAGATCGGCCACTATCGCGGGAACCCTCGCCTGGTGGGGCTGACGCTGCAAGAGAGTGGAGGAACCCGCGCTACAGTCGAAGCCGCGCGGCGGGAGATCCGCAAGCTGATGGACGCGGCGGCCGGCGAAGAGCGGGTCGAGATCCCGGTCTCGAAGCTGGTGCTGGGGCTCAATTGCGGCGGCTCGGATTCGTTCTCCGGGATCACCGCCAACCCGGCGCTGGGCGCGTGCTCGGACCGGCTGGCCGGGCTGGGCGCGACGGTAGTGCTGGCGGAAACGCCGGAGATTTTCGGGGCGGAGCACCTGCTGGTTCGCCGGGCGCGCAACCGGCAGGTAGCTGAGAAGCTATTGAGCTGCATTCAGTCTTACAAGGATTATCTGAACCGATTTGGCGACGGCTTCGACGACAATCCCACTCCGGGCAACAAGGCCGGCGGCCTGACCAACGTGATCGAGAAATCGCTGGGCGGTGTGGCTAAAGCAGGAGCATCGCCGCTGATGGATGTGGTTGGTTATGCCGAACGAATCCGGACCCCCGGGTTTGTTTTCATGAACACGCCGGGCTACGATCCGGTGTCGCTGGCCGGCCTGGCGGCAGGCGGCGTGAACCTGGTCGCCTTCACTACCGGCCGCGGCAGCGCCATTGGCTTCCCGACCATCCCGGTGCTGAAGATCGCGAGCAACGTGGCCACTTGGGACCGGATGCGGGAAAACATGGATGTCAACGCGGGCCTGATCGCCGAGGGAGCGCGGACGGTTCAGGAAGTTGGGGCTGAAATCTTCAACCTTCTACTGAAGGTAGCCTCCGGCGAGCGGACCGCCGCCGAGCGCTGCGGCCACCAGGAATTCGTCCCCTGGCGAATCGGTCCGGTGTTGTGAGGCGGCGGCCTGCTACCATGGAAATCATCATGCCATTTTCGTTGCGTAAGTCCTTCTTTGTTCTGTGCGTTGCGGGGCTGGGCGGCTGCCTGATCGCACAGACGCCGCCGGCCGCCAAGGCTCCGCCCGCGCCCGCGGCGAAAAAGAGCGCCTTCGACAAAGCCGAGCTGGAGTTCTATCTACGGCACCGGAACCTGTGGCTGCCCGCGGAGGTCAAGGTGGAGATCGGCGATCCCAAACCGTCCCAGCAACTGCCCGGGATGCTGGAGGTCACGGTGCGCCTGACTTGGCCCGGGGGCAGCCTGGACGATCTGTACCTTATTTCGAAGGACGGCCAGAAGATCGTGAAGGGCGACGTCTTCGACATCGCCCAAAACCCGTTCAAGCAAGATCTGGACAAGCTCAAGACCCAGTTCCAACCGAGCTTCGGCACGCCGGGCGCCAGCGTGGTAATTGCGCTGTTCGGCGATTTCGAGTGCCCCGCCTGCAAGCCCGAAGCCAAGATGCTGCGGGACTATCTGCTGACCGTGTTTCCGACACAAGTGCGGCTCTACTTTAAGGATTACCCGCTGGAGCAGCTTCACCCCTGGGCGAAAATGGCCTCCATCGCCGGACGCTGCGTGTACCGCCAGAATCCGCTGGCGTTCTGGGAATACTTCGACTGGATCTACGCGCACCAGGACGAGATGACGCCGGACAATCTCCAGTCCAAGGTCATCGAGTTCGCCAAAGGGAAAGAGAACGACATCGATATGCTGCAACTCACGCGCTGCCTGGAGGCGCGCGCGACCGAAGCCGAGGTGGACAAGAACATCGCCGACGCCCGCGCGCTGCAAGTGATGGCTACGCCCACCATGTTCGTGAACGGACGCCGGCTGCAGGGGCAAACCGAGTGGCCGAGGCTGGAGAAGATCATCGAAAACGAGATCGAGTACCAGAAGACCGCCAAGAACGCCGGAGAAGACTGCGGCTGCGAGATCAAGGTGCCTTCGCCCCTGAGCAATTAGGACCGCATGATGCGCCGGCCCAGATTCGTTGTTCCGGTTGTCCTGGCCGCCGCCTGGGGCGTGTGGGCGGCGGATGTAGACCCCAACCGCTTCCTGGACGACGTGAAGTACCTGGCTTCGCCGGCACTGAAGGGGCGGGGAACGGGCACGCCGGGCCTCGAGATGGCGGCCCGATTCATCGAAAAGCAGTTCAAGGCCGCCGGGTTGCAGCCGGTGGACGGAGGGTACTTCCAGCCCTTTCCGGTGACCACCAACGCCCGGCTGGGGCCGCATAACCACTTCGAGTACACCGGCAACGGCCACCGGAAAACGCTGCGGCTGGAACAGGATTTCGTGCCTCTCAACTTCTCCTCGAGCGGCAAGCTGGAGGGGCGGCTGGTGTTCGCGGGCTACGGGATCACGGCGCCGGAGTACCAATACGACGACTATGCGGGGCTGGACGCCAAGGGCAAAATCGTGGTGGTGATGCGCGACGAGCCGCAGGAAAACGACGAGAAAAGCGTGTTCGATGGCAAGCTCCTCACTTCGCACGCGCTGAATTGGAGCAAGGCGGTGAACGCCAAGCGGCACGGCGCGGCGGGCGTGCTGCTGGTGGCGGACCGCGCCAATCATCCGGGGGAGCCGGACGACCTCGAAAAGTTCGGCCGCACCGCGGGGCCTATGGACGCCGGAATCCCGTTCCTTCAGGTGAGGGCCTCGATCGCCGCCGAGTGGCTGGGGGCGGCGGGCCAGAACCTGGACCGGATCGAAGCGGACATCGACAAGGATCTGAAACCGCGGTCGTTCGACCTGCCGGAGAGCATCCGGGTGAGCGCGGCGGTGGAAGTGAAGCGCGAAGTCAAGACGGTCCGCAACGTGGCGGGCTACCTGCCGGGCGAGACGGACGAATACGTGATTCTGGGCGCCCACTACGACCACCTGGGGCTGGGCGAGCAGTATTCCATGGCGCCGTCGCAGGCCGGCAAGGTGCACCCAGGCGCCGACGACAACGCCTCGGGGACGGCGGGCGCGATCGAGCTGGCTCGCTGGTTCGGAGGGCAGCCAAAACAGAAGCGGGGGATCCTGTTCCTGGCTTTCGCGGGCGAGGAAATGGGGCTGCTGGGCTCGCGCTACTGGGTCGATCACCCGGAGCTGCCGCTGGCCAAGGCGGTGGCCATGATCAACATGGACATGATCGGGCGGGTGCGCGACCACAAAGTCTATATCGGCGGCGCGCGCACCGGCACGACGCTTCAGGCGCTGCTCGCGGAGAGTCTTCCCAAGCACCGGCTGGTGGCGGATTTCACGGGCGGCGCGGAGGGTGGATCGAGCGACCACGCCTCCTTCGCGGCCAAGGAGATCCCGGCGGTGTTCTTCTTCTCCGGGCTGCACTCCGATTATCACAAGCCCAGCGACACCTGGGACAAGATCGACGCTCCGGACGCCGCCGAATTGCTGGACGAGGTGGCCGATTTCGCCACTCAACTGGAGCAGGCGCCGGGGCGGCCGGAGTTCGTCAAAGTCGAGCCGCCCAAGAGCGCTGTGGCGACCCGCGGAGGGAGCGGATACGGGGCCTGGTTCGGCAGCGTTCCCGATTTTGGGGAAACGCCCCGGGGCGTGAAGTTCGCCGATGTGACCGCCGGTTCGCCAGCCGCCCAAGCCGGGTTGAAGGGCGGCGACATCCTGATCGAGTTCGACGGCGCGCCGATCCAGAATCTCTACGACTTCACCTATGCGTTGCGCGCCCACAAGCCCGGCGACACGGTGGTGGTAAAAGTGCTGCGCGGGGGTGAGACGATTTCGGCTAAGGTGATCCTCGGGCAAAGACCGCGCTAAAATCTTTCCGGATCCGGCCGATGGTTTCTGTTAGGGGCCGGAGTGATCCGCCCCGCAACTCGATGCCCTCAACTTGCGTGCTTCCGCCACTGATTCTTCACCCGTTCTCGAATACCGCGGGTCCTTCCAAGCTGATGGAGGCTTCCCGCGCCAGCCTGGTCCTGCAGGGATTGCTGCCTCCGGACGATTCGCTCGAAGAACTCGAGCGCAGACTGCTGGAAGGCCGCTACTGCGAGCTTTCGATGCTGTTCTACCTGGGGAAGGACCTGGTCCGCTGGACCACGCAGTGCATGGAGATGGCCAGCCGCGGCCAGGAGAGCGGGAGGCCCGTGCGGCCGGAGAGCTTCGCGACGCTGCTGCTGGAGGATCCTCCGGCGGCGGTGCTCGAGAAGCTGCGCAAGTGGGGCGTGCATGAATATAAGTGCATCTTCACCCGCGCCTTCGGATTGCAGGCGCTGTTCGAAACGCTGCCGGCCCGCGAGTGCCTGGCGCCCGAATTCGTGCGGCACTACCACCGCTTCGCGGATCAGATGTTCGCTTGCCAGCAGCAGTTGTTCCCCTTCCAGCGCCTGCGCTCGAGCGATTACGAGTTCGAGATGTACGCTTCGGGAGAGTACGCGAAGATGCTGGAAGCCGAATGGGGAACCTCGTAGCTCCGTTGCGACCCACGATACGCCCGCGTCTGCTTCGTTGCGCTCGGCCGGATTGCTCAACGGCGCCGCCGCGCGGCATGCCGCCTCTGGCGGAGGGAATTGCCTCGGCAGGCAGGCGCACCCTCTCGCGCGCCTCGCATCCACGGGCGTCTCCTGCGTCTCGCGAAGAGAGATCCGTTCCGCTGCCTTGGAGCCGTGCTGGGGAAAACCCGCCGTACGGAATCTTAGAGGGGGCATTGGAAACGTCGCCCACGGCTGAACTGGGAACCCACTTCACAGATCGAAAGAGTGAAACTGGAAACCCTCAGCCTAAAGGCGATCCGCGCCAGTGCTCTACTCGACAGGCGGACTTCCTGAAGTGCAGTTATGGATTTCGTCCGAAGAGGAGCGCGACCCAGGCCCTGGAAGCGATCCGGGTAGCGGGCAACCGGGGTTGCAACTTTGTCGTAGACGCAGACATTCGGAGCTATTTCGACAGCATCGATCAAGCGAAGTTGATGGTGCGGGTGGGAGAGCGGATCTCGGATCGAAGGGTATTGAAGTTGATCCGCCAATGGCTGGGAGCCGGAGTGATGGAGACGGCACGGTGAGGGAGACGCTGGCGGGGACCCCGCAGGGCGGAGTGATCTCGCCGGTGCTGGCCAATATCTACCCGAACAAACTGGATCGGATCTGGGCGGCGCGGTGTAGCCAGCTTGGGGTTCTGGTCCGGTATGCCGACGACCTGGCGGCGATGTGTCGCACGGAGTCGCGGGCCAGGGAAGCACTGCGGCGGATCGGGCTGGTGATGGAGCGGCTCGGTCTGACACTGCATCCAGCGAAAGCCCCGCTGGCATTTCGTGCAGCGGTGGCCAAGCCCGAAGGCGACCAAGAAGCTCCGGGAGCGTGTGCGAGAGTTGACCGGCAAGCGCCAAAGCGGAAAGGACGTGAAGCGGATCGTCGCGGAACTGACGCCCGTGCTTCGCGGCTGGGGAACTATTTCCGGACGGGGAACGCCGGCCGGGAGTTCAACAAGATGGACCACTTCTTGGTGCGGAGCCTGCGCCGCTGGCAATTTCGGCGGGGTGGGCAACGGGCGACCAAGCGAGCGCCATTCGCCGGCCATCGGCTCTACGGGCTGGGCCTGCACAAGTGGATGGGCACCGTGCGGTACCCGGCGCCAGCCACACCCAGAAGATCATCGTTAAGCCGTGTGCCGGAAAACGGCATGCACGGTTTGAAAGGGGGTTGTATGGAAACGGGCTGGCGTTGACGCTAGTACCGCGCCATAATCTGCCAATGCGCGCGCCCAGGCTGGGTTGGTTCCCGGTGCCGGTTTTCCTGCTGCTGGCGGGATGTTCGGAGGCGCCCAAGCCGCCGGCCGAGGCGCCCAAGCCGGTTTCCGCACAGACCGCGTTCTACAGGGTTTTCGGTTCCGCGCGGGGGTGGGCGGCGGACGCACAGCCGCTGCGGGTGGCGGAAATCGACGTGGACGAAGTGAAGGCGGAGGGCGGCAAGGCGGGCGCCTGGGAGGCGGTCTTCGTCTCGCAGAGCCAGGGCCAAGTGCGGCGCTACGTTTATTCCGTCATCCACCGGCCGGCGCGAAACCTGCGCGAAGGGGTCAACGCGGAGCCTCCGGAAGCCTGGAGCGGACGCGGCGACTCGGAGCCTTTCCTGTTCCAGGCGTTCAAGACGGATTCGCCCGCCGCCTATGAGGTCGCGATGATGAGGAGCGGCGACTATGCGAAGAAGAACCCGGGCAAGGAGGTGAAGTTCCTGCTGGAGAAGACCAGGCGCTTCGCCAATCCGCGCTGGCAGGTGTTCTGGGGCGAGTCGATCTCGGCGAGCAACTACTCCATCTTCGTGGATGCGGCGACGGGGGAGTATCTGGGGACGGGGCGGTAGTGTAGTGCGGCGGAACCCCCGCCGTTCTCGGCGCGCTGGCCGGCGATAATCGAGCTTGCGCTCCGGCATTCCGCTGCGCTGTCTGGCGGGAGGCGTGCATGGACGCGAACGTCTCTTTTCCCGAGGGCTGGACCGCGCCAAGCGAGATCCTGGGGCCGCTTCCACGAAAAAGTGCGAATGGAGAGATGCGCTATTCCGGTGCTCGCCTTTGCGATGTTTTTGCTAGTACTGCTGGGTCATAAAAGAACATACTGGTGTAGAATTGTTTCGTGGGATCACGCCTCTCCGCGCCAGGCCCACAAGAGAAACGCTTCGCGGCATATATGGACGGCTTGGCGCTCGCCGCGCGGCACGAAGACCGGCACGCGCCCCCGAAGAACTACTGCCGGGGGCTGCTTCTGCCCGGCGAGCGCAAGAGCATCGAGCCAATGGCGGCCCGGCTGAATCCTGAAGGCGTTCAACCGATGCGCCAATCCCTGCACCATTTGGTGGCCAAGGCGCCCTGGAGCGACGAAGCGCTGCTGGAGCAAGTGCGCGACCAGGTATTGCCGGCGATGCAGAAGCACGGTATCCGTCAGAGCAACCCCACCCTTGACTGGTAGCGCCGTGCGGTTTAGCGATTCCGGGCGGCCCAAGCTGCGGGCGTGAGATCGGGCAGCCGCTGAATGGAGACCTCTGCCAGGCCCGGCAGCACCGCGCCCAGATAGTCGCGCACCGCGATCCCCGTCCGCCGGCAGCTCTCCACCACCGACAGAATGGCCGCCACCTTCGGCCCGGCCTGCGCACTCCCTACGTGGATCCAGTTCTTGCGTCCCAAAGCCACCGGGCGCATGGAGTTCTCCGCCAGGTTGTTGCTCAGCTCCAGTTCCGGATGTTCCAGGAAGCGCGTGAGCTTCGGCCACAACGTCAGGGTATAGTTCGCCGCCTTGGCCAGCGCGCTCGCCGGCAGAGCCTCGGCCCGGGCCGCCTCGACACGCCCGCGGACGATCTCCAGCACCGCCGGAGCCTGCTCCCCGCGCAGCGCCTGGCGCGCCGCCACATCCAGGTTCCGCGCCCGCGCCTCCGCGTCGATGGCGAACAGGTCGTCGATCGCCACCACCACGCGCGTCGCCGCCGCGTCGCCGGGGTTCAGTTGCAACGCATCGAAGAATTCCCTCCTCGAGTGCGCCCAACAGCAGGCGTGCACCAGCTTCGGCCCGCCCACGCCTTCGTAAGCGATGTAGCCGTCGGTCTGCCGAAGGCCTTCGAAGTTCCCCAGAAACTGCCGCGGACCGTCCCGCCCCCGCCCCATCCGGAAGTCGAACACCACGCTCGCTCCCGGCCGGCCGTACTGCCAGAGATACGCCTGATGATTCCGTCCCCCGCCGTCGTGCATCTGCACGTCCACCGGAGTTTCGTCCGCCTGGATGTAAGTGCCACTTAGTAACTCGCGCCGCATCGCCGCCGCGATCGGAGCCGCCAGCTCTCCCACCCGCATCACCCAGCCGTCCAGCGTCGTCCGGCCGATCTCGATGCCCGTCTCCCGCTCCAGAATCGCGCTCTGCCGGTAGAGCGGAACATGGTCGCTGTATTTCGCCACCACCGTGTCCAGGATCACCCGGTCGCTCGCCAGGCTCTTCTCGACGATCCGCGCCGGAGCCGGCGCCGCGACCACGCCCCCCGCTGCGCACTTCTTGCAGACCCGCTTCTCGCGCTTGGTCACCCTCACGAAGTAGCGGGCCGGTTCCACGCCCAACTGCTCGTTGGTGTCGTAGCCGATTACTTCCGTGGGCTCGCCGCACACCCGGCAGGCGCACTGCTCCGGCGTGCAGGCAATCACCCGCTCCACGCGCGGCAGGTCCGCGGGCAGCTCCTGCCGTCCCGGGTGCGGACGCCGCGAGCGGCTCGCGCTCGCTCTCCGCCTGGACCTCTACGTTGCTCACCCCCGGCTCCAGGTTCAGCAGCTCCAGTTGCGCGTCGCTCAGCTTCTCGCTGGCCGGACCGTACTTCTTGATGCGCTCCAGGCGCAGACGCTCTTCCAGCAGGCGGATCTTCAGGTGGGCCCACTCCAGTTCCCGCTCGAGCCGGACGATCCGCTCGGCGTCGGGAAGCGAAGTGGAAGGCGCGACAGGCAAGAACAAATATAACTCGGATTGTTTTAACTTACAAGAGACTTACAGCACTTTTCTTCCGCAGTAACAACTTTCCGCTACCACGGCCTGCGCCGCGTGGCCGCCAGATCGATGCCGCCCACCAGCAGCGCCAGTTCCTCGTGGCTGAGCGTCACCCGCCTCTGCTGCCCGGCCGCTTCCGGCCAGCCGAAGCGCCCCTTCTCCAAACGCTTGGCGCATACCCACAGGCCGCTGCCGTCCCAGAACAGCAACTTCAGCCGGTTGCGCCGCGCGTTCGCGAACACGGACACGTGCCCGCTCAGCGGCTCCGAGCTGAGACGGTCGCGCGCCAGGCCGTAGAGACCCTCGAAGCCCTTGCGCATGTCCGTGGCTCCCGCCGCCAGGTAGATCCGCGTCGCCGGCCCCCAGCCGAACATGCCTCAGCTTCGCTCCAGCACGCTCAGCAACCGATCGAGTGTGCCGGCGTCGAACCCGGGTTCCACCTCGATCCGCCGCCCACCCGCCAGCACCACCGCCAGCACGCTCCTCGGCGCACCACCGTCCGGCTGCCTGGCGCCCGAGACCTGCACCGCCACCCACCGGGCTGCGCCGGCGGGTTCGCCCTGCGCCTGCCGCCGCCGTTTGCGGTACGCATCCAGCGTCGAAACCTTCAGCCCGCGGTTCCGGCAGAACTCCCCACGGCTCCATCCGCTCGCCTCGAACTCCGGCGCCAGCCGCTCGGCTTCGGCCGGACTCCGCCGCCGCGGCGCCGCGCTCACCTGCTTCTCGCTCATCCTCCCACTTCACCATCAAACCCGCCCCCCGCATAGGTGGTTTGGTCTGACGGATACGAAGCACGGACCGGTGGCCGCCTGGATCGTGGATGACACTGGCTTTCCGAAGAAGGGCACGCATTCGGTGGGAGTGGCGCGCCAGTACTGTGGCCAAGTAGGGAAACAAGACAACTGCCGGGTCGCGGTGAGCCTGTCGGTGGCGACCTGGGGAGGCAGTCTGCCGATTGCCTATCGCATGTATCTGCCGAAGGAATGGGCCGAAGATGGCGAGCGCCGGAAGGAGACGGAGGTACCCAAAGAGGTTCACTTTCAGGCCAAGCCGGAGATCGCCTTGGATCAGATCCGCGCGGCGGTGGCGGCAAAGGTGGACCGGGGCGTCGTTCTGGCTGACGCGGCTTACGGCATCAACACCGAGTTTCGCGACGGACTCACCGAACTGGGCCTGCAATATGCGGTGGGCGTGCAAAGCACAATGACGGTCTGGGAGCCGGGCAAACAGCCGCTGCCAGCCAAGCCGCGAGGAAGAACGGGACGGCCTCCCCGGTTATTGCAGCGAACTGCGAACCATCAGCCCGTCTCCGTGAAGCAGTTGGCGATGAGTTTGCCATCCACCGCCTTTCAGGAAGTCACGTGGCGCGAAGCCGGGGTGCGGAAGTTGCGATCCCGCTTTGCCGCCCTCCGGGTGCGCGTGGCGCATCGGGACTATGAAAAGGCGGAACCGCATGCTGAGGAATGGCTGCTGATCGAGTGGCCGCGAGGGGAAGCCGAACCCGCCAAGTACTGGGTATCGACGCTGCCGTCCACGACCAAACTCAGAGCTTTGATCAAGATGGCCAAACACCGCTGGATCATCGAGCGGGACTACGAGGAGCCGAAACAAGAACTGGGGCTGGGGCACTTCGAAGGACGCAACTGGCGCGGGTTCCACCATCACGCTACGCTGTGCATCGCGGCATATGGGTTCCTCGTGGCCGAGCGGAACCGTTTTTCCCCCTCTGCCCGCGCCGGTCATCTTGAATTCGTTGCCAGCAGGCCGACGGCGAACTTCCGCCCACGCGGGTCGCCGGGTTCGCCCCGAGCGGCATAACCCGCACTCGATCGCGACGCTGCGCATGGTTCTGGCGCGCCTGCTACTGAGGCAACTGCCGCAGTGTCCGTTTTGTGGGTCGTCTCCGGACTGAGCGCCGGCATCGAACGCGACTCCTCCGACACAACCTCGCCCGCCAGTTTGCCGGACGCCAACCGATGACTCGGCCATGCGGCATCGGCGGCCGGTTCCCTGCGGGTGCCGGGCGCAAGCCAGTCGCGGGCGCGGGCCTTCGTCGTTTCGGTGCAGCAGACGCCGGCCCAGCCACCGGGGAACGCTGCCATCGAACGCCCACCGGACTGATTGCCGACGACCGCCGGGAAAAGTAGCGCGTCGATCCCGTCTACACTCCAGCTTCTTCGTCGGTCGAGTGCCGAACTCTCTTGACGGCTCAGATGGCCCCATTTGGACACGCCGCAGAGACTTTGGGAGACCTACTGTTTATGACCCGGTAGTACTAG
>JBKQQG010000064.1:0-98931 GCA_052144455.1 Bryobacteraceae bacterium
GGCCCATCCGGCATTGTAGTGGGCGGCGTTCGATAATGGGCGGATGCAGGATCACGAACTGTACGCCCAGATTCTTGGAATTCGGACGCCGTGGCAGGTGGAACGGGTAGACCTGAAGTTGTCGGAGGGAGAGGTGCATGTGCATCTGGCGCACGAGCCGGGGCTGCTTTGGCCGTGCCCGGAATGCGGCGAGCCGTGCCCGCTCTACGATCACCAGCCGGAGCGCCGCTGGCGGCATCTGGACACCTGCCAGTACAAAACGATCCTGCACGCCGAGCCGCCCCGCAGCAACTGCGGCGTTCACGGTCCGCGCGCTGTAAGGTTGCCGTGGGCGGAGCCGAACAGCCGTTTCACGGCCCTGTTCGAAGCCCTCGCCATCGAGTGGCTGAAGGTGGCCAGCCAGCAGGCGGTAGCCGATCAGATGGGCCTGAGCTGGGACGAGGTGCACGCCATCCAGGAGCGCGCCGTCGAGCGCGGCTTGGCCCGGCGCCAACGGGAGGTGGTCGCCCATCTGGGTGTGGACGAGAAGTCGTTCACGCGCGGCCATCGCTACTGCACTCTGGTCAACGATCTGGATGGCGCGCGGGTGTTGTTTGTCGCCGAGGGCCGTTCTGAGGAGAGCATGGACGGATTCTGGGACGGCCTCACACCGGAGCAGAAGGCGGGCGTGCAGGCGGTGGCGATGGACATGTGGGACCCCTACGTCAACTCGACGCGGCGGCATCTGCCCGAGGCCGACGGCAAGATCGTCTTCGACAAGTTCCATATCGCCAAGCATCTGTCGGAAGCCGTGGACCGGGTGCGCCGCCGGGAGAACAAGCAGTTGCGCGCCGCCGGCGACGACCGGCTGGCGGGAACCCGCTACGACTGGCTGCGGCACCCGGCCCGCATGGAAGCGGACGACCGCAAGGAGTTCGCCGCGCTGCGCGACAGCAATCTGAAGACAGCCCGTGCCTGGGCGCTCAAAGAGGCCATGATGGCTTTCTTCTGTTATACCTACGAACGTCCGGCGCGCAAGCACTTCCGCTGGTGGCACAACTGGGCGGTGCGCAGCCGGTTGCGCCCGATGGTCGAAAAGGCGCGCATGCTCAAGCGCCGGTTGGAGAACGTCGTGACCTATCTGAAGCACCGCGTCACGAACGCCGCCAGTGAGTCGCTCAACTCCAAGATCCAGTGGGTCAAGTACACTGCCCGAGGGTTCCGCAACAAGGCCAACTTCGTCACCGCCATCTACTTCCACTGTGGCGGTCTCGACCTCCGGCCCTCCGCCGGCTTAACCCACTAAGATGCCGGAATGCCCCCTTTTATTGCCGCTCGCAGGACAGGATACCATCTTTTTGCGGCCCCGCGCCTCCTCAGCGCGCACATACAGCCCGCGTTGTAAAGCTTTGTAACCCCGGAAACGCGGCTTTTGCGGCATGCATCCCAATAGCGAGAGGAGGGGATGATATGAAACGCATGATCCGGTTGGTTCTGGCCGGCGCACTCGTTGCCGCGCCGGCGCTGGTTCGGGCGGCCAACAGCACGGGGAATGCGCCGCAGAGTCTCGACCAGCGGGTGCAGCACGAGCTGAGGATGCTGCCGTACTACGGTGTGTTCGACGAACTCTCGTTCCAGGTGGACGGGAGCCGCGTGGTGCTGACGGGAGAGGTGGCGCGTCCGTTCCTGAAATCCGATGCCGAAAATGCCGTGCGCCACATTCCGGGAGTAACTGGCGTCACCAACAACATCGAGGTGCTGCCGCTGTCGCCCTTCGACGACCGCGTGCGGCTGGCTGAGTATCGCGCCATCTACCGGCGGGACTCGCTTTCCCGTTACGCCATGGGGACGCAGCCTTCCATCCGCATCATCGTGAAGAACGGCAACGTAACCCTGGACGGCGTCGTGGACAACAACATGGACCGTAATCTGGCCGGCATCTACGCCAACGGAGTTCCCGGCGTGTTCTCGGTGACCAATAACCTGCGCGTTGCGAAATCGTAAGCTACCGCACGGGCGTCGTCATGAGCGCCACCCGCGTCATGCCGGCGCCCCGTGCAATGTCCATCACCTGCGCGACCTGACCGAAGACCAGGTCGCCTTCCCCGCGCACGAAGATCGGGCCGTCGCCGCGAATCTTGAGGATCTGGAGCAGGCGCGCGCGAAGGTCAGAGCGCTGGACGGCTTCCTGGTTCAGGTCCAGCGTTCCGTCGCCCCGCACGGTCAGCACCAGCTCGGTGGGCGGCGGCGCCGGTGCGATGGTTTTCTCCTCGGGCGCCGGCTGGGGAACAAGCGCCGGCAGCCCTGTGGTTTTCAGAGGCGCGCACACCATGAAGATCACGAGCAGCACCAGCAAGACATCGATCATGGGCGTGACGTTCATCTCCGCCCGAATTCGATTCGCTCCACCCATTGACATCGCCATGATCTCATCCTCCTGGGGCATTGGACACCTGGAGCGAAGAGAAAGTTCCCGAAGGGGTGAGGAGCCTGTGCCGCTTAGATGAGCACCCGGCCGACCGGGCGCGGCATGGGCGTAAATGAATCGTTACCGTCGCCGTCGGCGCCGCCCGGGCCGGGCGTTGCGGGCGGCTTCAGACCGGTAGCGCGGTAGTAGCGAGCCAGCAACTCGAATTCGTCGAAGTCGATGGAGCGCGCGTACTGTCGAATATAGCTAGTCGAGTAGATTCCGCCTGGGAGTTTGGCGAACTCGCCATCCTCGATGGCCCGCAGGTAGTTCACGCCTATCTTGGTGGCTTGGGAGATCTCCTGGAGCGAGACGCCCTTCTTGCGTCGCATCATGACCAGATCCGGCGAGGCTCCACCATCCAGCTTCATGGAAGGACTGTTTATAGGCACGCTGGCGGCCAAAGCGCTCTTCCTCCTAATACACTGTAGCATAAGGGACTTTGAAGTGAGCCGCCGGGCTACGTGTAAACTTTGCACGGTAGCGCTTACCGGCTTCGGCGGGATATCGGGTACTTCTCTCCGAACAGGATCGCGGCCGGGGTTGCCACCGGTCGGGGTATCCTGACAGCATATGAAGCGAACCGTTGTTTTGCTGCTTCTGGCTGGCGCAGTGGCGCTGGCGCAGACGCCGGAGACCAGGCTGCTGTGGCCGAGCGGCGCGCCCGGAGCGCTGGGCGGGGAGGATGCCGACAAGCCGGCCCTCACCATCTACCTCCCGCCCGCGGAGAAATCGAGCGGCGCCGCCGTGCTGGTTTGCCCGGGCGGCGGCTACGCCCACCTGGCCATGGATCACGAAGGCAAACAGATCGCCGAATGGTTGAACGCCCGCGGCATCGCGGCCTTCGTGCTGCGCTACCGGCTGGGCCCGCGCTATCGTCACCCCATCGAGTTGGGCGACGCGCAGCGGGCTTTGAGGATGGTGCGCGCGCTGGCCACGGAATTCCGCGTCGCGCCCGACCGCATCGGCGTCTGGGGATTCTCGGCCGGAGGCCACCTGGCAGCCACGCTGGGCACTCATTTCGACGCGGGCGACCCGCAGGCCGCCGATCCGGTGGACCGCGCGAGTTGCCGGCCCGACTTCATGATCCTGGCCTATGCGGTGATCTCCATGAGCGCCCAGTACACGCACGGGGGCTCGCTGCGGAACCTGCTGGGCGACAGCCCGGACCCCCAACTGGTCGAATGGCTGTCGAACGAAAAACAGGTCACTTCCCGGACGCCTCCCACCTTCCTCTTTCACACGGATGCGGACCCGGTCGTGCCGGTCGAGAACAGCGTGCTGTTCTACCTGGCGCTGCGCAAGGCGGGCGTTCCCGCCGAGATGCACATCTACGAGCGCGGCAATCACGGAGTGGGACTGGCGCAGAAGGACCCCGTTCTTTCCACCTGGCCGGACCGGCTCTCCGACTGGCTCAGGAACCGCGGCGCGATCCGCTGAACGAGTTTTCTGGTACCATCTTCTAGTAGCCAGGCTGGAGTGGCGGAACTGGCAGACGCACGGGACTCAAAATCCCGCGCCCTTCACTGGGCATGAGGGTTCGACCCCCTCCTCCAGCACCAACAAAATAAAAGACTTAGCAGCAAACCGCAGGGCTGGATTCAGCTTCGCTTCCCGGCGCCTTGTGTGCGCCTATTGACTCCCGCCTAATATAGCGTCACTGGGGCCACACAGAAGCCTGCTTCCAGAAGGCCGCTACGGGCTGCGGACGGCGCCGCAGGCTTGCGAGTGGACCTCTCCGCCCAGGCTCTTACTTCAGTCTTTCCACCTGGAAATCGCGGAATAGCGCGCAGCCGAACCCGGAGACCGCCATCCCGGCCTGGCCATCGGGAAAAGCGTCGTCAGTGACGCGGATAGCCTGGATTCCATCGATGCGTACGGTAATCCGGTTGCCGACACACTCCACGGCGGTTGGGATCTGCTGACCCACCAGGCGTGGGAATTCGGTCCAGGGAACGATCGGCTCGTAAGTCGGCCCGCTCCAGAACTTCTTCACGAGCTTGTATCTCACCGTTTCCTGCCGAAGGTGGCTTGCCATGTGCCGCCATTGGACCAACAGCAGGTAGCAGCCGCGCTCGTTGAGGCGGAAGACCAACCCTGCTTCGCCGCTTTGCGGTTCGATCTTCACCGAGGCGCGGAAGCCGGCAAACGACGGTCCGTTCCCGGCAATTGCGGGAACCGAAATCTCGTACGCGCCCTCGGCATAGCGAAAACCCGGATGGGTCGGCCAGCCGCTACGCGGATCGGAAAAATCGTCCCGGTAAATGGTGAGTCCGTCGGGAGTCTTACTAAGATGCGGCTCCCAAGGGTAGGGATGCCGGCTCGGGGAAACCTCGCAGCCCGTGGCGGAAAAGTGCGCTAGCCCGTCGTCGCCGGTCTCCGATCCGACCGCGCGGCGCGTCGAGACGACGGCCCCGGAACGGTTCACCTTGACCTCGATGCGCCGGAACGCGCCCGGGCGCCCGGTGTAATACGCCAGCGTGTATTGTGCGCGCAGAACGCCGAGAATGCGCGCCAGAGCCTTCTTCAGGTCGCGCTCGTCCGCCGGGAGAAACGATTCCGCGCCCGTCTCTTTCGAGATTCTCTCGAAGGCCTTCAGGGGATTATCGATATCGTGCGAATTGACGAGCGTTACCACTTTGCCGGAGTTGCGGAAAATGCCGGCCTCCCGGTCGTCGAAGTAGCCAATGGTGAAGATCTGGGGCCGCGAGGAACGCGCCGTCTGGATCAACTGATCGAGCGTAAGGCGGCTGTGCTGATCGGCTCCATCCGTGATCGCCACCACGGCCTGACGGAGGTTGCGCGCCCCACGCAAAGTGCACAGCGCCGACGCCAGCGCATCGTAGAAGGCGGTTCCCTCAAGGCTGTTTACCTCCTGGATGGGAGTATGCAATCGCTGCTGACCAGTCAGCGTCTGCAGGGGAAAAACGCGGTCGGTGAACTGCCCGAAGTAGATTTCGTCTCCGGGCAGATTGCCGCGCAACAGGGGCGGCAGAGTCTCGCGGACCCTCTCCAGCTTGTCGCCCGATTCCATGCTGGCGCTGGAATCGACCAGAACCGCGAGGCTGATCGGCTGTTCTTCCGCGCCAAAGAAGGAAATGTTCTGTGGCTGCCCGTCTTCCAACAGCGTGAAATCGGCCGCGGTCAGGCCACGAACGTCGTCGCCGTGGTGGTCGGTGACTTCAACGGCGATGGATTGAAGGTTGGCTTCGGCGGTGAAGAGGGGGCGGTCCTGAGAGAGAGCAACCGAAGCGAAGAAGACGAAGAAGAACGGGCCGGCTCCGGGAGCCAGTCTGAGCGCGCGATCAATGGACGGCTCTCTCCCGCTCCCCTCGAACATGGTGTTCCGCTTTCGTGCACAGGATACCACGCGCCAGGTATCGGGCAGGCCGGTTGGCGCGGGTTGGCGCGGGATCCCGAACCCGCGCCTCAAACCGCCCCGCCGCCGTTCCGCCAGCAAGCTCCCGCGGCGTTACACTCGAAGCGGAGGTCAACATGCCGCATCACGCTCTCCGCCCCCCTACCGAAGTCTTGACCCGCGGGTTCGATCCGCGTCTGTCGGTTGGTTCCGCGCGTCCCGCGGTCTTCCGCAGCTCCACCTACGTCTTCTCGACTCCCGAGGCCGCCGAGCGCGCCTTCGACGTCGCGAGCGGCCGCGCAACTCCGGTCGAGGGCGAGAACGTCGAGCTGATTTACTCCCGCATCAACCATCCCAACGCCGAGATCCTGGAAGCGCAGATCGTGCCGCTGGAGCCCGGCGCGACGGCGGCCGCGGTCTTCAATTCCGGCATGGCCGCCATCATGAGCGCACTGCTCACCTTTCTGCGCCCCGGCAGCGCCATCGTTTACACCGTGCCGCTTTACGGCGGCACCATGGGCCTGATCCACGAACTCTTGCAGCCCTGGGGAGTCGCGGCGCGAAGCGTTCCCGCCGGCCACATGGGCGCATTGGAGGAAGCCATCGGCGCGGCTACCAACCTGGGAGTCGTGTTCATCGAAACGCCCGCCAACCCCACCATGACCATGACCGACATCCACCGCGCCGCCGAAGCCGCCGCGCGCCATCCCGACCACCCGCTGGTCATGGTGGACAACACTTTTCTCGGCCCAGTGCTGCAGCATCCCATCCCGCTGGGCGCCGATCTGGTGCTCTATTCGGCCACCAAATACCTGTCCGGCTTCAGCGACCTGCTGGCCGGCGTGGCGCTGGCCCGCGACCCCGCGCTCATCGACCGGCTGCGCAAGCGCCGCATCATGTTCGGCAACATCCTGCAGCCCGACGAATGCTGGATGCTCGACGGCCGGCTCCCCACGGTGGCGCTGCGCATGAACCGGCAGAGCAAGAACGCGCAACGCATTGCGGAAGAACTCGTGCGCCACCCGCGTGTGCGGCGCATGCACTATCCCACCCTGTTCGACGACGCTGAGCAAATCCGCATCCGCCTGGCCCAGTGCGAATTCCCCGGCGCCATCTTCTCGATGGATCTGGGCAGCCGCGAGGCCGCCTTCGCGTTCCTGCAACAGGTCAAAATCGCGCACAACGCCGTCTCGCTAGGCGGCGTGGAGACGCTGGCCTGCCACCCCAAGACCACCACGCACTCCGGGTTAACTCCGGAGGAACTGGCGGTGGCGGGCATCACGGACGGCCTGGTTCGCGTTTCGGTAGGCGTAGAGGATTGGCGCGACCTGCTCTCGGATTTCGAGCAGGCGCTGGATAGCATCGCTTAGCTCGCTCGCACCGCCTCCAGATCCGCAACCTGGAAGAAGCCGGCGGGCCGCGCGGCGGAACGGTTCTCGATGACCTCGCAGACCTCTCCGGCGGGGTCGCCGAGGCAGGTGAGCACGATGGCGGCGCGGGAGAAGTCCTCGTCCCGCGTGTAGCCGCTCACGGTCACCACGCACTCCATTCCGGCGTCCGTGGCGGAGGCGACTCCATTGCTCGAATCCTCCACCACCACGCAATCCGCCGGGGAAACCCCCAGCCTCTCGGCCGCCAGCAGGTAGATATCGGGCGCGGGCTTCTTGGCTTTGACGCAGTCGCCGGCCAGCACCAGCGAAAAGCGGGCGGCGGTTGGCTCGCCCATAGCGTGGCGCAGCACGGCGCGCACGCTCTCCTCGGCGGAGGTGGAAGCGACCGCCAGAACCCAGCCCGCTTCCAGCGCCTCCTCGGAGAGCCGCCGCACACCCGAGCGCGCCGGGATGCGCCCGGAGAGAATGATCTCCTTGTAGATGGCCGATTTCCTCTGGTGCCACGCCGCGACCAGTTCCTTCCGCGCGGCTTCGCCATCCGGGCACGACGGCCAGACCGCCAGAAACGCCGGCTCGTGGAACAGGCTGGCCATGCGCTCCTTGCCGCCGCCGATCTTCAGTTTCCGCCCGTATTCCTCGACCGTCCAGGCCCAGGGGACGCCCCTCTCCTTCCACATCTGGTTGAAGGCGGGAAGGTGGCCGAACTGCTCGGTGTCGCCCAGCACTCCGTCGCAATCGAAAATGAGCGCCTTGCTCATGCCGCTCTTCCCTCGCTGCCAAAAATGCGCATGAAGTGCGCCACCTGCTCGACCACCTTCTTCTTCACGGCGCCGAGCAGCTTGAGCGGGTCGTACTCGGTCGGCTTCTCGGTCAGGTACTCGCGGAAGGCGTCCGCCATCGTGATTTTAAGTTGCGTCGAGATGTTGACCTTGGGCGCGCCGCGCCGGATCAGCTCGCGGAAGGTATCGTCGGAGAGACCCGTGCCGCCGTGGACCACCAGAGGAATCGGCGCCGCCGCCACGATCTCGGAGACGCGCTGGAAATTGATCTTCGGCGCGCCCTTGTACAGCCCGTGGGCCGTGCCGATGGCCGGGGCGAAGCTGTCGATGCCGGTCTCGCGAATGAACGCCACCGCTTTGTCGAGCGCCACCACCGGCGAGCCGTATTCGTCGCCGATGCCATCCTCGACGCCCTTCACCGCTTCGAGCTCGCCCTCCACCGCGACGCCGTGCTGGTGCGCCAGCGCGACCACCTCTTTGGTCTGCGCCAGGTTGTCCGCATACGTCAGCTTGGAGGCGTCGAAGAGCACCGAGTTCCAGCCGGCCGCGATGCACTCCGCGATCACCGCGCGGTCCGGGCAATGGTCCAGATGCAGCGTCGCGGGAATCGGCACGCGCCCCGCCATTTCCTGGAACATCAACTGAATCAGCCGGGCCCCCATCGCCTTCACGGTTTTCACCGAAACCTGGACGATGACCGGCGATCGGGTCTGGGCCGCGGCCTCGAGCACCGCATCCATAGTCAGATCGTTGACGATGTTGAACGCCCCCACGCCGTAACGGTTGTCAAAGGCGTGCTGGAGAAGTTGCTGCATCGGAACCACAGGCATACACACCTCCGGAATTGCCATGGCAGGCCAGCATCGCCGCGCCCCGCAGCGAGCACTGGTCCTGATACTCGTACTCGAAGTCCCCGGTCCAGCGCCGCTTGGCCGCCAGGATTCCGGGAATCTTCGCGCCGCCGCCCGTGACGGCCACCTTGCGCCCCAGCTTCACCATCCCGGCCAGCTCGGCCAGGTGGGCGCCGTGGTAAGCGGCATTGCCGCGGATCAGGCCGAGCAGCAGCATCTCGCGCGTGGTCTCCAGCGAGACGCCCGAGAAGCTGGACTGCAACGGCTCCATCGCATAGCGGGACCCGCCCAGAAACGGAACGTATTGCGGCAGCGCCGCTTCGCGCCGGTCCAGGTCGCCGCTCGAAAAGAAATCGGCCAGCACCGATGGAACGTACTGGTCATAGAAGCGCTCGCGCGGCATTTCTCTGCAGAACACCGAGTGAAACCAGTCCAGAGCGATGCCGCCTGCGTTGAGCACGAAGAAAGTGAACCAGCGGCCGGGAACCACGTGGCAGCGCACATTGAAATTCGGCGAGCGCACCGGCGCATCCACCGAAACCGCCGTGATCTCGCAGGTGCCGCAGACGTTGCCGATGTCGCCCGGCTCCGTCTGCCCGCTCGAGAAGGCGGCCAGCACCGCGTCGTTGCCGCCGCACAGCACGGTAGCTTCGACCGGCAGGCCAAGCTCGCCGGCAACGGAAGGAAGAATCCGCCCCACCGGCGCATAGGAGTGCATCACGGGCGGCAGCTTGCTCTCCGGGATACCGGCCGAGCGCAGCACGCCGGCGTTCCAGGTGAGATCGTTGGCCGCCGTGTTGTACATCCCGGTGATCGAAACCGTCGACGGGTCGATGGCCCACTTCCCGGTGAGGCGCTTCACCAGGTACGTGTTGGTGTGGCCGAACTTCTCCGCCGCCGCCCAGACTTCCGGCTGATTCTCGCGAATCCACAGAATCGAGCACAGCGACGAACCGCCCGCCACCGGCAGATTGCAGGTCTCGCGAAGGAACGTCTCGTCGCCCACCCGGGCGCGAATCGCGCGCGCTTGCCGGTGCGACCGCCCGTCGAAAAAAAGGATGGCGGGGCCCAGCGCCCTTCCGTCGGCAGCCATCGGGGTAAGCCCCGGCGTGGTGACCGAAAGCGAAATGGCGCCCACGCGGCCCAGGTCCTGCTTCACTTCCGCGCAGCATTCGCGCAGCGCCTGCCACCAGGCTTCAGGCTGGATGTCGGCCTTGCCCTCGTCGTAAACGTGGGCCTCGACGGGGCGGGCCGCTTCGCACTTCTGCTCGAGGCCGGCGGAGAAGACGGCCAGCTTGAACGCGCTGGTCCCCACGTCCACGGCCAGGATGTCGCCGTTCATTCCAGCAACCCTTCCTCGATCAGTACGCGCTTGATCTCCGCCTGCTGTTCCGCGGTCAGCGGCAGCAGTGGCCGGCGCGGAATGCCGCCCTTAAGCCCTAACAGGTTCATGGCCGCCTTGACGCCGGCCGGTCCGAAAGTGCCGGAGATGGCCTTGTTGATCCGCGTCACGCGCGTCTGGAAGGGAACGCCGCGCTCCTCGTCGCGCGCCTGGCCCAGCCGGAACAGCTCCATGGCCAGCTCTGGGAACGTATTCGCCAGCGAGACCGTGCCGCCCACCGCGCCGCCCATCATGGCGCGGAACATGAAACCGACGGAACCAGCTAGAACGTGAAACGACGGACTCTCGAACTTCAGGAACTCCTCGATCCCGCTGGGCGCGCTGTCCTTCATGCCGACGATATTGGCTTGCTCCGCCAGCCGGGCGGCCAGCGCCGGGGAGATCGTCACTCCACAAAATGCCGGAGCATTGTAGATCAGCAGCGGGAGCGGCGAGCGGTCGGCCAGCGTCGCAAAGTAATGGAACAGCACCTCGTCGGTCATCTGCCTGCGGAAATAGCTCGGAGAAAGCACCAGTCCGAAGTCGGCGCCGGCTCCGGCCGCCTGCTCGAGGAAACGCTCGGTGTCGCGCTGGGCGTCGTAGGCCGCGCCCGCCATTACCACCTGCCCCGGCCCCTTGTGCCGGACGACGGTTGCGAGCACCGCCAGCTTTTCCTCCTCCGTCAGACTGCGGTTCTCGCCATTCGACCCCAGCGCCAGATAGCCCAGCACTCCGCTTCGGGCGTAGCGCTCGAGGTTGAAGATGAGTGCGTCGAAATCCACCTCCTCATCCTGGCGGAAGGGGGTCGAGATGGGAACGAACACCCCGGAAACCTTCTGAAGCAGCAGTTGCGGGTCCATGCGCGCGCCTCCTTGTCAGGCCCCGACCAGATCGGGCAACCGCGCCAGCTCGGCCGCGGTGCTGTTGTCCGGAACCGAACAGCCGGGTGCAAGCACGTACTTCGCGCCGGAGGCGGCCTGGGCGGCGTGCCACTGAGCCGCCATCTCCTGTGGGGTCAGCTTGCCGTAGTTCACCTCGTCGATGCCGCCCATCAGCGGCGCCGCCGGGAACTGGCGCCTAACCTCGGCGAAGGGGATTCCGCTGACGTGCGTCGAGTAGTTGATCGCCGCGGCGGGGAAGTCGCGGAAGAAATCGAGGTAGCCGCTCTCGACGTGCAGGTGCAGGATGTTGAACCGGGCGCCACTGGCGGCCTCCAGGATGCGGCGGTCGAACGGCGCGCTGAACTTCAGGTAGTCCTGCGGCGAGAGACTCTGAGATTCCGCGTTGGCGACGGAGAGGAAAATGCCCGCCGCGCCCGTCGCGAGCGCCCGCTTAACGTGGTTGATTTCAGAGGCCGCGATGGCCTCCAGCGCGTCCAGCAGCGCCTGCGGATTCTCGGCCTTCAGCCGCAGCACCTCCTCCTCGGAGGAGAGCTTCTCGGCGACTTTCCAGGGATTGAAGAGGGTCTCGACGAAATACTTCCGCCCTCCCAGGCCATCCCGAATGAGTTCCAGCGCGCGAATCTGCGGCGGGAATGGGTTCGATTCCACCTTGAGCTCGTACCACTTCCCGGCCGGGCGCGGATAGGGGAAGTCGCTCATGACCTTCACCAGGTCGGTGCGGTAGTCGCGGTGGAATTCGAGCGTCGCCTGGGAGTGCGCTTCCGGGGTCGGGAGCCGGAAGTGATGCCAGAGAGTGAACGGCGGCCGGTCCAGGGGGTCGCCCCGCAAGGCGCGGTCCACCCGCTCGCGTGGAGTAAGTTTCGCCGCCAGCGCCGCGGTGCTGTTTTCGAGGTTCTGCCTTCGCTCCATTCCCGCCTCCTTCCCATAGTTTACCGGACCCTCCGATGCCAGCGCCCGAGTTCGGCTATAATCTTTCAACGTGGACCATTTCCTCGCTGTTCTAATTGCCCCGGCTTCAAGCAGCCGGCTGATGACGTTGGGTTCCGTCGATCTGGCCATCATTGCGGTGTACTTTCTGTACGTGCTGGGGATCGGCTATTATCTGAAGCGCTTCACCAAGTCCGGAGAGGACTTCTTCCTGGCCGGCCGCGAAATGACCGCCTGGATCGCCGGGCTGAGCTTTCTGGCGGCCAACCTGGGATCGCTGGAACTGATGGGCTGGGCCGGCAACGCCTATCGTTACGGCATCCTGGCGACGCACTGGTATTGGGTGGGCGCCATTCCCGCCATGCTCTTTCTGGGCATCGTGATGATGCCCTTCTACTACATCTCCAAGACGCACTCGGTGCCCGGCTTCCTCCAGCTCCGTTTCGGGGAACCGAGCCGCGCGCTGGGAGCGGTCTCCTTCGGTTTCATGACCGTGCTCATGAGCGGCATCAACATGTACGCCATGGCCAAGGTGATGCAAGTGATCCTGGGCTGGAACATGGACTTGTCCATCTGGGTCTCCTCCCTCACCGTGGTGATCTACGTGGCCCTGGGCGGCCTGCGCTCGGCCATCTTCAACGAGGTCCTGCAATTCATGCTGATCTGGCTGGGCGCCCTGCTGATCCCCATCCTGGGTCTGATTGAGGCGGGCGGCTGGAGCGGCATGGTGGCCCGGATTACCGAGCGCATGCACGCCGACTACACGCACCTGTGGGGTCCTATGGGCACCTTCGACAATCCCATGGGAATCCACTGGACCGGCATCGTGCTGGGCCTGGGCTGGGTGATTTCCTTCGGCTACTGGACCACGGATTTCCTGGTGGTGCAGCGCGTGCTGGCGGCCAAGGATTTGCGCAGCGCCAAGCTGGCCCCCATCATCGGCTCGGCCTTCAAGATGGCGGTGCCGTTGATCGTGATCCTGCCCGGACTGCTGGGACTGGCCCTTCTGCCGGCGGACTTGCACCTCACCACCGCCAAAATCGCCGACGCCACCGGCGGCCACAGCTACGACGAGGTCCTGCCTCTGATGATGGTGCGGTATTTCGGGCCCGGCCTGCTGGGGCTTGGCATCACCGCCCTGATCGCCGGCTTCATGTCCGGCATGGCCGGCAACGTCAGCGCCTTCGCCACCGTCTGGACCTACGACATCTACCGGGCCTTCGTGAGGAAGACCGCCTCGGACGACCACTATGTGAGCATGGGCCGCTGGTGCACCGTCGTGGGCGTGATGGCCAGCATCGGCGCGGCTTACCTGGTGAAGTACTTCGGGAGCATCATGGATTACGTCCAGGCGCTGTTCAGCTTCTTCATTGCGCCGCTGTTTGGCACCGTGCTGCTGGGCATGCTCTGGAAGCGCGCTACGCGCCACGGAGGATTCTGGGGCTTGCTGGCGGGTACTACGTCCTCTATTGCGATGTTCATCTGGGTCAAGTTCGACCCCAACGCCGTCTCCATCGTCGCTTTGTCCCACAAGGCCATGGAACAGGCACAGAACATGTACCGCGCCCTGTGGAGCTGGGTGATCTGCGTCCTCGTCACAGTCGTCGTCAGCCTCCTCACCAAACCCACTCCGGAAAAGGAACTGGTGGGACTGGTCTACGGTCTCACGCCGGTGCCTTCCGAGGGGCATTTGCCGCTCTACAAGCGGTCCATCTTCTGGGCCGTCGCGGTGGCGGTGGTCTTCATCGTTTTGCAGTGGATCTTCTGGTAGGCGGAAACCATGTCAGAACAAAAGCACTCTCTTTCGATTTGGCTGTTCATCGGCTCGCTGCTGCTGGTTTACGGCCTGCTGATCCTGGGCTCGGGGATTTATGTGCTGAGCCATCCGCCGGAGCATCCGCTGGTCCTGGCGAAGCTGAACGCGCCCATCTGGTGGGGCGGCCTGCTCATCGTCCTGGGCGTCACCTACATCCTGATCTTCCGCCCCCGCCGGGAGAAGTAAGGGCGGAGGGCAGAGGGCCGGGCCGTCAACCCCGCAAGCCGCTTCAGGCCCTGATGGGACTGCGCGAATGTCCGTTTAGGTCATCTCGGGTGATCGCCGACTCCGAGGTCGGGGAGGGATTGAGTTTGATCCAGCCGACCATCGATGACCCCAATGTCAAGAATCAGAGGGCAGCGCTGGCTCTCCTCGATCGTCAAGTCGTGCTGACGAAGCAGCAGAGTGACGAGTCCTGCGTATCGGCGTCGATGGTCGGCCACGAAAGCTTCAAGATCCGAGCGGTAGTGTTCGGCTGTGGTCCACGGCAAATTCGCCGATGGATGGGTTATCACGTCCAGCGACTCCCGCTTCATGCCGAGCCTGTCGGCGAGGAGTTCGAGGACGTCTTCATTGCGGTCCCGTGCGATACGGGACCCTTGCCACCCGACAGGGGTGCGGACGGAATCGCGCACGTAGTAGACAGGGTATTTGCCACCTATCAACAAGGTGCATCCTAGCCGGACCTCGCAACGGGCAGCCAACTGGTAAGTGTGGAGCTCCGGCCATTCATCGGGACGCGCACTGATTCGAATGCGACCGATTATCGGCCGCGGCACGGCTTCCGGAAACTGGCCCTCGCCCCGGTTCGGGTCGTAGACTCTCACTTGGGCTTCTATCCGCAGGCGCTGCAAGAGTTCAACCGGTCCCCCGCTCTGGCCCGCCAGGCATTGCGCCGCCAAGAGCCAGTGTTCATCTTGACGGCACCTGTCGATGACGTAGGCGCCCACCTTCACGTCTGGACATCCGCCTCCGTAGAGAAGCACGAGCGCTGGCGCTGGATACCTGGTCAATAGCGCCTGGCTGATGCTCGTCGGAGGCCGAATGCCTAGCTGAATCAGAGCGTCCAGAATGCCGAGCCGCATCTTGTCTTCGTCGCTTTCGGGAATCCTCTCCGGGGCAAGCTGGCTGAGATCACCCAGGGCGTCGGTCAGTTCCTGGCGAAAATGCCACAGCCCGTGCTGGCGGATCAACTCCGCGGCCCACGCCCTGTACAGAGGCCGAGAATCTGAGACCCACCGCCGAGCGAGCTCGACAGGAAAACGTTCCGCGGAGGCAACTTGCTGTCTTGGGTCGCCCCCTGTCGGGTCCTGCCCCCATACGACCGTCGCATAGCAACACGCGAGAAGGAAGCGCATGCATCCATTCTAGCCGGGAGTTGCTGAGGCAGACCTGCGGAGTCCACTCAATCCGTTTCGCCATTACGATCAGCTTCGGCGGCGTCCGGCGCGCTTGCTCTTCGCGGTCGAAGCACGTTTCCTCCCCGCCAGCCCGTGCGCTCACCCCGCCGGATACCCCTCCGGGTGCGCGAGGCGCCAGTCCCAGGCGCTGCGGATGATGTCTTCGAGATTCGGACACTCCGGCTCCCAGCCGAGCACGCGGCGAGCCTTGTCGGCGCAGGCGACCAAGTGCGAGGGGTCGCCCGCGCGCGGCGGTTCCTGGCGGGCCTCGATGGGGCGGCCGGAGACGCGCCGCGACGCCTCGATCACCTCCAGCACCGAATAGCCTTTGCCGTTTCCCAAATTGATGCACTCGGAAACCCCGCCGTCCCGCAGGTAATCCAGCGCCAGCATGTGCGCCGAGCCGAGATCGGCGACGTGGATGTAGTCGCGCACCGCCGTGCCGTCCGGAGTCGGGTAATACTGGCCGAAGACGGAAACGTGGGAGCGCCGGCCGAGCGCGGCGGCCAGCACGTTGGGAATCAGGTGGGTCTCCGGGTGGTGGTCCTCGCCGTGCTCCCTGGTGGCGCCCGAGGCGTTGAAATAGCGCAGCGCCACGAATCGCAGGCCGTAGGCCCGGTCGTAGCTCTCCAGAATGCGCTCCACGAAGAGCTTCGACCAGCCGTAGGGATTGTTGGGCCACAGCGGGTGCTCCTCGGGGATGGGGATCTCCTTGGGCTGGCCGTAAACCGCGGCGGTCGAGGAGAACACGAAGCGGGATACTCCGGCGTCGCGCAGCGCGTCGAGCAGCGCGCTAGCCTGCATGGTGTTGTTCTGGAAGTACCGCGCCGGCTCGGTCACCGATTCGCCGACTTCAATGAACCCGGCGAAGTGGATGCACGCATCGACGGAGTGCTTGGCGGCGATTTGCCGGACCAGCCCCGCGTCGCCCGCCTGGCCATGATACAGGCGAACCTCCGGATCGAGCGCCGCGCGATGCCCGTGGCTCAGGTCGTCCAGCACCACCACCTCTTCGCCGCGCTGGCGCAGCAGTTCCACGGTCACGCTGCCGATGTAGCCGGCGCCGCCGGTCACCAGAATGGACATAAACTCCATGGTACCCGCGGCCCGCGGCGTTGTACAATCGTTCACTGCGGCAAGGCGCGCGCTTACCAAGGAGATCTCCATGACCGTCGTAGCAGGAGTCGATTTCGGCACCCTCAGCGTTCGCGTTTCCATCGTCGATAGCCAGCGCGGCAGGCTGGGTTCGGCCATTGGCGAATACCCGCTCAAGCGCCTCAAGGACGACCCGGACTTCGCCACCCAATCGCACGCCGCGCACATGCAGGCGCTGGTCGCGGCGACGCGCAAGGCCATACGCGAGGCCGGCGTTTCCGGTCAGGACGTGGCGGCCATTGCGCTCGACACCACCGGCTCGAGCGTCGTGCCGGTCGGCGAGGGCTTGGTTCCACTCGACGATTACTACCTCTGGTGCGACCACCGCGCCAAGCGCGAGGCGGCCGAAATCACCGCCGCCGCGCGCCGCGAGAAACTGGAAGCCCTCCAGTGGTGCGGCGGCGTGTACAGCTCCGAGTGGGGCTTCGCCAAGCTGCTGCACTGGCTGCGCAACAATCCAAAGCAGCGCGGCCAAATGGCGACCGCCTTCGAGCACTGCGACATGCTGCCGGCGGTGCTGTGCGGGATCACCGAGGCCGCTCGAGCGCCGCGCAGCGTCTGCGCGATGGGCCACAAATGGATGTGGAACCCGGCGCTGGGCGGGCTGCCGCCTCAGAAGTTTCTCACGCAGGTCGACCGGTTGTTCGCCGGGGTGAGGGCCAAGCTCGGGGGGCGCTATGCCACTTCCGAGCAACTGGCCGGCCGGCTCTCGCCCGAGTGGGCGGAAAAGCTCGGCCTGCGCGCCGGCATCCCCATTCCGGTGGGCGCCTTCGACGCGCACTGGGACGCCATCGGGGCGGGCATCCAGGAAGGCGACGTGGTGAACGTGGTGGGCACTTCCACCTGCATCATGGCCATCGCTAGACAAGTGGACTTGATCCCCGGCGTCTGCGGCGTGGTCAAGGGATCGATTCACCCGGCCTATTTCGGAGTGGAGGCCGGGCTTTCGGCTACCGGCGACATCTTCGACGCAGTGGCCAAACGGGCGGGCTTAAGCCTTGCGGCGCTGGCCAAAGGTCTCGACGCCTACCGCGCCGGCCAGACCGGGCTGTTGCGGCTGACCTGGGACAACGGCGACCGCACCGTGCTGGTCAACCCCGAACTAGGCGGCGCCACGCTCGGCTGGAACCTCACGCACACCGCGCAGGACGAGTTGTTCGCGGCCATCGAAGGCACGGCCTTCCACACCCGCATCATCCTGGAGCGCATGGGCGAGCACGGCGTCCCCATTCACCGCGTCATCAACGGGGGCGGCATTCCGCAGAGGAACGAGACGCTGAACCGGGTCTACGCGAACGTCCTGGGCAAGCCCGTGCTGGTGCCCGAGGACGAGGTGACCAGCCTGGGCTCGGCCATCTTCGCGTTCCTGGCCGCGGGCGCCTTCGGGACCATCGAGGAGGCCCAGCGGGCGCTGTGCCCGCGTTTCCGCACCGTGAAACCCGATCCGCGCTCGAGCGCCGTCTACGAGAAGCTGTTCCCGCTTTACCGCAAGCTGTATTTCGGTCTCGGGAACCCCGCCTCCGAGCCGGTCTCCATCGGCGACGTGCTGCCCGCGCTGCGCCGGATCGCGGCGGACGCCCGCGCCTGAGCGCGGCGTCCAGGAGCCTGGCGAAACAGCTCGCTACACCCGCGGGCTCTTGTTACCCTTGGGCGGCGGCGCAGGCGGTTTGGGGAGCGCATCGACGCACTTGGTCCAGGCATTGAGAGCCGCTTCGTAGGCCGCGCGCGCTGCTTCCTTCTTCTTGCGCTGCTCTTCCGCGGCGGTCGCAGCGGCGTTAGCGGCCTTCGCCGCAGCCTGCATATGATCGTTGGCGCGGGCCACATCCGACTCGGCCTTCGTAATCTTCTTCTGCGCGTCTTGCCGGGCCTGGACCCAATAGCTGCAATCCGGCATCTTGGTTTCTATGCACGTCTGCCACATCCTATCGACGTAGCCAGCGTCCGAGAAGGCATAGGAATCGTTGACGGATGCCATGATAAAGTCCCTCTGGGCGTTCACCAGATTCGTGGTTGCCGTGGCCAAAGCGTCCATGGCGTTCTTATAGGCTTCGTAGGCCTTGGCCATTGCATCCAGGGCCGTATCCTTGGCTCTTGTCTCCGCGGCGCAACCGGCGGCATAGCCGGGCACGCTGCCGCCAAAAAGTCCAAAGCAGATTCCCACCGTGACAACCGGCATCCAACGTCCCATCGGTCCTCCAGGAACGGGTCCCGGCGCCGAACCCAACCCCGATTCGCGCCTAGGTTACCCGATCAACCCCCGATTCTACACCTGTCCGTGGCGGCTAGCTTTGCCCGTAGGTCGCGCCCGGGCCGTGCTTGCGCAGGAAATGCTTGTCCAGTAGCGCGGGCGAGATCGGCGAGGCGGCCGGATTCAGGGCCAGCGCCAGCCAGGCCATCCGAGCCACTTCTTCGAGCAGCACGGCGTTGTGCGCGGCGTCCGCCGCCGATTTGCCCCAGCAGAACGGGCCGTGGCCGGCCACCAGCGCCGCCTGCATCGCGGCGGGATCCAGGCCGCGGAAGCGCTCCACGATCGCCAGCCCGGTGTTCTCCTCGTAGGCGCCCTCGATCTGGGCGGCCTCCAGCGGCGGCGTCACCGGAATGGGGCCGTAGAACGTATCGGCATGCGTGGTGCCCAGGCAGGGGATCTCACGCCCGGCTTGCGCCCAGGCCGTCGAGTAGCGCGCGTGTGTGTGAACCACGCCGCCGATGCCGCCGAAGGCGCGGTAGAGAACCAGGTGAGTGGCCAGGTCCGAGCTCGGCCGCAGGCCGCCCTCCACGACGCGGCCTTCCAGCGTGGTGACCACCAAGTCTTCGGGCCGCATGGTCTCGTAAGGCACGCCGCTGGGCTTGATCGCCACCAGGCCGTCCTGGCGCGAGATGCCGCTGGCGTTTCCAAAGGTGAAGATCGCCAACCCGCGGCGCACCAGCTCCAGGTTGGCCTGCCAGACCTCTTCCCGTAGCGTAGCGAGGAGCATAGTTCTATGGTTTTGGTAGCGGCTTGGCGGCGTTCTTGGCGCGCCGCGCCTTGGCATCTCTCTTGTGGATCTCCGCGCGCAGCTTTTCTACCTCGGCCTGCAAGGAGTCCCGCTGCCGGATCGCCTCGGATTCCACCTCCGGCGACGGCCGGCGCACCGGCTGTCCCACGAAGCGGATGAACTCCTGGGCGGGCCTGCCGCTCTTGGGAGTCACAACCAACCGCACATCCACGATCTCCGCATTGCGGACGTAGTCCAGGCTGCCTTCCCGCAGCCGGTCGCCATCCATTTCGATATCCCGGCGTTCCTTGCCGTCGAAGATCTCGATCCTGGCGCTGCGAGCCTCGCGGATGGTCTTTGACGCCCGATCCCAATCGATCAGCAGTTGGCCGCCCATGTCGCTTACCCACAACCTGAGCGGCTCCTGGGGATTGATGTAGCGCAGGTAGGCTTCGACCGAGGCGCCGCCCCCCAGCGCCAGCACGATGGCCGCCACTGGCCAGAGCCACTTCCGGCTCCGGGCCGGTTCCAGGTTCGCGAAGGACGGCAGCGGCTGCAGGTCGGCTTCGGTTTCCGCGGCCTGCTCGGGCGGAGCCGCCGGGGCCTTCGGAGGAGCCGGCTCGAAGCTGCGTGGGACGGGCGCCGCCTCCGGGACCGGCTCCGCGGCTGGCCGTGCGTCGCCATTTCGCCCCGGCTGGACGGCGAATTCCTCGTAATACGCCGCTGTGCCGACCGTGCCGTCCGCGTCCCGCGCGAAGAAGCCGGTGCGCACCAGCGTGTAAGATTCCGGCTGCAGCACCAGCGCCACCCGGCCCGGCTCCGGGAAAAAGCGGTGGTAGATCTCCAGATCGCGCGGCGAGAGAGCCAGATGGCTGCGCGTATGCGAGTGGTACCAACCCACCGGGATGAGGCCCGCTAGCGCTGGGTCGGTCTTCGGCAAATCGACGAGCTGCTTCATCGCCGCACGGTCGCGCTCCGAGAGGACAAACCGGGGACCAAAGGCGTGCTCGCAGTCCAGCGGCCGGAAGGCCGTGATGGTGGTAAGGCCCCCGTCGATGGCGCCGAACAGGACGCCTCCCACCTCCATGCCGCCGTGCCGGAACCGGTACAAGCCGTCCACGGCGATGGCGCAGATCTCTTCCAGCACCGGGAGCGCGTACTCGATGCGCACGGGCAGTCCTTCCACCCGGCCTGCGTCACCGGCTTCCGCTCTCGGCATGGAATCGAATGGTATCTCGGGCATGCGCATCCACGCTTCGACTTCCAACTTTAGCGTTGAAACGCCGCGTTCGCAAGCTGGGGGTGGCCTGGGGACGGCCCGAGGCCCGCTGGGGACGGCCGCCCCGCCCGCGCCGGACGCAATGAAGGTATCCTGGAATCAGCCGAATGAACATCTCCGTCAAGGGCGAGTACGCCCTCAAGGCCATCTTCGACCTGGCTTGCCAGAATCCCGGACAGCCCGTGAAGATCGCCGCCATTTCCAAGCGCCAGCGGATTCCGCAGAAGTTCCTGGAGTCGATTCTGGCCGGCCTCAAGCAGGACGGTTTCGTGGAGAGCCGGCGGGGTGCAGAGGGCGGCTACATGCTGGCCCGTCCGGCGGAGGCCATCGCCGTAGGGCAGGTGCTGGAGTTCGTCGATGGCCCCCGCGCATCCAAGACCCGCGGCACGCGCAAGGGCGAGACGCCATTCACGGAAATGTGGCGGAAAGTCGACCAGGCGGTCTCCAGCACGCTCGACCACACCTCCTTCGCCGAACTCGCCCGCGCCTGGGCGGAGCGGCAAAGCAGGTACATCCCCAACTGGGAGATTTGACGCGCGGGGCCAGCCGCCCATTCCTCGTTCCGCCGCACTGGAAGTTAAGCGGGCGCAGGGTTGGGTGAAAGGGTGAGTGCGCCCGCCTCCGTAAAGGGGATTTGTATTGCTAAACGCCCGCCGCGGGGCAAATGTTACGGTGGGAGCCCGGTTTTTTTTGCAGGGTGCCATGAAATCGGCCCCGAACGCCCGGAGCGGCCCTCGATCCACCCGCGCGAAGGCTCCTGGCCGGCCATCCGAGTCTCCGGTCCCGGCGGCCGCGTCAACCTTCTGCCCGTCTTCGTCCGATCAGTTACCGGCCGGTCTCTCTGGCTGCAGCCGACGATCTTCTCTTGGGAAGACCAACTTCATAACCGAACCAGCCCCAGGCTGATTCTGATGGCTTCGTCGACCTTGGCCATAGTGCCAGGGTCCACCGCGCCCAAGCGGCGAACCAGGCGCCGCCGGTCCATGGTGCGGATCTGGTCCAGGCGGATGGAGGAGCGGACCTCCAGGCCGTTTCGAGCGTTGGGATCAATGACGGCTTCGACCGGGTATGGTGCGAGAGAAACGCTGGACGTGATGGCCGCGACAATGGTCAGCGGGCTGTACCGGTTGCCGACATCGTTCTGGATGACCAGTGCCGGGCGGGTCTTTTTGATTTCGTGGCCAACGGTGGGATCGAAGGAGCAGAGGTAGATGTCCCCCCTGCGGAGATCGGTTACTTTCGGCTTCTGGCCTTCGGGCCAGGCTGGGACTTTCGCCATGCTTCTTCCTCAAGCGGAAACCACTCTGAGGCAATCCTCAGATTCTCGTCGGCATTGGCCAGGTAGCCCGCCTTGAGCCGCTCGCGCAGGCTCTGCTTGCCCTGGGATTCCACGTAGTGAAGCACCGCTTCGGAGACAAACCGGCTGCGGTTGCCTTTCCGAGCCACGCGGTCCAGCACGGCCAGGGTCCTTTCCGGCAGCATGATGTTGATGCGTTTGCTCATGGGACTTGGACGTCGATATTTGTCTACCTGAAGTTTACACACCATCCGTGTGGATGTCAATTCGTGGAGCGGCAACGGTGCTACGGCGGCAACCTCCCGCTAGTGGGGAAAGTCGTCCGCCGGTTCGAGTCCCCGGCGCGCTAAGGAGAGGTCGGCGGCGTCGCCAAGAGGTTTGTGGTAGCGCTGACGGTAATCGAACCCGTTTTTAAGCCTTGAGAGGGCTCCGTCCTAACCTTTAGACGACAGCGCCGTTCGCCAATAGAATAGCATACGAGACGGCGAATCGCCGGCGAGCGCGCCGTGGCTCGCCGGCGATTCGACATTACTCTCTTACGGCTAGTTCTTCGAGGCCGGCTCGAAGTAGCCTTCCGCCAGCTCGGGCTTGGCTTCCAGGGCCTTGCCCCAGCAAGCGCGCGCGTCTTCCTCGTGGCCCAGGCTCTTCATGACATGGCCCAGGTTGAGCAGCGCTTCGGCGAAGTCGGGATTCTCGGCGAGGGCCTCCCGATAGAGGCGTGCGGCCTCTTCGGCCTGGCCGGACTTCTGGAGCAGCAGCCCGGTGTTGTAGAGCAGCTCCGGCTGCCGTTCGCCCAGATCCACCAGCCGCCCGTGGTATTCGAGCGCCTGGTCGAGATCGCCGCGCTCCAGCGCCAGCGCCGCCAGACCGCGCAACGCGTCGAGCGATTTGGGATCGGTGTTGAGCGCCTGTTCGTAGACCAGTTGCGCCAGATCGCGGTCACCCATCTTCCAGTAGGAGAGGGCCAGGTTCATCTGGGCTTCCAGCCAGTCCTTGCGCTTCTTGAGGCAGCTCTCGAAGGCCTCCGCGCTGCCGCGGTAATCGCCGCGCTGCAAGCGCACATAGCCCAGACGGAAGCGGGCCTCCTGATTCTCGGGGTCCTTATCGAGCACCCTCTGATAGGCCTTCTCGGCTTCCTCCTGCTCGCCGGATTGCTCCAGCACCAGCGCCAGGTTCCACAACGCGGGCACGCCGTTGGAATCCAACCGCACGGCCTGCTGATAAGACTCCTTGGCTTCCTTCAGCGCGCCGAGCTCCTGGCGGACGATGCCCAGGTTGGTGTAGGCCTGCGCGGCTTGCGGCCGCACTTTGATGGCCTGCTGATAGGAATCCGCGGCCTGCTGACTGCGCCCGGCCCTCTGATGCGCGAGAGCCAGGTTGAACCAGCCTTCGAAGTGGTTCGGAACGGCGTCCACCAGCAAGGTGCAGAACTTCGCCGCCATCTCGAAGTCGCCCCCGTCCGAGGCCCAGGCGGCCAGGCCTTCCAGTGCGGCGGTGGATTGCGGATGCACCTCCAGCAGGCGCTCGGAGTAGCTGCGCACCATCTCGTAGTCCTTCTTGGCCATGCCGATGGCGATCAGATTGGCGAGCGACTCCTGGGAGTGCGGGTTGCGCTTCAGAACCCGCTGGTACAATTCGGTGGCCTCGTCGTAGTGCGACTCCAGTTGCAGCGCCACCGCTTTGCCGAACATCGCCGTTTCGTTGTCGGCCTCCTGCGCCAGGCAGCGTTCGAAAGCCGTCAGGGCGGGCTGCGCCTGGCTCAGGTGCAGCAGGCAGATGCCCAGGCCGAGTTGCGCCTCGATCCGGGTGGAATCCACCTGGAAAGCCTTCTGAAACTTGTCGGCGGCCTCCTGCCAGCGGCCTGTTCTCTCCAGGCAGACGGCCAGGTTGAACCAACCGGTGCGATGATCTGGTTCGAGTTGCAGCAATTCCCGGTAGCTGTTGGCGCCACCTTCGAACTGCCCCAGCTCGAATTGGATGTGTCCCATGGCCGAGTAAATCTCGGCGGATTTCTCGCCCTTGGCAATGGCGCGTTGCAACTCGCGCAATGCCTCTTCGGGCTTGCCATCCAAGTGCAGCGACACGGCGCGGGCCATGTAGCGGGAAGCCTTCGGACCCTCGGTCCGCGGGCTGAATTCTACCGGCCTGAGGGACTCGGGGGCCCCGGCGGCCATTCCTTTTCGTTGATTGACCATTACCAACCTCTCTTCTAATAAGCTCCCTTACGATGAAAGCTCGGCGTGAGGCGCCGAATCCTCACCGTAAGAGAGCGATTCTGGAGTTACTGAAACAACCAACCGCCCTTTTGTAAGTGGGGAGGTAAGACCATTGCCATATTCCTTCGGGACGCCGGCCGCTTGCGGCCAGAGCAGCAACACGCCGAACAGGGTCAGCGTCGTGAACTTGAAAAATCTCGAGGCGTTCTTCAGAGCCCCCATGATCCCCTGGCCCTTGGCGGCCTCGGAATCGAAATCCAGCGGGATCGGGTCTATTTCGTCGCGCAGCAGCGGGCTGGGGATCGTCGCCAGGACGCCGCTCGCGCCGGCCGGGCCCGCCGCGAGATCCAGCCAGGGGGCGGCCGAAGGCCAGAGCCGCGCCGACTCCAGGTTGCCGCGAATGCCCGGAGTATACTCGGTGGCCGGGATCAGCGGCTCCAGCAGCGGGGCCTCGTAGCGGGGAGCGATTCCCATGGTGCCGTAATCTTCGAAATCCTCGTGGGCCTCCACGTAGACGAACACGCCGGAAGGCATGGCCGCCTTGCGAGTTGCCCGGCTGAACACCGGCAAGCGGGCCGGCCGCCGGACCGGGCGGAATACCGGCTCCAGGTGGACGCTCTGGCGCGCGGTTTGCCTGTCTTCGCGCTTGGGAGGCCCGCCGATGGCGGCCAGATGCGTGGGCCGTAGCGCCTCCGCGAATCCCCCGGATCGGGGCCACACGGCCGCGGGGCATGGAAATTGGGCACCCGAGGGTGGGGCAACCGGGAACCTCCCGGCGAAGGGCGGCCGCTTCGCCTCGGTCTGGAACCATCCGCTGGCTGCGGTCGGCCACCGGACTGAAGTGGGACGGGATGCGATGGATTGGAAGTGCTGCGCGGTGCAATCTCCCTCGAAGGCTTGCCATCCGGCCACTGCCACGCGTTTCGCGCCGGCGTGAGTACGCGGCGGCACGCGTTCCGACCCACCGCTCATCAGGCGAACGGGCAGGGCGACGGGCATTGGTCCGGACAACTCCGCGGAGCGGGGCTCCATACCCACCCGCGCGGGCGCGGAGACTTTGAGCGCGCCCAACTGCGTGCGGCCTGTGCCGGCCCAGGGCGGACTTTGATCCAGCGTGTGGCAGGCTTGGATGGCCTCCGATTCCACGTGTCTCGGCCGGGGCCGCGGGAACCTGGCGCCCGCGGCGGGCTTGAAACTGGAGGCAACCTGCCGCGGGGCGTGGAACCACAGGCCGCCCAGGACGCCGGTGCTCGAGAGCAGCAGCGGGTGAATGGGCGAAAGCCCGAAGTCCGGCGCATGGATTTCGTCGCTCAAAGAGATCGGCGCAGCCACCTGGTGTGCATTGCTCGGCGCGGCGGCGCCCAGCAGCCGGGCCGGCGCGGGGGCTTCGAGGTCCTGATTTGCGACGTACAGGCGGGCCGATATTCCGAAACCGAAGCCCGGCAGCCCGATCGGCTGCGCCTGGATCTCGGCGCTGGTTTTCCGAGGCGCTTGCGGCGCGCCGCGGAACACCGCCGGAGCCACCGCAGCCGGCGGCACGGCCAGCAGTTGGTGCGCCACCTCCTCGTTGACTGGAGCCGGCTGGATTGGCTCGGCCAGCGGGAACGCGGTCTGGGTGGTCAGGGGCGAAGTCTTCAGGGGCGCCTTCGGCAATGGGCGCTCCAGCGTCTGGGTACCGCTCATCCGGTCCCAACGAGCGGCCAACCGTTGGAACGCGAGGGCCGTCGGCAGCGCTTCTTCGAGTTCCGCGGAGCGGGGCTCCAGGCCCACTAGCGCGGGAGCGGAGACTCTGAGCGTGCCCAACTGCGTGCGGCCCGTGCCGGCCCAGGGCGGGCTCTGGTCCAGCGTGTGGCAGGCTTGGATGGCCTGCGATTGCGCGTGTCTCGGCCGGGCCAGCGGGAACCTGGCGGCAGCCGCGGGCTTGAAGCGGGCGGCAACCTGCCGCGGGGCGTGGAACACCAGGCCGCCCAAGATGCCGGTGCTCGATATCGCCAGGGGGTGGACGGGCGAAAGCCCGAAGTCCGGTGCGTGGATTTCGTCGCTCAACGAGATTGGCGCAGCCACCCGGTGAGCGTCGCGCAACAGTGCGGCGCCTAGCACTCGGGCCGGCGCCGGGGGTTCCAGGTCCTGACCGGCGACGAACAGGCGGGCGGAGATTCCGAGATCGAAGCCGGGCAGCCCGACCGGCTGCGCCTGCATCTCTGCGCTGGTTCTCCAGGGCGCTTGCGGCGTGCCGCGGAACACCGCCGGAGGCACGGTGGCCGGCGGAACGGCACGCAACAGGTGCGATACCTCCGCATCGGCCGTAGCCGGCTGGATGGGCTCGGCCAGGGGGAAGGCGGTCTGTGTGGCCAGCGGCGAAGCCTTCAAGGGCGCCTTCGGCAACGGGCGCTCCAGCGTCTCGATACCGCTCACCTTGTCCCAGCCGGCGGCCAACAAGTGGAACGCCAAGCCGGCCGGCAGCGCTTCGGACAACTCCGCCGTCCGCGGAATCAGGCCCACCAGCGCGGGCGTGGAAACTTTGAGCGTGCCCAATCGCGTTCGGCCGGCGGCGGCCCAGGGCGGGCTTTGGTCCAGCGTGTGGCAGGCTTGGATGGCCTGCGATTGCGCGTGTTTCGGCCGGGCCAGCAGGAACCTGGCGCCAGCGGCGGGCTTGAAACCGGCGGCAACTTGCCGGGGGGCATGGAACTCCAGGCCGCCCAAAATGCCGGTGCTTGAAAGCGCCAGGGGGTGGATGGGCGAATGCCCGAAGTCCGGCGCGTGGATTTCGTCGCTCAACGAGATCGGTGCGGCCACCCGGTGAGCGTCGCTCGGCGCAGCGGCGCCTAGCACCCGAGCAGGCGCCGGGGGCTCCAGGTCCTGACCGGCGACGTACAGGCGGGCGGAGATTCCGAGATCCAAGCCGGGCAGCCCGACCGGCTGCGCCTGGATCCCGGCGCTGGTTCTCCAGGGCGCTTGCGGCGTGCCGCGGAACACCGCCGGAGGCACGGTAGCCGGCGGAACGGCCTGCAACAGGTGCGACGCCTCCGCATCGGCTGTAGCCGGCTGGATGGGCTCGGCCAGCGGGAATTGGGTTTGGGTAGCCAGCGGCGAAGCCTTCGGGGGCGCCTTCGGCAACGGGCGCTCCAGCGTCTCCAGACTGCTCAGCGAAACCACCATCGCCACGCCGATAGCGGCGGCCCCGGATGCGGAGACCAGCACTTCGCCCGGCGGGTAAGCCGCCCAACCCAGGGAGTGTGTGTCCAAGGTCGAAGCGGCGGCGCGAACCCCCAGCCGGGCAGGTTCGGCGTCGCCCAGAGAAAGCGAAGCGGAGAACGCGATGGGAGTCGGCAGCTCCGCCGAACGTTTCCTTGAGACAAACCCGGCCGGCGGACGCGGAAGCGCTCGGATGGCCACGGCCACCAGGGGGGCCTGGAAAGCCGGCGTCGTACCCAGCAGGTGTTCCCTGTCGGGGGAGCCCAACTTCGGCAGGTGCGCCTCGGGGATGGGCAGATCCTGGCGCAGGCTGTCCGCGGAGTGGAGTTCCCGCACCGTCGGTGTGACGCTGGTGGGGAGGATGGCCATCTCCTCCAAACTGTGCCGCGCCCTGGGGGCGGCCAGACCCAGCATGGACAGGTTCGCCTCGGGCATCTCCACCTGGGGCAGCGCGCGCGGCTGAGCCGGCCGCTTACGCACCGCCGGAGTACCGAACCATTGCAGATCCGAACTCGGAACGGCCACTCGTTCCGCCAGAGCCAGCGCCTGGGAGGCGAGCTGAGGATCGGCGGCGGCCGGAAGGCTGGGAGTGAAGTCGGGCCGCGCGTGGGGAAAGGCTCCGGTAATAGGCTTGGGCGGGCCAAAAACGCCTACCGCGGGCGCCAGGAAGGTGCTCTTGGCCAGCGTGCCGTCGCTGAGCAGCAAGATCTCCGACTCCCGGTTCACGGGGCCTAGGCTCAGCAGGCTGGACTGGGGCCGGATTGCCACAACCGCGTGGCTGGGAGCGTAATCCGCCTGCGGCACTCGCACTTCAATTCCGCGAGGGGCGTCCACTTTCTGCGGCTCGGGAGCGTAATCCGGCCCTGGAGCGATCGCTCGCAGGAGCCGTCCCGTTTTCGCCACAGGCTCCGTGGCGCCGGGGATGGTCTGGGGAACCCGCACGCTGCACTCGAGATCCGGCGTCGCTACGGGAAGCACGAGAATCGGTTCCGCCAGAGAGACTGGCACCCGGCCGCCCGCGATCCGGGGCGCGGCGGAGCGGGCTATCGGAACCGGGGGACCCGACGAGAAATCGCTGGCGCCAATCTCCAACCGGAGTGCGGGCTCGGGCGTCTGCGGGCGCAGAGTCGTCATTTGGAACGAGGCTGGCGCGGAAGCCCGGGCCGACGCTCGGGCAATCGGCGCCGGTCTCGCCGCCCTGAGCTGGCCGGCGTCTGAGGGGGGCGCCAACTCCAGCCGCCCTGGCAACGCCGCCGCCACGCTCCAAGCGGGCAGCAGCAGATCAAAGGAGGATGCGTCTAAGGAAAACTGGCCGGCCCCCAGGTATCCCGATCGATTTCCTGGCACAGAACCAGGCAACGCTAGAGCCCGGCAGGTCGCCTCGAAGGGAACGCCCGCGAAGTCGGCGCCCGCCGCGACGGATTCCGGCAGTGCCACTTCGGTAGCCAGGAACAGCGGAGCCTCGAACCAAACTCCAGCGTCTTGCACCCGCAGCCGGGAGAGCGGCGCAGGCCGCGCCAAACGGATCAGAGCCGCGCCCCCGGGCAGCGTCCCAGCCGCCCGCGATCCTGGCACGCTGGCCCACGGCAGACTGACAGCCTGGAGGGTGGGAGGGACCTGCTCGAGCGCAAATCGCGCGTTCTCGAGCGCCCGCACGGCTCTGGGCGACTCCAGGCGCAGGTGGGAAACTTCCCGTGGTGCGAAGATTGCCGCGAACTCCGGTCCTGGCACGTACCCGGTGGGCGGAAGCAGAGGCCTGCCCCGAAACGCGGCCGCCTCGTGCAGCCGGGTCATGGATGGGTCCACCCGGCGAGTTCCCGCGGCCCGTGGCGAGACGCCGGGGACAATATCCGCGGGAGCGAGCGCGGCGGCGTCAGTCCAAACCGAGGACCACGGGATGGTTGGCCGTGGAGCGCGCCTGGGTGCGGGCAGCGTCTGCAAGGAGGGGTGGCGTTCAAAGGCCTGCGGAATCTCTGGAACCCAGTCGCCCACCAGTCTCTCGAGGCTTGAGGTGCTGACGGGAGCCACCCTGGTCAGGTCGGCTTCGGGCAGCCACAAGCCCGGTTGCGCAAAGCGGGCGGCCCGGACCTCGCCCCGCACCGCAGCCTTGAGGTTCAGGGTGACCGGCCTGTCGGGCGGCAGGAGACTGCCGGCGGGCATCCTCTCAGGCTCCGCGGCTTTCCGAGGGCGCTGGGGAAGGCGGATCTCCCCGCCCAGGAACTCGGGGGGATGCTCGGCGAACAACTCCGCCAGCATCGGCAGAAACTCGGGTTTTGCGTAACTCCGGTCCAGGTCTCCCGAGGGAAACGCCGGGCGGGGCTTATAGTAGCCGGCGCTGGCGAGACTGATCCGATCGCGGCTAGCGACCGAGGAAGCGATCACCGCCCGCAGCTCGGGCGCGCCAGGCACGGGGGCGGGCCGCTCCGGATAAGGGAGCAAAGTCCCGGCGCCCGGACCGCCGACCCCGATGTCCGGGGGCCATCGGCGCCCGGAAACACGCCGCAGCGCGGGGGCCGCAAAGCCTCTCTTGGAATAGGAGGCGGCCATCGGTATCGAGCGGCCGGGCCGCTTCAGCCTGTTCTGATCGAACTTGGGCCACACCGGCCCACCTGGCCTCATGCAAGGACTCAGCCAGACTGCCGTGAGCCGCCCCCGTGCGAATTCTTCGGCGTGCCATTCCGCCGCGCCGCCCATCAGCAAGAAAACCTCGGGGGAACAGGCTTCCAGGTAATGCAGGATGAAGCCGGCCTCGAATTCCGGCTCGACTACCGCCGGTGGAGGAGGAGGCGGCGGCGGGGGGGGCGGTACGATGATAGGCTCCGGGCGTTTCGGAGCGAAGACCGGGCGCTCCTCCGGAACTGGGGCCCGGCGTTCCTCCCGGAACGGCGTGGTGCGCGCTTCCGGAACCGGGAACGAGGGTTCGGCCACCGCGGTCGGGGGTACCATCTCCGGATAGCGCCGCGCCGGGCGGCCCAACTGCTCCTGGGAATCCACCAGGCGGTTGAGCGCCAGCTTGGTCAGATCGTGGTACTTCTTCCGATGGTCGTCCGAGCAGAAGTCCGCATCGGTGAGCTGGCGAACTAACGAGACTCGCTTTCCGCAGTAGAAACAGGGCACGCGCCCATTCCCTTCCGCTCAATTATAGGGAGGTAGCGCCAGGTTTTTCCAGCTAAATCAATCGTTTCAAGCGGCCGGAGCAAGGCGCTCCGGCACGCGTTCAGGCGGAATCGAGGTTTCAAGTCCTGGGACGTAGGGACCAAGGAACCATTACTTTTGTCAACCCCCCAATCCTGCCCTTCGTTGATGTTCCATGTGAGGCGCCATTCTCTGCGCCCCAGCGGTCGCAACCGGTTCATGTAGCGATGCAGTTCCCCCCGTTTTCCCGCTGCGGAAACGTTAGAGTTGTAAAAGACAGTCCTAGTACTCTTATCACTCGGATGCTACCTGTTTTGCTAACCTGTTTGGACCGGGAGCGGCGCGGTTTCACCGATTTCGGGCGCTACAATAGGGCGATGGCGCTCGCAGCCGGGCTGATCGCGGTGGGGCTGCTGGTGCTTTGGGCGCTGATACTTCGTCGGCGCCCTTGAACTCCGGGCGCGGGGCTACAGCTCGGGCGGGAGGCTGAGGGCGGCCTTCGCCAGGGCCCTCTCTAGCAGGTCCACGGCCTGGAACTTGCCCAGTCCGCGGGAAATGGACAGCTCGGTGACCAGCAGGTGCCGGGCGCGATCGAGCATCCGCTTCTCGCCGAACGAGAGCGGCTTCTCCCGCTGTTGCAGGAGCAGGCTCTTCAGGACCTCGGCGACCACCAGCAGCCCGCCGCCGCGCATCTTCTCGGTGTTTTCCCGGAAGCGGGTCTTCCAATCGCGGCGGCACGTGCAGTTACCTTTCGCGAGGAACGAGAGCACCTGCGCCAGCTCGCCATGGGTGGTGAGCTTGCGAAGGCCGACGTTCGCCACGCGGGAGAAGGGGACCATCACGGTCATGCGGGCTTCGCTGAGGCGGAGCAGGTAGAAGCTCTCTACCTGGGTTCCGAAGGAGCGGCTGCTGATGTTCTCGATGGTTCCGATCCCCTGGGTGGGGTAAACCACCTTTTCCCCGAGCCGGAAGGTGATGCGCGGGCTACGGGTGTACACTTCAGAACAGTTGGCAGTTCCAGACATGCGGCTCTGCAAACAGAAGCTTATGCCGTAATCGGTCGGAAGTCAACGGCAAAAATGCGGCGAAGTCTCTACAAATCAATGGATCACGCGGAAATCTAGTAAACGCATCTTAATAATCCGTAGTGCCAGAACGTGGGCCATGGAAATGCGCGCCGGGCCATCTGCCACCACGCCCGGGTGGTGCTCAAATGGACGACGCGGAGACGAGCGCGGGGCGCAGCGCCGCAGCCACGGCCTGGGCCATGTCGGAGGTACTGGAGGCGCCTCCCATATCGTAGGTGCGCACCAGGCCCCGGGCCACTACCTCCGCCACTGCCTGTCGGACTTGGGCGGCTTTCTCCTTTTCGCCCAGCCAGTCCAGCATCATCTTGGCGGCCAGGATCGCGGCCAGCGGGTTCACCTTGTTGCGGCCGGCATACTTGGGCGCGGAGCCGTGGGTCGGCTCGAAGACCGCGTAGCGGTCGCCGATGTTGCCGCTATAGGCGAAGCCCATACCGCCGACCATCTGCGCGCACAGGTCGGAGAGGATGTCGCCGAACAGGTTGGTGGTGACGATGACATCGTAACTGGAGGGGTTCTTGAGCAGCCACATGGCCATGGCGTCCACGTTGGCGTGGTCGAATTCGATTTGCGGATACTGGGCGGCCACCTCTTGGGCGACTTCCAGGAAAAGGCCGCAAGTAGCGCGCAGCACGTTGGCCTTATGGACGGCAGTCACCTTGCGGCGGCGGTTGCGCACGGCATACTCGAAGGCGGCCCGCACGATGCGCTCGCTGCCCTTGCGGGTAATGCTGCGCAGGGAGAGAGCGGCGTCGGGCGGGATGCGCGACATGGCCCGCTCGCGGGTAAAAGACTCCGGCACGCGCGTGAATTCCACCCCGATATACATGCCTTCGGTGTTCTCGCGGAAAATCGCCAGGTCGATGCCGTCGCGGTAATTGAGGGGATTTCCGGGGAAGGCCACGGTGGGCCGCAGACAGACGTAGAGATCCAGCAACTGGCGCATGCGGACGATGGGGCTGCGGTAAATCAGGCAGCGGCGTTGCAGGTGCGGCGCCAGCTCGCGCTCGGCCTCGAGCGCCGGTTTGGAGGTGATGGCTCCGAAGAAGGCGCAATCGGTGGAGCGCAGCAGCTCAACCGTGCGCTCGGGAAGAGCTTCGCCCTCCTGGCGCCAGAATTCCCAGCCGATATCTCCGGGCAGATACTCGGCTTGAAACCCGGCGGCATCGAGAACCAGCCGGGCGGCATCGCAAACTTCCGGACCGATGCCGTCTCCCGGCAACCAGGCGATTCGAACCATAGAAAGGCTCCTTGCGCGGCGGCGGCGGTCAGTAGCCGTGCTTCCGCTTCAGATATGGTATCAGTCCTCCGGCTTCCAGCAGCTCGACGGCCTGTCGATCCAGGGGAGCGGCCGGGTAGGACTCCTCGGTGCGCAGATTGAGAATGCGGCCGGCGGCGAGATCGACGATCAGCTCGTCCCCGGGCGCAACGCTCGCGGCCGCCTGGGGAGAGACCACCACCGGCAATCCGAGGTTGATCGAGTTGCGGAAGAAGATGCGCGCGAAGGACGCCGCGATCACCGCGCCGCAGCCCGCCAGCTTGATGGCCGAGGTGGCCTGCTCGCGGCTGGAGCCGCATCCGAAATTCCTGCCCGCGACCAGAAAATCGCCGGTTCCGAGCTTGCTACGGATCTCCGGGTAGGCCAGTTCGAAGAGGTGTTGGGGAGTCTTTTCGCGGTCCGTGATGTTGAGGAACCGTCCGGGGTAGATCAAGTCCGTGTCGATGTGATCCCCGAGTTTCACCGCGACCTTCCCGCGAATGGCGCTCATGCCGCGACCCCCTTGCCAATGTCCCCCGGATGCGCGATGTGGCCGGCTACCGCGGAGGCGGCCACGACGGCCGGGCTGGCCAGGTAGACCTGGGAATCCTTGCTGCCCATCCGGCCGATGAAGTTGCGATTGGTGCTCGAAATGCACACTTCCCCGGCCGCCAGGATGCCTTGATGCACTCCTACGCAGGGGCCGCAGCCGGGAGGGTTCACCATCGCGCCCGCGGCCACCAACCGTTGTATGTAGCCCAGCCGGATGGCGTCGAGATAGACCTGCTGGGAGGCGGGAACGACCAGCAACCGGGTGCGCGGATGCACCTTGTGAGAGCCGATCACGCGCGCCGCCAGTTCCAGATCCTCGAGGCGGCCGTTGGTGCAACTGCCCAACACGGCCTGGTTCACCCGCACATCTTCCAACTCGGAGACCGGCCGCACGCGATCGACCGAGTGAGGACAAGCCACCACCGGCTCCGGAATGGAGTCGCCGGCGTCGACGAAGATGACGCGCTCGTAATCCGCATCGGGATCGGACTCGAACGACAGGCTGAGGGGAATGTCGCTTCCGGTGCGTTCGTAAAGGTACTGGAGCAGCTCCCCATCCACGGGAGTGAAGGCGACCTTGGCGCCCATCTCCATGGCCAGGTTGGCGAGCACCATGCGCGAGGCGACGGTCAGATCGGCGATCACCGGGCCATCGAACTCGACGGCGCGGTAATCGGCGCCATCCGCGCCCAGCTCGCCAATGATATAGAGGATAAGGTCCTTGGCGGAGACCCAGGGCGCCAAGTCGCCGTTCACCTCGATGCGAATGGTGGCGGGAACCTTGAACCAGAGGCTGCCCTCGGTCCAGACGCCGGCCATTTCGGTGGCGCCAATGCCGGTCGCGAAGGCCCCGAAAGCGCCGTGCGTGGTGGTATGCGAATCCGTTCCGACCACCACCATGCCCGGCAGCACGTGGCCGCGCTCGGCCAGCACCTGGTGGCAGATGCCGCCGCGGCCGACGTCGTAGAAGTGGCGGATATGCTGGGCCTCGACGAACTCGCGGATGGCCTTGTGGGTGGCGGCGGTGATTTCGGATTCCGCGGGCACGCGGTGATCGAGGACGATGACGATGCGCTCGGGATCCCACACGCGGGCGGCGCCGATCTCCCGAAAGCTCTTGCGAACCAGGTCGGCGTTCTCGTGCGACATGGCGAGATCGATGGAGGCGGTCACGATCTGGTCGGGCACGACCGTTTCCCGCCCCGACGCGCGGGCCAGAATCTTCTCGGCTAGGGTCATGCCCATGGGGAGCCTCCTACGGTTGCGGGGCGTACTTCTCTTGGAGAGTGGCCCGGGGGAGGAATTCGTCTTCCTGGCGGCGGTACTCTTTGAGGCCCACGAATTCGGTGTACTCGGCGAAGCTGGAGAGCCAGTCGGTTTGGCCTTGGAGCAAGCCGGTGGGCGAAGCGTGGAGCGCCTGGAAGAAGCGCTTGAGGGCGCGATGGGCCACCAGAATCGAAGCCACCGGGATGCTGACCCGGGCCACGCCCAGGCGCGCCAACTCGGGAATCGGAACCAGTTCGGTCTTGACGCCGCTGACCGCATCCATGAGGTTCACCGAGAGCAGCCCCTGGATCTCGCGCAGGGCGCGTTCGATATCGGCGCGGGTGCGTATGCCGTCGATGAAGGCCATATCCGCGCCGGCCGACAGGTAGAGGTTGGCGCGGCGGATGGCTTCCGCGAGGCCGTGGGAGGCGCAGGCGTCGGTGCGGGCGTTGACGACCAGACGGGAGCCCAGGCGCTGGCGGACGGCGACGAGCGCGGCCACTTTGCCGGCCATCTCGTCGGCGGAGATTACCTGCTTGCCCTCCATGTGGCCGCAACGCTTGGGGAAGACCTGGTCCTCGATGTTGAGGCCCGCCACGCCCATGGCGATCAGCCTCTCGGCGATCTGGGCGGCGTTGAGCGCGTTGCCGCCGCCGGTATCGATGTCGGCCATCACCGGGATGGAGCAGGCGCGCACAATATCCCAAGTTCGATCGAGCACGTCCTTCATCTCGAGCAGGCCGACGTCGGGCTTGGCGAGCAGGCTTCCGGCGAGGCCGAAGCCGCTGACCTGAATGGCTTCGAATCCCGCGGCTTCGATGAGGCGGGCGCTCAGGGCGTCGTGACAACCGGGCACGACCAGCGCTTGGCGGCGCTCCAGCTTTTCCCTCAGAACCGATGCCGGGCTGCTTTGCATATCCATCCCCCCGGCCCACTATACTACGATCCCGCGGCTGGTTGGGCCGGTGCGAAGGCGGGCCGGAGGGTTGGAGGCGGACCGGCGGCCTGGTGTCTCGGCGCGGATGTGGGCAGGCGGATTGGGCGGGGCGGGGGCGCGGCGGGAAGCGTCGGAGTTGGTTCCGGAATTGGCTTTGGTTTTGGCTTTGGTTTTGTCTTTGGGTAGGGGCCTTGCGCGGGGCGGAAAGTGGGCGTTTCAGCGTGTACCTGCAGGATGTACAGGGAGTTATATGAGAGTGTCCGAAAATGGGATTGGCTTCGAAGGCACGGTTTTCAGTTTTCGGAGCGGGCTGGATAGCGGTGGGACGAAGGGGCAAGAATTGGGTTCGAAGGTGCGGTTTTGCATTTCGGCGGTGGCAGCGGCTGGGAGCAGGAATTGGGTTCGTTTGTGCGTTTCTTGGTTGTCGGGCCTGGCGGTGGCGGGGCGACGGATTGGGCTCGAACGTGCGGTTTTGCATTTCGGCGCGGGCAGCGGCGGGGGAACGGAATTGGGTTCGAAGATCCGCTTTTCGTTTCTCCTCGGCGGGCTGGTTGGTGGAGGGTAGAAGCGGCAAGAACGGACTCCTGCTGAGATTGTACGGCTGGGCCGGAGGGTTGGGGGTAGCTAGGAAGCGTAAGCGGCGGAAGGGATGGGGAATAGATCGGCGGGGGCGACGGTGACTGGAGGTGGCTGGAAAGTCCGTTGACGGCTCAGAGGTCTAGCTGCTCCCCAACCTCTTCCTTCGCGGCCTTCTTGAACGCGGACGAATCCACTAGCGGGATGTTTGGCTGCTTGCCGTCGAACAACTCGGCAATGGTCAGGATCTGGATCTTGGGATACTTGCCGTACAGCGTCTCGTAGAAGCCGGCCTTGACCGCTTCCGTTCGCATCGGGCCTGTGGACTCGGCCAAAGTGATGAACACACCGATCTTGGCGTTCTCTCGGTCCACTACGTGCGCCAAGTCGCGCACCATGGCCACATTCACATGCTCGCCGCCCTTGACGGACACGATGGCCTTCTCCGTAGTCTTCCCTTCTGGCTTGAAGTAGATTAGGCCGTCGATGCCGGTGTCGGCGCCCTTCTTCTTTCCGGCGAATGGCACGGCGTTGACCAAGGACACGGCCCACCACTGGAATTGGTACTTGTCGCGCATCGCCAGGTCGCGGGCACCATCCAAATCCTTGGGCGTGCCGTGAACTTCATAGACGATGCCCGGGAAAGCGTCCTTCAGCCGCTTCTCGATCAGCGAGATTGCGAGGTGCGTGATGTCTATGCCGACCCATTCGCGTTTTAGCTTCTCGGCGGCGTGAATCGTCGTACCGCATCCGCAGAATGGGTCCAGAACGGCGTCTCCTTCGCGTGAGGATGACTGCACTATTCGCGCCAACAGACCCTCCGGCTTTTGGGTCGGGTAGCCTAGTCGCTCATGGTCATGGCCAAGCCATTTCACATCTTCGTCAATCGATTCTTCCGTTCCGTAGAGCGTACCGTTGGTGTACGGCTGGCAAGCCCAGACATCCTGGTAGGGCGTTCCTTGGCCGACGTGCTGCTTGTACTTGGGCTGCCCTTCGCCGTCCCGCGGAATGTAAATGAATCCCTTTTCGTGGAGTGCGTCTAGTTTCTTTTGGGTTGTCCAATTCGCGGCTCTTGGCGGAAGCACTTTGGCGAGGGTTGACGGTATTGCCCAGTGCCGACCAACCGTAGTCGGATCAAACCCTCTCCACTGCTTCCCACTATCGCCGGTTCGGGTTCCCGGCCCGGTGAGCATGTTGGTGCGATACGGGCCCATGTCATCTGTCGCTGTGAACCACTCGCGCACGTACCCGCGCATCAGTGGTCGCTCACCGGGATTGAAATACGCCTTCTCGCCCTTCGCATAAAACAAGATCGTATCGTGAACTGGCCCGTACTGCCGCGTTAGCTTGTTGTGGCCGCTGCTGCGTCGCCAGATGATCTCACTGCGGAGGTTCTCCGGCCGAAAGACAGCATCCATCAGCAGCTTGAGATAGTGGCTTGCGGTCGGATCACAGTGAAGATAAATGCTGCCGGTGTCCTTCAGAACGCGGTGAAGCTCCAGGAGCCGAACGGCCATCATGGACAGATACGCCATCATGTCGTTCTCTTTGAGGAACGATCGAAGGGCGCGCAGCATTTCCGCCGCGTCGCTGTTCCCGCTGTTCATCACCCCGTCGAACGCAAGTTCCGCCTCATCTCCCCAATGCCAAGCGTCCTCGAAGGCTTCGATCTGTGCGCGGGATTTCTCGCCAGCGGTGCTCTTGAAAAGAACGTTGTACGTCGCTTGGCTATTGAACGGCGGATCGAGGTAGATGAGATCCACGCTCTCATCGTTGAAACAGCCCCTCAGGACCGTGAGATTGTCGCCATAGTAGAGCTTGTTCATCGAACTGCCCAGCATATCACGCCGGGAGTTCTTTCAGGTCCCAAACATGCTCCGCGATTCCCGCTTCCATGGCCGGCGTGATGTGCGGGCCGCGACGAATCCGGTAGAGGCTGTAGCGAGCGAGGTGAAGGAAGAGCGTGGCCTGGGTACTACAAAGGGAGCCCGAGTGCGGGTATCTTAGGAGAATGCAGTCTAGCGATCCCGAATGGCTTTCGACCGGACGCGGCGCCATGGAGGCGGAGGCGGAGGCGATCTCCATGGCGGCGCGGCGGCTGGATTCACAGTTCACGCGCGCGGTAGGCGCGATTGTGGGCCACAGCGGGAAAATCGTGGTGACGGGGATCGGCAAGTCGGGCCGCGTGGGGCAGAAGATCGTGGCGACCTTTTCGAGCACCGGGACGCCGGCGGTGTTTCTGCATCCGGCCGAGGCCGTGCACGGGGATTTGGGGGTTTACGCGCCGGAGGACCCGACCATCATGATCTCGAAGAGCGGGACCACGGCGGAGTTGCTGCGGCTGGTGCGGGTGCTGCGCGATTTCCGGAGCCCGCTGATCGGGATTTTGGGCAATCCCGACTCGCCGCTGGCCGCGGAGGTGGACATCCTGCTGGATGCCTCGGTGCGGGCGGAGGCGGACGCGCACAACCTGGCGCCGACTTCGAGCGCGGCGGTGGCGATGGCGATCGGCGATGCGCTGGCGGTGGCGGTGATGCGGGCGCGCGGGTTCACGCCGGAAGAGTTTGCGATGTACCACCCGGCCGGGCAGCTTGGACAAAACCTGGCCTTGACCGTGCGGGAAGCGATGCACAGCGGGGAGCAGATCGCCTGGGCCGGGCCGTTGGAAACGGTGCAGCAGGTGGTGATCGCGATGAGCGAGCGGCCATTGGGCGCGGCGTGCGTGGTGGACGAAGAGGGCCGGCTGCTGGGAATCGTGACCGACGGCGACCTGCGGCGGGCGCTGCGGACGCACGACGACATCCGGTTACTGAAGGCCGCGGATATTATGACGGCGACGCCGGTGACCATCGCGCCCGACGCGCGGCTGCACGAAGCGCTGCGCCTGATGGAGGACCGCCCGTCGCAGATTAGCGCGCTGCCGGTGGTGGATGCGGCGAGCGGCCGGGCGCTGGGCCTGCTGCGGCTGCACGACATTTATCACGGCAAGTAGAGCGGCGACGCTGGCCGCGGGAAATCCCGAACATTCTCCTTTGCGGACTTATCGGCAGGACCGCCTTTGCGGCGCGGACCCTCCCGGTACTCGGCCCGAAGGCCGATATGGAGTGGGAGGGGAGTTCCACATGCAGGGAGATCACGATAGCGCGGCGGATGCGGGCGCCGTTCCGGAATGCCCGGAAGAGCTCATGGCCAGGACCATTGCGACCCATGCGGCCGAACCCTTATTCACGATCGACGCGGAGGGCCGCATCACGTACGGGAATCCGGCCGCGGAGAGGACCTTATGGGTAGAGCCTGGGGGAGATGAGGGGCCAGGGCCTGCTCGACTTAATGGGCTGCTCCTGTGGACGAGGCCAGGCGTGCCCCCGAATCGCCAGGATCCAGGAAGAAGTTCCCAACTCCCCGATTACCGAAGCGCCCTACGAAGCGAGCATGTCGCGAAAGGACGGAACGCACCTCGATGTATCCTCTACCCACTTGACGATCATGGAGGCCGGCGTGGTCGCCGGAGGCGTTCCGATCGTGCGGGACGTGACGGCCCAAAAGCGGGCGGAGGAAGCCAGCCTGGCCAAGAGCGAGTTCCCGATTTGCACGGGAGTGGTCCGTGACGGGGCGAAGGCGGGCCCGGTGTGGTAAGGTGGCGCTAAGGAGGGACGAATGGGCGGAGCGACGAGGCGCGACTTTCTGAAGGCGGGGCTGGCGGCTGGGATTCTGGGCGGGACTGGCGGGTTGCTGGCGGAGCCGGCGGCGGCGAAATCGGCCGGAGATTGGGTGGCGCTGGGGAAATCCGGAGTGAAGGTGACGCGGCTGGGGATGGGCACGGGGACGTATAACGGGCGCGCGCAACGGGAACTGGGCCAGGAGGGGTTCACGCGGGTGGTACGGCACGCCTACGAGCGCGGGGTCCGGTTCTTCGACACGGCGGAATCCTATCGCGGGATGCCACAGATGCTGGCCAAGGCGCTGAAGGGGCTGCCGCGCGATTCCTACCGATTGATGAGCAAGTTCGAGGTGGAGGACAAGGGGAACGCGAAGGCGACCATCGAGCGGTTGCGCCAGGACCTGGACGCGGATTATCTGGATATCGTGTTGATGCATTGCATGCGCAGCCCGGGCTGGGCGGAAGAGATGAAGGGCGTCCAGGACGCGCTCTCGGAGGCGAAGGCCAAGGAAACGGTGCTGGCGCACGGGGCGTCGATACACGGGCTGCTGCCGCTGCGGGCCTGTCCCGGCAACCAATGGCTGGACGTGGCGCTGCTACGGATGAACCACCGGGGCGTTTCCATGGATACGATGAAGGCGTGGGACAGCGAGGAGCCGGGCAACGTCGAGGAAGTGGCCGCGCAATCCAAGAAGATACACGCGCAGGGGACCGGGGTGGTGGGGATGAAGCTGATCGGGGAGGGGCGATTCAAGACGCCGGAGGAACGCGACGCGGCGATGAAGTTCGTGCTGGGTCTGGGGTCGGTGGACGCGGTGATCGTCGGGTTCCAGAACACGGCGGAGGTCGACGAAGCGATCGAGCGGATGAACCGGACGCTGAAGGCGTGAGCGGACGAGCGGCGGCCGGGTTGCTGAGCTGGTACGGGAGGGCGAAGAGGGATCTGCCGTGGCGGCGGTCGAGCGACCCGTACCGCATCTGGATCGCGGAGGTGATGCTGCAGCAGACCCGGGTGGCGGCGGCGATTCCCTATTACGAGCGGTTCCTGGAGCGGTTCCCGGACGCCCAGGCGCTGGCCCGGGCGACGGAAGCCGAAGTGCTCGCGTGCTGGAGCGGGCTGGGCTACTATTCGCGTGCGCGGAACCTGCGGCGGGCCGCTCAAGTGGTGGTGGAGGCGGGCGGGTTTCCGCGGGATTACGAGGCGATCCGGAAGCTGCCCGGAATCGGAGACTATACGGCGGCGGCGATCGCCAGCATGGCCTTCGGGCTGCCGCGGGCGGCGGTGGATGGCAACGTGGTGCGGGTGCTGGCGCGCTGGACCGAGGAACGGGGCGACGTTGGGTCGGCGAAGACGCGGAGGCGGATCGAGGAGGCGGCGGCGAGCCTGCTGGACCGCAAACGGCCGGGGGAATTCAACCAGGCGCTGATGGAACTGGGGGCCACGGTGTGCCTGCCGCGCGATCCGCGCTGCGGAGAGTGCCCGCTGGCCAGGAGCTGCCAGGCGCGCGGGAAGGGCTTGGAGCGGGAGTTGCCGGTGAAGCGGCGGCGCCCCGGGCCGGAGCGTATCGCGAAGACGCTGCTGCTGATCCGGAAGGGGAAACGCATCCTGCTGGGCCGCTCGAAGATGGCCGGGTTCTGGGAACTGCCGGAGGCCAGCCGGCTGCCGGAGGCCGTGGTGGGCGCGACCGTGGCCACGCTGCGGCATACCATTACCTGCCACCAGTACCGGCTGAGCGTGGCGCGGGCGGAACTCGGGCGGATTCCGCGGGGGTACAAGTGGGTGGCGGCCGGCGATCCGGAGAGCATTCCGCTGGCTACGGCAACCCGAAAGGCGCTGGCGCGGATTCCTTGAGAAAACAGGCGGCGGCGGCTCACTTGGTTTGGTTAGGGACTGTTTCTTCCTGCCATGCAACGCCGCGCCCGCTGGTGGTTGCCGATCGCGCTGGTCCTGGCGCCGATGCTGGAGGCCCAGAGCGGCTGCTTGCCGCTAGCCCCATGCTACACGGCGGACGGCCTCGTGAACTCGGCCAGCGGCCAAAGCGGATTCCTGGCGCCGTACACCTTCGCCACCTTGTACGGGACGAACCTGTCTTATGACGAACAAACCCGCGCCGGTAGCGATCCGACGCCCGGCCTGGCCGGTGTGGACGTGGTGGTGGGCAGCCTACAGGCGATGGTTTTCTACGTCTCGGCGACGCAGGTGAACTTTCTTGTGCCGGCCATCTTGACGCCCCGCCCAGTCACGGTCCAACTCGCCCTCGACGGGATAGGTGGGCCGGTGCTGACGGCCACTTTGCTGGATGTCGCGCCGGCGCTGTTTTGTCTGCAACCGCCCAATCAGGCCGTGGCGGTGGCGCAGCTTCTGCCGGACTACGCGACGGACACGGCCGACGCTCCCGCCCAACCGGGGGAGTACGCGATTCTGTACGCGACCGGGTTAGGGACCTTCAGCGGGCCTCCGACCGGCGACTACAATCCTCCCCAGAAGGCGGAGCAGATCCTGCTACGGGCGGAGTTCCAGGTGCTGCTTGACGGCGTGGCGGTGGACGACGCACTGGTGGAATACGTGGGGAGCGTGGTGGGCTACTGGGGCCTCGTCCAGATCAACCTGAAGCTGCCGGCAAACGTGGGGAGCAATCCGGAGATCCGCCTGGCGATAGCGGACCAGACCAGCGCGGCCGGAGTGCACCTCATCGTGCAGTAGGCGACACCGGCGCCAGCCGGGACCGCCGGCGCCCCTCAAAGAGTAGAATGAGGGAGAGGAATGCCTATGTGGCTGCGAAGCGCGGCGATGGGACTGATGGCGGGCTCGCTCGCGATGCTGGCGGGACAAGCGGCGGCTCCGGCCGGGGCCGTGGCGGAGCCGAAACCGGCGGAGGCGAAGGCGGCGGGCGGTTATGTGGTGGACACCGGCACGCACGTCCCGCTGAGCCTGATTAATAGCGTCAGCACCAAGCATTCCAGCGAGGGCGACCGGGTGTACCTGGAGAGCGTGTTCCCGATCCTGGTGAACGGGCGGGTGGTGATCCCGCCGGGCAGCTACGTGGCCGGAACCGTCACGCAAATTAAGCGGCCGGGCCGGGTCAAAGGGCGCGGAGAGATGTACCTGCGGTTCGACTCGCTGACGCTGCCCAACGGGGTGACGCGCGATTTCCGGGCGCGCATCGGCGGGCTGGATGGACTGGCCAGCGAGGAACTGGACAAGGACGAGGGCAAGATCCGCAGCGCCAGCGACAAGAGCGGCGACGCGCGCACGGTGGGAGAGGCGACGGCGGCGGGAGCGTCGGTGGGCGCCATCGCCGGAGGGGTGGCGGGGCACTCGGGAATGGGTTTGGGCCTGGGCGCGGGAGCGGGGGCCGCGGCAGGGCTCATGGGCGTGCTGCTCACGCGCGGCCCGGATGCGGTGCTGGCCAAGGGGTCCACGATAGAAATGGTGTTGGACCGGCCGCTGCGCTTCGAAGAGAAGGACCTGGATTTCAGCAATTCGATGATCCGGCCGTCGACCTCCGGCCCAGGCCCGTCGCCGGACAAGCGCTCCAATTCATTCCCCGGCACGCGCTGGCCGATGTAGAGGGCAACGGCGGCACGAGGGCGGGATCGGCGGATGCTGGGGCGGTGGGTCAGTATCCGAGTGGGCGACGATCCGGGAATTGGGGAGCATCGGTCTTTACTGCGGCGTTTATCATTGCCTATCCACGATCCCAGCTCAGGCGGTCTGCTTGCCGGGCTCGTCGGATTTCAGGATCCGCAGCACTGAGAGTATTGTGGTCCAACTGCGCGTTGTCGCCGGCGCCCCAAAGAGCCTGTCGATCCGGCCGAGATAGCCAATTGTTTTCATGTGGCGGCGGTATACCCCATACACGAGACGGTTCTTCGAGCCAATGATTCGCACAAGCCACTCCTCACCTTCGGGGAGAGCAATCGGAAAAGGAACTCTGCGGCGTCCAGCCTCCGACAGGATGCTTACAAATCGAACAACATCTGCGCGCGGCGGCTCAGTTCCAAACGGATTGTCCATTTCTAGTCGAATCAGATCACTGCCCTCGCAGAAAGCGATTGTTGCTTCAAACGGCAGCTTCCGGCGCAACTCGGCAAAGAACTTCGCGCGCAACCCAGGTTTGCGAATGACAAGCGTGCCTGCGGCACCCACGTTCACGGCACCGTAGATGCCCAGTTCTTTGGCGAGCACGCTCGGACGAAAAGCCCTGTGTCCTCCAACGTTGATTCCCCGGAAGAAAACGATCAAAGCCATGCTGCCCATTGTTGCAGCACCGAAGTATCGATGAGAAGCGGAAGCGGCCGGGCCTGGCGGCAGATAACGTGTAGTCGCGCAGCGTTTCCCGATCCCGCCGAGGCCGCTTGACGCCCTGCCCGTAAGTTGACCCACTGCCAAAACTTGTTCTACGGAGAAGTCTGGACGGTTTCGCCGGGGCGCAGGAGGGTGGGCTTCTTCTTCTGGTTCGGTTCGGCGTCGGCGGCCTTCTGATCGGCGGCTTTCTGCGCCGCCCGGTCCTTGGGCTGCATATCGGCTTCCCGTTCCTTCTTCTCGCGCGCCTCGCGCGCCCGGAGCTCGGTGGCGCGCTTGCCCAGGTCCTGGGAGGAAGTCGCGAGACTGTCGCGGGTGGTGTCGATGGCCTGCGACAGGACGAACTGATAGCGCGCGATGTCTTTGGGCTGGCTGTCGCGGATCTTCTCGAGCACCGGCAGCATGGCTTTCTCGGCGTCGATCACGGCCTTCATGCCGACGGCGACGTTCACATGGCGTTGCAGCGCGTCGTCGGCGACGGTGTCGATGGAGTCGACGATCTGGCCGTAGTCGTCGAGCAGATCGTGCACCAGCCCGGCGCGGCCGGGACGCTCCTCGGCGAGCAGATGCTGGGCCTGGTCCAGGCGCTGGCGGGCCAAAGTGGTGTAAAGCGCGAGGCGCTCGTTGGGCTCCTGGGCCAGGCGGACCTGTTCGACCTCGTCGGGCGTCAGGAAGTCGCGTTGCGCCAAGGCCGGGAGCGCCGTGAAGATCAAGAGCGCAAACCAAGGTCTGGACATATCACTTCTTCTTTCCCGCCATGATGCCCGCCAGCAGCTCCTCGTGGACCTTCTCAACGGCGGCGCGCACCTGGTCGATTTCGTCGCGGTCGAGGACGCTCATGGACTCGCGAAAGTCGGCCAACAGGCGCAGCAACCCGCGGGTCCTGATTTCGGCGTCCTTGAAACGCACGGGACTCTTTCCGGCCTGCTGGAGCGAGGCGCAGGCCAGGTCGACCAATTGCGAGAGTTCGCGCAGACTGGCGTCGGTCGCGCGCAGGTCGTCCTTTTGCGTGTAGGCTTCCCGTGCGGCCTTGAAATTCTCGTCGGCGGCCGCCAGCGCCAGCTTGGCGCGCTTGGCGAGGTTAGGCTCGGCCTGGATCGCGGCCAGGTCCACCGCGCCGAGCGGAAACGCCAGGCAGAAGGAAATGAGCAACGCGGCAGGGCGGATCACGCGGCGCTACCTCCGATCGAGTTCCCTCTCAATGATACGCGCTCTCTGGCGGGCCAGGAAATCTTCATTGGAATTCTTGCCTTCGTCGGCGGCCAGGAACTGGCGGTAGCTGGCGAGCGCGCCCTTGAGATCGCGCAAGCGGTCCAGAATGATGGCGCGCAGATACATGTGCCCCGGTTTTTCGCCGCCCAGCGCCTTGACGCGATCCAGAGCGGCCAGCGCGCGAGGGTAATCCGCCAGGGAATTCAGCGCGGCCGCGAACTCGCTCCAGGCCTGGACGCGATTCGGCTGGGCCTGCACGACGCGCTCGAACTCGGCCGCCGCCTCGGCGAATTTGCGCTGCTCGAGAAGCTCGTTGCCAACGGCCAGGCGCAGGTCCACATTGCCGGGATCCGCGGCCAGCGCCTGCTGCAAAAGGGGGATCTCCTTGTCGGGCTGCTTGTTCTTGCGATAGGCCTGCGCCAGAGCCAGCCGGTTGGCGTCGGTCGGGGACTTGGCCACCGCCCATTCCAGATTCGGGATCGCCTCGGCGAGGTTCCCGGTCTCGAGCAGAGCCATCCCCAGGCGCTCGCGCACCGCGAGGTTGTCGGGAAACTGGCGGTAGAGGGCGATGGCCTCGGCGGTCCGGCCGCTTTGCTCGTACAGGGGCGCAAGCTCGAGAATGGCGTCCTTCAGGGTGGGGTCCAATTCGGCGGCTTTGTGGAAGTGCGCCTCGGCCTCCTTGAGATTGCCGTTGCGCACCTCGGAACGCGCCAGGCCCGTCTCGGCGGGCGCGGATTTGGCGTTGATCTCGAGCGCCGCACGATAGGCCGCCGCGGCTGGGGCGGAGGCGCCGCTGTCGAACAGGGCGTCCGCGAGATAGAGCTGGGGCCGGAATTCCAGAGGCTTGCTTCGCGTGGCCGCCTCCAGGCAGGGGACCGCCTCGGCGGGCCGCCTGTGGCCGAGCAACAGCATGCCCAGGTTCAACTCGGCTTCGTAGAGTCCAGGCTTGAGCTCGAGAACGCGGCGGTAGCCGGCTATGGCTTCCTCGACCTTGCCGGTGAGGCTGTTGGCGAGCGCCAGGTGGAAGTGGGCCGCGTAGTCGTTGGGATCGGCCTGCACGGCCTTGGCAAAGTCTTGCGCGGCCAGGACGTAGTTCTTGGCTTCCAGCGCTTGGAAGCCTTCCGCGCTGAAATCGACGTTCTGGAGCAGCAGGAGCGCGGCGACGGCACACACCATGCCCCCATTTTACTGCGACGCAGGATATGCTCGCGTCTACTTCGTTGCGCTTGGCCGGCTCCCTCGACGTACCGTGAGGTACGCCTCGGTTCGCCAACCTTCGCGCGCCTCGTATCCACGGGCATCTCCTGCGCCGGACGACGACAGGTGTGCCGCCTGCGCCGCGGGGCGCGGGTGGTACACTGCTTTGCATGAAAACCATTTTGACGGCGCTGATCGCGCTTTCGGTTCCCCTGGCGGCCCAGGAGTACCGGATCGCTATCGTGGGTCTGGTGCATTCCCACGTGTGGGGCCCCCTGGAGCGGCTGGCGAAAGGGCAAACGCCGGCCCGGCTGGTGGCGATCGCGGAGCCGAATGCCGAGTTGATGGCGGAGGCCGCCAAGAGCGCGCCCGGCGTGCCCGGCTACGCGGACTACCGGAAGATGCTGGCCGAGGTGAAGCCGGACATCGTGTGGGCGTTTGTCGAGAACAACCGTCACCTGGAGATCGTGCAGGCGTGCGCGCCGCTGAAGATCCAGGTGATGTTCGAGAAGCCGCTGGCGTCCAGTTACCAGGATGCGCTCGAGATTCGGCGCCTGGCGGAGGCGAACGGCATACGGGTGATGACCAATTACCAGATGGCCTGGTGGCCGTCTAACTACGCCGCCAAAGAGCAGGCCGGGCAGGGCGCCATCGGCCGGGTGTGGCGGCTGCACGGGATAGTGGGGCACGGCGGGCCGGGGTCGGAAGGCGCCCGCAACCGCCACTTTTTCGCCTGGCTGACGGACCCGGTGCAGAACGGCGCGGGGGCGCTGATGGATTTCGGGTGCTACAACGCGCTATGGTCGCTGTGGTATCTGGGCCGGCCCGAAACGGTGTACGCGAGCGTAAACCACCTGCGGCCGGAGCGATTCCCGAAGGTGGAAGACAATGCCGATCTGATCCTCTCTTATAAGAACGGGGTGGGCATCTTCGAAGGGAGCTGGGACCTGCCGCGGGGCTTCCAGGATCTGGAGGTGTTTGGGCTGGGCGGCAGCCTGTACATGAGCGATGGAAAGGTCGAACTGCGCGCTTCCGGCCAAGCGCCGCGCGATTTGCCGCTTCAGCCGCTGGCGCCGGAGCGGGCCGAGCCGGTGGCCTACCTGGTGAGCCGGATGAAACAGAACCAGCCGCTGGAGGGCCTGGTGGCGCTGCCGATCAATGTGGAGGTGGTCGAGATCATCGAAGCCGCCAAGCGATCGGTCGCCACGGCTCGCGCGGCGCCGCTGCCGCTGGGGAAATGAGGCTAGGCGGCAGGTCCGGCAGGTGCTACACTCGACGCAGGGAGGTGGACTTATGAGACTCCGCGCGGAGATCCCCCTGCTGCTGCTGGCCGCTATGACCCTGCCGGCGCAGAACCTGGTGGAGTATTCCATCACTACGGCGGGCGCCGCCGGCGCCGCTGCCGGCATGTCAAGCCTCGGCAAGGCTGCCGCCGGGATCATGCAGAATGCCAACGGAACCCTGGAAGTAGCTCACCAATCCGCGGCTGCGGGCACCGCTAAAGCCAAGAGCACGGCCCCGGCCGGAAGGTCCGAGAACACCATTCTGCTACTCGATACCGCCCCCTCCGCGGTGAAGCTGTCGCCGCCCCCCGATCCGGCCTCGGTCAGGATCGGCATGACGGCCCAGGAAGCCCTGGCGAAGTTCGGCCCGCCCGGCATGAAACTCAGCTCCGCCGACGGCTCGCACCTGGTGGAGACCTGGTCTTACGGCAGCGATCCGAACACGGTGACGCTGACGCTGCGGGACGGCAAAGTGGCCGAAGTCTCCTCGCCTTCGCGCGAGAAGGCGGAAAACGAGCAGGCGGTGGTGGTCATCGTTCCATAGGGCGGCGGGAAGGACCCGGGTTGGCGGTGCGGCCGTTGACTCTCCCGGAAGGGGGAGTGCCTTGCGGTTGCGGCGCCCCAACATCGAACCGCACCACCCGGGATCGCTTGCTACAATTAGTACCAAGTTGCGGCGGCAGGGGGAAATTCATTATTTCTATGCCGCTCATTCGGCTTTTGGTTCGGAACGGCCCGAGCGGCAGCTATGGATCTCGACCAGCTCCACACGTTTCTTGAGATCGTTCGATTGAAGAGCTTCTCGAAGGCGGCGCAGACCTGCTACCGCACCCAGCCGGCCATCAGCGCCCAGGTGCGCCAACTGGAGCAGGAACTTAATACGCCGCTATTCGAGCGCTTCGGCAGCCGCATCTCGCTCACCACCGCGGGGAAGATCTTCTGCCAGTACGCCGAGCAGATCCTGAGCTTGCGGCGCCAGGCGCAGGACACCATCGGCGAACTGGAGCGTTCGCCGCGCGGGGAGCTGGTGATCGCGGCCAACGAGGCCACCTGCATCTACGTTCTGCCCAAGGTCTTCTCCGAGTTCAAGCGGCAGTTCCCCAACGTGCAGTTACTGGTGGAGCGGAGCTACGGGTCGCGAATTGTCGAGGCGCTGCTCGAAAACGTGGCCGATTTCGGCATTGCCCAGTTACCCATCGCGGAGCGCAGAATCCAGACGGTCAAGATACACTCGGACGAGGTCAAGCTGATCGTTCCGCCCGGCCACCCGCTGGCGGGCCAGCGCTCCGCGACCGCGCTCGAACTGGTGGATTATCCATTGCTGATGCCTAAGTACGGGACCATGCGGGCGCGGCTGAACGAATGGCTGGAGCTGGTGGAGGATTCCCTACAGGTCTCCATGGAACTGGATTCCACGGAGATGACGAAACGGTTTGTGATGGCCGGGCTGGGGATATCGTTCCTGGCTGTCTCGCACTTTCCCGAAGAGCTGGCCTCCGGCCGGCTGAAGGCGCTGTCGCTGGCGCCCGAGCCGATGCTGCGGCAAATCGGGCTGGTCTACCGGAAGGACAAGGCGCTCTCGAAGGCGGCGCTGGGCTTCATCCAGGTGGTGCTGGCGCACGCCGGGACCGGACGAGCGAGCGGGGCGTAGACGGGCCTTCGCGCGCCTCCCATCCACGGGAATCTTCCGCGCCCTATTGACAGTCTATAGGAAAGTGGGCTACTCTTGTATAGAGATTCTATATGGGACACGCCAACCTCCTTCAGGGCACGCTCGATCTTCTGATTCTCAAATCGCTCGCGCTCGGCGAGATGCACGGGCTGGGGATCTCGCGGCGTATCGCTCAGATCACCGGCGGCACGTTCGACGTCAAACCCGGATCGCTGTTTCCGGCTCTCCATCGCATGGAGGAAGCCGGCTGGCTGGCGTCGAGCTGGGGCGATTCCGAAACCAACCGCCGCGCTAAGTACTACAGGCTGACCCGCGCGGGCCGGCGCCAGCTCCAGACGGAAGCCAGCGATTGGAACCGTATCTCGGTGGCCATCGCCGCCGCTCTCGAGGCGAGCTGACCAGTATGCTCCTCGACCCGGTTTTGCGCGCCGCAGCCCAATTACGGAGCACGTTCCGGAATCTCTTCCGGCAGGCGGAGGTGGAGCGGGATCTCGACGCCGAACTGCGAGCTTACCTGGATATGCTCACCGAGGAGAACATCCGGAGCGGGATGACCGCAGCCGAAGCTCGCCGTAGCGCGTCGCTCCAACTGGGAGGTCTCACGCAGGTGAAAGAACAGACCCGGGATGCCAGGGCGGGGATGTTTGTTGAAACTCTCGTGCAGGACCTGCGCTATGCAGGCCGTGTGTTTCGCAGGAGCCCCGGCTTCTTCGCTGTCGCCGTGTTGACGCTGGCGATGGGCATCGGCTTCACTACGGCTCTATTCAGCATCGTCAACGCGGTGCTGCTGCGATCGCTGCCTTACCCGGATGCCGGACGGCTGGTGTTTCTCGCCGCGGTCAACGAGGAAGGCGGTTCCAGCCGGGTCTCCTATCCGGATTTCGACGATTGGCGCACGCAAAACCACTCGCTTCAGTCCGCGGCGGCCTATGGGGACACGGAGGCCAGTATCGGCAACGGCGAAGTCACCGTAATGACCCACGTAGCCCTGGTTACACAAGACTTCTTCAGGACCTTCGGCGTTTTCCCCGCGATGGGCCGCGATCTCACTCCCGCCGAGCATCGGCCCGGCGCCGCGACCTCGGTGTTGATTAGCGATGGCCTCTGGCACAGCATGTTCGGCGGCACTCCCGGCATTTTGGGGCGCACGGTCAAGCTGCTGGGCGGGATTCGCTGCACGGTGATCGGGGTAATGCCTCCGGGGTTCAATTTCCCCGGGAACAGCCAGCTCTGGGCCAGCGCCGAGCTCATCAACGAGGGACTGCATGAGCGCACCGCCCACAACTTCTGGGTGGTTGGCAAGCTCAAGCCGGGGGTTTCCGTTCTCGCTGCACAGCAGGAGATCGGCGCCATCGAACGCCGGATCAAGCGGCAGTTTCCAGGAACCTATCAGTCCAAAGACGCGCGAGCGAACTCGTTGCGCGATCGTCTGGTCGGCTCCATGAGGAGTCCGCTCTTCACGCTGCTGGGGGCGGTCGGTTTCGTGCTGCTGATCGTCTGCGTAAACGTGGCGAACCTGCTTCTTGCCCGCGGGGCGACGCGCGCTCACGAGTTGGCGATTCGCGGGGCGCTGGGCGCCGCCCGTAGCCGGCTCATTCGCCAGTTGACGATCGAGAGCCTGGCGCTTGCCTTTGTCGGCGGCACGGCCGGCGTGGCGCTCGCCTGGTGGAGCCTCCGCGTTCTGAAGTTTTTCGTGCCGGTGAATCTGCCGCGCATCGAGACGGTGAACATGGACGGCCGGGTGCTCGCATTCGCCGCGCTGGTTTCGGTGCTTTGCGGCCTCCTGTTCGGCGTGATTCCCGCATTTGCCGCCGCCCGCGGCGAGGTGCACGAAACGCTGAAAGAGGCCTCCCTCCAACACACGGCCACTCGCAAGGCGCGGCGCATCGGCAACCTGCTGGTGGTTTCGGAGATCGCGCTGGCCTTCATGCTGCTGGTGGGAACGGGCCTTCTGGTACGCAGCTTCGGCGAGTTGCGCCGGCAGCCCGCGGGGTTCAATCCGGCGAATGTGCTGACGGCGGCGCTTTCGTTTCCCGTTCGGTCTTTGAGCTTCGAAGTCCCGCCGGACTGCTTGGATAATTACCAGTCCATTGCAGCCCGTATCCGGCTGCTGCCTGGCGTGCGGGCCGTGGCGTACAGTTCCGCGCTGCCTCTCACTGGGGACCCGCGCGACGGCCACTTCTCGGTGGAAGGCCGCGCCGACCTCCCCGGCTTCCTCTCCGATGCGAAGTACCGCGTGGTCAGCCCCGATTACTTCCGGGCCATCGGTACGCGTCTTCTGGCCGGCCGATTCCTCTCGGAGAGCGATGGACCCGACACGTTGCCCGTGGTGGTCGTCAACTCCACTATGGCCAGGAATGTCTTCCGAGACGGCGACGCGCTCGGCCAGCGCATCTGGTTCGACAGCTTCGACGTCGATCGCCGCTTCATGACGGTAGTGGGGATCGTGGACGACTTGCGCGAAGATGGCCTCGACCAGCCCGCCCAAGCTGCCGCTTACGTCTGTTACACGCAGCACCCGCAACAGCTCTCGGATACGAACCTGGTGGTGAAAGTCGACGGCGAACCAACGCGCTTCGCGCCGGCCGTGCGCCAGATTGTCCGTTCGGTGAACCGGGATGTTCCGGTCACCCTCGACACGCTGCGCGAGATCTACGCCCGCTCCATTTCGCGGGAGAGGTTCGAAGCGCAGATGCTGGGCCTGTTCGCATGGCTGGCCGTTCTGCTGGCGGGCATCGGCATCTACGGCGTCCTTTCGTACCTGGTCCAGCAGACGAGATCGGAGATCGGCATCCGCATGGCGCTGGGCGCCAGTCCCGGAAAGATACTGTCGGGCATTCTCGCGCGCGGTGCGCGGGCTGCCTTCTTCGGAGTGGCCGCCGGACTGCCTGGCATTTTACTAACCGCCCGGCTGCTGTCTTCAATGCTGTATCGCGTTCGCGCTTTCGATCCGCCGACTTACTTCGGTGCGGCGGCGTTGCTGTTAGCGGCTGTCCTTCTGGCGAGTTATCTGCCGGCCAGGCGCGCCACTCGAATCGAGCCGGTCACCGCGCTTAAATGCGAATAGCCGAGGGTCGGTCCCGTTAAGCCTGCCGGTAGCGAGGCGGTGATTCTCGCGGCCATTGGCCCCACCGTGCGCACGTTCGGCGCACGTCCAAAGTGAGTCGGAATACGCCGGCGGCAGGACCGCCGACGCTTTCCGGGGCGGCAGGGCTTCACCAGGAGGGTGCGGTTTGATTTACACTGTGAAGGCGGGCGCTCCCGCGCTCGCATGGGGAATCTATGGCAAGGACGAAACTTCTTATTCTATGCATATTGGCCGGCGGGCTGGCGCTTGCGCTTCTCAACTGCGGAGGCAGCGCGCACGATCCAACCGAGGTCTACTACCTGGTCACCATCCATAGCAAAATCAGCTACTGGCAGGCCGCGGCGGCGGGAATCGAGCAGGCCGGCCGCGAGCTGAAGGTGAGGTGGGAGACGGTGGGACCGGAGGACTACGACCCACAGGCGCAGAAACAGGAGTTCCAGAGGGTGCTCAGCCAGCACAAGCCCACGGGCATCCTGGTGTCTCCGGCGGATCCCGAGCTGATGACGCCGGTGATCGACGCCGCCATCGCCCAGGGCGTCCCGGTGATCACGATGGATTCCGACGCTCCGGCGAGCAAGCGGCTGATGTTCATCGGCACCGACAACTACGGGGCCGGGCAAATGGGCGCGAAAATCGTGGCGCGGGAATTGCAGGGCAAGGGCAACGTGGTGATCTTCACGATGCCGGGCCAAGCCAATTTGAAAGAGAGGCTGCACGGCTACGAGGAGGTGTTCCGCGGCTATCCCGGCATCAAGATCGCCGAGGTGGTGGATATGAAGGGCGATCCGACCATCGCTTTCGACAAGACCAGCGATATGCTGGCGAAGAATACGCCGGTCGACGCCTTCGCGTGCCTGGAAGCGCAATCCTGCGCCGAAGTGGCCGAGGTGCTCAGCCGCAAGCAGACCAAGGGCAAGACCGTGGTGGCCATGGACACCGACCCGCGCACGCTGGAGTCGATCCAGAAGGGCCTCATCGTCGCCACCATCGCGCAGAAGCCGTTCACAATGGCCTACTTCGGCACGCTGGTGCTCGACCAGTTGCATCACAACAAGCCGCCGTCGCTGGGGGTCAACTGGGCGCAGGACACCCGGTCGCCGGTGCCGAGTTCCATCGACACGGGCGCCACGCTGATCGACAAGCGCAACGTGGACAAGTTTCTGAAGGCCGACTCGGGGACGCAGAAGGGGAACTGAGCGGTCCGCTCGGGCCGCGCCAGGGTCAGTCCGCGGCGCCGGAGCGCGGCGTGGTCTCGGGCTGCATGCCGAAGCGGCGGAGCAACAGGAATTCCGAGAGCTTTTCCGCGGTCAGCAGCCCTACCAGCTCGTCGCCATCCATCACCAGGGCGCAGGAGCCCGGCGGGGTGAGCAGGCGCATGGCCTCGGAGAGATCCCGATCGGGAGAGAGCCGGAGGAAGGTCCGGTCCATGGCCCCGGAAACGTAGGAATCCGGCCCGCCGGTGGCCATGGCGCGCAGGAGCGCGTTGCGGCCGAGCAGACCGATCACGTGTCCGCCGTGCATCACCGGAAAGTCCTGCTGGGTGGTGGCCAGCAGCAGGTTGGCGGCGTCCCGGATGGTCTCTGCGTGGGCCAGGGTTCGATAATCGGTCACCATCGCGGCGCGGACCGGCAGGCCGTGGGTGAGCATCCGGCCAACCGCCGCGGCCCCCTCCTGCGCGGCGCCGAGGTACACGAAGAAGGCGATGAAGATCAGCATGTAGTTGGTGCTGAGCAGCCCGTACAGGCCCATCCCGATGGCCAGGAACTGGCTCACGCGCGCCGCCAGCCGCGTTGCCTCGTCGGCAGTTTTGCGCAGCGCCAGCACGCCGCGCAGGATGCGGCCGCCATCCATGGGGAAGGCCGGGAGCAGATTGAACAACGCCAGGACGATATTTCCGGCCGCGATGCGCTCGAGCAGGTTGCCGTCGCTAGGGAGCGCCAGTTCCTCGAGCGGAGTGAAGGAATCGGTCCACAGCAACACCGCGGCGAGCGAGAGCGCGATCAGCAGATTGACCAGCGGCCCGGCCAGCGCGATCCAGATCTCCGCGCGCGGCGAGGGGCTGCGTTCCATGCGCGACACGCCGCCGATCGGGAACATCACGATCTCCAGCGTGCGCACTCCATGGATTCTTCCCACCAGCGCATGCCCCAATTCATGCAGAACCACCGAGCCGAACAGCGCGGCGATGTAGGCGATGTGCAGCGGCGCGGACTGGCGCTCGCCCAGTCCGACGACCAACAGGAAGACGAAGAGCAGGATAAAGGTGAAGTGCAGGCGAATGGGCACGCCGCCAACCCGGACGGTCCCGATGGACCCGGGAATGAAACTGTTCCCGGTCTGGCGGCCATTTCCGGGTTGCGGCTGAATCGGCTCTCCTGGACTCACGATTACAGAATACCCCGCGGCGTCTGCGGGGCGGATGGCGTGTCCGAGGCCTCTGCGGCGGCGGAGCACGCGGTTTATATTTGAGTTATGGCCCGCGAACTCACGATCACATCTCCGGACGGCAAAACGAAGACCATCCTCCTGGAAGGCGCCACGCTTTCTCTGGGCCGGTCGGGCGCCAACGAACTGAGCTATGCCGAAGACGCCGGCCTTTCGCGCCAGCACATGCTGCTGGAACGGGAGGGAGAGGACTGGACGGTGCGGGACCTGGGGAGCAAGAACGGCACGTTCCTGAACGGGGTCCGCATTCTGGAGAAGCAAAGGCTCAAGCCGGGGGACCGCATTCTGGCCAGCCGGGTCGCCCTGACCTACGAGCAGGCGAAGGCCGGGGCGAACCGGACCGTGTTCTTCGAGGGCCTGAGCTCTTCCGTGCCCTCGAACGTGACGGTGGCTATGACGCTGGAGAGCTTGATGAAGAGCGGGGGGAACGATCCCAAGCTGGCGATGGGAGCGGCCGCGAAGGAGTGGGCCAGCCCGCTCACGGCGCTGGTGCGGATCGGGCGCGAGCTCACGGCGCGGCGGCCGCTGGCGGAGCTTTATCCCGCTATCCTGGGCCTGGCGCTGGAGGCTTGCGGCGCGCGCCGCGGCGTTCTGCTCACGCTCGAGAAAGGCGGCCTGGTGGTGCAGGCGTCGCGGGGAGAGGGGTTCCGCATCAGCAGCACCGTGCGCGACCGCGTGCTGGATGGCAAGGCCTCCTTGCTGGTCCGCGACGCGCAGCAGGACGAGGCGCTGCGGCAGCAATTCAGCATTGTCGAGCAGCGCGTGCGGACCCTGATGGCCGTTCCACTGCAAACCGACGACCAGGTGATCGGCCTGCTGTACGTCGATTCGCCGCCGCTCACCAGGGAGTTCACGAGCGACGACCTGAACCTGCTCACGGTGATGGCGAACGTGGCCGGCATGCGTATCGAGCGGGAGCGACTGGCGGAAGTCGAGCAGGCGGAGAGGCTGATGGCGGCGGAGTTGGAGCAGGCGGCCGAGATCCAGCGCGGCCTTCTGCCCGCGGCGGCGCCGGTGGTGGCGGGACTGGAGCTGGCCGGATACAACGCGGCGTGCCGCACCGTGGGCGGGGACTATTACGACTTCCTGACCTACCCCGACGGCCGCATCGGCGTGGTGATCGCGGATGTGGCGGGCAAGGGGATGCCGGCGGCCCTGGTGATGGCCAGCCTGCAGGCCAAAGTGCAGGCGCTGGCCGATACGCCGGGCGATACCGCCGATATGGTGGGCCGCCTGAACCGCGGCATGGCGGCCACCTGCCCGAGCAACCGGTTCGTGACGCTGTTTTTCGCGGTCCTGGACCCGCTCTCCGGCGAGCTGGCCTATTCCAACGCGGGGCACAACCCGCCCTATCTGCTGCGGGCCAACGGAGAGATCGCGCCGCTGGAGGGCGGCGGCCCGCCGCTGGGCATCCTGCCGGCCATGCGCTACCAGGAAGAGCACGCGAAGATGGAACCGGGCGACGTTCTCCTGCTGTATAGCGACGGCGTCACGGAGGCCTTCAACCCCGCCGGAGAGGAGTTCGACGAGCGGATCAAGGAGGCGGCGGCCGCCAAACGCGGAGAGCCGGCGGCGGCGATCGTACAGGCGGTGCACGAGGCCGTGGCCGACTGGGTGGCCGGCCAGCCCCCCACCGACGACGTCACCGTGGTGGCCGCCCGGCGAACGGCGCAGGTGCGCTAGAATCTGAGTTCCGTGGCTCAATCCGCCATTCCGTCAAGTGGTCCCAATTGGCGCGGGGACTACCTGTTTCTGTTCCAGAGCCTGATCGCGAAAGACTTCAAAGTCCGTTACCGCAACATGTCCCTGGGGGTCTTCTGGTCGCTGCTCAATCCGCTGATCATCATGGGAGTGCTGTGGTTCATCTTCACCAGGGTGTACGTCAACAGCCACATTCCCCATTTCCCGGCCTTCGTTCTGTGCGGCCTGGTTCCCTACAACTTCTTCACCCTGGCCTGGGTGACGGGAACGGTGTCGCTGGTGGAGAACGCGTCTTTGATCAAGCGCATGCCGATTCCGCGGGAGGTGGTGCCGATCGCCTCCGTGCTGGCCATCGGCATCCACCTGCTGATTCAAATCGGCCTGCTGCTGGCGGCGGTGCTGCTGGCGGGCCGGGGGATCAACTGGCAGTGGCTGTGGCTGCCCGTGGTATGGGGCTGCGAAGTGATCTTCGTATGCGGGCTTTCGCTGATGTGCTCGGCGCTCAACGTGTACGTTCGGGACATGCGCTACGTGGTGGAGTCCTCCAACGCCGTACTCTTCTGGCTGGTGCCCATTTTTTACGATTTCGGCGCCGTTCCCCAGCGCTTCCGCGAACTCTACGAGTTCAACCCGGTGGCGGCGCTGGTGCTGGCCTGCCGCAACATCTTGCTGCACGCGGCGGCGCCGCCGGCTCCGCTGCTGCTCAAGCTGGTGGCCAGCTCCAGCCTGGTCTTTGTGACCGGCCTGCTGGTATTCCGGAGGCTGCGCCGGCGGCTTTACGACTACTTATGAGCGCACGCTCCGTCATCGTCTGCGAGAAAGTGTCGAAGTACTTCTACCGGCACGCGGGGAGGGCGTTGCTCCGCAAACACGTTGAGGGATGGTTGCGGCGCGCGCCCAAGGAACGCTTCTACGCCTTGCGGGACGTAACGTTCCGCATCCGGGAGGGAGAGAGCGTGGCGCTGGTCGGCACCAACGGCGCGGGCAAGAGCACGCTGCTCAGTCTGGTTACCGGTCTGGTATCGCCGGATGCCGGGCAGTTCTCGGTGGAGGGACGCATCGGCCCTCTGCTGCAACTCGGGGCGGGCATGCATCCCGACCTGACCGGGGCGGAAAACGTGCGCCTGAACGCCGCGCTGCTGGGCCTGACGCGCCGCCGGACCGGCGAGCTGTTCGACAGCATTGTCGAATTCGCGGGCATCGCCGATTTCATCGCGGAGCCGCTGCGCACTTACTCTTCGGGAATGGTGATGCGGCTGGCTTTCTCGGTGGCGGCGCACCTGGACCCGGACATCCTCATCATCGACGAGGTGCTGTCGGTGGGCGATCGCGCCTTCCAGGTCAAGTGCACCGAGAGGATGGCCAGCTTGAAGCGAAGCGGCAAAACCCTGCTGTGCGTGTCCCACTCGGCGGGGGCGATCGAAGGTCTCTGCGAGCGCGGACTGTGGCTGGAGCGGGGCGAACTGGCTATGGACGGCCCCGTGCGTGAAGTGCTGGACGCCTACGAGGGCCAGTCTCCCTCGCGGCAAGCCTGACGAGGTTGCCAGGGGACCCTCCGCGGCGCAGCGGAGTCGTGTTGGAGTACACGATGAGCCGGCCACGCCGTCTCATGCCATGGCGCCTTATGATCAGATTCCTATTCCGCCCCTACGCCATTTCCCTCCTGCTGGCCTGGCCGATGTGCTGGGCTCAGACGACGGAACTATCCGGCGCGCCGCCCGTCTTGCCGCTCGAATAAGCCATCCGTACAGCCCTCAAGGATAACCGCCAGCTCCAGGCCACTCAGTTGGACGTTTCCAAAGCCGAGCAGGCCACCGCGGAACTGGCCGCCTCGCGATATCCGATTCTTGACGCCGGGATGCTGAGCGGAGTGGCACTGAATCCGATACAGCTCACCATTCCCGAGGGAACCATTGGAATTGTTCCGGGCATTGGCCCGCTGCCCGCGCGCGATGCGGACATCACCACGCCGCGGCGCATCACCGCGGTCGTTCACGCCTCGATCGCCCAGCCTCTTAGCCAGCTTTACAAGATCGGGCTGGGCCTGCGCGAGTCGCGGATTGGCGAGGCGTTAGCCCGCGAGAACCTGGGGCAGAAGCGGCAGGAAACGGCACAGCAGGTGCGGCAGGCCTATTATCAGATGGCGCAAACGCAGGCCCAGCTCGCCTCGGCCGAGACCTCGCTGCGCTATCTCGCCGAACTGGGCGCGCTGATGGAGCGCCGCCGCTCCGAGGAAGCGGTGCTGAAGTCGGACGTGCTCTCGGTCAGCGCCAAGACCAGCCAGCAACGCTACCAACTGCTGACTCTGCGCGACGACCTGGAGACGCAAAAGGAGGCGTTCAACCGGATGTTGGGGCGGGATCTCAACGTCGCATTTTCGGTGGAGCTGCTGCCGGCGCCGGCCTTCGAGGAGCTGGACCTGGCGGCGGCCCGCGGCAAGGCTCTCGAGCAGCGGCCGGAGCTCCGGAAGGCGAAGCTGCAGGTGGAAAAGGCGGAGCTCGATATCCGCCGGGAGCGCGCCGAGTACCTGCCCGACCTGAGCCTCCAGGTTTCGTATCTGTCCTTTGCGAACATCAATTTCGCGCCGCAGAACTTTTCGAGCGCGGGCTTTCTCTTCTCGTGGCAGCCGTTCGACTGGGGGCAGAAACATCACAAAATCGAGCAATTGCGAAGTACCGCCAGGCAAGCCGGCCTGGCCCGCACGGAGACCGGGCAGCAGGTGCTCGTGGAGGCCTGGCCGAGGGGGAGCGCATCATCGTCCTGGGCGGCGAGTTGGTGCACGACGGGCAGCAGGTTCGGGTTCTTCTCCGACGAGGCGACCGTGGCACACAAATCAGACTCCGACCTGATCGAAAAAGGGCGCAACACCTCCCGGTTTTTTGTGGAGAACCGCCTGCTCGCCTGGGCCGCCCTGGTGGCCTGCACGGTGTGGGGCGTTTACGGCTACCTGTCCATGCCCCAGCGCAAGGATCCGGAAATCGCGATCCGTGTCGCCGTGGCCGCCTGCCAGTGGCCGGGCGCTACCGCGCAGCAGGTGGAACAGCTCATCACGCGGCCCATCGAACGGACGATCGCTCAGAACAAGACCATCCATGCGCCGGCCGCCGACGATTCCGGAATTACGTCGATCTCGCTCCCGGGTGTCTCTTACGTCACCGTGCAACTGGCCGAGAACGTCAGCGACACGAAGGAACAGTTCAACGACATCAACCTGAAGCTGCAGAATCTCAACCCCATGCTGCCCAACGGCGCGGGACCCATCCAGTTTCAGAGCGATTTCGGCGACACGTCGGCCCTGATGCTGACCGTCGCCAGCCCCGACGCCGGCGAGCTGGACGTGCGCCTGCGCGCGCAGGCGGTGGAGCAGGCCATTCGCGCGGCTCGCGCCGCTCCGGGGCGCTCCCGGCTGGCCCCGGTGAGCATGGTGGTCTGTTACCCCCTGGGCCTGTCGCGGAAGACGATGGAAAAAACCGCCGCCGAGTTTATGATCGGCGCCCAGCAGGACGGCATCCTGGATCGCGCCACGCTGCTCTCCGGGCGCGGGTTCATCGCCATGGACGGCGGCTCGCGCCTGGACGACGAAAAGATCGCCGAGTACGGACGCCGTTACTTAGCCACGCGATTGCAGCCGGCGGGAATCGCCCCGGACATCTGGCCGGCCGCCATCGTCCGCGATCCGGCCCAGACCGAAGAACGTATCCAGGGCGTGGCCGGCTCCAAGTATTCCTACGTCGAGCTGGACCACTACACGGACCTCATTGCCCGCAACATGCTGGGCATCGCCCAAACCTCGCGCGTGGAGCGGAAGGGCGTGCTGCCCGAGACCATTTACCTGAACTACTCGCAGGAACGGCTGGCGTCCTACGGCTTGCAGGTCTCCGACCTGTCGCGAGTCCTCAACTCACGCAACATCACGCTGCCGGGAGGAACTTTTCAGGCGGGCGCCCAGCAGGTGCGCCTGGAGCCGTCGGGGAACATCGAGGACACGCAGGCGATCGGCGAGCTGGTGGTCGGCGCCTCGCCGGCGGGCGCCCCGGTCTATTTGCGCGACGTGGTCGATATCACCCGCGCCTACCACAGTCCCGCGGATTACCTGAACTACTACACCTGGACGGACAAGAGCGGCCACGCGCATCGCAACCGCGCCATCACGATGGCGGTGTATATGCGCTCGGGCGAGCAGATCCAGAAGTTCGGCGTAGCGGTGGACCAGCGGCTGGCGGAATTGAAGAACCTGCTGCCCTCCGACTTGATCATGTCGCGCACTTCGGACCAGCCGCTTCAGGTTAAGGAGAACATCGATCTATTCATGGAGGCGCTCTACGAGGCCATCGCCCTGGTGGTCCTGGTGGCGCTGATCGGGTTCTGGGAATGGCGGTCGGCCCTGCTGATGGCGCTATCGATCCCCATCACCCTGACCATGACCTTCGGGATGGCGCACCTGGTGGGCATGGATTTGCAGCAGGTCTCCATCGCCTCGCTGATTATTGCGCTGGGTCTGCTGGTGGACGATCCGGTGGTGGCCAACGACGCCATCAAGCGCGAGCTGGCGGCCGGCCATAAGCCCATCGTCGCCGCCTGGCTGGGGCCCACGAAACTCGCCCGCGCCATCCTCTACGCCACGGCGACCAATATCATCGCGTATCTTCCCCTGGCCCTGCTGCCGGGTTCGACCGGCGATTTCATCCGCAGCCTGCCCATCCTGATGACGGCCGCGCTGGTTAGCTCGCGTCTGGTCTCGATGACGTTCATTCCGCTGCTCGGCTACTATCTGCTGCGCCCTCGCAAGAAGCCCGAGCCCACCCTCGAGGAGCGCCGCCAGCGGGGTTTCTATGGTTTCTACTACCGGCTGGCCAGCGGCGCCATCCGGCATCGGTGGGCGGCGCTGGGCGTCTCGCTCGTGTTTCTGGCGGTGGGAGGGTACTTCGGCTCGCAACTGAAAAGCCAGTTCTTCCCCGAGGATGTGCAGTACTGGTCCTATGCCGACGTCTGGCTTCCCAATAACGCGCCACTGGCGCTGACCGACCAGACGGCGCGTCACGCCGAACAGGTGATCCTGCGCGTGCTGCACGAATACGAGCAGGGCCATCCGCGGCCCTCCGGCCCGCTGCTCAAGGGAATCACCACCTTCGTGGGCGGGGGCGGACCGCGCTTCTGGTTCTCCGTCTTGCCCGAACAGCAGCAGCCCAACTACTCGCAGGTGCTGATCCAGTTGAGCGACAAGGAAGCCACCCCGGAGATGGTGGGCCCGCTGCAGACCGCGCTTTCCCGGGAAATCCCCGGAGCGTTCGCGATCGTGAAGCAGCTCCAGTCGAATCCGGTCAGTTTCCCGGTAGAGATCCGGCTGTCGAGCGTCTCCGACATCGACCCGGCGGACGAGCCCGCGGACATCGAAAACCTGCGGCGGCTGGCCGGCCAAGTGGAGGAGATGCTGCGCGCCACGCCGGGCGTTCAGACCGTGCAGAACGACTGGTTCGCGGAGAGTCCCGCCGTGCGGCTGGAGATCTCTCCGGACCGCGCCAACCTGGCGGGCGTCACCAACCGCGACGTGGCGAATTCGACCGCGGCCGCGATCAGTGGAACCACGGTAACCGCGCTGCGCGAGGGCGACCACCAGATCCCGGTGGTGGCGCGGCTCATCCCGCAACAGCGGGCGCAGTTGTCCGACGTGCGGGATCTCTACGTCTATCCCGCGTCGGGACCGCAGAAAGTCCCGCTGCGATCGGTCGCTTCGCTTCAAACCGGGTTGCGCACGGAACGCATACGGCGCCAGGAACACTTCCGCACCATCGGCGTGCACGCCTGGCCGCAGCCGGGAGTGCTGAGCTCGGAGATTTTCGGGAGGGTGGAGTCGAAACTGGCGGAATTCGAGCGGCGCCTGCCGCCCACCTACAGCATGGCGATCGGAGGCGAGCGGGCCAAGCAAGTGACGGGGTTCCGGAATCTGACCTTCGTTCTGCTCGCCTGCGTGTTGGGGATCTACGCCGCGCTGCTGGTGCAATTCAACAGCGCCATCAAGCCGCTGCTGGTCTTCGCGGCGACGCCCTACGGCGTGGTGGGCGCGCTGCTGGCTCTCTATACCATGGGCACGCCGTTCGGGTTCATGGCTTTCCTCGGGACGATCAGCCTGGTCGGCGTGATCGTGAGCCACGTCATCGTGCTCTTCGACTTCATCGAGGAGATGCGCGAAAAGGGCGAGCCGTTCGCGCAGGCCATCTGCGACGCGGGCATCGAGCGGCTGCGGCCGGTGCTGATCACCGTGGGCGCTACCGTACTAGCGCTGTTTCCGCTAGCCAGCCATGGCGGGCCGCTCTGGCAACCGCTGTGCTTCGCGCAGATCGGCGGACTGGCCGTGGCGACCTTCATCACGCTGCTGCTGGTTCCGGTGCTGTATTCGATCTCCGTGCTCGATCTGAAGATCGTGCGGTGGGAAGAGAAGGAAAAGGAATAGGAAGGAGCGACCATGCGTACTCTGCACAGTGATCCCGAAATCGCCGGATGCCATCGCGCGCCAATCCTGCTGGCATTCATCCTGGCCACGTTCGGCGTTGCTCTCGGCATGGCGCAGGGTTCCGGCCAGCCGCCCCAGGCGGCGGAGTCATCCGGCAATGCGGCGGCTAAGCGCCCGCCCATTCCCGTCTACGTGAGCGATTTCGAACTGGATGCCCAAACCATTACCCAACAGGGATTGCTGGGCCAGCAGCAGTCCGCAGGATCCCGTCGCCGCGTTCGTCGGAGGCGCGAAGACGATCCGGCGGTAAAAGCCAGGTAGCTGGTGGATCTGATGTCCACCAGTCTGGTGGCTTATCTGACCAAGGCCGGCTTTGCCGCGCAGCGCTTGCTGCTGGTATCGGCGAGTCCGGCGTCCGGATTGTGGATTCATGGCATCTTCACCGAACTGAACGAAGGCAATCAGATTACCCGTGCCGTGATCGGCTTTGGCCAGGGTGGAGTGAAGATGAGCCTCTACGTCACGGTGACCAATCTGGCTCATGCGGAGCAGCCGCTGTACTCCTCCGCGGACAACGGCCGAAGCGGGAAGGCGCCGGGAGGCGTCATCACGATGAGTCCCATTGGCGCGGCCGTGAAGTTCGTCATGGAAAAGAACGCCACCGAGAAGACTATCAAGAAGACCGCCGGACAGATCGCCAAAGAGATGGCCAAGCGAGTGGCGGCGGCGGAGAAACAGCCTGTGGCCGCGAATCCGTAGGCGCAAGGCGGCGCCGGTACGGAAGACCTAGTCTAGGAGGCGTGTGGAATGAAGTTCCCCCGGCTTGTTTTGCGGTTGATCGGCCCGGCCTTGTTGTCGAGCCTGTGCCTCGGAGCGGATCCTTCCGTTCAAACCGAGATTCGGCAACTCCGCCAGGACATGGAGCAGTTGCGGCAGGATTATGAGCAGCGCATGCAGAAGATGGAAGAGCGCCTGAAGCAACTGGAGTCCTCGAGTGCGGAAGCCACAGCGCAGCCTGCCCCAACTGCTCCCGCGGCGGCACCGGTTGGCGCGGCCGGCCAAACCGCTCCGGCGCCCGCCCCAGCCGGTCCCACGGCGCAGCAGAGCCGGCAGGAGTACGCCGACGAACTGTTTCGCAGCACCACCGAATCGCGGGACCAGGCCCTGGAGGACGAGAAAAGCCAGGCCATTCGAAAACGGGTGGAACAGGTGCTCCAAGGCTTCTTGGACATCTCCGGATATTTCCGCGCGGGCTACGGCCGCGATAGCGAGGGAGGACCCCAAACCGGCTTCATCGCCCCGGGCGCGATGGCGAAAGGCCGCCTGGGCAATGAAGGAGAGAATTACGGCGAGCTGATCTTTTCCAAGGATCTCTTCTTGCCGGGCGCCTTTTCCCTCGACCCGACGCCCCGCAGCGACGATATTCCGAGCGGCCCCATCGCCCACTTCCAGGTGCGCCTGTCCATGTTCAATCCCTACCAGAACTACATGGCCTCCACGGCTACCAGTTTTGGGCTGGCGGAATCCTGGGCTTCCATCGGGAACCTGAGCGCGAGCCAGCCCGGCATGAAGTTTTGGGCGGGGAATCGATTCTACCGGCGACACGATATTCACATCGACGATTTTTTCTTCTATAACATGAGCGGCGGCGGAGGCGGAGTGGAAGATATCAAAACCGGCTTGGGAAAAGTGGCCCTGGCCTGGATCGGTCTGGGCAGTCAGAGCGCCTTCAGCGACGTCCCGCAACCCGATCCCACGAACCGCGCCGGATTCAGCAAGACGAACTGGATTCTCAGCCTGTACGACACCCCGCTGCCGGGCGGGAAAGGGGAATTCGGCCTGACCTATACCCGAGCCACCAGCGGCCGGGATGCCAACGGAGCGACGGCTCCCAATACTTCCGGCGCCGCCTTCACCTTCATCCATACCAGCAACCACTTCGCGGACCAGAACGGCATCAATACGTTCTCGATTCAGTATGGAACGGACGCGGCCAAGACTTTCACTTCCGGCTTCGAAACTTACACGACCGACGCGGGAACCTTCATCCGGCCGGATGCGCCGGGCTCTTACCGCTTCCGCGCGACCGAGAATGTGATCCTGCAACCCTCGCCTCATTTCTCCTTCAGCCCCGTGGTGCTGTATCAGTTGACCGACTACAAGCAGTACGGAGGTATCGAGCGGTGGTTCTCCGCCGGCGTCCGCCCGGTCGTCCACTTCAACAACTTCGTGAGTCTGGCCTTGGAACCCTTCGTGGACTGGACGGAAGACGAGAACACGCATCAAAGCGGCTATCTGACCAAGCTGACCCTGGCGCCGCAAATCTCCTTGGGCAACGCATTCATGAGCCGTCCCGCGATTCGGGGTTTCTTCACTTATGCCCGCTGGGCGGAGGGCTTCGTGGGGCAGATTGGCGGCTTCGATTTCGCCAACCGCAATCGAGGATTCACGACCGGCGTGCAAATGGAAACGTGGTGGTAGCAGCGGCGCGGCCAGGCCCGCGATCGGAGCCGGCGCCGCGAGCGCTTCGTGTATACTACGGAAATCATGCGACTGGATAGATACACCAAGATCGTCTTGACTTTGATCGCGCTGCTTCTGGGCGTGATCGCATTTCGGCCGTTTCTGAACCCGCCGCCCGCCTACGCCGGCCTCTCGCCCTCCGACCTGTACATCGAGCCGGGCGTGCACTCGCTGCGCTCGCCGGACGGCATGCGGGAGCAACTCGGCAAGATGGTGGTGGACCTGCGTACCGGCAAGATCTGGGGCTTTCCGACGGGGACTAAGGCGCCCTACCCCATCGTGTACACGAATTCGGAGCCGCCCACTTCCGCGCCCTTTCTACTCGGCAAGTTCGATCTGGCCGCCCTGGACAAGTAGACCGTGACGGACTCAACGCCCATCGCCGCGCCGATTTCCGCCGTGCTCGAGGAGTACGACCGCAAAGCCGATCTGAACTCCGCCTTTGTCTCGGAAATGCAACGGCTGGTCTCGGATCTGCTGCTGGCCGGCGGAACACCCATCCAAGCCGTGACTAGCCGCCTCAAAACGCGGGCCAGCCTGGCGGAGAAACTGGGCCGCGGGGACTGCCGGAGCCTGGACGACGTCACGGACCTGTGCGGCATCCGGATCACGACCTATTTCTCCGACGACGTGGACCGGGTGGCGCAGGCGATCGAGCGGGAGTTCGAGATCGACCGGGCCAACTCAATCGACAAGCGCGCGGCTCTGGACGCGGACCGCTTCGGTTACGTCTCGGTTCACTACATTGCGCGGCTGCCCGGACACCGCCTGGCGCTGACCGAGAACAAGCGCTTCGAGGGCTGCTGCGCGGAGATCCAGATTCGTTCGGTTCTGCAGCACGTGTGGGCGGAGATTGAGCACGATCTGGGATACAAGAGCAAGCTCAGCGTTCCGCGCGGCCTGCGGCGCCAGTTTTCGCGGCTGGCGGGCTTGCTGGAGATCGCCGACCACGAGTTCATGGAGATCCGCGACGGCCTGCGCGAATACGAAACGCACGTGGCCGAGCAACTGAGCCGGGAGCCGGCCTCGATCGGGATCGACCAGCCCTCGCTCACGGCCTTCATTGCGCACAATGCGCTGCTGCAGCGGGTCGATTCCGCGCTGGCTTCCGGCGTGGGCGCGCCGCTCATCGACGAACCCAAGGCGCTGAACTTCGGGCGCCTGTTGAACTGGCTGGCCGCGGCGGGCCTGACCAATATCGGCGAACTGCAGGCCGCGCTCGAAGCCGGCGCTCCCCGCCTGGTGAAGTTCCGCCCCTTCCACCCGCTTAGCATCCCGCGCGGCTTCTCGCTCTATGCGTTGGCGGGACTGCTGGCGCTCGACGGCGGGGGAAAGGCCGGTCTCCAGGCTTTTCTCGACCGGGTTCAATCCGGCGGCGCGGAGCGCGAGCCGCTTGTGGACCGCATTTACGAGGGGTACGCCGCCGAGCGCGCTCTGAATGCCCCGGAATCGGAGGGGCCGGCATAATATGGAAGGAACCGGGGTGGCGCATTTTTTCGCGGCGATCGCGCTCATCGTATCGACACTTTTTCCGATCGTAAACCCCCTCGGCGGCGCGCCCATTTTCCTGGCGCTGACACGCGAGGCCTCGCGGCCGCAGAGGAAGACGCTCGCTTGGGGCGTGGCCAGGAACAGCTTCTTCCTGCTGCTCGGGTCCCTCCTGATCGGTTCCTACATCCTCTCCTTCTTCGGGATCTCGCTCCCCATCGTGCAGGTGGGAGGCGGGCTGGTGCTGGTCTCGGCGGGTTGGGCGATGCTGAAGCGCGAGGATGACGACGAGCGCCAGGCCATCGGGCGCAGCGCCGACGCGGGCCTCCTGATGCGCAAAGCCTTCTACCCCTTGACCCTGCCTCTCACGGTGGGCCCGGGCTCCATTGCCGCCGCTATTACGCTGGGCGCGAACGCGCCGCAGCCGGGTGGCGGCAGGCTCGCGCTCGGCCTGCTTGCGGCGGTCATCGGCGCGCTGCTGCTCTCCCTCTGTGTGTTCCTGTGTTACGGCTTCGCGGACCGGACGGTCACGCTGCTCGGACCCACCGCCACGCGCGTGATGATGCGGCTCACCGCGTTCCTGTTGCTGTGCATCGGCTTGCAGATCGTCTGGAACGGCGTGAGCGCGCTAGTGCGCACGCTCTGAGCCGGCGGGGCAGGCGGCCTATCTTGCGGCCCGGTTCGCGCAAGCGGTATGCTCCGGGAAGGGGCGGAATGACGGCGGATGCAATCCACAAACAATAGCGCGGCCCGGAAGGGGAGCCCCGGCCCAAAAGCCCCGCTCCTGCTGATCCCGTTGTTTCTGGTCGCGGTGGGTGGATTGGCGGTGGTCTATTACCTGGGCCACAGCGCGGAATTGAAGCGGCAGGAGCAGGAATCGCTGCTCGCGATTGCGGACATCAAGGTCGGCCAGATCGCCAGTTGGCTGCGAGAGCGCCGGGACGACGCCACGGTGATCGTCTCCAATCCGATGATTGCCCGCTCGGTGAAGCAGGCTTTGAACGGCGACCGCGCGGCCAAAGCGGAGCTTCTGCACTGGCTAGGGACGGTGGCGGGAACCTCCGACTACAACGACGCCTTCATCCTGGACCGCGCCGGCCATGAAGCGCTGGCAGCCCGGGACCGCGAACTCCAGGCGACGACTCCTCCGCTTGCCGCCGCGGTGGCGGAGGCCAGCCGGACCCGCCGGGAGACGATGTCGGAACCGTATATCGACGGAGTGTCCGGGCGAATCTACATGGACCTGGTCGTTCCGGTGCTCCCGGAGGAGGCCGGCGGCGCGCCGATCGCGACCGTCGTGCTGCGAATCGATCCGCGCCGGTATCTGTACCCCTTCGTTCAATCCTGGCCGACGCCCAGCGAAACGGCGGAAACGCTGCTGGTCCGCCGCGAGGGGGACCAGGTGGTCTACCTGAACGAACTGCGGCACCAGAAGAATACGGCTCTGCGGCTCAGGCTGCCGGTGAAGCAGGCGCATCTGCCGGCGGCGCTGGGCCTGCTCGGAAAGGAAGGCCTGGTCGAGGGGACCGACTATCGCGGTGTGCCTGTCCTGGCGGTGGTGCGGCGCGTCCCAGGCTCGGATTGGACGCTGGTCGCCAAGATGAGCACGCGGGAAGTGTACCGGCTGGTGCGGGAACGCGCCGTGTGGGTCGCGGTGAGCGCGGGACTGTTGTTGGCCGGGCTGGGGCTGGGCGTCCTGCTGCTGTTCCGGCAGCAGCAGACACGGTTTTACCGGCGGCAATACGAGGCCGAACTCGAACGCAAGGTGCTGGAACACCACTACGAGCACCTGAACCGGCTGGCGAACGACATCTTTCTGCTGATGGATTCCAACGGCGGAATCGTGGAAGCCAACGATCGCGCCGTGAGTTCCTACGGCTACACCCGCGACGAGCTGCTGGAGCTCGACATACGGGATCTGCGGGCGCCGGAGACGCTGGCCGCGTTCCAGGCGCAGTGGGAGGGCGCCGCTCGCGGCGGCGGGCTGGTCTTCGAGACGGCGCACCGGCGCAAGGACGGATCGACGTTTCCGGTTGAGGTGAGCTCGCGGAGAATCGAGGTGGAGGGCGCTGGATTTCATCAGAGCGTCATCCGCGACATTACGGACCGCAAACGCGCCGAGGCGGCCCTGCGCGAAGCCCACGACAATTTGCGAATCTTGATTGAGACCTGCCCCGCCGCGATCATGGTGCTCGACCTGGAGCGGCGCGTCAAGCTCTGGAGCCCCGCCGCCGCGCGGATCTTCGGCTGGCAGGAAGCGGAGATCCTCGGCCAGCCGCTGCCCACCGTTCCGGAGAATGAGCGCGCCAGTAGCGAAGAGTTGCTGGAGCGCGCCCGGCGCGGGGAGAGCGTGCTCGAATACGAGGCGCGCCGCCGCACCAAAGACGGGGCCATCCGGGACGTCAGCATATGGACGGCGCCGCTTCGCGACGCCCACGGCGAGATTAGCGGCTACTTCGAGCTGTGCAGCGACATCACCGAGCGCAAACGGCTCGACGAACAACTCCGGCACACGCAGCGCCTGGAGAGCATCGGCCTGCTGGCCGGCGGGATCGCGCACGATTTCAATAACATCTTGACCAGCGTGCTGGGATACGCGAGCCTGCTGCACGAAGACCTGGCCCCCGATAATCGCGGCCGGCCCTTCGTCGAGGCCATTATCCAGGGCGCCGAGAGGGCCGCCGATCTGACCATGCAACTGCTGGCCTACGCCGGCAAAGGCCGCTTCGTCATCGAGCCGGTGAACCTGTCGGAGTTGATCCGCGTCATGGCGCCCCTGCTCGAAGGCTCCATTCCGCGGAGCGTCGAGCTGCGCCTGGAACTGGAGGAGAGCGTGCCGTCCATCGAGGCCGATCCCAGCCAGATGCAGCAACTGATCATGAATCTGGCGATCAACGGCGCGGAGGCCACCGGCGAAAAAGTGGGTTCCGTCCGGATCGCGACCGCACTCCGCGAAATGCGCGGCGAGGAGGCTCGCCGGGACTATCCGGAACTGACCGAGGGCGCCTGCGTCTCTCTGGAAGTATCGGACAACGGGTGCGGGATGGACGAGGAGACCCGCAGCAAGATCTTCGATCCCTTCTTCACCACGAAGGTGCTGGGGCGGGGCCTGGGACTTTCGGCGGTGCTGGGGATTGTGCGCGGCCACCACGGCGCCATCCGGATCTCGAGCGCTCCCGGCGAGGGCGCCACCTTCCGGGTGCTGCTGCCGGCGAGCAGGACGCCCGCGGTCCGGCCAGAGCCATACCCAGCAACCGGGCGGCGCGGACAAGGCACGGTGCTGGTGGTCGACGACGAGGTCTCGGTCCGGGCGGTTGCCCAGGAGGCTCTCGAGCGGTCCGGCTACCAGGTGCTGCTGGCCGCCAACGGGAAGGAGGCGATTGCCCTGGTGGAGAGCGGCGTGGAACTCGACGTGGTGCTGCTCGACATGACCATGCCCGTGATGAGCGGCGAGGAGACGCTGGAGGCGATCCGGAGCTATTCCGCAACGCTGCCGGTGGTCCTCTGTAGCGGGTATAGCGAACTGGAAGCCGCCCGGCGCGCCCGCGGCAACCATGTGAGCGGTTTCCTGCAGAAGCCGTTCACGCTCAATCGGCTTTCCGCCAAGATCGCGGAAGTGCTGCAGCCCGGCGGCGTGCCCCCATCGCCGCTGCGATCCGGTTAGGCGCCGCCTTTGGGGATGTCGGCGGCGGGCGTCGGCGTGCGTTTGGCCATGGGAGCGTAAGCTTCCTCGGCGTACTGCTTGACCATCCGGCGGGCGCTGAACCGCGGCGCCACCGTGCGAATGGCTTCCTTGGCCGTGCGTGTCCATTCCCGGGGGACGCCCTTTTCGTCGCGCGTGTAAAATGCCGGCGCGATCCGCTCCTCGAGCAGCCGATAAAGGCTCTCCGCCGCGGCGGCCTCTCCGCCGTCCTGTCCGGTCTCGATCACCCAGCCGTTGCTTCCGGTGTAGCCCTCCCACCACCATCCATCGGCCACGCTCAAGTGCGGCACGCCGTTCAGCGAGGCTTTCATGCCGCTGGTTCCCGAGGCTTCCAGCGGCTCCCGCGGATTGTTCAGCCAGACATCGCATCCCTGCACCAGCAGATGCGCGACGTGCAGATCGTAGTCCTCGACGAAGGCCACCCGCCCGCCGAAGCGCGCATCCATGGCGTGCGTGTAGATGCGCTGCAAGGCGCGCTTGCCGGGCTCGTCGGCGGGGTGTGCTTTGCCGGCCAGGACGATCTGCACCGGCCGGCGCGGAGCGTTGAGAATGCGGGCCAGCCGCTCGTGGTCGTGAAAGATCAGGTCGGGGCGCTTGTATTCGGCGAATCGCCGGGCGAATCCGATGGTGAGCGCGGCTGGATCCAGCAGGGCGCCGGCGGCCAGCACCTGCACGGGGCTGGCGTTTTCCCCGGTCCAGCCACGCCGGCCGCGCTCGCGTATGAAGTCCAGCATGTGATGCCGCAGCAACTGGCGGGCGGCCCACAGCTCTTCGTCCGGGATCTCCAGGATGCGTTCCCACAGGCCGGGATCGTCGTGACGCTCCCGCCAATCGGCGCCCAGCCAGCGCTCGAACAGCGTCTCCATCGCCGGCGCGATCCAGGTGGGCACGTGGACTCCGTTAGTGTAGGCGCTAATGGGCCGCTGCTCCTCCGGCACGTCCGGCCAAAGCGAAGCCCACATCTGGCGGGTGACCTGCTGGTGGCGGCGGCTCACCGCGGTGATTGCGCCGGAACCGCGCATGGCCACCGCCGTCATGTTGAACAGGGCGCCGTCGCTATCGTGGCTGCCCAGCGCCAGGAAGGTATTGCGCCGCGCCCCCGCGGTCTGCCAGAAGAGCGCCAGTTGGTTGTCCAGCAGGTAGAACGGGAAGGCGTCGTGCCCGGCGGGAACCGGCGTGTGCGTGGTGAAGACGGTGGTGGATCGAACCCGATCCAGCGCGGCCAGAAAGCTCTCGCCTCCCTCCACCAATTCCCGGATGCGCTCCAGCACCACGAACGACGTGTGCCCTTCGTTGAGATGCCACACGGCCGGTTGGTAGCCCAGCGCGCGCAGCGCCCGCACCCCGCCCACGCCCAGCACGATCTCCTGCCGCAGACGCGCCTCGTGCTCGCTCACGTACAGCCGCGAGGAAAGCTCGCGGTCCCAGGTGGCGTTCTCGGGCACATCGGTATCCAGCAGGATCAGCGCGACCCGGCCCAGCCGCACCCGCCACACCGCAACCTGCAAGTTGTGCAAGCCCAGGGGAACCTGAATTCGGCAGGGACTGCCGTCCGGAGCGAGGGCGCGCTCCACCGCCACGTCGTCGTAATCCAGCCGCCGGTAATCCTCGATCTGCCGTCCTTCGGCCGAAACCCTCTGGTGGAAGTAGCCCATGGGATACATGAATCCGACGCCCACCAGCGGAATGCCCAGATCGCTGGCCTCCTTGCAGTGGTCGCCCGCCAGCACGCCCAGGCCGCCGGCGTAGATCGGCAAGGATTGATGGATCGCGAACTCGGCGGAGAAATACGCGACCTGGGAACCGGAGAGTTCGGGAAAGCGGCTGGGCCACCAGGAGCCCGCGGCGGTGCGCGCCCCGTCCATCCGTGCGATCGCGGCGTCATAGGCCGCCAGAAACGCGGGATCGTTCAGCGCGCGGCTCACCTGCTCCGGAGCGATGGTTCGGAGCAGTTGCACCGGATTGTGCGCGGTCATCCTCCAGAGCGGGTAGTCGAGGATCCGAAACACCTGCCGCGCCTCGCAACTCCAGCTCCACGACAGATCGCAGGCCAGCTCCGGAAGGCGGCCAATCCGCTCCGGCAAAGCAAGGTTGCCCAATTCCGAAGACGAGATCATGAGGTATTATATCCTCCATCCAGCGCGCCCGTTCGAAGTACTCAATGGAGTGGATGATGCGGACGCCGCTCCGGATGCGCCCGTGCCGGCGCGCTATCCAGAAGTTCGCAGAGTGTCAATCGTGGGCGCGCATGACATCGATGAGGGTTTTCACCCGCTCCCGGGGCGCTCCGCGCGCTACCCTTGCCGCAACTCGTCCAGCAGCGCGCCGTTGGAGCCGTGCAACTGGATTCGGATGGCGGCCTGCCCGGCGGCGTCCGTCGAGCAGCTCAGGCAGGGGTGTTGTGGCCCGTGGCCACGATCAGGCTAGGCCGTTGGTGCGGAGTCCGATCCACCAAGCGCCGCGAAGAACCGCTTTTTGCCCACACGGGAGATGCGAATGATGCTCGCCAGAGTACCTTTCGGCAATGCCTTGGAGCCGTGGACCGGGACCACGGCGATGTTGGGATGCCCCTCCTTCACCAACATGTGATGACTGCCCTCCACCCTGTCCAGTCGAAAGCCGAGTCTCCGCAGTGCTCGAACGGCATCTTTGCCGGAGACTGCCGGATCGGAGGACATCAGTGCATGCCGACCACGCGCCTAAGCTCAGCGAGTTTCGAGGCGGCGAGTGGGATGCTCTTTCGATTCGCCTCCATGGATTTGATGTAGCCGCGGATCATCTCGGCTGTGTTGTCGAGCGCGGCGGATTCCGTTTCGCCGAAACTGGACATCCGGTGCAGTTCCTTGACGTAGGTCACAAACGCTCCGGCATCCTCGTCATACTCCATATCGATCGTAACCACCTTGGTGGCAGCCAAGGGGTGGCGCGCATACGCGTACGGATCCGGGACTTTCAGGAACTTCCTCGCAGCCTTCTCTTCGGCCACCTTGCGCGAGCGGCCGTAGACCAGGATCTCCGGAGCCTCGACCACGGATGCCACGAATGAGCCGTCCTGTTGGGGGAGACAAACGATCTGAAACCGGCGCGCGGTTTTCGGCTCAGTCCTGAGCTTGAGTGGAAACTTCGGATGCAGGTGCGGGAACGGAGCGTGGCGGGCCAGCCGATCAGGGACGGGATTCTTCAACCGCAGGCGCACCATCACTTCTATAATACCCTCAGTCGGGAGCGTTGCCGGTTGTAAAGGTGGTGTCCCTCGCGCGGTCGGCCAAGCTACCCCTGCCGCAACTCGTCCAGCAGCGCGCCGTCGGGGCCGCGCAACTGGATGTGGAGGGCGGCCTGCCCGGCGGCGTGCGTCGAGCAGCTCAGGCAGGGGTCGTAGGCGCGCACCACCGCCGAGACGCGGTTCAGCATGCCTTCCTTCAGGTGCGCTCCGTCGATGAAGCGCTTGCTGACCTGCTCGACCGCACGGTTAATGGCCAGGTTGTTGTGGCCCGTCGCGATAATCAGATTGGCCCAGCGGATGGCCCCCTGCTCGTCCACCTTGTAGTGGTGAATCAGGACGCCGCGCGGCGCCTCGGCCATGCCCACTCCTTCCAGCGCGTTCACGCCCGCATGCGCCCGCACCCGCGTGTCCAGGATGGACGCATCGCCCAGCAGCGCGCCGATTCTCTCCAGCGCATACAGCACTTCGATCAGCCGCGCGTAGTGGAAGTGGAACGAGCTGGCCACGATCATGCCGTAGCGTTTCCGGTATTCGGAGAGTTCCTGGTCCGCCTCCGGCGTGCCGCAGCGGTCGGCCACGTTCAGCCGCGCTAGCGGCCCCACGCGATAGGTTCCCTCGGGATACCCCACCGGCTTGAAGTACGGGGCTTTCAAATAGGAGAACGGCAGGACCGCCTCGCCGATGCAGGTCTGGTAATCGGCCGCGCGCATCTGGTCGAGCACGATGTTGCCCTCGGCGTCCTTGAAGCGCAACTGGCCGTCGTAGAGCTGCAAGCCGCCGGCCGCATCCACCATTCCCGCGTACATGGTGGGGGCGGTTCCGAAAGCCGAGATCTCCTCGGCGAACTGGTCCAGCACGCCCTTGAAGAACTTGATGGTGCGCCGCGCGATGGCCTGCGCCGCGGGGAGTTCCTTGAGGATGCGGTCCCGCACGGAAGCTTCGAGCGGGGCGTTCACGCCGCCGGGCACGGTCCAGGAGGGATGCACGCGCTCCTTGGCCAGGCCCTCGATCACCTGCTGGCCGAACTTGCGCAGCGCGATGCCCTCGCGCACCAGCTCGGGATTCGCCTCCAGCAGCCCCAGCACGTTGCGCTTGGCGGGGTCGGAATCCATTCCCAGCAGCAGGTCGGGCGCCGAGAGATGGAAGAAGCTCAGCGCGTGCGATTGCACGAACTGGCCGCAATGCATCAGTTCCCGCAGGCGCGCCGCGGTCTCGGGAATGCGCACCGCCATGATGGCGTCGCAAGCCTTCACGGAGGCCAGCAGGTGGCTCACCGGGCAGATGCCGCAAATGCGCGCGGTGATGCCGGGCATCTCGTAGTAGGGCCGGCCCTCCACGAACTTCTCGAAGCCGCGAAACTGCGTGACGTGGAACTGCGTGCCGCTCACCTGCCCGTCTTCGTTCAGGTAAATGCTGATTTTGGCGTGCCCCTCGATGCGGGTCACTGGATCGATGGTGATTTTCTTCATGCGCGTGGCCTCACCCAAACTTGACCTTGGAGCCGAGGTCGGGCAGGCGCCCTTCGAGCAGCTCGCCGATTACGAACAGGATCGCTTTGGCCGGCGGAGGGCACCCCGGCAGGTGTACGTCCACCTTCACTACCTCTTGCACCGGCAGGGCCCTCTTCAGCAGTTTGGGGACGCCGTCGGTGGGCACGCCCGGGTTCAGGTCCGGGCCGTCGATGTAGCCGCGGTCCAGGATCTTCTTCACCGGAATCGCGTTGCGCATGGCCGGAACGTTGCTTGTGACCGCGCAATCCCCCAGCGCGACGATCAGCTTGCTGCGCTCCCGAACGATCTGGATCTTGGCCAGGTCCTCCGCGCTGGAGACCGCTCCCTCGACGAGGGTGACATCCACGCCCTCGGGGAACTTCTGCGCGTCCACCAGCGGCCCGTAGACCAGCTCGACGCGCTTGGCCACCGCTTCGATCGCCTCGTCGATATCCAGCAGCGACATGTGGCACCCCGAGCAGCCGTCCAGCCAGATGGTCGCCAGTTTGATCTTCTTCATACTTCCACCCCGCGTCTCACGGCCAGCCGGGAAATGTTCTCGTTACTCTTGGTCATTTCTTCGACCGCCCAGCCTTTCTCGGCCAGCGCCCCGGTGGGGCAGGCCTGCACGCACTTGCCGCAGCTCGTGCAACTCTTCGAATCGCCCCAGGGCTGGTTCATGTCGCTCACCAGCATGGAGCGGATGCCCCGCGAGCCAACGTCCCAGACGTGCGCTCCCTCCACCTCGGCGCACACCCGCACGCAGCGTGTGCACAGGATGCAGCGGTTGTGGTCCAGCACGAACTTGGCGTGCGATACGTCCACCGGCAGCACCGGGTAGCTGTAGGGATAGCGGACGTGCGAGACGCCCAGCCGCGTGGCCATCGATTGCAGCTCGCAGTGCCCGTTCGAAACGCACACCGAGCAGAAATGGTTGCGCTCGGTCAGCAGCAGCTCGATCGCCATCCGCCGGTACCGCGCCAGCTTCTCCGAATTCGTGGTCACCGACATGCCGTCCTGCACCGCCGTGGTACAAGCCGGCATCAGCCGGCCGACGCCGGAGACCTCGACCATGCAGAGCCGGCAAGCTCCCGCCGCCGTCAGCCCCGCCAGATAGCACAGAGTCGGTATGTACTTCCCTCCCCCGCGCGCCACCTCCAGGATGGTCTGCCCCTCCCGCGCCTCGACGTACTCGCCGTCGATCCGGATCGAAATCTTTTGCGCCAATGCCATGGTTTCCTCAGTCTCTTCAGTCCGTCGCCTTGATGTCGCAGCGCAGGCAGCGGTTCGCCTCGTCCAGCGCCTCGACGGCGGTCAGGCCGACCGTCACTTCCTCGAAGTTCGCGACCCGCTCGCGCGGCGCCACCTGGCCGGGCGAGCGGCGCGCGCAGTCGAACACCTGCGCGGGCGGCGTCTGATCGAACTGCCACTTCCGGCTCAACTTCGGAATCCGCTTGTCTTCCATGAGCCACTGATCGATGTTGCGGGCGGCCTTCTTGCCGTACCCCATCGCGTTGGAGACGTTCGTGGCGCCGCTGATCACGTCCCCGCCGGCGTAGAACTTGTGACGGCTGGTCGCCATCGTATAGCGGTCCACCTCGATGGTTCCGGATTCCTTCAGCGTGAGCCCCGAGGCGCGCGCCACGTCCAGATCCACCTTCTCGCCCACCGCCAGGATCACCGCGTCGCACTTGTACGCCTGGATTTCCTCGGTGCCCACAGGCTTGCGGCGGCCCGAGGCGTCGAACTCTCCCAGCTTGGTTCGCACCACCTCGATGGCCTTCACCGCGCCGTGGACGCCCACGATGCGGTGCGGCGCGGAAAGGAAAACGAAATTGGCGCCTTCGGCTTCGGCGGCCTCCACTTCCTCCCGGATGGCAGGCATATCCTTGCGCTCGCGCCGGTAGATCACGGTGACCTCGGAGCCCAGGCGCAGCGCCGTTCGCGCCGAGTCGATGGCCGCGTTGCCGCCGCCGATGACCACCACCTTCTTGCCCAGGTGCACCGCCTCGTTCTTGGACACCGCCTCCAAAAACCCTAGCGCCGGCAGCACGCCCTTCAGCTCGGTGCCGGGCATATTCACCCAGGCTTCCTTCCAGGTGCCGATGGACAGAAACACCGCGTCGTACTGGCTGTCCAGCTCGTCGAGCGACAACTCGAAGCCCACCGCCGTGTTGTAAACGAACTTCACTCCCAGCCGCTCGATCAGCTCGATTTCGCGGTCCAGCGTGCTCTTGGGCAGCCGGTATTCGGGCAGCGCATAGCGCAGCATGCCGCCGGGGCCGGGGTCGGATTCGTACACCGTCACTTCGTGGCCCAGCAGCGTCATGTAGAAGGCGCAAGTCAGGCCGGCCGGGCCCGCGCCCACCACCGCGACCTTCTTCCCCGTGGGGGCCAGCTTCTTGGCCACGATGCGCTCGATCATGGCCGGATATTGCCCGGACTGGTAAATGGTGTCCGCGATGAAGCGGTGCACGTCGCGGCTGTTCACCGCTTCGTCGATATTCATCCGGCGGCAGCGGTCGTCGCAGGGATGCTGGCACACCCGGCCGGTGGAAGCCGGCAGCGGGTTGTCCATCACCACGCTCTCGAAGGCTTCCTCGATCCGGTCCTCTTTGTACAGTTGCAGGAAGCGCGGAATGTTCATGTGCAGCGGGCAACTGTTCTCGCACGGAGAGAGCGCCAGGTTCTCGCACACGCCCGCCCGGCAGCGCTTGGCCCGGATGTGGTCCTCGAACTCGTGGCGAAAATGGCGCATGGTGGTCAGCACGGGATTGGGCGCGGTCTGCCCCAAGCCGCACAGCGACATGTCGCGGATCATGCGGCCCAGCTCGTCCAGGCTTTCCAGGTCCGCCTCGGTCCCGTTGCCGTTGGTGAAGCCGTTCAGGATCTTCAGCGCCTTGTCCAGCCCCACGCGGCAGGGCACGCACTTGCCGCAGGATTCGGAATGGGTGAACTCGATGAAGTACCGCGCCACGACCACCATGCAGTTGTCTTCGTCCATCACCACCATGCCGCCGGAACCCATGATGGATCCCAGTTTGGCCAGCGTCTCGTAGTCCACCGGCGTATCGAACATCTCCTGCGGGATGCAGCCGCCGGAGGGTCCGCCGGTCTGCAGGGCCTTCACGTGGCGCCCGTTGGTGCCGCCCTCGCCGATGTCGTAGACGAAGGTCTTGATGGGGGTCCCCAGCGGCATCTCGACCAGGCCGGTGTTGGTCACCTTGCCGACCAGCGAGAACACTTTGGTGCCCGGGCTCTTGGCGCTGCCCGTCTCCAGGAACCAGGCCGGCCCCTTGGCCACGATGGGCGTGATGTTGTACCAGGTCTCGACGTTGTTGATGTTGGTGGGCTTCCCCTCCAGCCCCTTCTGCGCCGGGAACGGCGGACGGGGCCGCGGCCGGCCGGAGCGCCCTTCGAGCGAACTGATCAGGGCCGTTTCTTCACCGCACACAAACGCCCCGGCGCCTTCCACCAGCGACAATCGGAAGTTGAACCCGCGCCCCAGGATGTTCTCCCCCAACAGCCCGTATTCCTCCGCCTGCTCGATGGCCCGCGTCAGCCGGTGCACCGCCAGCGGATACTCCGCGCGCACGTAGACGATCCCCTCCGCCGCCCCCGTCAGGTAGCCGCCGATGATCATCCCCTCCAGCAGCGCGTGCGGATCGCTCTCGATCTCGTTGCGGTTCATGTACGCGCCCGGATCGCCCTCGTCCGCGTTGCAGATGACGTACTTAGGCTGGTTCTTGGCCTTCCGCAACGCTTCCCACTTCAGCCCGGTCGGATAGCCCGCGCCGCCGCGCCCGCGCAGCTTGGAAGCTTTGATCTGCTCGATCACCGCGTCCGGCGTCGAATCGATCAGCACCTTGTAGAGCGCCTGGTAGCCGCCCACCCCGACGTACTCTTCGATGTCGTCGGCGCTGATCAGCCCGCAGTTGCGCAGCACGATCTTCTTCTGCCCGCGGAAGAACGGCACCTCGCGCCAGGAGGGAATCTCGGGATAGCCCGTCCCATATTTCACCTGGCCGGTCAGGTGGTCCCAGTCCTCGATCTTGCACAGCGCCAGATCCTGCGAAATCCGCCCTTGATTCAGGTCGTCGAGGATGCCCGGGACGTTGTCCGGCTGGACGCGCCGCAGGATCACGAGCGGCTTGCCGGGCAGCCAGATATTCACCAGCGGCTCCTCGGCGCAGAAGCCGAAGCAGCCCAGCCGCGCCAGTTGCACGTCCAGGCCGCGCTGGTCGATCTCGTCGGCGAAGGCGTGATAGACGCCCTCGGCGCCGTTGCCCGTGCCGCAGGTCCCCATGCCCACCCCGATGCGCGGCTTGTAGGGCAGGAGCTTGGCCAGCCCGGCTTCCTTTACCGCATTGAATGTGCCGATGTCCTGGATACGCATCAGTTTCCGCTTTCCTTCTCGAGAACGTCGATCTCGTTGCGCAGCGCCCGCTCATTCATGTGGCCGTAGATGGCGTGGTTGATCTCGACCACCGGCGCCAGGGCGCATTGCCCGAAGCAGGCCACCGTGCGGATGGTGTATTTGCGGTCCGGCGTGGTGAGCGAGAGTTTGTCGGCCTCCGGCTCCTCGCCGTGCTCGTTAAGGCCCATCTCCAGCTTCAGCCGTTCCAGCAGGCCGCGCGAGCCGCGCGTGTGGCAAGCCGTCCCCCGGCACACGCAGATGGTGTTGGCTCCCTGCGGCTCCAGGTTGAACAGCGCGAAGAACGTCACCACGCTATGGAGTTGCGCCAGAGGAATGCCGGTCCTGGCCGCGATGTACTCCAGCACCTCGCCCGAGAGGTACTTGGTGGGATGGCGCTCCTGCACTTTCTCGAGAATGGTCAGCAGCGCTCCCGGCCGGCCGCTGTGCTCTTTAATCAGGCGGTCGACGAAGTCCTGCTCCTGCGTTGTGAGCTGAGACTGAGATTTCATGCGCGATTCCTTTCCTGGGTTGAGCCTGCGGGTATTGGCACTGCACCACGCGCCTGGCGGCGCCGGAGTTTCAACCTCGATACTCTGATGGATGCCCTAAACATCAGGATACACCACCTGCGGGAGGGGTTGCCATCCGGCTGCCACCGTAGTACCACCCCGGTTCCCCAGCCGGGCCCTAGTTGTACTACCTTATGACTGTGCAGACATTGAAAGATAAGGGAGTTCTGGTCACTGGGGCCGGGCGCGGGATCGGCAAGCGTTTGGCCCTGGGCTTCGCCGCCGCCGGAGCGCGAGTGGGCCTGGTGGCGCGCAGCAAGGCCGAACTCGATCTTACGCACCTGGAGATTGAACATGCGGGCGGGGTGTCGCTGCGCCTTCGCGCCGACGTCACCGATTTCGAGCAGATCTCGGCGGCTGTGGATCGCATGGGCGCGCACTTCGGCGGTGTCCACGTGCTGGTAGCCTCCGCCGCTATCCAGGGGCCGATCGGGCCGCTGGCGGAAAGCCCGCCCATCCTGTGGGCCGAAGCGATCCAGACCAATCTGGTGGGCGTCATGTACAGTTGCCGGGCGGTGCTCGCGCAGATGATCGAGCGGCGCAGCGGGAAGATCGTCGCCCTCAGCGGGGATGGCGCCACTTCGCCCCGGCCGAATTTCTCCGCCTACGCCTCCGCCAAAGCGGCGCTCGCGCGGATGGTCGAAACGCTGGCCGAAGAGGTTCGCGACCACAACGTGCAGGTCAACTGCATGGCGCCCGGCGGAGCCTACACGCACATGACCGACCAGATCCTGCATGCCGGCGAGCGGGCGGGCTGGAAAGCGCAGGAGGAAGCGCTCGAGATGCGGGTGAGCGGCGGCATTTCTCCCGACAAGCAGATCCAGCTCGCGATGTTCCTGGCTTCCGAGCGCTCCAATCACGTCAGCGGCAAACTGATTCACGTCAATGACGACTGGAAACGCCTGGAGACCTCCAACGTCAACGCGGAGCTTTACACGTTGCGGCGGGTGCAGAAGGTGTAGGGCGGACTTAGAGAGGAGACGGAAATGGCCATGCAATCGTTGAGTCGCAGGGATTTCGTCGCGGCGGCCGCGGCTGCCACGGCAGGCCGCTCGCTCGGAGCGAACGACCGGGTGAACTTCGGGATGATTGGAACAGGGGGCCGTGGCAGCGATCACATCCGCGAGCTCATCCGGCTCAAGGAATCGAACGTGGCGATCACCGCCACTTGCGACCTGTACCGGCCCAACCTGGCGCGTGGCGCCGCCCTCGTCGAGCAGGGCTTCGGCGCGGCGCCCCGAACCACCAAAGACTACCGCGAGCTGTTGGGCTGGAAGGACGTGGACGCGGTGGTGATCGCCACCCCGGATTTCGCCCACCCGCTCCTGCTCATGGCCGCGCTAGAGGCGGGCAAGGACGTCTACGTCGAAAAGCCCTTCGCCGTGAACTTCCAGGACGCGAAGGCCGCCTATCTAGCCGCGAAGAGCAGCCGGCAGGTGGTTGCGGCGGGCACCAACATGCGCAGCGATCCCCGCCTGATCGCCGCCTCCAAGCTCGCGCGCACCGGCGTGCTCGGAAAGCTCACTCGCGTCGAGTTTGCCGTGAATTTTAATCAGCCGCGCTGGCGCCGGCCCAACGAGCGGGTCGATCCCGCCGACGTGGACTGGGAACTGTACAAGATGGGCCGCATCGACCGGCCCTACGACCCCCGGCTCCTGCGAGAATGGCAGTTGTTCGCCGGAATCACCACCAACGGCATCCCCGGTCTGTGGATGTCCCACTACATCGACCTGGTTCCGTGGTTCACCGGCGAGGACTATCCCGCCGGCGCCGTCTCCGCGGGCGGCGTCTACCTCTGGAAGGACGGGCGCACCACTTCCGACGTCTTCTATAGCTTGCTCGATTACCCCAGCGAATTCGTCGTCATGTTTACCATGAGCCTCACCAACTCCTCCGGCGCCCGTAACGCCTGGTACGGCACGCGCGGCACGCTCGATTGCCAGCAATGGCTGCTCTCCGGCCAGGGCGGCTCGCCGCAAGACCGCATAGAGGGCGAGACCAAGATCGAGCCCCAGACCGGTACCTCGCACATGGCCGATTTCATCGACTGCGTCCGCACCCGCCGCAAGCCCCGGGCGGATGCGCAGGCCGGCTTCTCCCACGCCGTCGCGGGCATCCTCTCGGCCGAGGCCTTGCTGCGCGGCAGCCGGGTCCGCTTCGACCGCCAGAAACTCGAGATCCTCTGAGGTTCCGCCCAGACGCCCTGGCACCCGCTGGCCGCCGCGGCCGCTTCCGCGGGTGCCCCCACCCCCCTGCGACCGCCGGCCGGGAGGGTATTAGTTCGGGCTTCGAATCAATCTTTACATCCGGCCTGGTTCGTGGCACAATCGATGTTCCATGCGTCCCCAACAGTGGGAAACCTTCAAAGCGGCTGTGCGCGGCCGGCACCCGGCGCCGACCCCGGTGGCGCTCATCGCCGACAGCCCCTGGATCCCCGGCTATCTCGGAATCGGCCATCTCGACTACATGTTCGACCCAGAGGTCTGGTTCCAGTCTAACTGCAAGATAATGGAGGAGTTTCCAGAGGTGATCTTCTTCCCATCCTGGTGGCTGGAATACGGGATGGCGATCGAACCTTCGGCCGCGGGTGGCCGCATTCAGTTCCATTCCGGCCAGACCCCCTCGCAGGTTCCCCTGCTGTTCCATCTCGAGGACGTCGAACGGTGGCCTCCCATCGATCCGGCCACGGACGGGTTCATGGCCCTGGCCCTGGACGGCTACCAGAAGCGCAAGCAGCGGATCTTCGACGCCGGCTACACCATCCCGGTCGCCACCGCGCGGGGGCCGCTGTGCATGGCCAGCTTCCTCCGGGGGATCAGCGAGCTAATGCTCGACCTTTCCGAGAACCCGGAGGGCGTTCACAAGCTGCTCGGGTTTGCCACCGACGCGATTATCCGCTGGCTCCAGGCGCAGGCGGAGGCGATCGGTCCGAGCGTGGAAGGCATCTTCCTGCTCGACGATATTCCGGGTATGATCTCCCGCCGCGGCTACCTCGAGTTCGCGCATCCCTATCTCAAGCGCATCTGCGAGGCGTTTCCCGCGGATTGGGTGAAGGTGTACCACAACGACGCCAACGTGCGGCCTTTCCTCTCGGATCTCGCCACCGTGGGATTCGACGTGCTGAACTGGACGCACCGGATCGACGTTGGCGACGCCCTGAAGGCCGCCGGCGGCCGCCTGTGCCTGATGGGCAACGTGGCGCCGCTGGATCTCGGCGTGCGCGGCACACCCGCCCAAGTGGAGCAGGCCGCGCGAGAAGTGATCCAGCGGGCGAACGGCGGACGGCTCATTCTCTCCTTCGGCGGCGGGCTTAGCCCCGGAACCCCCAAGGAAAACATCCTGGCCCTGGTCCAGGCCGCGCGTGAGCCGCGCCCGGACTAGCTTCGGCCCAACCGCGCCCTTGCGCCGCCCCAGCCACGCATCCTATTCGTACCTCAAGGAAACGAGCGGGTCGATGCGGGCGGCACGGCGGCCCGGCAGGTAACCGGCCAGAAGGGCGATGGCGGCTAGCAGAAGGGCGGCCGCGGCGAAAGTGAGTGGGTCGGTGGCCGTCAGGCCGAACAACTGCGACTGCACCAGGCGGCTGAGCGCCAGCGCCGCGGGCACGCCGATAGCGATCCCCGCCAGCGCCAGCAGGCTCGCCTCTTTCAGTACCAACCAGAGCACGCTGTTCCGAGAGGCGCCCAGAGCGATCCGCAGCCCGATCTCGGAGGTCCGCCGCGCCACCGTGTAAGCGATCACGCCATACAGGCCGATTGCCGCCACCAACGTGGCCAGCGCGCCGAAAGCGGCCGCCAGCAGCGCGATCAGCCGCTCGGTCGAAACCGATTCCTCCACGCTCACCTGCATGGACTTCATGTTGTTCACGGGCAGGTTCGAGTCTAACTCCTGGACCATCCGGCGGATTTGGGATCCCACCGGGCTGGCCTCGCGGCTCGTGCGCACGTAGAAAGTCAGCCCCTCGAGCCGCTCGTCCTGGGCGTAGGGGAAGTAGTAAAAGCGGGCGGTGGGCTCGCGCAGATCGCCGTGTTTGCTGGAGGCCACCACGCCCACGATCTCGCAGTTGAGTTGCATGCTATTGTGCCCGAGATGGCGGCCCAGAGGATTCCGGTTGCCGAAGTAGTAGCGCGCGAAAGCATCGTTGACGATGGCCACCTTGGGGGCCGCGGCATCGTCGCGTTGCGAGAAATCGCGGCCGGCGAGCAGCGGAATGCCCATGGTCCTGAAGTACCCGGGACTGGCCGACTGCCAGGATGCTTCGTCGTTCCCGTCTTCTCTGCGCTGGTAACCCTCCACGGCGACACTCCCGCCGCTGTTCCCGCCGGAGAACGGTCCGGAGTTCGCGGCAGCCACGGCGCGCACGTCCGGCAGCGAGGCCAGGCGCTCCCGCAATTCGCGATACAGCGCCAGACCGCGCGGGGTGTCGTAGCCGCTGCCCGCGGGGTCGAGCTGGAAGGTCAGCAGGTTCTCGGCTCGGAACCCGAGATTCACCCGCAGCAAATTGTACAGGCTGCGCGTGAACAACCCGGCGCCCACCAGCAGCAGCAGGGAGAGCGCGATCTGCGCGACGACCAGAATGCGCCGGAAGCGGGCCTGCCCACGTGCGGCCGCCACGCTCGCCGCCATCCCTTTCAGCACGGGCGCCAGATCGGGGCGCGTCGCCTGCAGCGCGGGAATCAGCCCGAACGCCACGCCGGTTGCGAGCGACAGGGCCATCGCGAAGCCCAGCAATCGCCAGTCGATGGCGTAAGAGAGCCAGCCGTCGTCCTCCACCAGCCGCAGCAGGCCGCGGGTCGTCCAGAAGGCCACCAGCAGGCCCAACGCCCCGCCGGCGAACGAAAGCACAAGGCTTTCGAGCAGCAGTTGCCGGACAATGGGCCAGCGCCCGGCGCCGAGGGCTAGACGGATAGCCATCTCCTTCTGCCGAGCGGCGGCGCGGGCCGCGAGCAGGCCGGCCAGGTTGGCGCAGGCGATCAGCAGCACCAATCCGACCATGGCCATCAGCGCCAACAACGGAGTCTGCCATTGGGTGCGCAGCGGGTTGATGCCCTGCGCGGCGTCCAGAAGCTGGATGCGTTGGGCCAGGTACAGCCCGTGCTGCCGCTCGTTGCGCAACCGGCCGATCTTGACCAGCTCCTCCTCGATAATGGGATGGTACACGGTGTCCAGGCCGGCCTCCGCCTTCCGGCGCGCCATGCCGGGCTTCAGCCGGGCGAAGATGTTCAGCCAGCGCACGCTCCGGTCGAGCAGGAAGCGGCCCAGCAGAGGCGAGACCTGCGGCATCATATTGAGGGGCGCGTAGATCTCGGGCGGCTCGCCCGCCAGCACGCCATGGAAGCCCGGTTGCAATACCCCGATCACCACCATCGGCTGCCCGTTCACGCCCACCTTCTGGTTCAATATCGAATCCTTGCCGCCGAAGCTGGTCTGCCACGCCGCGTAGCTCAACACCACCACCGGGTTCGAGCCCGGCGCGCCCTCGTCCTCGGGCGTGAACAAACGTCCGCGAGCGGCCTGCACGCCTAGAACCTGAAAAAAGTTGCCCGAGACCAACTGCGCCGAGGCGCGTTCCGTGTGGCCGTTGTAGAACAGGTTGACGCCGGCGCCGGCGCGCGCAATCACTCCCTCCAGCATGGCCGCGCGGTCGCGCACCTCCTTGTAGAGCGGATAGGAGAAGACTGTCTCGCGATTGTCCGCGGTGGCCATGCCCGGCGGCATGTACTCGCGGTGAAAGACCACCAGCCGCCCCGGATCGCGTACCGGGAGCGATCGAAACAGCACCTGGTCCAGCAGGGAGAAAATGGACGTATTCGCCCCAATGCCCAGCGCTAGCGACAACAGAGCCACGGCCGTGAACATGGGGCTGCGGCGCAGCGTCCGGAGCGCGAGGCGAAGGTCGTTCCACATATTACCAGGATAGACGCGGCGGAACGGAAAAACGTTGCGTCAGCGCAGGTAGAAAAGGCTGAGCCGGGGCAGACCGGCGGACTCGAGCAAACGGCGGTCCAGGAACTGGCGCTCCAGCATCGAAATTTGATCGGCGGTCATCTTGGCGCGGTAGGGGCGAAGCTGGAGGTCGAATTCGCGGCGCGCGGCCACCAGGTCGTCGTCTGTCTGGCGGGTGCGGGCCGCGGCGATCATTTTGTCTTCGAGGGCCGCCAGCCGACGCTCCAGATCCTCCAGATTCGCGTAGTGCGACTCGGCTTCGGCGGCCAGCCGGTCCAGCGCCGCGGCCCCTTCCTCGAATCCGCCCCGGCGCAGCGCGGCGGCGTTGGCGGCCAAGTAGGAACGCAGCGCTTCCAACTCGAACGGCGGCGCGACGGCCCGCGGCGCGGCGGGCTGCGCGCTCCCGGCCATGATCTGCGCCTGCTCGATCACCGCCTGGGCGCAGTAAGCCAGCGAGTTGATCGAGCGGAACTTGGATTTGCGGCCGCGCCATTTCTCGAAGGCCTCGTCGATACCGCGCAGCACCGCCTCCAGCGGCACTCCCGCCTCCTTCCAGCACTCGATCAGCGCCCAGTCCAGCGGCGAGAGCAGAAACAACCCCGTCCCGCGGGCCTTCTGAAAGTGCTCCTCGACCTCGGTGAAATAGTTGAAGTAATTGCCCGGCCAGAATTCGTCGTTCATCGCGGCCGGTTCCGCTTCCAGACCAGCTCCAGGCCCTCCAGCGTGAGATCGTCGTCCACCTGCTTGAGGTAGCGCGAGCCGCCCGCGATGAGATGGGCCTGGCCGCCGGTCGCAACCACGCGCGTCGTAGGGCCCAGCGCTTCCATGAGCCGCTCCAGGATGCCGTCGATCATTCCGATGGCCCCGTAGTAAATGCCCGACTGCATGCTGCCCACCGTGTCCGTACCGATCAGCCGCGCGGGTGCGCGGACATCCACCAGGGGCAAGCGCGCGGTCTTGGCGAACAGCGCCTCCACGGCCATCCCTATCCCAGGGCAAATCAGCCCGCCCAGGTATTCGGCGCGCGCCGATACCACGTCGAAGGTGATGGCGGTGCCCAGATCCACGATCACGCACGGCCCGCCGTACTTGTGGAACGCGGCCACGCTGTCCACGATGCGGTCGGCGCCCAGCTCCCGCGGATTCTCGCACCGGATGCTCAGGCCGGTATCGGTTTCCGGCGTCACGAACAGCGCGTCCATGTGGAAGTAGCGCACGGCCATCGCGGCCAGCCAGGAATCCAGCGGCGGCACCACCGAGGCGACGATCACGCCATCCACCCGCGCCAGGTCGAGCGAAGAGAATGCGAACAGGTTGCGCAGCAGGATGCCCCACTCGTCGGAGGTCTGTTCGTGCACCGTCTGCAAGCGCCAGTTCGCGATCAGCCGGCTGTCTTCAAACACTCCAATGGTGACGTTGGTGTTGCCCACGTCGAGTGCCAGTAACATAACGCTCCTAGGCGGGCCTGACGCCGCCCGCATAGATCAGTGTACGCGCACCGCCGGGCCGACGCAGGTACAAGAAGCCGTTCGGGTCCAGGCCGTCGGTCACGCCTTCCACTTCGTCCACCATCACGCGCTTGCCCTGGACGTAACTTGAGGCCCGGGAGAACAGATCCAGGATGGCGTCGCGCCCGTCTTCGACCAGCATTTTCGTGAAGCGGTCCACCGATTCGCAAAGGCCGGCAAGGAGCTGGTCGCGCGACTGTATCCGGCCGGAGGCCAGGCGCAGGGAGGTCGCCGAAGCGGCCAGTTCCGCGGGAAATTCGAACTGGTTGACGTTGATGCCGATGCCGGCGATGAAGACGGGCCGCTCGATCTCGACCAGGATTCCGGCGCACTTCCGGTCGCCAATCAGGACGTCGTTGGGCCAGCGCAGGTCGCAAACCAGGCCGGTCAGGTTGGTGATGGCTTCCGCCGTCGCCAGGCCCAAGGCCAGCGAGAGCACGGAGCTATCCTTGACCGGCAGAGCCAGCCTCAAAACGAAGGAGACGTACAGACCGGCGCCGCGCTGGGAGTGCCACGCGCGGCCCTGGCGTCCGTAGCCCGCGGTCTGCTCGTCCGCGCCCACCACGGTTCCAGACAGGCAGCCCTGGCGCGCCAGTTTGGCGGCCTCGATTTGGGTGGAAGCGCAGGATTCAAACCAGACGGTCATGACTCCAGCCGGAAATTGAGGTCCACGGCGGGGGCCGAGTGCGTGATGGCGCCGCAGGAGATGAACTGGGCGCCCGCTTCGGCGTAAGCGCGCACGTTCTCGAGCGTGATCCCGCCGGAAAGCTCGACGGTCGCTCGGCCCGCGATGTAGCGAATCTCGGCGGCGGCCTCTTCGGGAGTCAAGTTATCGAGCAGCAGGCGCTCGGCGCCGCAGGAGAGCGCTTCGTCCAGTTCGGCGCGGGTGCGAACCTCCACCTCGATGGGCAGTCCCAGCGCCGCGGCCCGCTCGAAAGCGGCCTTCACGCCGCCCGCCGCCACGATGTGGTTGTTCTTAATGAGAATGGCGTCGTAGAGGCCCATGCGGTGGTTCACCGCGCCACCGGCGGCTGCGGCCATCTTCTCCAGGCGGCGCAAGCCCGGCGTGGTTTTGCGAGTGTCCAGGATGCGGCAGCCGGTGCCCGCCACCGCATCCACGTAGCGGCTGGCCAGCGTGGCGATGCCGCTCAGCCGCTGCAGAAAGTTCAAGGCCACGCGCTCGCTCGAGAGCAACTGGCGCGCCGAACCGCGCGCCGTCGCCACCGGCTCTCCCGGCTCGGCGCGATCGCCGCTGTGCTTCCATAGATCGATTTCGTCGTAAATAAGCGGTAGCAGCTCGACGCCCGCGACCACCAGCGGCTGCCGTGCGAAGAAGCGGCCGGCGGCCCGCGCCTCGGCGGGAACGCAAACCTCGCTAGTCACGTCGCGAGCGCCTATATCCTCGATCAGCGCGCGCCGCACCGTCTCGAAGATCTCGGGATGCTGAACGTCGAACGTCATGGCAGCGCCGCGAGAGCCTGGCTGCTCTTTTCGAGCTGGGCTTCGTACTCGCCGAGCTTCTCTCGGACGGAATTGACCACGTGCTCGGGCGCGCCGGAGAGAAACTTCGGGTCGGCAAGCTGGCGCCGGCAATTGGCGATCAGCTTGCCGTATTGCTCGATCTCCTTCTTGAGGCGCATTCGCAGGACCTCGATCTGGGCCACCGGGACCAGCAGCACCAGATCGAACTCCGTGGTCGAGCGCTTCACGCCCTGGACCTCGGCCGGCTCCGCGCGGACCTCCAGTTTCAGGCTGGCCAGTTTCTGCACGGCGTCGAGCTGCTTGCGCGCCACCTCGCCGGCCGCGCCGTCCGAGTAGAGCACAGCCTCGAGCTGTTCCTTGGGATTCAAGCCCAGATCGGCCCGCAGGTTACGCGCCGCGGTGACCATTTCCTGGAGGAGCTGCATCTGCCGCTCGGCCGGGTGATCCGTGACCTGTATGCCGTATTGCGGATACTGGCCCAGCGCGATCGAGACCGGCCGCCCCGTGGCGCCGCTCCCCAGCCGCTGCCAAAGCTCCTCGGTAAGAAATGGCATCACTGGGTGCAGCAGCCGCAGCGAGCTCTCGAAGACCGTGAGCAGATTTCGCCAGTGCGGGTCCAGCCCCGAGTTCTCGCGGAACCGCAGCTTCTTGATCTCCAGGTACCAATCGCAAAACTCGTGCCAGAAGAACTGCCAGAGCAACTGGGCGGCCTCATGGTAGCGATAGCGCTCTATGGCGCGGTTCACCAGGTCGGCGCAACTGTTGAGGCGGCTGAAAATCCAGCGGTCTTCGAGCGGGATGCCCTCGTGGCCCGCGCCCACCGGCTCGGGACGATGGCTGACGCTCTCTTCGGGCAGCCAGGCTTCCACCCCCGAGCGCTCCATGTTGAGGAAGATGAAGCGGGCGGCGTTCCAAATCTTGTTGGCGAAGGCGCGCGCGCTGAGGATGCGCTCTTCGGTGAGCACGATGTCGGTGCCCGGCGCCGCGCCCAGCAGCATGGCCATGCGCACCGCATCCGTCCCATGCTTCTCGGTGACTTCCAACGGATCGATGACGTTGCCGCGCGTCTTGGACATCTTCTGGCCCTCGGGATCGCGGACCAGCGCGTGGATGTAGACTTCGCGGAACGGCACGTTGCCGGTGGCCTCCAGGCCCATCATGATCATGCGCGCCACCCAGAAGAAAAGGATGTCGAAGCCGGTGATCATCAGGGACGTCGGATAGTAGACCCGCAGATCTTCGGTCTCCTCCGGCCAGCCCAGCGTCGAGAAGGGCCACAGGGCGGAGCTGAACCAGGTGTCCAGCACATCCGGGTCCTGCTCCAGGCGGCTCGATCCGCAGGTGCATTGCACGGGCGTCTCGCGCACCACCAGAATCCCGCCGCAATCCTGGCAGTGCCAGGCCGGGATGCGGTGGCCCCACCAGAGCTGGCGCGAGATGCACCAGTCGCGGATGTTGTGCATCCACTCGAAATAGGTTTTGGTCGAGTTCTCCGGCGTGAACTGTATGCGCCCTTCCTCAACGGCCCGAATGGCCGGCTCGGCCAGCGGCTTGGTCCGCACGAACCATTGCGTCGAGATGAGCGGCTCCACCGGCGTCTTGCAGCGCTGGCATCTGCCCAGGCTCAATTGGTAAGGTTCGATCTTCTCGATCAGGCCCAGGGCGTCCAGGTCCGCCACCACGCGTGCACGGGCCTCCATGCGGTCCAGCCCGGCGTAGGGCCCGGCGGCCGCGGTCATGTGCGCGGTCTCGTCAATGACCTGGATCTTCGGCAGGTTGTGCCGCCGGCCCGCCTCGAAATCGTTGAGGTCGTGCGCCGGTGTGACTTTCACGACGCCGGTGCCGAACAGCGGGTCCGCCACTTCGTCCAGGATGATGGGGATCTCCCGGTTCATCAGCGGCAATTGAACGAATTGCCCATGCAGGTCGCGGTAGCGCTCGTCCGAGGGATTCACCGCGCAAGCCGTATCGCCGAGCATGGTTTCGGGCCGCGTTGTCGCTACCACCAAGTGGCGCGAAGAGCCGCTTACGGGATAGCGGATGTGCCACAGGTGGCCCGGAACGGAGTCGTGCGGCACCTCCAGATCCGAGAGCGCGGTCTGGCAGCGCGGGCACCAGTTCACCATGTACTCGCCGCGGTAGATGAGCCCCTTTTCGTGCAGCCGCACGAAGATTTCGCGGACCGCGCGCGACAGGCCCGGGTCCAGCGTGAAGCGTTCCCGGCTCCAGTCGCAGCTTGCGCCCAGCCGGATCATCTGCCGCTTGATGGTGTCGCCGTAGCGCTCCTTCCAGGCCCAGATGCGGCGCTCGAATTCCGGGCGGCCGAGCGTGCGCCGGTCCAGGCCCTCGCTGGCGAGCTGGCGCTCCACCAGCATCTGTGTGGCGATGCCCGCGTGGTCTGTGCCGGGGAGCCAGAGGGTGTTGTCGCCGCGCATCCTGTGCCACCGGATGGTCACGTCGATCTCCGTGTGTTCGAGCATGTGCCCGATGTGCAGCGAGCCGGTGACGTTAGGCGGAGGGATTACCAGCGAGAACGGGCGGCCCTGTCCGGCGGCCTCGGCGCGGAACACGCCCGAGTCGATCCACCACTGCGCCCAGTGCGGCTCAAAGCGTTGCGGCTCATAGACTTTCTCAAGTTGCATGCGGGAATTTCCAATATAGCATGGAGCCCTTTTCCCGCCCGCCAGCAGGCACAGTCCGCCCCTCACCGCACGCGCTCGCGGCGCGATCAATAGACCAATCGGAGCCCTCAGTCCTGATACTCTAGGGGTTCCAGGTGAATCCGGACGGGAGGTGCCCGGACATGGTTGGAGGGATTGCCAGGTTTCTGCTTCTCGTGGCGCTCGTCGCCGGCTCGATTTGGGCGTTGGGGCACTGGCGGGGTGCGGAGTGGGTGCTATTCCTGGTCCCAGCCGCCTGGTATGGGCTCATACCGGTGTTCAGAATGCTGGACCGCCAGCCCAACCTGTATCCACTCAAGTACCTGATTTCCGCGGTGCTGATGTTCGCGAGCCTCCTGCTCAAGCACTTTGCCGGCGCCGCGTTCACTGGCTCTCGGGCCTCCAGAGTCGAATTCCTCTTCGGGGGGCTGTTCCTCGCCGCGCTGGTAGCCCCGTGGTTCGAAACCTTTCTGACCGACGCCGGACGCGAACGCCTCCGTCCCGCCTACGTGATCGACCTTGGCGGAGGCCAGGAACACCTCGACAGGGGCGCGGCGGTAGGCGTGGCATTCGGGTGCCTGATTTGGGTGTTGGCGGTGTTGCTCGGCATCTTCTGTCTCGGCCGCGCCATTTTCGGATAAGCGGCCACGCTCGGCCGTCTACCCCGCCGGCTGCTGCTGCGTCAAACAATGCAGCGTGCCGAAGCCCAGCACTAAATCGACGGCGTGTATCCCAACCACGGGCCGGTCCCGGAACAGTTCGCCCAGAATACCCAGGGCCACCCGGTCGTTCGGGTCGTTGAAGGTGGGGACGATCACCGCCGCATTGGCAATGTAGAAGTTGGCGTAGCTCGCGGGCAGCCGGTCGCCGTCGAAGCACAGCGGGCCCGGCATGGGCAGCGCAACCACCTCGGGCTTCGAGCCGTCCTCCAGCCGCAGGTCCCCGATCCGTTCCCAGTTCTCGGCCAGCGCGTGGTAGTTGACGTCCTGCGGGTCGTCTTCCTTAATCAGCACCACCGTCTTCGGATTCACGAAGCGGCAGATGTCGTCGATGTGCCCGTGTGTATCGTCGCCCGCCACGCCACCGCCCAGCCAGAAGACGTTCGTCACCCCGAGGTAATCATGGATCGTCGCCTCGAATTCTATCCGGCCCAGGTTCGGATTGCGGATCTGCGTCCGCGGGTCGAGGTAGCACTCCTCGGTGGTCAACAACGTGCCCCGGCCGTTGACCTCAATGCCGCCCCCTTCCAGCACGAACGGGCGCCCGCCGCACTCCGCATGGAACAACCGCTTCCCGAGGCGCCGGGCCGCGGTCTCCGGTACGCGGCGATCCATCCACCAGTCGGGGTACTTGGCCCAACCGTTGAAATGGAAATGCACGATGGCGGTTTCCGCGCCCCGCCGCACGAACACCGGCCCCATATCTCGCGTCCAGCCGCGGTTGGTGGGGTGCTCGACGAACTCGATCCGCCCGGCATCCGCTCCCGCCCGAGCCAGCCTGCGGCCCGCCGCCTTCTCCGCGGCCGTCGAGTTGACCAGTATCCGGACGGTTTCCCCAGGCGCAATCTTGCGCACGATTTCGGTGTAGACCCATCGAATGGTGTCCAGCTTGTCCGGCCAATCCGTGCGGTTATGCGGCCAGGCCAGCCAGGTGGCTTCGTGCTTCTCCCATTCCGCCGGCATCGAAAAGCCGAGGGCGCGGGGCGTTTCTCCGGCGACGTTGCGCGATTCTGCCATAATCGTATTCTGAACCATGGCTAAGAATCGCGAAACCCCCCGCCGGTACCGTGAAGACCTCTCCGAGGCGCCCGACTGGCTCAAGAAGAAGAAATGCCCCCAGCGCGACCAGTACCTTTCCGGCAAGCGCATCCTGCCCAAGAACCTCACCGGCAAGGAGAAGCTCGCCGACCTCGTCGACCAGACCTTTCTCGCCTACAACTCCGCCCGGCTCAAAGAAGGCTGCCAGCTCTTCGTCGACAAGATGCTCCAGCCGGAGGTCACCATCGGCATGAGCCTCTCGGGCGCGCTCACGCCGGCGGGCCTGGGCTGCTCCTCCATCGTCCCGCTCATCAAGGCCGGCTTCGTGGATTGGATCGTGGCGACCGGCGCGAATCTTTACCACGATCTCCACTTCGCGCTGAACTATCCGGTGCGCGTGGGCAGCTTCAAGATGGACGACACCGAGCTGCGCAACAACGACATCGTGCGCGTCTACGACGTGCTCCTCGGTTACAGCGACTGCCTGATGGCCACCGATGAAATCCTGCGCGGCATCCTCGTCCAGCCCGAATTCCAGAAGGAGATGGGCACCGCCGAGCTGCATTACCTGCTGGGCAAGCACGCCGCCGAATGGGAGCGCAAGGCCGGCGTCAAGGACGTCTCCGTGATGGCGGCCGCCTACCGCGCCGGGGTGCCCTGCTACACCTCCTCGCCGGGCGATTCCACCATCGGCATGAACGTGGCCGGCGTCGAGCTCCGCGGCAACAAGCTGCGCCTGAACCCCGCCATCGACGTGAACGAAACCACCGCCTTCGTCCTGGCGGCCAAGCGCTCCGGCGGCCAAAGCGCCGTGGTCCTGTGGGGCGGCGGCAGCCCCAAGAATTTCATGCTGCAAACCGAGCCGCAGATCCAGGAAGTGCTGCGCATCAAGGAATTCGGCCAGGATTATTTCCTGCAAGTCACCGACGCGCGCCCCGATACCGGCGGCCTCAGCGGCGCCACGCCCAGCGAAGCCGTGAGTTGGGGCAAGGTGGACCCCGACCGTCTGCCCGACGCCGTGGTCTGCTATACCGACACCACCATCGCTCTCCCCATCCTCACCCACTACGCTCTCGCCCGCCACAAGCCGCGCAAGCTGCGGCGCCTCTATGATCGGCGCGCCCAGATGATGCAGGCGCTCACCCGCGAGTACTTCGCCCACAACAAAGTGAAGATGCTGGACGGCTCGGACCCGATTCTTCAATGACCGCACGGCAACTGCAAGCCATCGCCCGCCAGCACGGCACGCCCGTGGTGGTGATCGACCACGACCTGATCCGCCGCAACTACGCCGCCTTCCGCAAGCACCTGCCCAAGGTCCAGGCCTACTATGCAGTGAAGGCCAATCCGGCGCCCGAGATCGTGCGCACGCTTTACAGCGCCGGAGCGAGTTTCGACGTGGCCAGCCTGCCCGAGTTCATGCTGGTCTACGGGAACATCCAGCGCCTCCCCGCCCAGGAACGCCAGGATTTCATCTGGGACAAAATCGTCTACGCCAACCCCATCAAGCCCAAGGAAACGCTCGAAGCCTTGGACCAGTACAAGCCGCTGGTGACCTTCGACAACATTGAGGAGCTGCGCAAGATCCGCCGCTACGCCCCGCACGCCGGCCTGGCGCTGCGCCTGCGCGTGCCCAACACCGGCTCCATGGTCGAGCTATCTTCCAAATTCGGCTGCGACCCCGGCGAGGCCGTCGACCTGATCTCGGAGGCTTTCCGCATCGGCCTGGTGGTCGAGGGTGTGAGCTTCCACGTCGGCAGCCAGTGCACTAACTTCGAGAATTTCGTGCAGGCCCTCAACATGGCGGCGGCCGTGATGCGCGAAGCCAAGGCACGCGGCTTCGAGATCAAGATCCTCGATATCGGCGGCGGCTTTCCCGTCCGCTACAACCGCCATGTCCGCCCCATCGGCGCGCTGGCCAGGAAGATCAACGCCGAGATCGCCCGCCTGTTCCCCGCCGACCTCGAGATCCTGGCCGAGCCCGGCCGTTTCCTGGTCGCCACCGCGGCCTTCGCCGTCGCCCGCGTCATCGGCAAGGCCGTCCGCGACGCCAAGACCTGCTATTACATCGACGACAGCGTTTACCACACTTTTTCCGGCATCATCTTCGATCATTGCCAGTACCACATCAAGGCTTTCAAAAAGGGACCCGCCGAAATCTGCGCCGTCTTCGGCCAAACCTGCGACGGCCTGGACACCATCTCTCAATCCGAAGAGCTGCCCAACCTCGAAATCGAAGACCTGGTTTTCTCCGACAACATCGGCGCCTACAGCAACGCCTCCGCCACCTGGTTCAACGGCTTCCCCCCCGCCAAAGTGGTGCACGTCAACGAGTAGCGGGAGGGATATCAGGAAAGCGCTCATGCCGCTGGAGGCGTAGAATGTTGTCCAGGAGTGCCTATCAGCCAACAACTCGTAGCCGGGGCGCTGCTGGAGCGTGTAGATTTCTTTCGACAGGATGCCACCCGGCGACTTGACCCGCTTCGGCGAGTCGCGCTGGGCCAGTTCCTTACGCCTCCGCCAGTGGCGCGCTTGATGGCCTCGCTATTCCGATCCGTCAAGCCGATTTACAGGATGATCGACGCAGGCGCCGGTGTCGGTTCACTTACCGCGGCATGGGTCGCCGACATATGCTCGCGCAACGAGAAGCGCGCGGAACTGCGGGTCACGGCTTACGAGACCGACCCGCTCCTTGCTGAGTACCTGTACTCGACGCTCGAATTGTGCGCGGCCGAATGCCGCGAACATGGCATTGGCTTTTCTTTCGATATCCAGCAGGGCGACTTCATTGAGGCAGCCGCCGGCGCGCTGTCCACTTCGCTTCTCTCGAAACCGGGGGAGTATGACTGCGCCATCATGAACCCTCCCTACCGGAAGATAAACAGCGGGTCCAAAACCCGCTCGATGTTGCGGTGCGCCGGAATTGAGACGAGCAACCTCTACACGGCTTTCCTCGCGCTGGTTTGCCGGATGCTCGTGGAGGGCGGCGAACTGGTAGCGATCACCCCGAGGAGCTTCTGCAACGGTCCGTACTTCCGGCCATTCCGGCGAGAATTCCTCCGCGAGATGGTCCTCCGGAGAATCCACGTCTTCGAATCCCGCAACTGCGCCTTCAGAGAGGACGATGTCCTCCAGGAGAACGTGATACTCCACGCGGTTCGCGGGACGGACAGCGGCGCCGTCGTGATCTCGACTTCGGTCGGGCCGGACGGCGAAATAACGACGGAACGCCAAGTCTCCTACGACCAGGTCGTGCATCCGGAGGATCCGGACGAGTTCATCCACGTCGTGACCGACGTAATGAGCCATCGCGCTGCGGAGCATGTCGCTGACTTGCCCGCAACCCTCGCGGATTTGGGGTTGACGGTATCAACGGGCCGCGTGGTGGAGTTCCGTGCGAAACCGCACCTCCGTCACGGGTCGGAGGAAGGCACCGTACCGCTGATATGCCCGGCGCATTTCCTGGAGGGCCATGTTGCGTGGCCTAAGCCCGGGTCTAGGAAGCCAAACGCGATCGTCGCCAGCGCCGAGACTGCAGAGCTTCTGGTTCCAGCCGGCACGTACGTGCTGGTGAAGCGGTTCTCCTCGAAGGAAGAGCGGCGCCGCATCATGGCGGCGCTCTACGATCCGCTCCGCATACCTTCCGCTTCGGTGGGATTCGAGAATCACCTGAATTACTACTATGGGCACGGCAGCGGCATGTCCAAGGATCTCGCGAAAGGCCTTGTCGTGTTCCTGAACTCGACACTAACCGATGCGTACTTTCGGAACTTCAACGGTCACACGCAGGTAAACGCAACGGATCTGCGCAGCCTTCGATACCCGTCGCGCGAAGCGCTGGAGCGGATCGGCGGAATGTTGGGCGACGCCTTCCCGGATCAGAGCGGGATCGACCAGCTCGTAGAGAGTGAACTCATGGCGAATAATCGAGACACGAACCCGTCCATTCAGGCGAAGACCAAGCTGGCCGAAGCGCTGCAGATTCTGCAAGACTTCGGATTCCCCAGGGCGCAGCAGAACGATCGCTCCGCGCTCACCTTGCTCGCTCTCCTGGATCTGAAGCCGGCGGACTCATGGTCGGCCGCCCAGCGGCCCCTGCGCGGCATCACGCAGATGATGATGTTCTTCAAAGAACACTACGGCAAGGAGTACGCGCCCAACAGCCGTGAGACCGTGCGCCGCCAGACTATGCACCAGTTCAGAGAGGCTGGGTTGATCCAGGAGAATCCCGACAAGCCAGATCGCCCGACAAACAGCGGCCTCACGGTATACCAAATCGAGACGGCCGCGCTCGGAGTCATTCGGACTTTTGGAACAGACCGGTGGGTCCCGAAGTTGAAGGGGTACCTCACAAGGGCGGGAACGCTCGCCAAGAAGTACGCCCAGGCGCGAGCCACGCAGCGGATCCCTTTGACGATTGCCGCTGGCGCCGAGATCGCGCTCTCACCCGGCGGCCAAAACATCCTCGTGGAGCAAATCATCAACGAGTTCTGTCCGCGTTTCACTCCCGGCGGCCGGCCAATCTACGTCGGCGACACCGCCAAGAAATGGGCTTATTTCGACGTCGCGGCCCTCGGAGAACTCAACGTCGATGTCGAGGAACACGGCAAGATGCCGGATGTGGTCGTGTACCTGCCCGAGAGGAATTGGCTTGTGCTGATCGAAGCCGTCACCAGCCACGGCCCTGTGAACCCAAAACGTCACAATGAGCTTAAGGATTTATTCGGTGAGTCTACGGCGGGACTTGTGTTCGTAACCGCGTTTCTCACCAGGCACGAGATGGCCAGGCATCTGCCCGAGATCGCTTGGGAGACCGAGGTGTGGGTCGCGGAAGCACCGGACCATCTAGTGTAGTGCGGCCTAAATAGTAACGAGTATAGTCGTTGCATCGTCTCTACAATGGAAGGAGCAAAGACGATGCGTGTGGCGCGACCCGTTGTGCTGAGTGCCGAGCAGAGAGACCTCCTGGAAT
>JBKQQG010000065.1:0-5866 GCA_052144455.1 Bryobacteraceae bacterium
GACTTGGCAAGCGTTTCGGCGGAGGCCTTGATGTGGCGGTCTCTGAGCTTTGCCAAGGCTTTCGGGTTGCGCTCCCCGCCCAGAATCGCGTCCAGAATGGCTAAGCCGGTAGCGCCGGTGATGTCGCTGATGACATGGTGCAACTGCACATTCATCTGGCTCAACGCCTTCCGGACGTGTTGAATGTGCCGGCTGCTCATCTGGACCAGGCTGTCTCTGTGCCGAAGCAACGCTCGCAGCGCGCACACGGCCTGCTGGGGTCGAAAGGAGGCGTGCAGTAAACCGACCGAATGGAGATACTGTAGCCACTGGCAATCCAGGACGGCGCCACGTCCGCGACGGAGCTTTGCATGTGCCGTACGGCAAGACCGAAAGCGCCCGCAGAAGCATCCCGCTCACGCCTCGTGCCGCAGCTCTGATCGAGATGCGGAGCGCCGTGAGCCGGACCCAATGGGTATTCCCAGCCCCCACCAAGAGCGGGCACATCGAGAAGTCATCGCTCAGGAAGCAGCACCTCCTAGCCCTGAGCCTCGCCAAGCTGGAGCCGTTAGCTCTGTACGCGTTCCGTCCCACCTGCCTCACACGCTGGGCTGAGCACATGGATCCGTACACGCTTGCTTACTTGGCCGGCCACAGCGGTTTCTCGCCTACCAAACAATACGTTCATTCCCAGGCAGAGACACTTCGGGCGGCAATGGAGCGTGCGCGCGCTGCACAGGGTGGGCATAGTGACGAAAAAGCGGCTATGGAGACTAGCCCCCTAGCCGCTTCTAAGCTCTTGAATAATAGCGAGATATTTGGTCGGGGCGAGTGGATTCGAACCACCGACCTCCTGGTCCCGAACCAGGCGCTCTAGCCAGGCTGAGCCACGCCCCGATCCACTACAGTCTAGCATGAAATGCGGCCCGCTTCGGCGAAAACCGCGCCCTCAGAACTTCTTCAACTCGTTGAGCAACGCGGGCAGGCCGTGGCGGCGGTAGAGGTCGGCCAATCGCTGCTCCTCGGGCGATGGCGCGAGCGCGTTGCGGGCCGGGATCCAGAAGCTGCCGTCGGCGAACTCGACCTGGCTGACGAATCCGCTCATACCCTCAATAGCGACTGGCCGGCCAGCCTCCCGCGCGAACTTCAGCGAGACATCCTCCCAGACCTGGCTGCTGGCCCCGGGCGCGAGTTTCGGGCCGGAACTCGAGGCGGGCACGGAGCCTGCCAGGAACTCGCGGCCTTCCCTATCCTTGATGATCCAGCCAATCTCAAAGTAGCTGATGGAGCGGTCCGAGCGGTTGCGCACTTCGATGCGTGGGGCGCGCGCCTCGCTCCCCGCGACGTGCGCCAGACCACTGACGGGCACGATGGGGGAATCGGCGGGAATCTGGAGAAACGCGAACTGGCAGTCCCGTTCCTGGGCCGCGACGGCGGTAGAACGGCCGCGGCGGATCACCTGCACGTCCAGGCGCGGGACCACGCGATCCAGGCTTTCGACGATCTCGCGTTGGAGTCCCTCCGGGCCGCGCGCCTCCAGCACCGACTTGAAGTAGCGCCGGTCGCGGCGGGCCTCCAGTTCCCAGACGGTCATCGAGCGGCGGGAACTCAGCCGGTCCGGCCCGTAGAAAGAGAGGTCGTCGAACAGGACCCCGTCGAGCGACACCTCGGCGAGCGGTCCTCCCCCGGCCGCCAGCGGCCGCAGCAGGCGCAGGTCGATGCGCACCGGAAAGGTCTCGCCGGGCCGCACGTCCAAGCTGGGGACGGCCACGGAACCTCTGCCGCCGGGGCTGAACTCCTGGGCCTGCACCAGAAGGGTGACGCCGCGAATGCGCCGCTGGCTCGAATTGCGCAAAGTAAGAGCGGTGTGCAGATCCAGCACCATGGCGCCGCCGCGGGCATCGGCCCGCGACCCGCCCGAATCCACCGACAGCGGCGCGAGCGGCGAATCGGCGGGGAAACTCACCTTGAGAGACGGAGGCGCCGGCTGCGCCCAAGCGCACATCGCGGCGGCGAGCGCCACAAAGGCCGGCTTATTGCGCGTAGACATGGCTGATGGTCACCTGGCCGGTTTCCGAGTCCACATAGCGGGCCCCGGCGGCCTCTCCACTCACGGAATAGACGACATTCTCGTTGCGCGGCTGCAAGAGCGTGAATCCCCGGCCGTCTCGCTGGACGCCGATCCCGGAACTGCTGGCATCCACCACAAAATCCGCGGACGCGGGCTGAACCGGCGGCGGCAGGCTCTGCACCATCCATCCCACGATCACTAGCAGCAGCACGGGCAGCGCCATGGCTGGGACCGGCCAGCGAAAGCCGCGCGGCTCCTCCAGCGGTTCGGGAACATCCACGCAGCGGCCAGCCGCCAGGCCCAGCCGGATATTGGCTCTCATCTCGGACGCGAGCGCCTCCCAGCGGACGCCGGCGGGCGTCTCGTTCCCCTGGAGGCGCATCCAACCTCGAATGCCGCGCAGTTCCTCCACCTGCCGGTTGCAGCCGTCGCAGCCGCGCACGTGAATCGCGACCCGGAAACCTTCGAGCAGGGGCAGATCGTTCCCGGCATACAGGGCCAGCCTGGATTCGTTGGGGTGGGTCACGGCTTCCTCCTGGCCAGGTAGCGGCGAAACTTGACCCTGGCGTTGGCGATGTGCGAGCGCACAGTCGCCTTGGAACAATTCAACTGGCGAGCCACCTCTTCGGCGGGCAGCCCGTCCACATCGCGGAGCAGCAAGGCGGCACGCTCGCGGGCAGTGAGCGCCCGCAGGCCGCCTTCCAGCATTTCCCGCCGCTCGCCCCGCAGCACCACCTGCTCGGGGCTCTCGGACGGCGAGGTGGCGACCGGCTCGGGCAGGCTGTCGATGTCGCAGAAGCTGACGCGGCCGTGGCGGCGCAGGTGGTCGATGGCGGTGTTGGTGGCGATGCGCGAGAGCCAGTGGGAGGCCTTCTCGGCGTCTTTGAGCTGGTCCTGGCGCTGCAAGGCCTTGATGAACACCTCCTGGGTGAGGTCCTGGGCGTCGGCCACGTTCCCGAGCATCCTGTAGATGAGCAGGAAGATGCGCCGCATGTTGTCGGAAATAAAGCGGTTCTGCGCCTCGAGCGCATCCCGGACGAGGGGCTCGACGGTTTCGCTCATAATCGACAGTGCAATGCTAGCCATGCGCCTACAACAACTTGACGCACGGGAGCCTCGGAACGTGGAACGCTATCCTGGCGCACGCGGCTACCCATACCATCCGCCCCCTAAGGGGGTCTACTCTGAGTATAGGAGACCGGTCGCCCCCTATGAAACTCGTTGAAGCCATGAGCCGGATTGGCGTCGAGACCGCCTTCGAGGTCCTCGCCCAGGCGCGGCGGCTGGAGGCGGAGGGCCGCCGGATCATTCACCTGGAAATCGGAGAGCCGGATTTCGCCACGCCGCGGCACATTATCGAGGCGGCGCACCAGGCGCTGGACGAGGGTTGGACGCACTACGGTCCTACGCTGGGCTATCCGGAGTTGCGCGAGGCAGTGGCCTCCGACGTGAACCGGACGCGTAGCGTGCGTGTGGGGCCCCAGCACGTGGCCATCGTGCCCGGTGGCAAGCCTATCTTGTTCTACTCCATGCTGGCCCTGCTCCAGCCGGGCGACGAAGCGATGTTCCCCAGCCCGGGCTTTCCCATTTACGAATCCATGATCCGGTATCTGGGCGCCGTGCCCGTGCCGATGCCGGTCGTCGAAGAGCGCGGGTTCTCTTTCGACCTGGACCTGCTGCGCGACTCGATCAACTCCCGAACCAAGCTGCTGATCCTCAATTCGCCGCACAATCCCACCGGCGGCGTCATCCCAGCCGCGGACCTGCGCGCCATCGCGGACTTGGTGCGCGAGCGCGATCTCATGGTTCTCTCCGACGAGATGTATTCGCGCATCTTCTACGGGGAACCGCCGGCCTCCATCGCCAGCCTGCCCGGCATGATCGAGAAAACCATTCTCCTGGACGGCTTCTCGAAGACCTATGCGATGACTGGATGGCGCATCGGCTACGGGGTCATGCCGGAGTGGCTGGTCGAGGCGGTCGGCAAGCTGATGATGAACTCGAACTCTTGCACGGCGAGCTTCACGCAGCGGGCGGCGCTCGCGGCGCTGCGCGGTCCCCAGGACGCGGTCTTGGCGATGGTGGCCGAATTCCGCCGCCGCCGCGACGCTTTCTGCGCCGGCCTGAACAGCCTGCCCGGGTTCCGCTGCGCGCTGCCCGGCGGCGCGTTCTATGCGTTCCCTAATGTTCAGGGAACCGGGATCGGTTCCGCGGAGCTGGCCGGCCGCCTGCTCCAGGAGGCCGGGGTCGCGTGTCTGGATGGCGCCTCCTTCGGGGCCTATGGCGACGGTTATCTCCGCTTCAGCTACGTCAACTCTTTCGAGAACCTGATGGAAGCCGTGCAGCGGATTCGCGACTGGCTGGCGTCAGCGCAACAGCCAAACCAGTGGCGCCAGGCCCGCGAGCGCCAGGCCCAACAAAAGGCCTAGGCTCTGAATGCCCGTCTTCCGGTCCGACAGGGAGTATGCGTAAACTCCTTTGACGATGTTGTTGCTGGCTGCGGCAATCGCAATCGCCGCGGAGGCCACCAGTAGCGAAGTGGCCGTGCCCGCGGATTGGGTCATCCCCATGATGAAGGGGTCCACATCCGCCAGTCCCATCACGCCCGCCAGGCCATAGACTCCGGCGCTGCCAAGGTGCTGGGCCACCAGGTGCGTGGCGGTCAGCATGATCAGGAACAGAACCGCGAAGAAAGCCGCCGCGCGCAGTTCCAGCGGATTCCCGGGCACGAACTCCCGCTTGACCTCTCCGGCGCTCGCATCGGGCCGCCGGGACCACAACCAGCCGGCGGCGACCGCCAGGCACCCCAAGACCACGAAAAACGGCCCCAACTGCGCCAGCAGGCCGCGATTGAACAGGGCCAGCAGGATCGCCAGGCGTAGGTACATCATGCCGGAGGCAACCAGCGTTCCACCCGAGAAAAGATGCGGACGCAGCTCGCGTTTCGCTCTTCTCGCCATCACGACCGTGGTCACCGTCGAGGAATAGGCGCCGCCGAGAATCGCGGCAACGATAATGCCGCCCTTTCCCTGTGTGAGCCGGTTCACCACGTAGCTGCCATAGGAAACCCCGCTCACCGCCACCACCACCAGCCAGGTCTTGAACGGATTGATGTGAAAAGGTCCGAACTCCTGGTTCGGCAAGACGGGTAAAACCACGACTGTGAGGACCAGGAACTTGGTGAATGTGAGGACCTCAACGGGCGCCACCTTGGTGGTCAGGCCTTCCAGGAATCCCTTCAGCTCCAGCAGCAGCATGCTGGCGACGCTGAGAGTCGTGGCGATCCAGAATTGATCGCGATAGATCAGGGCGCCCACCAGGTATATGGCCAGGCCGGACATTTCGGTAGTGACGCCGGAGGTCCCGGGCGCCTCCAGCTTATGCCGGTAGGACAGCATCAGGAATCCGGCCACCGCGACGAAGCCCAGAGCCAGCGGCAACATCTGGTCCTTGCTCAACAACGCCATGGCGTAGCCGATCAGGCCGATTAGCGGGAACGTGCGCACGCCGCCGAAGGAGTAGCGTCCATCGGACTTGTGCTCCTCCCGCTCCAGCCCGACCAGAAAGGAGAGGAATAAGACCAGGAGGATCTTGAAACCCTCCGGCGGCAGCAACTCAGAGACAAAATGCAAGGCAGCCTCCGTTCACAGCTGTTTAACGCAGTCTACGCCCTGGGCGGGGCGGAGGTCAATCCCAGGGCGCGAATTGCCAGCGGTTTCGGAAGTTCCGCGAAGCAGGGGTCGGGGCAGTGGAGGGAAATCGGGCCGAGGGAGAGGCGGCGTTGCGGGGGCCGTTGAGCGACGGCGAGTTCCCGAC
>JBKQQG010000066.1:0-18556 GCA_052144455.1 Bryobacteraceae bacterium
GGCGTCCTCGCCGGGTACCTGATCCCAGGGGCCTGGATTCCGGCGCCACTCGGGCATCTGCCGGATTCGTTGCCGTGGTACGTTGGGGTTTGCCTGGAGCCGCCGCTTGGATACACTATCGCTTCCAGATAGCCGGACGCCGGGTTGTTGGGGTTTGCCTGGAGCCGCCGCTTGGATACACTCGCCGCCCTGCGCTTCGTAGGTCTCGACGTGTTGGGGTTTGCCTGGAGCCGCCGCTTGGATACACTGGTTTCGACGGCTATGGCTGCACCGCCTCGTTGGGGTTTGCCTGGAGCCGCCGCTTGGATACACTGGACGATCCGACGTATCGGTTCCTTCTCAAGTTGGGGTTTGCCTGGAGCCGCCGCTTGGATACACTGGTGATCGATGGGCACCTGAGATTGAAGGGTTGGGGTTTGCCTGGAGCCGCCGCTTGGATACACGGGGGGGATCGGTGGTGCCGTTGTAGTACTCGTTGGGGTTTGCCTGGAGCCGCCGCTTGGATACACTGCAATTAGACGGCCTCGCGGAAGGTCATGAGTTGGGGTTTGCCTTGAGCCGCCGCTTGGATACACTGCTCTCTGCGGATACGAGGGAGAACACGAAGTTGGGGTTTGCCTGGAGCCGCCGCTTGGATACACTTAACCAGGATCGCGGGCTTCGGCCCGCCTTGTTGGGGTTTGCCTGGAGCCGCCGCTTGGATACACTGGCATTGGAGCGGGCCGCGTGGAGATGACGTTGGGGTTTGCCTGGAGCCGCCGCTTGGATACACTAGACTGCCCGCAAGTCATTGACTTGCGGGCAGTCGACTCCATGGGCACCGCTAAAAAAGCATGAGTTGGGAGGGCGGATCCTCAGTCGGTTTGCGCTTTTTCCCAAAGTAAACCTCCATCTTGCCGAACTGATGATCGGTGACGGCAAGCAGCCGGACCTGCCCATGGGGTGGCAGCACGGCGCGCAGCCGCCCGCGAATCGAGTCCACCGATTCCTCACTGACCCCGTGCCGAGCGTAGACAGAGAATTGTAGCATCACGAAACCGTGCCGAAGCAAGACCTTCCGAAACTGCACATACTCGGTCCGATGCTCCTTCGTGTCGACAGGCAAGTCAAAGAGAGCGAATAGCCACATCGATCGATACCCAGACGGTTCAGTCACTCAATTTCGATCTCTTCACAGCGGAAGCTGCGTTGCTTGAGGAGGAAGGAGGAAGCGAGCGCCTGCGAGAGGCGCGCAACAATGTCGAATAGGGTCCGGCGCTCGCCACCGACCCCGTAGCGCTCTGCCATCCCGGCGAGCAGGGCGCCCTTTACGGCCCTGCTGAGTTGCCACTCCTCCGGCGGGGTCTCACGGCACAGAAACGCGACACGGCGATCAACGAGCGGCCGGAGCGGCTCCATGAGGTCGTCGGCGAGGCAGAAAGCGTTATAGCGATTGCGGTGGTTCACACCGAGGGACGGATGCAAGCCGCTCGCACAGACGGCCCTGGCGGTGATGCCGCGGAGGACCGCGTAACCGTAGTTGAGCATCGAGTTGCGCGGGTCGTTTTCGTCGCCCCGGCGAAAGGAGCCGTCGTCGAAGAGGCGAGGCCAGTAGCGCTGGGCGGCGGTGGCCTCGACATTCGCGGGGTCGCCGGACCGCACTTTCAGGGCGAGTTGCGGGAGGCCCGCGTCCTGACCGTGCTGGAGGCGCAGTACCTGGCCCTGCATGCGGATTTTGGTCTGGACGAGATCCTGCCAGATGCGCTTCTTCAGCGGGGCCGGAGCCGCGGCCTGGGCCAGGAAGCGCTCGGTTTGCGCGAAGTGCGCTTCCAGGGGCAGGAGCATCGAAACAGGGCGGCGGCGCTGGTCGCAGCAGATGAGGATGGCTCCGGCGCGGCCCAGGGCGGCGACCAGGTTCTGCGTGAAGACGATTTGGGGGTTGCTGGCCACGATAGCGGCGATATCCGCGAGCGGGACGGTCTGTGGCGGCTGGTCCTCGATCTTGATGACGAGCAGTTCGTTCTGGGTGCTGAGCACCGCAGCGGAATCGGCGAAATCTAGCAGCCGATCAGTCATTGGCGTAGTGCGTCTCCCCCAGGGGCGAAACAGTCACCTTCCGGCATTTCAACCCGTCCATGAGGCTGGTGATCGCGACGCGTTCGCGATTCTTGGTGGTGGCGCTGTACGGCCTTGCGTCGCGCAGGTCCTTGAATCCGATTTTGTTCGCCCCAGCCTCCAGGGCTTTGACGACGACCAGTCTCTTGTTGCCATCCTGTGTGATCTCCAGCGTGTCTTCTTTGGCGATGGAGCAGACGAACTCGGCGTGCGGCCCGTGATCGCGAGAAACCAAGAAATGATGGTCCCGGACACGCTCCATGGCCTCCTGGCAGGTTACCCCTACCAGCGCCCACTTCGTTTTCCCGGTGCAGGGGTCGGTCTGTCTGATCACCTCCACATGGTGGTAATCGTCCCCCATGACGTTGCGGGCGCGCAGGCCCTGCCCGATGCGGCGCGGTTGCTCGGCTTTCATGATCCTTACTTTTCGGATTGGAACCTCGCGGCCGTCGTGGGTCGGAATGGTCGGCGGGTGTGCTTCGAGTTGCTTGAAATCTCCGCCCTGAAGGCCGAGTTGGAGTGCGACGCGTTCCCGGACGCGCGAGTCCACGATGTGTTCCAGGTCCTCCTTCGAGAGCTTGTGCACTGGCTTCCGGCAAACCGCCATAGGGCCGAGCTCGGGGTGTTGTATAACGCCGTAGAATGTCTCGTCGTGCATTGCCCCGCCAACCTTGCGGTCCGCACGGTTGGAAATGATAATCCCCCGAAGTCGATCCTGGACTGCTGCCGCGAATCCAGACCAGGGCGCCTCCAGGCTGGCGAACCTCCTTCTTCCCTCTTCGCGCGCGCGGGAGGCGGCGTCGCTCAGCGCCTTGACCCAGGCTGGACCGGTGAGTGCCACCACGACGGCGTCGATGGCGTGGTGGCGGTGGTCGTCGCGACTCTTCCCCCCGTCGCCGGAAAGCAGCCCCTCGATGGCCCAGAGCCGGCGGAGGAACGCCGTTACTTGTCCGGGGCTGACGAAGATGCGCTGGCCAGTGCTGTCGGAGAGCCCACCGTACAGGCAGGCCATATATCTCGCCGCCAGCTTGCTGGCGTAGCGAGTGTCGTTCAACTGGCGCTTGGTGAAATCGTCGAGGAGTTCCGCGATCTGCTCGGAGGTCCACTGGAACCGCTGAAGCTTGTGCTTGGCGTAGGGTCCGTGGAAGGAGCCGACCTCGGTCAGGATCGCCTCCCACTGGCTCTGATCCTGGAATGCCTCGCGCGGGGACCGGTTTCCCTTCGCCTTGTTCACCCACGAGTAGGCCAGCGTCTTATTGGCGAAGGAGTCGTCCAGACTGCGGCTGAAGGGGATGATATGCTCCACCTGAATCTCGCCGCTCTGATAGAGTTGGGTCGCGCTGAATCCCTTACCGGAGTATGGGCACCTCCAATGGCACTCCTCGGCCAGAAGCCACTTCTCGGTGTCGGCCCGGCTGGGGTTGTGGATTCCTATTTCAGTTTGAATCTTGGCGGCTGCTTCGGCCCGCGCCCTCTCGTTCCGCCTCATCCGTGCGGAGCGCTCCTCGCGCTCCGGGCGCGGAGCCTTGAGGTCGCGGGCGAGTTCGATGTGAATCTCCAGCGGCTTGCCATACCGGCCAATGAGCGCGTTGACCACCTTGCGGAGCTCGGTCAGCGAGCGAAGAACGGCAGGGTTGCGAAGATCCTTCAGGCGCTGCGCTACCGGCGGTAGCGCGCCGAGCAGGTCGGTGCGGAAGGTCCCGGCGGGATACGCCGCCTCTTTCGCGGAGGTCACATCGGCGCCGCTCTCCAAGAAAGGCAGCATCTTGGCGATTGCCTTGAGCGAGAAACCGAGGTAACGCCCCAGTTCAAGAGACGTGCTGGAGTACCGCTCGGCCTGCTCGGCGCTCAGGCCCCAGCGTTCCCGGGCCTTCCGTGCGAGCTGAGTGTCGTCGAGATCGCCCGCCAGGTCCGTGACCGCCTCTAGTTTCTCCTCCTGGCTCAGCGCGTCCCACGCGGCCTCAAACGCGGCCCGCATCTTGTTGTCGGTTCGGTCGCCGATGAGAGCCTTCTTGCCGCCGCGGTCGAGGTTCACTTCGACGTTCCTCTTGATCCCCAGCAGCTTCCGCAGTTCCTTGATCGGCAGGTCGCCTTTCTCCACCCGTGGGATGACAGCCTGCCGCTCGTCGGGGTCGAGAGCGCGCGAAACCCCTACCGGGTCGATCAGGCGCAGATGATTGACCTCCTGCAAGAGCCGAAAGCGCTGCGCGAGAGGATGCCAGGCTGGGGCGCGTTTCTCGCCCTCCTCGAGGTCGCAGTCGCCGATGAGGTCGCTCTGATCGCGCAGGGGTCGCTGATGGAACATGGCCACCAGCAGATCCCGCTTCCGCTCGGGGTTCAGTAGTTCGGGATGGTGCGCCGCCTGTGATTCCCAGATCCTGTCGAATTCGTCGAGGTACATCTGCCGACTGGTATAGGGGCCTCGAATCCGCGCTTCGTGGGGATCGAGTTTGGACAAGTGCTCGCCAAGCGTACGGCTGCCCGACCCGGCAATGTCGCGCGCCAAGTTCGTGATTTCGCTTTTCACCTTTCCCTTCTCTTCGTCGGGATCTTTGGTCGACTTCCGATTGGACAGGAAACCCCGGCGCTGCGCGAGATGGAACAGCGCACGGCCCAGTTCGAACGGACTTAGCACTTCATCGAGCGCTCGAGCACGAAGGACATACGGCAGCTTGTCGTGAGCGCCATACCTTTCCGAGAGTTCCTTGTCCAGGGCGCACTGCGCTTTGGCCCTCTCTGCTGCGGTCGCTTTGGCCGGCAGCAGCCCATAATCCGCCAGGATGCGGTAGATTTTGTGAATTCGCCGGCGCCGCCGGTCAGTCTGGCGCCTTTGCAGCCGCGCAACACGCCGCGCGGCTGCGTGGGATTCGTCGCGCCCTACTTCCAGCCCCGTCACGCCGGCCGAGAAAATGCGGACGCCCAAGCCAAGGATGCCCGCAGATTTCCCCTGTTCGTGCCGGAGCGCCGCCCATCCAACGGAATTAGCGCCCAAATCTATGCCGAGGACGTAGGGGACCGCAGCCTGAATTCTCATAGATGCCTCTTGACAGCCGGTGAGAATTCTACTACAAGAGAGGTAGTGTATCCAAGCGGCGGTTGCCCAGGCTTATCTCAATAAGCGGGATTAGGGCTTCCACCCGCGCCAGGCTACGCTGATTTCAGCGCCCTGAAATTAAGCCCTCCTCGGAGGGCTTTTCCATTTTTGGGGAACGGATGGCGATCAGCGCTCAGGCCGGCGGGGCGGCTTCCGATTTCTTGCGCAGCGCGGCGAGCAGACGGTCGTGGACGCCGGGGGGAATCGGGAAGGGGTCCAGGCCGCGGTAGATCTCGACGGTCTTCTGGGTGGTGTTGCAGATCACCCAACAGTTGGGGCACTCGTCCAGGTGTTCTTCCAACTCCTTGCGCACTTCATCGCGGCACTCTTCGTCGAGGTACTCGTTCAGCTCGCTGAGAAAGTCCTTACATGTAATCAAAGACGTCTTCCCCTTTCCGCTTGAAATAGCGGGTCAGCTTCTCCCGCAGGCGCAAGCGGGCTCGCAACAGGCGACTCTTCACAGCGGGAATCGAAAGATCCAACACGGCTGCGGTCTCCTCGGTGGAAAGCTCCTCGATGTCCCGCAGCGCGAAGACGGCGCGAAACGCCGGAGGAAGGCTTTGCACGGCCTTCTCCAGAATCGACCGGATCTCCTCTCGCGAGTAGATCAGCTCGGGATTGGGGTCCCAGACGGCGATTTCGCGAGTCAGATTCTCCTCCCCGGTGTCAAAAGGCTCGTCGAGGGAGACAGAGGCGTCGGTCTTGCGCTTGCGGAGCTTCATCAGCGACTGATTCACCGCGATCCGCACCAGCCAGGTATAGAACTTGGAGTTGCCTTGGAAGTCCACCAGGTGCTCGTAGGCCTTGAGAAAGGTTTCCTGGAGAACGTCCTCGGCGTCTTCCGGGTTCTGTGTGATGTGCCGGGCTAGCCGGAAAATGTTCCTCTCGTAGCGGTTCACCAGCTCCGTGAAGGCCTCCACGCCTCCCCGTTGAGCCTGGGCGACCAAGGCCGCTTCGTCGAACTCAGTCTGCCCTACCCCTTGGATCATGGGAACACGCTCCCGGATTCATAACTTTAACACAGCAGTGGCCGCGCGACGGGCGCGGGGGGCGGGACGCCGGGCCGAAGCCCGGCGGCAGGGCCGAAGCCCTGACCCCACTGTATGTTACGCTGAAGATCCAAGCGCTTATGAGCGAGATCAGCATTACTCTCCCGGATGGAAGCCTGCAGCGAATGCCCGCGGGGACAACGCCCCTGGAAGTAGCCAGATCGATCGGCCGGCGGCTGGCCGAGGACGCGCTCGCCGCCCGCGTGAACGGCGAACTGGTGGATTTGACCCGGCCACTGGAGGACGACGCCAAGCTCGAAATCCTGACCACGAAGAACCGGGAAGCGCTCTCCATCTACCGGCACTCGGCCGCCCACTTGCTGGCCGCGGCGGTGCTCGAGTTGTTCCCGGAAACAAAGCTGGGAATCGGCCCGCCCACCGATACCGGATTCTTTTACGACTTTTACCGCGACGCGCCGTTCACGCCGGAGGACCTGGAGAAGATCGAGGCGAAGATGGCCGAGCTGCAGCGGGCCGATCTGCCCTTCGAGCGGCGGCTGACGCCCAAGGCGGAGGGTCTCGAGCGCTACGCCAAGATGGGCGAAGACCTGAAGTGCGAGCTGATCCAGGAGAAGGCCGACGCGGTCTTTTCGGAGTACACGCTGGGGCCGGATTTCATCGATTTCTGCCGCGGGCCGCACGTGCCCTCGACCGCGAAGATCAAGGCCGTCAAGCTGCTCTCGATTGCCGGGGCGTACTGGAAAGGCGACGAGCACAACCGGCAAGGGCAGCGCATCTACGGCACGGCGTTCTTCACGCGCCAGGAGCTGGACGAGTATCTGCACCAGATCGAGGAGGCCAAGAAGCGCGACCATCGCAAGCTGGGCCAGGAGCTGGACCTGTTCAGCATCCAGGAGCTGGCTGGGCCGGGGCTGATCTTCTTCCACCCCAAGGGCGGGACAGTGCGCCGGATTCTGGAAGACTGGATGCGGGACCAGTACGTGGCGCGGGGCTACTCGCTGGTCTACACGCCGCACGTGGCGCGGGCGGATCTGTGGAAGACCTCGGGGCACTACGGCTTCTACGCGGAGAACATGTTCAAGCGGATGGAGCTGGACGACGCCGAATACCAGCTCAAGCCCATGAACTGTCCGTTCCACATCCTGATTTACAAGGACCGCCTGCGGAGCTACCGCGACCTGCCGGTGCGCCTGGGCGAGCTGGGCACGGTGTACCGCTACGAGCGGTCGGGCGTCATGCACGGGCTGTTCCGCGTGCGCGGATTCACGCAGGACGACGCGCATATCTTCTGCACGCCGGAGCAGATTGAGAATGAGATCGTGAACTGCCTGGAGTTCGCCCTGGACACGCTGCGCACCTACGGGTTCGAGCGCTACGAGGCGGATCTGTCCACCTGGGACGGCGGCGCGAGCGGCAAGTACGACGGGGCGCCCGAGCAGTGGAGCTTGGGGGAGACCGCGCTGCGCAAGGCCACCGAGCGGCTGAACCTGGCGACCCGGATTGCGCCCGACGAAGCTGCGTTCTACGGGCCGAAGATCGACGTCAAGCTGGTGGATGCGATCGGGCGGCCGTGGCAGCTTTCCACGGTGCAGTTCGATTTCACCTTGCCGCGCCGGTTCGGCCTGGAGTACATCGCGGAAGACGGCAAGGCGCACCAGCCGCTGATGGTGCACCGGGCGCTTTACGGATCGGTGGAGCGGTTCTTCGGCATCCTGCTGGAGCACTATGCGGGGGCGTTTCCGGTCTGGCTGGCGCCGGTGCAGGCTACGGTGCTGCCCATCACCGGGCGGCAATTGGAATACGGCCACCAGGTAACGCAGCGCTTGCAGCAAGCCGGCCTGCGCGCCACGCTCGACGACCGCAACGAGAAGGTCAACCTCAAGATCCGCGAGGCGCAGTTGCAGAAGATCCCGTACATGCTGGTGGTGGGAGACCGCGAGGCCGCCTCCGGCACGGTTTCGGTGCGCAACCGCAAGCACGGCGACCAGGGCGCGAGGACGGTGGAGGCGTTCCTGGAAGAGGTGCGGGAGCTGATCCTGGCGAAGTCGCCGCACGAGTAGCCGCAGGGCCGGGTTCTTCGGCCATACGGCGATCTGCCGGGGACGCCGCCACGCGCTCTACAAGGACGGCAGGTTCGGCAGGGCCGGATCCTCTTCCTCGGGCGGTTCGGACTCGGAATCGCGCTCCGCGAGCAGCAGGCGGCGCAGCGTGCGCAGGTCGTTCAGCAGGCGGCGGGTGGCCGCCATGTGGAGCGAGAGCCTGGAGAGTTTGAAAGAGACCAGCCGGAGGGCCTCCAACCGGCGCTCCGCCTGGGGGATCTCGATGGCGGCGTCCACCTCGCCCCGGGCCTCCTCGATGGCCTCGGCCAGCAGCTCGACAAACTGCTGCGCACTCTCCACACTGTCAAACGGAGTTTCGGGTTGGTCGCCCACGTGGGTGGCTCCGGTTCCCAGACCTGCCCCTTGAATTATAGACCTTTGGTGGGGAACTACGCCCGCTTTCGCGAGCGGACAACGAGCGCCGCCAGGCCTAACCCGCAGAGCCACAGGGCGCCAGGCTCGGGAGCATAGCCGTGTTGCTGAGGCTCGCTGAAGTCCACGCTGGGGAACTGGCTCAGTATCTGCGTGCCACTCTGGGTAGCCGGATTGACCCAGACCAAGTTGTCGGCGCCGCCGATCCCCGAGATCCCGACCCCGTAAAGCATGCCGTCGACATAGCCCAGCGAGACCGCTCCGTAACCGACGCTGAATTCCCAGGTCGCCTGGCCGTTGGAGGTGCTCACGGAGTACACGCTGGTGGGATCATTGGTGTCGGTGGTGTAGAGGTTGCCGGCGGAGTCGAAGCGGATGTTCTGAGCGTTGGTCAGAGCGCCGTAGGAGCCGACCTCAGCGGTGGTCTTGGCAATGAGATCGACGGTGTACAGCGCGCTCTGCGTGGCCGCGAACAGGACGCCGTCGGTGGGGTTGAAGTCCAGGGTTTCCATCCCGTAAGGAAGGGACATTAGGTTGGTGACAGCGGCGTTCGAAGTGTTGATGGTCACCAGCTCGTCTTGGCTAGCGATGGCGTAAGCCGTCCCGTCCGGCGCGATGGCGACGTCGTTGATCTCGGGGCCGACTGTGCCTACGACATCGAAGTTGCCCGTGGCGATGTCGATGAACCCCGCCTGGCCGTCTGCTTGGAACGTCACGCCGAAGACTATCGGAGCAGCGCAAATCGTCCCGCGCGTGAGCCAGCACGCAGACACGATGAGGAACAGAAACACTTTGAACCGCATGACTCAAGTCTAAGGGCGCTCCCCCGGGCCGGCAAGGTTCAATTGTGGGTAGGGCGTTCTAGTACAAGGGGTTAGGTACTTCCGGACCAGGAAATGGGCGGGGCGGTAACCCTTCGGGGGTGGCCAGTTCCTCCTCTTCCGCCCGGGTCTGGCCGGCATCGGGGCGCCAGCACCGGGCGTGGTCGAACTCGCCACGGCGGATCGACAGGACCAGGAAGGAATACCAGGGGCAGGAGTTCTGCAAGTCGACTAGGGAGAAATAGGCCTCGCGGTCGGGGTGCGAATGATAGATGCCGATGAGCTTAAGGCCTTGGAGACGGGCCTCGCGTTCCGCCTCCGGCAGGTCCTCAGGACGTAACTGGTAGCGCTCGCGCCTAGGTCCCGGGAAGACGTTCTCGAGCGCCAAGACGGCGGTCACGAGCTTCGAAGCCTCCACGACGCGGCCGAGCATGGCGCCGCAACATTCGTCGGGATAGGAGGCGCGGGCGTGGGCCAGCATGACGCGCCAGGGATCTGGCTCGATCTGGATCATTCCCGAACACCTCTGTTCATGCGCGGTCCGAGCGGGCGGTCGCGGTAGAATAGTAGCCGGTGAGCGACCCCGATACCTGGTGGCTGAACCTGACGAACCTCGCCCTGGGGACCGGGGTGCTGTTGTGCGTCCTCGCGGTCGCCGCGAGCGCCGTCTGGTGCGCCATCCAGAACCGTTCGAAAACCCATCGTGTCTAGCCGGACCCGGAGGTCCGGCGCGAACGTGGACGCCCGCCCTACGTCAGAAGATGTACTTGAGCCCCACTTGGATCTGGCGCGGCGGCTTGTTGCCGTAGGCGTTGGCCGAGAGCACCTGGCCAAAATTCGGCGATCCGAAACTGTGGTCCGGGACGTCCCAGTTGGGGTGGTTGGTCACGTTGAAGAACTCGCCGCGAATCTGGAGCCGATGGCTCTCGCTCCGGATCGGGATGGTCCTGGACAACGAAAAATCGAGGTTCGATAACGCCGGGCCCGTAAGGATGTTCCGGCCGGCCGTGCCGAAGACTGGGCCCCCCGCGCCAACGGCAGGCTCAGCGAAGGCGCAGGGGTTGAACCAGTTGGCAGGCGTGCGCACCTGGCTGGGCGCCACACAGCCGGGATTTGCGGCAATGGGACCCGTCTGGAACGGATCGCCGACCAGATCCGGCCGGGCGGGATTGCCGAAGGCGGCGACCGCGGAGGCGGACTGGGCGGCGGTGAGGTTGACGGTGAAGGGAGAACCCGACTGCGCCGTCAGAATGCCGGCTATCTGCCAATGGTCTAAGAGAGTTTTGCGCCATCCCGGGTCGTGGGCCCAGAGTTTGGCGAACGGAAGATCGTAGACGGAACTGATGGCCAGACGGTGCCGGGCGTCGAAGTCGGAGAGTGCGCGCTCCCCCGCCAGGTCGTTCGAATCCTGAGGCAGACCGGAACCGACGCTGCCGCCGAATACGGACGACGCATCGTCGATGGACTTGGAAAAGGTGTAGGAAACCAGGAAAGCGAGGTCCTGGCCAACGCGCTTCTCGGAGCGGAATTGCATGGAGTTATACGAGCTGGAAGCGCCCGATTCCACGTACAGGAGCGAGGAGAACTGGGGGTAAGGCGCAAGGCCCGTCAGGGGGTCGGTCTGGTTCAGATCGCGGACATCCGGCAGATGCGTTCCCTTGGAACCGATGTAAGCCAGGTCGATCATCCAGTTAGGCCCCAGCTCGTACTGCAGGTCGACGTTCCACTGCTGCACGTAGCCGTCGCGGAAGTTGGGAGCGATCATGTTGGGCTCCACGTACGGCAGCCCCGGCTGCTGGAGAATGTTCTGAATCACATACGGGTTGGTGGCGTTGTTCACGTAGAGGGAAAGATTGTAGAAGGGCGGGTTGGCGCGGGGGAGGACGCTGATGTTGAAGATGCCGACGTCATAAAAGATGCCATAGGCCGAGCGCACCACCCAGCGCTCGGACTTCAGCGGCCGCCAGGCGATTCCAATGCGCGGGGCGAAATCGGTGTGCGTGGGAGAGTAGGTGGCGCGGGGAATCCCGTTGGTCCCGGCCTGGATGAACCAGCAGTCGGGCATCGGCGAGCAAGCGGCTGCAGCGGGGCTGAGATCGGGGACGCTGAAGCGATCATGGGACTCGACCGGCGGGCTGTTGTACTCATAGCGCAAGCCGACGTTCAACAGCAGGCGCGGCACCACGTGGATGTCGTCCTGGACGTAAAAGTTCAAGCCGGTGCTGCGCAGGCTGTTGAACATGTTGCCGCTCACGGCGACGGCGGCGTCGGGAACGCCGGAGAGCAACTGCACCAGGGCGGTCACGGGATCCTGGCCGGTCTGATTGAAGAGCCACTCGCCGCGGGCCACGAAATCGAGGTAGTTATCGACCTGGATCTTGCGGATGTCCGCGCCGAACTTGAACTGGTTGCGGCCGTGGATCCAGGACAGGTTGTCGGCGAGATGGCCGGTGGTGTCGTGACGATCCTGCGGGTAGTTGACCGGCTCGCCAATACCGTCAAAGGGGGGCAAGCTGATATTGGGAACCCCTAGATCCACGGCGTTGGTCAGCACGTCGGGGAAACCCAACTGAGCGCTCACATCCGTGCCGGAATTCTGCTGCAGAATGCCGGCGCGCATGCGGTTGAATCCCAGGCGGAGCTCGTTGGTCAAATTGGGGTCGAACACGTGGGTCCAACTCAGGCCGGCGTTCTGGCCCTGGTTGAGCGTAAAACTGCCATAGCCGGGAAGGCTGGTAAAGGCATTGACGGGATCGAAGGGGTTGAACCGGTTCTCGTCGAAGACCGAGTAGTGAAGCGAAACGACGTCGCCGCGGGTGGCGTGATGGTCCAGCTTGATGGAGCCCAGGTTCTCCGCGTTGCGAATGACGGGAGAGGACTCGAAGGTATTCGAGTTCATCAGATCCGAGCCGACGTTGGCCGCCGGATACAGGTTGAATACGGCCTGGCCGGCCGGGTTCACCGGGATTCCCGCGTAAGCCACCCCGCCCAGAGCTTCCTGCTTCTGCACCTGCGAAGGCACGGTCGCTTCACGGGTGGTCGCCTGTCGCAGCCTCAGCCCCTCGTAAGCCAGAAAGAAGAAAGTCTTGTCCTTTTGGATGGGCCCGCCGAGGGTGGCGCCAAACTGGTTTCGATCAAAGCGGGGGATGGGGCCGCAGGTGCCCGGGACGGAGGCGGAAGTGCAGTCCGGAAGGTCGAAGTAATTCTTGGCATCCATGGTCCGGTTGCGCAGGAACTCGAAAGCGCCGCCATGGAACTGGTTGGAGCCGCTCTTGAGGATCACGTTAACCTGGGCGCCGCCGCTGCGGCCGAACTCGGCCGAGTAGTCGCTGGATTGCACCTTGAACTCCTGGATGGCGTCGATGGAGGGCAGGGCCACATACTGGTTGATGTAGGAGTCGTTGTTATCCACGCCATCCAGCAGAAAACTGTTGGACTGTTCACGGGCGCCATTGACGCTGATCGCCCCACCCTGGGTCGAGTTCTGGCTTCCTTCGGTGGCGGTGTGGCTGCCGGGGACCAGAAGCGCGAAGGCCAGGAAATTGCGCTCGTTCAAAGGCAGCTCGTGGACCAGCCGCCCGTTGACCACCTGGCCCAAGGTGGAGGTGTCCGTCTGGACCAGCGGAGGCGTGTCTTTGACCTCCATTTCACTCGATATCGGGCCGAGCTGCAGCGCGAAGTCCACGCGAACGGTCTGGTCGATGTCCAGGGTGACGTCGCTGTAGAAACTCCTGCGGAAACCCTCTTTCTCCACCGAGACGCGATACCGGCCCACCGCCAGAAGAGCGACGGTGTAATCGCCATCGTCGTTAGTCAGGGCATCGCGCGTGGCATTGGTGGCCAGGTTGCGCACCGCGATTTTGGCTTTGGGTACGGAAGCCCCGGATGGATCGGTCACTGTGCCGGTAATAGTCCCGGTGGGGCCGGTTGCGGAGAGCGGAAGGGCGAGCCCGCCGAGAAGCAAGAGGGTGAGTATCGACCGTTTAGAACCAATGTTCATTGGAGCCTCCATGTCCAACTCCCGTCTGTAAACCAGGATACACTCAGCCGCCGTCATTTGTTCCCATGAATTGCTTACTTTCACGGCGGGCGAACGGCCCGGCGCCAGACGCAGCGACTGTTGATGGACGGGCGGCCCGGTGGCTTTGGACTTGATAAGTGGCCTGTTTTCAGCTTGTTGCGACTCTACAGGCGCAGGCCATTCGCGGGTCCAACCCAGGCTCGAAACGCTGAAAGAGCCCCTATTCCACAATCGCCTGGCGAACCGCGCCCTCGAAATCGCGCTGAGCCTGAACCACCTGCTCCTGGAGCATGATGATCTCGACCATCTGCTCCTGGGGGTCGATCCAGGTTTGGGTGCCGAAGGCGCCGTCCCAGCCGAAGCTACCGTCGGAGACGGCCAGGCCCGCCGCCACATGATCCCGCACCACGGCGACCAGGAACCCGAAGCCCATTCCATGCGCGGGACGTCCCAGCTTCCCGTTGAAAAGGTCGCCTACGTGATTGGAGGCCATCAGCTCGACGGTGCGGGGGCCGAGAAGGCGTTTACCGTTCAGCGTACCGCCGTTGAGCAGCATCTGCGCGAACTGCGCGTAGTCCTCCGCGGTGGACAGCAACCCTCCGCCGGCCGAGAAGTAGGTGGGGCTGGAGAAACCGTCCTGATTGGGGCTCTTCTCGAGCCCCTTAGCCCCCTTCTGGTACAGGGTAGGGAGGCGCGGCCGCCGGTCGTCCGGAGGATAGAAAAACGTGTCGTTCATCCCCAGCGGCTCGAAGATGCGGGTGCGCAGAAAGCGATCATAGGGCAGGCCCGAAACGATCTCGACGATGCGCCCGAGCAGGTCGGGGCCGGCCGCGCCGCTATACTCCCAGCGCGTGCCGGGTTGGAAGTCCAAGGGTACCGCAGCCAGGCGGGGGACGAAGGTCGCCAGGGTGTCTTGGGGCGTTCTGGCCGGCGCCAGCCTGCTGCCGAGCATCCGCCAGCTCACCAGGCCGGAGGTATGCGTCAGCAGATCCTGAATGGTGACCTCGCGGTCGGCCGGAATCACGTAGTAATCCGGGAGGCCCACGCCAGCGTCGGGGTTCCCTTTCCAGACCGAGACCTTGGAAGCCTTGAACTCCGGCAGGAAGCGCGACACCGGATCGCTCAGGCGGATCTTGCCCTCTTCCACCAGCATGAGCACGGCCACGCTGGTGATGGGTTTGGTCATGGAGGCCAGGCGGAAGATGGCGTCCTTGGCGAGGGGGCGCCGGGACTCGAGATCCGCCAGGCCATGCGCCTCGAAATGGACGATGCGGCCATGGCGAGCCACCAGCGTCACCGCACCGGAGATCTCTCCCACGTCAATGTGGCGTTGAATTGACTCGTGGATCCTGCGGAGGCGCTCGGAGGAGAGGCCAACATCTTCGGGTTTGCCAACGGGCAGGCCACCGGCGATCAGAGGGGCGGCCAGAGCCGCCAGGAGCAGAATTCGTTGCATAGGCTTATCTCGAAGTCTACCGGACTCAGTCTCCGGGATGGTACTGGCGCTCGGCATGGCGCTGGACTTCCGAGCGGTAGAAGTAGACCTCGCGCAGGTCGCCCACCGAGTAGCGTTGAGCCTGATCGATGAAGTGCCGGGAGGCCGGAGAGCCGCTCGCGCCACCCGCCGTCACGGCCCGGGCCCGCACTGAGCGGCCGAACTCAACCACGGCCACGAAGGTGTTCCCGGTGGCGCCATACCACTTCCTGGCGCCTGGATAGGGACGCGCTACGAAAGCGGCCAGCGAACCCCATTGCCCGGAGGTGAAGCCCACCGGAAGGCTGGGCCGCGCGTCGTCGAAGCGGGGGGCGATGTCGCCATTGAGGCGCTGGAATCGATTGATGTCTCCCCAGGGCGTTTTCCAAGTGCCGAAGCCGGCTTCGAGTTGGTCGGAGGCTGAGGCCAGCGCCTGCAAGAGTTGCTCGTGCGGCGCTTTACTACTGATGTAGTCCTCGACGGAGAGGCCCTTCGAGCGTGCATCGCCGATCACACGGCGGCGTATCTCCTCGCCCCAGAACACCGCCAGCGAAGTGGGGATGGAGCTGACCGCCCAGCGGAGATCCCACTGGCGCAGGAGCGCGATCTGGCCGGCGGTTTTGGCCTTCAGGGGATTGCTGACCGGGGTCTCGTCCCAGGCCTTGAGGAGCGCGGGGATCGTCCTCTCGAACCAGGAAAGATAGCTGTCATAGGCCGCGGCAATGAGCGAGTCGAGGGTGAAATCCTGGCGGTTCTCCAGGACCCGGACCGCGTGCCGTCCACGCGCCGTTTCGCCACCGGTTTCCACGTAGGCGGGATAGTCTTGCTTCCTCGGGCTGCTCGGCCCGGCGGCGGACCACGGCCAATCGTTAGAGTTGTAAAGCCAGCCGCTCGAAGGGTTTAACAAGTGTGGGGTCTCGTCGAGCGAAAGAAGTCCCTGCCACTCGGTAGCCGGATTGCTGCCATCCACGGGCTTGGTCCAGTCGAATCCGGGGTCGCGGCGGGGGATAAAGTTTCCGTGGAAGTAGGCGATGTCGCCATCGGCGTCGGCGAAGACCGTGTTGTTGGAGGAGTTAGCCTTAAGCTCCATGGTCTGGCGGAACGCCTGGTAGTTTCGCGCCTTGGTTCGCAGGAAGGCTTGCATGAGAGCCTTCACCGGCTCCTGCATCAGCCGGACGCTCACCCATTGGCCGCCCAGCGCGCGGACGATGGGTCCGTGATGGGTGCGGTAGACGGTAAACTTCCGTTCCGCCATGGCGGGGCCGGCCCGGTAGGGAACGGCGATCTGCGCGGCCAGGATCTGACGCTGCTGGTTACTATATCTGTAGAATAAGCGCCCCCCCTGCTTCTCAATCGTTTCGAGATACTCGGTCATCGCGTTGACGCCGCTTGAGGTGTGCATCCAGCCGGCGCTTTCGTTGAACCCCTGGTAGACGAAGAACTGGCCCCAGGTGACCGCGCCATAGGCATTCAGTCCTTCCTCGCTCACCACTTGCAGCTCGGAGCGGAAGAAGAAGAAGGTGTGCGGATTGATCAGCAGCAGGGCGTGGCGTCCCGCGGTGTTCGAAGGCGCGATGGCGAAGCCGTTCGATCCGGCAGGCTCGGCCGGCCGGGCGTCCAGCCCGGAGGGAGTCTGGCTCATGGGGCCGGCGCCATAGAAGACCCGCAGTTGGTCGAGGTCCACGCGCTCGATGTCGTTTCCAATGCTCCCCTCAGTGAAGGCCAGCGCCATCCAAGGCTCGAAACGCCGAATGACCCTGGGCGTGACTTCGGGATGCTTGGAGAGGTAGTAGTTCAGGCCGTCGGCAAAGGCGTCCATCAGCCGCTTCAACCATGCCGGGCTTTCCGCGTATTGCTTCCGTAGCGCGCCGGGGTCGATGAAGAGCTTCATCCGCAGGTCCTGATAGATGCGCGACTCGGCCTCGGCCAGGCGCCCCAAAGCATTGATGTAGTTCGTCTCGACGCGGTTGAAGTCGTCCTCGGCCTGTGCGTAGAGCATGCCGAAGACCGCATCGGCGTCCGTTATTCCGTAGACGTGCGCGATACCCCAGTCGTCCCGGACAATGGTGACGCGGCGGGCCTCTTGCTCCCAGCGCGCCCGTTCCGGAGCCGCATGGAGAGCGAGGGAGGCGGTGACAAAGAGAACGAGCTTCTGGAGGAAGCGGCGGCGCATTGGTTGCCGTTCTTGATTCTAGCTGGTCCCGCCTCCGCATCGCTTTCCGCGCGGTCTCGGCCGAACAGGCGGGGTGGTTTCATGTATAATGTCCCTGATCGAAAAACCCAAAATCACAACTCCAGGTAAGGGGGGTCGAGTTTCCCGTCCTGCCATTCTGTGAGGTCGGCGATGGATCTAGTGTCACAGGGCAATCGCCTCACTTGAGACGCGAGGTGCCCACTGGGGCTGAATAAGTGAATGAGGTGAACCGTGAACTTTCTCAAGCGGCTGTTCGGGCGCCCAACCGAGGAGCAGACGGCACTCGCTGGGGTACTGCTAACCTATCTTCAATTCAGGCTTGACGGTCGGGGTTGCTTGCCACCGGCGGAGGCGGCGCGGCGAGCACTACACATCTACCCCAGGGAGGACGTCATCGAGATGCTGGGAAGTGCTATCCACCCCAGAAACTCACAGCGCCTTGTAGAAGGACATCCCTTTGAGGAGCAAGTGAGGCGGCTTGAAGAACTCGGTAAGGCGTTGGACGAATTGCGCACCGAGCACCAGAACAGATGAGGCTATGCGTCCCTTTGGACCACACATGACGACCCCTCTTGGAGAACTGCCGCGAGGCGGGTACTCCGCCGTAGGCAGCACTGGCCTCTTCCTGGAACGCCAAAGTTGCTTTGGGCCGAGAGGATGGCCCACGGGCGGGCGGCTCTGTGTTATGATACCCCGGATTTGAGAACGCAAAACCACAACTCCAGGTAGCAGGGTCGAGCTCCCAGTGTTGCTATCCTGCGAGGCTGCGGATCTTGAAAACGAAAAGAGAACTTATGACTGACGAAGAGGCATACCGATTCGGCAAGCGGATTGCCGACGACATGGTAAGGAGTGGACGGGCCATTCGGTTAGGGGATGGCGGCGGTGGATATCGCCATCGAAGGGGACCCAGCAATCAAGTGGCAAAGTGGATGGTCCTGGCGGTCGTTATCGGTGTGGTTGTCTTGCTGGTGTGGATTGCCAAAGCTTCGGGACGTTGATTGCCTGTCCTGCTATTCTGTGATCTCGGCCAAGGATGAGGAGGCAAGTAATGGATACCGCGTTTTTGCAGTTTCTGCTGGTAGTCGGATTCGGCTTCATCGCGTTGATCCTCTTCATTAGAAAGTACGCGCGTGGACGGCGTCGGGGCGACCAGAATCTCACCTTGAAGAGAGGGAATGCTGCGCAGTGCGGACACCGCGCCCGAACCGGCCCGAATGTCCAGGTGCCAGACTCTCCGAGTTCCGCCACTAGTGTAGTGCGGCCTAAATAGTAACGAGTATAGTCGTTGCATCGTCTCTACAATGGAAGGAGCAAAGACGATGCGTGTGGCGCGACCCGTTGTGCTGAGTGCCGAGCAGAGAGACCTCCTGGAAT
>JBKQQG010000067.1:0-16962 GCA_052144455.1 Bryobacteraceae bacterium
CGTCGGGGGTCTCGCGCAAGGCCAGTTGGCCGCCCTTGAAATAGATGTCCGGACTCCACCAGTGGCTGTCATTGGAATAGAAGGGGACATCGCGGGTCAGGATGCGCAAGGGGCGCTGGCGGCCGGGGGTTCCAGGCACGATTTCGATGGCGGAGACCATCCCGCGTCCGCCATGCACGGAGGCGAACTGGAGGTGCAGGCGGCCGTCCTGGGCTGGTGAGACATCGGTGAACACCTTGACGTCGGCGGTGCGGCTGCCATCGGCATCGGCGGCGACGTCGAAATCCGAGAGCAGCGCGCGGCCGTTGGCCCGGACGAGCATCACGCGGCTGCCTTCGCCCGCGCCCTGATCCTCGGGGCCGTAGAAGGTCTCGGCGAAGTGGAGGTGCAGTTCGTAAGTCCCGGGTTTGAGCGGGATACTGTACTGGAAATCGCCCTGGCGGCTGGAGCGATAGATCTCCGGGTCCTGAGTGCGCCAGATGTGCCGGGCGGCGCTGCGCAGGGGCGTGCCACCGGAGAAGAAGCGGTCGGCGGTCCAGGTCTTTCCGGCGTGATCGATGTAGTCGTGGCTCGCGCCCGCCAGAATGCGAAGGCCTTCTTCGACGGGTAGCCCAACGGGCGCCAGCGGCGGCAACGAGCTTCCAACGTCGCTGGCCGCCGGCGACCGGGGTTTGGAGCTTGGCAGGATAAAGGGCAGCGCCGCCAGGAGTGCGAGGAAAGGCAAGAGGATGGCCAATCTCTTCCAGGCGACCTCGGGCAGACGCCAGGTGGAGAGCGACGGCAACCGCGGGTGAGGCTGCTGCTGGAATACCGGCACGTACTGGCCGATGGGGATGGAGATGTGAATGCGGTGCGCGGCGCCGGGTCCGGCGTAATACTCAGCCAGACGCTTGCGGAGACGGTTGGCCTGGACGCGAACGATGGAGTCGGCCTCCTGATCGAAGGAGTCGTCGCGGCCGAGGGCGTCGACGGCAATGCTGTACTCCTTGATTTCGGCGCCGTGGCCCTGCATGGCCTTCTCACAGAGATAGGAGAGCAAGGTCGCCAGCGTGGGAGCACGCTTGAACAGCCCGGATTTGAGGACGGCCCTTACCTCGGCCTGCTGGGCATCGAGCGGCACCGAATCTGCGCCGGACATGTCCTGATCGTAACCGATTTCCGGACAAAACGGCCCGCTACCGGTTGTGACATGGGCGGGCGCGCGGCGGGAGGCTGGCGGAACTGATTCCAGAACAACTTAGGCGGCAATGTAACAAGAGTGTAACGGGAGAGGTAGCAGTCTTAGCCTTGGCGGGACGCGGGGAATATGCGAGATTCAGCGTAGACGCGACGGAGGCAATCCGGCGCGGGGAGGGAAAAATGAAAAAAATGATCCTGGCAACATGCGTGGTGGCGACGGGGATGATATGGGGCCGTCCCGCGATCCCGAGCGCCGCCGGACAGCCGGCCGAAGCGGCCGCGCTGGAAGCGACGGGCGACGAACTGCGAGATCACCAGTCGTATGGCGAAGCGATCAAGTATTATCGCCTGGCGATGCATTCGGGCGGCAACGAGGCCGCCCTGTACAGCAAGATCGGTTCGGCGGATCTGCGGATGCGATCCTACGGACCGGCGCAGACGGCGTTCGAGCAGGCCGCGAAGCGCAATCCGAAGGATGCCCGCCTCATGAACAATCTGGGGGTCGTGAACCACCTCCAGAAAAGGTACGACACGGCGGTGAAGTGGTACAAGAAGGCGCTGTCCTTGAACGAGAGCGAGGCGGTCTACCATTACAACCTGGGCGGATGCTGGTTCGCGCTGGAGCGCATGGACCGCGCCAGCGCCGAGTATGCGCGGGCCCTGGAACTGGACCCCAACGTCCTCGTGTACGGGGCGGAGAATGGGCTGTCAGGCCAGTTCGATGCGGCTAAGCTGGGGCAGTTGTCCTACCTGATGGCGAAGCTGTACGCCAGCCGGGGAGATGCGGCGCGCTCGCTGGCATCGCTGGAGAAGGCCAAAGCGCAAGGCTACGTGGGCTTGGACAGCGTATATAAGGATAAGGAATTCGCCAACCTGCGGCAGGATCCGAGGCTGGCGCAGGTGGTCGGTCCGGAGAGGAAGTAGAGGCTGGGCAGAGGGGGATGAGGGTTGCGCCAGCCTGCGGCGGAGGGGCCGGGGGCTGGTGCAACCGGGTGGCTGGGCGGAGGGCGGGATTCAAGGTGGAACTCCAAGGCTGCGGTCCGCGTAGCTGTCAATGATGGAACGGATCACTGAAACGTCGGGGCGCAGTTCAGCCTCGTGGGAAGCGCGGTTGTGGAACTTGGCGCGCGGCATCTGGTTGCCATACCCATCAACCCCCTGGTGTTTTTCGGATTCTACTGCCTCCTGATCGGCTACCTCATTTTGAGATCGGCCTTCCTGCCTCGCATTCTGGGCGCGCTGATGACGATTGCAGGTTTGGGTTGGCTGACCTTTGTGTCGCCGCGGCTGGCGCACTACCTGTCCCCCTACGTTTACTACGTCGGCGGCATCGGGGAGGGACTCCTGACCCTATGGCTCCTCGCGATGGGCGTGAACGCCGAGCGATGGAAGGAGCAGGCGGGCGCTACGGGGCTGGCTCGTGGAGGATGACGATCTCGACGCGGCGGTTGGCGGCGCGGCTTTCCGCTGTGTCGTTCGATTCGCGGGGGCTGAAGGCGCCGTAGCCGGCGACGGAGAGGCGGGCCTCCGGGATTCCAAATTGCTTGTTCAACACTTCGAGGAGGCTCAGGCCGCGGGCCACCGAGAGCACCCAGTTGTCCCGAAAGCGCCGGTTGTGGATGGGGACGGCGTCGGCGTGGCCGATGAGCGACACTTTGTTGGGGATATCGCGAAGGGCGTCGGCGATCTGAGAGACGACGGGGAGGGCGGAGGGGCTGACCTGATCCTCTCCGGAGGGGAATAGGACCGCCTGAGGGAGGCTGACGACCAGGCCGCGCGGTTCCAACTTGGGGTTGAGCCCGTGCTGCTCCAAGATGCGCTGGGCCTGGAGCAGCGGATCGGGCGGGATAGGTTTGGGCGCGGCAACCGGAGCGGGGCACAGAGGGGGAGGCAGGGGACGGGGCGGCGGGGCGAGTGGGCGCAGTCCCTGCGCGGCGATGGCGATGAAGAGGACCAGCAGGATGGTCACCAGATCGGCGTAGCTGAAAACCCAGCGCTGGGTGGTGGCGGCGCGGGAGTACTGAGGCCTGAAGTTGAGCATAGGGCGGGTTAGGGCGCGATGACGGGGCGCGGCGCCAAGGCGTCGCGTTCCTCCTGGCGCAAGAAGGAGTTCAGCCGCTGGCGGATGAGGAAGGGATGCATCTGGTCGTAGATGCAGAGAACGCCTTCGGCGACGATTTCCTGGATCTCAATCCTCTCGAGGGAGCGGGCGCGGATGCGGTGGGCGGCGGGGAGAAGCAACAAGTTGGCCAGTCCCAGACCGTAGAGCGTGGAAACGAAGGCCATGCCGATGCCGTAGCCGACCGATTGAAGGTTCGAGAACTGGCGCAGCACGTCCACCAATCCGACGACGGTGCCCAGAATCCCAAGGGTTGGGGCGAAGCCGCCGGCAACTTCGAGCACCCTGGCGTCGGCCTCGCCATGGCGTTCCCGCATGCGCAGCTCGGTTTCGAGAGCGGCCTGAAGCTCGGCGCGGTTTTTGACATCGATGGCCAGCAGCATGGCCTCGGCGAGGAAACCGGTCCCGGCGCGTCGAATCTCGGGTTCGAGATGGAGCAGCGTCTTGCGGCGGACTTTCTGGGCGTAGGAAATAATCTGGCCGATGAGGGCCTCGCGATCGACGGGCTGGGCTGCGAACAATTCGCGAACGCGGCGGGCGGTGTTGAGCAGGCTGGAGACGGGGGTGGTCAGAAGGATGACGCCGAGCGTGCCGCCGAGCACGATGAGGGCGCCGGCCGGCTGGAGGAAGTAACCGGGGCCGACTCCGGTGGCGGCGATCCCGGCGATGCCGGCAGAGGCTGCAATCGCGAGGCCGGCCACGAAACCGATATCCAGGCTGCGGGTGGGGGCGGCCGGGCGGGATGCCGTGCGCGACGGGCTGGCTAAGGCTGAGAAGGCGGTCTGGGGTGCGGCCAATGCGGGTCTCCACGGAGCAAGGGAGCAATCCGGGAGCCAACGCGGATGTCCTTTGTTTGGAGGTGGATAGCGCCGCGGACGGGCAGCAGAAACATGGCGCGGACGGCGGGCCCGACAGGTTATTGGCGCGCGGCGGCTACTCGAGCCAGTCTTTGCGCCAGAGGCGGCGGCCGCCGAGGGAGATGCGGAAGCTCCACGCCAGGAGCGCGGCAATCGCCAGCGGAATATACAGGGTTCCGCTGGAATACCAGGCGGACCAATCCGGAGTGACGCGCAGGTTCATGAGCAGAGTGCCGAGGAAGTAGCTGACGACGACGGCGAGGAGTCCCCAGCGTAGAGTCACCACAGCCATTGCGCCGAAGATGAGAAAACTGACGGCCGCGGAGAAGAGCGGGTGCTCGGTCGCCGCCAGAGTGTTCAGGCCGGTGAAGAGCAGCGCCCAGGCCGCGGCGGCGAGCCACTGATTACGAAGCAACAGCCGCAACAGGAACAGCAGGAACAGGAACAGGAGGCCGTTGCGGACGGCATAGGGCACGGCTTGCAGGACCTGGCCGAGGGCGGCGCGGCTGCCGGCGAGCGTTTCAAGCGGGTCGAGCTGCGGCGTGACGGAATCCGGCCAGAGGTTGGCCAGGAGACCGACCAATGCCCAGAAGGCGCCCAGAGCCGCGCCAATCAGGACGTCGCGGCCGACCACGGGATCGCGCAGGCCGCCGCCCAGCAGGCTGGTCCAGGAGATGATGATCTGGGGCCAGCGGCGGCGGATGTATGGCTCCAGACCCAGATAGGCGGTCCAGACGATGAGTGCGAGAAAGAGGGAATTGCACACCGCGAGGAAGAACATCCCGAGCAGGCCGAGCGAGAGAATCAGATGAACCTGGCAGGCCCAGAGGACCATCAGAATGGCGAAGACGAAGGCGGCCAGACGGAAGGCGCCACGGCGGTCGCCGCGGCCGCGCGCCAGGTTGCGGCGGGCCAGCAGGGCCGTTCCACCGCAGGTAATTATAGCGAGCGCGGCCAGGAGCACGATGAAGGCCTGAATCGCGGGCGGATCGGGCGTAGCGGCGCGCCAAGGCTTGGTCCAGGGACTGTACAGCGAGAAGGCGACGGGGCGGCCGCGCAGAGAGGCGGCTTCCACGCGCAACGGAAACTGGGTGCCGGGCCAAAGGCCGGTCCAGGCGCGGCGGGTGTCGGAAGCGGCGAGGAAGGTCCAGAGCGGCTCGGCGGGCTGGAAGCGGGCCGGGTCGAGACCGGCAGCGGCGAAAAGCGGGTTCCAATCGACCTCGGCGGCGGGCGGGGCGGAATCGAGCTTCTGGGGCGGAACGGCTTCAAATCCGTTGAGGCGGCCCTGGGGGTCGAGGGAAAGCGTGATCATGCCGGATTCCGTGGGCGGCGGATCCCAAGAGGTCACGATGCCGGGGGTCAGCAGATCGCTGTGGATCGTCTCGCCGGTCATGGAAGACTGGCTCTGGCGATAGGAAAACAGGAGCGGTGTAGGGCGCTGGGCAAGAACGTCGCTCCAGCGCGGAGCGGGCTTGACAGTCTTCTGTAGGTGTTCGAGGAGGCTCTCATCCCAGAAGAAGTGCCAGGCGGTATCGGCGGGTGGGGCGGAGTAGCCGAGGCGGGCGACGAGCTCGCGGGCTTTGAGGGAGAGGACTTCGCCGGAATACGGGGGGCGGAGCTTCTCGATCGCACTGGCGCGATGGGCGGCCACGGCCTGAACGACAATCAATGCGAAGATGGCCACGAGCAGGGCCAAAGCCACGCGGGGGGCCAGACCGGCGCCTTCCCCGGCCGCCGCAACCATTTCGGGCGAAGGCGTTTCTCCAGCGGCCAGGGCCGCGGCCAGCGGATCGCCGCCGGGCAGCGCCGCCGCCACGGCCAGCGCGGAGACCGGGCGCCGCGCCGGATCGGGTTCGAGGCAGCGCGCGATGGCGCGCTCTATGGCGGGGTCGAGCTCGTGAACTAGCGTGGTCAGGCTGGCTGGGGCGCTCTTCTGGCGTTCCTGCAACAGGCCGGGAAGGGTTTCGGAGTGAAACGGCTGGCGGCCGGCGAAGATTTCGTAGAGCACCAAGCCGAGGGAGTAAATGTCGCTACGGGCGGTCACCTCCAGCCCGGCGAGTTGCTCGGGCGCCATGTAGGCCGGGGTCCCGCTGCGAATCTCGGCGCCTTCGATCTGGCCGGCCAGTCCGGCGACGCCGAAATCCGTGAGGCGCACCTGGCCGCGGCCGTCCAGCATCACGTTGGAAGGCTTCAAATCCCTATGCAGGACGCCCTGCTCGTGAGCGGCGGCCAGACCGGCGCAGAGTTTGCGCGCGATCTCCAGGGCCTTGTCGGTAGGCAGGCGCCCGATGCGGCGCAAGAGCGAGCCGAGGTCCTCGCCGTCGACGTATTCCATGGTCAGGAAGAGCTGGCCGTCCAGTTCGCCGAGGTCGTAGACGCGGCAGACGTTGGGATGGGAAACGCGGCGGGCGATGCGCACCTCGTTACGAAAACGCTCCAGAGCCTCGGGGTGCTGGGCGAAGGCGGCGGGCAGGAACTTGAGGGCCACGGGCTGGCCGAGGGCCAGATCGTCGGCGCGATACACCTCGCCCATGCCGCCACGGCCCAGCAGCGCGACAATGCGATAGCGGCCGGCCAGCAGGGCGCCGGGCGGGAAGCGCGAGCCATCGGATGCGGCCGGGGCGGGGCGGGAGAGCGGACCGGCGGGGCTCGGCGACCCGGCGCTAGTGCGGGTAGCGGAGGCGCAAGCGGGGCACAAAGCTCCGGCGACGGGCGTCTCCACTCCGCAGGATGGACACTTGGGCATGAGGATTCCGGTAGGAATCAGTCTAACAAATGGGGGTCGGAGATGCGTCAGTTGGGCGCGGCGGTCACGAGGATGGGCCGCTCGTCGTAGACCTTGCGAGGCTCGACCCGCAAAGTCGTCGCGGAGGCCAGATAAGGGCGCAGGGCGCCGGGGTTGGCATACTCGAGATCGAGCCGATCGACCGCGAAAAGAAAGTAGTCGCCGGGCCTGACGTGCTCGTAGTCGAAACTCCCGTCGCTCTCGGTCTGGTAGCCGAGGTAATCGTAAGGATTGTCGGAAGGCGCGCGCGGCGCCAGCACAACCAACACGGCGGGCGCGGGTCTGCCGCCGTTCATCGCGAAACCTCTGACACGGCCGGTTTCATTGCTGGCCAGAATACTCAGGTGCACCACGGGATTCTGGGCGAGATCGACGACGCCTTTCGGCAGGGGCGCGCCGTCGGCAGTCAACTCGGCGATGAAGAACCCGCCCTCGCCGTAGAGCACGGGCCGGAAACGGGAGGCGCCAAGGTTATCAAAGGAAAAGCTTCCGTCGGGCGCGATGGGCCCGCCGAAATCCTCGCCCGTGGCTTCGTTCACGATCCCCGCGTAGACGCCCGACCGAGGCACAGCAACGGAGTTCTTGAAGGCGACTTTGCCGACGATCCGGTCGGAGGGCTGCACCGTAAGGTTCACGTCCAGGTCTCCGGCGCCGACATCGACGATCTGGTGCGCCGACGTTTCACCACTCTCGAAGCGCAGCGTATAGCGACCGGGCGGTACGCCGGACAAGGCTCCGTTGACCGGATCGAAGAACGCCGGCTGACGAATCTCGACCCCACCCACGTCCAGGTAGACAGAGGTGGAACGTCCGCAGGCAGTTCTGTCCTCTATTTCGGCGCCGGGACAGTGAAGGTGCACCTTGCCGCCCGCGGTGGCCTTCAGCGTCAGGTCCGCCTGTACTTCGGCGCCGGGCTGGAGGACGATGGGCGTTTCGGCGGTCCCACGATAATAGGCGGGCTGATAAGCCGTGGCGAGATGCGGCTGGTCGTCAGCCCCCCTCAGCCCCAGAGCCATGCGGGCCGCATACCAAGGTCGCCCGGTGGCCACGACGTAATAATTGCCGGGAGCCAGCAAGCCGAGGCGATAGTCTCCGCGATCATCGGTTGTCGCAGACTTGGCCGGAGTAGCTCGTCTTTTCCCGATAACCACCGAGTCGAGGATCAGTTGAACGGTGGCGTCGCGGACGGGTTCTCCCTGATCGTCCACCACCCTGCCGAAAATGGCGCCCGGAGGATACCAGCGAAGAGTCAGATGGGCGGTCTCTTGATCGGCGCCCACGATGACGGCGGAGCCGAAAGCGGCGGGTCCCGAAGTCCCGTAGGTGAGGCGCCATCCATTGAACTCGGCAGACAGGAGGTACTTGCCGGCGGGGACGTCGAAGGAGAAGGCGCCTTCTACGGAGGTGGTCATCCCGAGTTCGCCCACGCGCTTCTCTGAGAGCAGCACGTGGGCGCGGCTGAGGGGCGTTCCGTGTTGCGAGTCGACGACGACCCCGGCGACGCGAAAAGTCTGTGCGTTCGCGATCGCGGCAATCGCCGCTGCGAGCAGTGCGGTCTTCATTTGACTAAGCTCGCGAGTGTGATTTCGGTGGTCTTGCCGTCTTCAATTCGAACATTCGTGCCTCCGGTCAGGGCCTGCAAGAATCCTGGCTTACGAAATTCGACAATCCTAAAGTCCGAGAATGCATAGGCAAGATACTCCCCCGGGGCGAGATGCGACATTTCAAATTCCGGCGGAGCCTTCGGATCGGGATAGTTCGCAAGGAACGCGACCACTGGTCCGGTGGATGCCGCAAAGGCCGGCGCCAAGAGTACCGCGCCGCCCCGAGGCGCGTCCGAGACCTCGAGCTTTCCATGTAGAGCACCCCCGCCAGAATTGAGGCTGATTTCGATGGGTGAGGGTGCGATGCCAGGCTGGACCGTAATCTGCGGGTTGGCAAGAAGATCCAGGCTGCCCGATAGCGCCGAAGCCACGTAGCCGCCAGTGCAGTCGATGCCGACGCGATATTCCCCTGCAAAGACTCTGGGAATCGTGAACGCGCCGCCTTCGTTCATTTGCCCGAAGTTCTGCCACGGAAAACTGGATTGGCGGCCGACAGGATGCAGAGAAACGTTGCAGGATGGCGGGGCTTCCGGCTGTTCCGCCTCGTCCTCGCCGATCTCCTTGCTCTTGGCGGGCAGGGCGCCGATCACGCGAACCAGGCCCGTGACCGCAACTGACGAAACCAGCGGGACAGAGACGCCGTTCACGTCGCCTCCGCTGACGTTCAGCACGACCTCGCCCCGCGCGCTGAACCCCTCGGTGACACGGAGGGTGTATTGTCCCGAGACAACATCGGGGATGATGAATGCTCCGGTTGCGGCATTGAGGGACACGAACCTGGGCGCAACGCCTTCATCCTTCTCAAACAACTCAAAGGTGGCCGACTCATCAGGCCCGGAGTTCCCGATGGCGCCGCGAACCCTAAACGCAGGCTCGACGGGGACGCTGAAATCCGCCCAAGCCTCCGTGCCCGCCGCCACAACGATGGGGGCAGCCGAGTCGAAGCTGCGAGCGCCGCCAAAATAGACGGGCCGGAAGCCTTCGCGGGGATGCAGGCAAGGACAGCTGTCGCCGACGTAGGTCGAGGTGCCACCGGCCCTGCCCGTGGCCTCCAAGTAGTAAGTGCCTGGCGCAAGGTCCCAGAGCCGAAACTCTCCGCGATCGTTGGTGACCACGGTGCGCGTAGAGGATGTGGTTCTGACGCCATCCTCGATCCCGGAGGTAAGCAGAGCGACGTTGGCATCCCTCACCGGCTCGCCATACTGGTTGGCCAGCCGGCCTGCAATGACACCGAGCGGAGCAAGCGTGAGCCGGAATCCCGTCAGCGAAGCGGAGAGCGTCACCTGGTTCGCTACGGGGGCTTCGGCGTCCCTGTGCGGCACCCATCCCGGCTTTTGGGCAACGAGAAAGTACTGCCCTTTGGCCAGACCGGCGAACTGAAACTCCCCGTCCACTCCTGTAAGAATGGCTCTGCTCTTCGGCAACCCGACGGTCGCGGCGTTGCCGTCTGTGGCGCGGGGCATCTCCATCAGGCCGACCAATGCGTTCTTCACCGGCTCATTGGTTAGCGAATTGACGACCGTTCCGGCGAGTGAATAGTCGCCCGAAGAAGACTGCGCCATCAGGGCGAATGCCAGGGTGAGATTGAGCACTATCAAGCGCATGTCGAATCGTGGGCTAGTATATCACCTCAAGGGGCGAACCGGGATCTTCGTATTGTGCCTGTATTTCGCCCCGCGTAAGTGGAGAAACGCCGCGCCAGCACGACACCACGTCCCTCGCGTATTCCGCTTGCCCGCGGAGATTTGCGGCGGGCCGGCAGAGGGGCCGGGGGAGCAGGCGGTTTCCGCACTTGACGCGGCTGGTCCAAATCGCTAAACTGAATTAGAGAACGGCGCCGTTCATTAATTTAACCGGGGAGGATGGCGGCATGGGGTCGGCCACAAAGACTTTCGCGACAGGCGTAGCGGGCGGACTCGGGAGTTACGTGTGCCCCGCGTGCAAGCGGCTCTTGAGCCGGGGAGAGAATACGCTGCGCTGCGAAGCCTGTTCGCAGACTTACCCGGTCCGCGAGGGCATTCCCGGCTTCATTCTCGAAGAGCTGGCCGAGAGCAAGGACCCGGTACTGCGTAGGATGAGGACCATCGACAAGATGGCGCGCATCTACGAAACGAAGCTCTGGTACCCGGTGGTTCTGGCGGTATATGGCGGATTTGGGAGCACGACTCTGCCGCAACTCATCGAGAAGGTGACCGGGAAGCTCCGCTCCGTCGAGGGCAGGGTGCTGGACGTCGCCTGCGGCCCCGGCACCTATGGCCGGCGCATTGCGTCCCCTTCGAAGGAGGTGTTCGGAATCGACGTATCCAAGGGGATGCTGCGCCAGGGTGTGGCATACACGGTGAAGGAAGGCATCGGCAACATGCATTTCGCCCGCGCGAGAGTCGAGGCCCTGCCCTTCGAGAACCACTGGTTCGACGCCGTTTTGTGTTGCGGCTCGCTGCATCTGTTCGCGGATACCGTGGTTGCGTTGCGCGAGATGGCTCGCGTCATGAAGCCGGGAGCGATTCTCTCCGTCTTCACTTTCACGGCGGGCCGCAAGGGAATACTGAAATACCGCCGGGTGCGCGAGGGGAGTCTCAGGAAGCACGGGATGCACGTATTCGAGCTTCCCGAGATGGAGCGGTGCCTGGCCGCCGCGGGCCTCGACTGCTTCGACCCGGAAGTGCTGGGCTCGATTCTCACGTTCAGCGCCCGCAAAAAGGGGGCCTGAGCGATGCCGCGGGATAGGGGGGACGCGCCGCCTCCGGCCCGACGGCGGGGACGGCCCATCAGCGCGTCGGTGGATCGGGCTCTGCATCGGGCCGCTCTCGCGGAATTCAACGAGCGGGGGTATCATGCCATGAGCATGGAGTCCATCGCCGCGCGCGCGGGGGTGAGCAAAGTCTCCTTGTACCGGCGCTGGAGTAACAAAGCCGCCGTCGCGGCCAGCGTGTTTGGTTTTCTCAGGGAAACATACCCGGTCGAGGATCATGGCAGTCTGGAAGCCGACATACGCTGGCTGCTGAAGCAATCCGTCGGCTCCGGAACCGCGCGATCCGCGGCGAAGGTGCTGATGAGGACGATGGGGGAGATCAGCGGCAATCCGGAACTGCTAGCCCTATATCGCACCCACCTACTAACTCCGCGAATGGAGCAGCTTCGCGCCCTGGTAAAGCGCGCCCGTGCCCGAAAGGAATTGCGGGACGGTATGCCAACCGACGTGGCCTGCGCCATGATCGTGGGCCCGGTGTTTGTCTATTATCTGAGCCTTCTCGCCGAGGCCAAGGTGCACGTGCCGAGCGATCCAGCCGCGAAGCTCGCCGGTGCGATTTTGGGCGGGATTGCCAAGCCCCGGCGGGGGAGGGATTGGCGGGGCAACGGCGGTCGCTGAATTGCAGGGAGAGTGGCAACGGGCCGCGAATGCACGGAATGGCGGGCCGGAGCGTCCGTCTATGGGACTTGCGGTCCCAGGAACGGACAGAAGAGGCGTGAGATATGCGGGCAATTCGGGAGATCCGGTTCGCGCTGCGGAGTTTGCGGAAAAGCCCGGCGATGACGGCGACGGCCATCGGGGTGGTGGCGCTGGGGATCGGGGCCAATGCGGCGCTGTTCACGGTGTTCAATGCGGTGCTGCTGCGGCCGCTGCCATATCCGCACTCGGAGCGCATTGTCGAGTTGATGCGGCGTTTTCCGGGCTTCGACATCTGGGCCGCGACGCCGGCCAAGTTCGACTTCTGGCGAAGGCAGAGCCACTCGTTCGAAGCGGTTTCAGCCCAGAACTACACGCCGATCGGGCTGAACCTGACGAGCCAGGGGGAACCGGAACGGCTGCTGGGACTCGCGGTGACGGCCGACTATTTCAAGGTGCTGGGCATGGCGCCGGCGTTGGGGCGCACGTTCACGGAGGCGGAAGACCGCCCGGGCGCGGGCCATTATGCGGTGCTCAGCCACTCGTTGTGGAAGCGGCTGTTCGAGGGGAAGCCCGAGGCCATCGGGGCGACATTGCGGCTGGGCGGCACGCCGTATACGGTGATCGGAGCGATGCCGGCAGGCTTCGATTCGCCGCAGCACGCGGATTTGTGGACGCCGCTCGCGCTAACGATTGACCCGGCGGACCACGCCAACGACTACACGGTGCTGGCGCGTTTGAAGCCGGGCGCGACGCTGGAGTCCGCGCAAGGCGACATGCGGACGACCGGCGAGCGCTTACGCGCAGTATACGCGGATCTGATGGGCGCCCGGGAAACGGTTGGGGTGGTGGACTATCACGACTATCTGGTGGCCGGCTCCAGGACGGCGCTGCTGGTTCTAATGGGCGCGGTGGCGCTGGTGCTGCTGATGGCGTGCGCCAACGTGGCCAACTTGCTGTTGGCGCGATACACCGGGCGGCAGCACGAGATCGCGGTGCAGCGGGCACTGGGGGCGACCGGCTGGACGCTGCTGCGGCAACTGTTGACCGAAAGCCTGCTGCTGTCCGGCGCCGGGGCCGCGGCGGGACTCCTGCTCGCCGATAGCCTGGTACCGCTGCTGATGCGGCTGGCGCCCACCGCCCTGCCGCAGTTCGCGACACCCACGCTGGACGGCCGGGTGATTCTTTTTGCGGTGTTGCTGGCGGTCGCGACGGGGGTCCTGTTTACGCTCGCGCCCGCGTTCCACGGCGCGCGCGCGCCGGTGGCCGATGCACTGCGCGAGGCGGGCACGCGAACGACCGAAGGATCCGGAGCCGGGCGGCTGCGGCGCGTCCTGGTGATTGCCGAGGTGTCGATTTCGTTTGTGCTGCTGGTTGGCGCCGGGCTGCTGGCGGAGACGTTCCAACGGCTGAGCCGCGTGGAACCGGGATTCGACGCGCAGAACGCGGTCACCACGCAGGTGTCGATCGGCGACCAGCGCTTCGCACGCACACAGGTGGTCGCCGGCATGGCCGAGCGGGTGGCGTCGCGCCTGGAAGCTTTGCCCGGCGTCGTCGCGGCGGCCAGCACCGATTTCCTGCCGGTGAGCGGCTTGTTCGATCTTCCGTTCGAGATCGTCGGCAGGCCGGTGGGCAAGGACGACGACATGCTGGACGAGAAGATCCGCACCATAAGCCCGCATTACTTCGCGGCGCTGCGCATCCCGGTGCTGGCCGGACGGGTGTTTTCCGCGCGGGATACGCAGGCTTCCGCGGCGGTGATGCTGGTGAACCAGGCGTTTGCGAAGAAGTACTTCCCGAAGCGGGACCCGCTGGGACAGGAGATCCTCATCGGCCGCAACATGGGCGCGCGGTTCGCCGACAGGCCGCGCCAGATAGTGGGCGTGGTGGGCGATACGCGGGATCTGGGCCTGGGATCGCCCGCGCCCCCCGAGATGTTCGTGCCGCTCGCGCAGGTGCCCGACGGGATCATGGATACCACCCGCACCGAGATCCCGCTGAGCTGGGTGATACGGTCGAGCGGCGAGCCGATGGCGCTGGCCGGAGCGATCCGGCGCGAGATGACGGCGGCTTCGGGACTGGCGACAGGCGCGGTAACACCGCTCGAGGAGATCGTGGCGGATTCGCTGGCGCGGGAGCGCTTCAGCATGGTGCTGCTGGGAATCTTCGGGGCGCTGGCGCTGCTGCTGGGAACGGTGGGGCTGTATGGAGTGATTTCCTACTCGGTGGCGCAACGCACAAACGAGATCGGGATACGCAGCGCGCTGGGCGCCGCACCGGCCGACCTGCTGGGATTGGTGCTGCGGGATGGCATGCGGCTGGTGGTCGTCGGGTTGGCCGTGGGTCTGGCCGGCTCGCTCTGGCTCAGCCGCTTTCTGCGGGCGATGCTCTACGGAGTTACGCCGGGCGATCCGGCGATCCTGACCGGCGTGGCTGCGGTGCTGGTGGGAGCGGCGGCGCTGGCCTTGCTGCTGCCGGCGCGGCGGGCGGCACGCATCGACCCCGCGGCGGCGCTAAGGGCGGAGTAAGTAGGCGGGCGCGGAGACACGAATGGGCGGCGCGACGAGGCGGGACTTTCTGAACGCCGGGCTGGCGGGTTGCTGGCGGAGCCGGCGGCGGGCGGGGCAGGATCGAGCTTCTGTGGCGGAAAGGCTTCAAAGCCGAAGAGGCTTCAGCGGCGCCAGACAATTTCCGGGGTCATTATGCACTTGACAAACCCACGCCAAAGGCGCATACTTGAACCATGGAACCCGGAATCATACAGCCCCAGTTCAGCGATGAAGATGCTGCCAGAGAGTATCTGGAAGCCAAACGATGGCCAGACGGGGCCGTTTGCCCCCACTGCGGCGCGGTCGGGGAATCGTACCGGCTGAAGCCTACGGAGGCGGGCAAGTCGCACGCTCGCGCTGGCTTGTGGAAGTGCGGAGGCTGCCGGGAACAGTTCAGCGTCACGGTAGGGACGATTTTCGAGGACAGCCACATCCCGCTCCACAAGTGGCTTCTGGCGATTCACCTGCTATGTTCCAGCAAGAAAGGCATCAGCGCGCACCAGTTGATGCGCAACCTGAGCCTAGGCAGCTACCGAACAGCGTGGTTTTTGGCGCATCGGATTCGGTACGCGATGACCCAGGAGCCGTTATCATCCAAGCTCGCCGGAATCGTGGAAGTGGACGAAACGTACATCGGCGGGAAGACTACGCGGGCTTCCAGGTATCGTGGGGAAGCCCCGAACCCGGAGAACAACCCGCTCAAGAACAAAGAGGCCGTGGTCAGGCTGATCGAGCGCGGCGGAAAGATTCGCTCGATGCACATGGAGCGGGTCACCGCTGCCACGCTGAAGCCCGTTCTCCGCGAGATGGTCGATGAGGTGGCTCATGTGATGACCGACGAATCCAAAGTGTATCGGAAATGGGCAGGCAAGGACTTCGCTGGCCACTCCACCGTGAACCACACCAAAAAGGAGTACGTGCGCCACGAGAACGGGGTCTGCATCACCACGAACGCGGCGGAAGGGTCCTTCAGCCTTTTGAAGAAGGGGCTGGGCAGCATCTACCAGCACGTCGGCAAGCCCCATCTTCATCGCTACTTGGCGGAGTTCGATTTGGGGTATAATGCCCGTGAAGTCTCGGACGACGAACGGGCGCAGTTGGCGCTCTCCGGGGCCGATGGAAAACGGTTGATGTACCGGGACTCAAGCGGAAGAAGGACGGTCTGAAAACGGAAAAGCCGTGACTGCGAATCACGGCCCTTGCGGTACTTCGGAATCTGTTGGGCTAGGGTTGCTTGGTGCTGCGAACACCGAGCATCATCTTTGCGCTAGAGGTGTATCAATAGCGCCTCCTGAGATGATCATAGCACAGGAGGCGGCGCATGGCTAGACAGGTCAAAGTCAGGGCGCTCTTGAACAAAGGCCGCAAGGGCGTGTCGCTAGACAAACTCCCCAAGGTACTGACTGAGTTCCGCCAGTTCCTACACGCACTCTCCGAAGATCTTGGAGTGGACGACTCCTCCGGGTGGCAGGGAGTCGATTTCAAGGAAACAGCGTCTCTGCAGTTCACAGCAATCGCCAACAGCATCGTGGAGGACCCAGCCTACACGGCCTTCAATGAATCGGCCATGAATGTAGTGCTGAACCGTCAGGATACTCGGATCTCTCGCAAAACCCGCTACCAGTATGCCCAAATGGCGTCCCCGCTCGATGTTGATGAAACGATCTCCATTGGCATCGAGCAACCGCAAACCGGTGAGGAGGGAGCGGCAGATTTCCCACCCGTTGTCTGGAACGAACTGACAAAACAAGGGGCACAGCAGATCCAACGATCCGTTAGAGGCATTGTTACCGCACGTGCATCTGTGCAAGGCATCATACATTCAGTCTTCATAGAAGCGGACCAGCCTCACTTCCAACTAAGGGAACTGTCCACAAAGGATCTGATAACGTGCAACTACTGCGACTCTACGTATGACGACTTGGCGACTGCTCTAAAACAACGACGAGCGGTGGTGCATGTGTTCGGGACGTCCAAGGTCGATACCCTCAGCAACAAGATCGACGTCCTTACAGTGGATCGCATTGAAATCGCCCCAAGCGCTGACAAGTCCTTTCTTGATCGGTTCATCGGATGCTCCCCTGGATTAGTCACCGACATACAAGCTACAATGGATCGAGCGAGGCGACGTGGGAACTAGATTGAATTGCGTATATCTCGATGCCTGTTGCTTCATCGAGGCCGCCAGCTTCGAACGGGGTAAACATAAGCCGGGGCGTGAGTCTGACGTGCTGTTCACGAAGGCTCTTCTTGAAGCGCACTTCGATAGGGAAGTCGAACTGTTCACCTCGTCGCTTTCGGTCGCGGAGTGTCAGTGCATCAAGGACGATAAGAGCCAGAGAATCCTCGACGATCAAGTAAAGGAGAACTTTAGGATCGTACTTACTTCTGGACAGTTCGTGTCACTGGTACAGGACACGATTCTCGTGGCGCAGCTAGTGTAGTGCGGCGCAACTAGTAACCAATAAGGACACCGCAGCG
>JBKQQG010000068.1:0-72669 GCA_052144455.1 Bryobacteraceae bacterium
GGCCGCGGCGGGTGGTGGAAAACCAAAACCAGGTTTTCCACACCACGCCGCTCCGATTCTGGAGTGAGAAGAAGGGGACACTTCTATCGAGGTGGAGAGGGGGACATTTCTATCGAGGCTTGACACGCCATCGGTCACCGCTTGATTCACCGCACCAAGGCCGGTAGCATAGATCTGAATCCATTCGGCCGCCTTAGCCGGACTCGCGGAGGTGATCGGCCGATAGGTTTGGGCGTCGAGAAGGGCGGCATCGCCCGAGCCCGACGCGTTGAGCGTGAAGATGCCCGGCCCGGCGGTTTGCACCGTCACTGGAATCCAGGTGGTCACGCCGGCCGGCGAGGTCACCTCCGCCATCGCGCTCCCTGGCGCCAGCTCGAACGGAACCTGCGCATTGACTTGGCCCGGCGACACGAAGTACAAGGGCGCCGGAAGGCCGTTCATGGTCACGCTGGTGCCCGCGATGGCCTGGGGCCACGGGTAAACCCCGGCGGGCGCTGTCGTCAGCCCGCTCGCCAGGTTGTCTCCCCATAGGGCTACCAGGCCTCCTGGCGCCACTCCATTCGTCGCATAGCTCGCGGCGTTGGTCACGGCATTGGAGGCGTTCGGCGGTCCATACCAGGCGCGCAGGACGTCTTCGGCTGGCCTGCCCCACGCGCTGTAGGCGAGGTCGGCCGGCCCCGGCTGGGTAACCTCCCAATCCCACCAGAAGACGCCCTTCATCCAGGAGGACTGCGGACTCCACACCAGGAAGAACGCATCGTAGCAGTTCCGCTGCTCGGTGGGATCGTAGGCCGCAGGGTAGCCGTAAGCATAGGGTTGCGTGTTTGTTCCGGCCGCGCTCTCATACCCGAGCTCGGTGAAGATGATCGGCTTCTGGTAGGCGTTGTAAAGATTCTGGATCGCGGCGAACGGGCTCTGGCCCCATAGGTTATTCCGCCAGGCGGCCACTAACTCGGCCAGGCTCGGATCGGCGTGATTGGTGAGCGGGAAATAGCCGTCCAGCCCGATGATGTCCACCCATTGCCAGAACGAGACGGAGGTGAACTCGTCGCCCAGGTAGGTCGCGTTCGCGCCGTAGGCCAGCAGGCCGCTGTAATTTGCGCGGATCGCGTCGATCACCGCTTTCCAGCGGCTCTGGTTGGCCGAGCCGGTCATGTCCGCCAGCTCCGTGCCCATGTCCAGCCCCTCCACGCCCAGCGCCTGGGCCATCTGGGCGTACTTCACGATGAAGGAGGTGTAGCTCGCGAACCAGGCATCGACGGCGGGCGGATTGATGTCGCCCCGCCATTGGCCATCCACCGGGTTGGTGAGGTCGACGTGCGGCTTCAGCATCACCTTCAACCCCAGGCTGTGCAGATTCTGGATGGCCTGCTCGACGGCGGCGTCGGTGGGGCTGGTGGTGGCAACGGGGGCGATGGTCGTCGAGGTGACGGTGTCCTGGTACCAGGTGACCACCACCGAAGCCCAACTGGCGTGGGTGGATGCCAGGGCCTGCTCGGACGTGAAGGCTGCGGCAGTGGTGTACTCGGTGGGCTGCCAGGAGGCGTGTACGATTCCGTTGTACTCGAATCCGCTCAAGCTCTGAGCCACGGCCAGTGGGGCGAGCGCCGCCAGGGCCAACGCGTAGAACGCGCGCCTCACGGCCGCACCCCGGTCTGGGTCAGACACGAAATCACGGTGGCGACCACGTCTCCAACGCGCCAGCCGTCGGGGCCTCCCACTGGTTTCCCGGCCGAGCATTCGGCTCGCGCCGGGCAACCCTTCTCACAGCCAACCACTTCGGTCACCTGGATGCGGATGGTGTTCCTGGCCACGGCCTGGACTGTGCCGCAGTAGCCATCGCCCTTCCAGGGCCGCACGCAGACCTTGTCTCCGACCGATTTCCCGGTGGAGCGCGCGCCGACCTGGAGCAGCATGGCCGCCAACTCGGAGTGCCCGGTGCGCTCGGCCATTTCGAGGGCCGTCCCAAATCCGCGCGCGCTGGCGTTGAGGTCCGCCCCCGCCGAGATCAGCAGCTTCGCGGCTTCGGTCTGGCCGGCCTCGGCCGCCTCCATGAGCAAGGTCCGTCCCGTGGCGTCGCGCGCATTGGGGTTCGCGCCCGCCGACAGCCGCGCCTGCACGGTTGCCACATCGCCCGCCCGCACGGCGCGATCGAGCGCCGGATCGAAGCCCGCGCTGGCCACCGCCGCCAGAGCCAAGAGAATCGCTAGAACCCTCATGAATCCCTCCTGGTAGCATCCGACCTCCACTGCTCCCCGATGGCCCCGCTGGCATCGGTCTCTTCCAGCAGCCGCAGAAGCGCTCGAGCCTCCGCTTCGCGGTCCCGCCCCACCTGTATCCGGCACAACGGATGAATCAGCGGACCGAGTACCTCCCCGCCAATCTCACCGCCCTGCACGACGAACGGGATGCCGGCGTCTTCCAATACGCCCTTGGCCAGATCGAGGCCCAGCGGCTCGCTGCCTTCCAGAACCGTAACCAGCTCAAAATCGCCAAATGGGTCCACGTCCACGTGCGCCTCCCATCCGTCTCCGAGAGCCATCATAGCAGCCCCGCGCCACTGGAGCGCCGCGGTGACGACGCGGTGACGATCGGATCAAGAAGATGGCAACCCGAGGAGTTTCCCATCCGTCGATCTGATGATGCTACGCGGTGCGAGCAGGGTTTGTCTTCTGCTGGCGGTACTGGCCACTTTCACGGCCAATTCGCAGACCATTTCGACGGTGGCGGGCTCCGGGTCGTACGGTTTCTCCGGCGACAACGGCGCGGCAACCTCGGGGAGCATCGACACAGCCTACGCCGTCGTGGCCGACGCGCAGGGGAACATCTTCATAGCCGACACGCGCAATCAACGTGTGCGCAAGATCTCGAACGGCACTATCACGACAGTCGCGGGCAACGGTCAGGAGGGATTCTCGGGAGATGGCGGACCCGGCCCCTCCGCCCAGCTCAGCTTTCCGCGTGGCCTGGCGCTGGACGGGCAGGGCAATCTGTACATCTCCGACAGTGGGAACTGCCGAATACGCAAGCTGTCGGCGAATGGAACCATTTCGACCATAGCCGGCACGGGGATTCCGGGGTTTGCGGGGGACGACGGCCTGGCCACCGGCGCGCAGCTCAGCTACCCGCATGGTCTGGCGATGGATTCGAGCGGAAACCTGTACGTCGCCGATAGCTGGAACTACGTGATCCGCAAGATCACCCCGGCGGGCACCATTCAGACGGTGGCCGGCAACGGGAGTTGCGGGCCGTTTGGAGACGGCGGTCCAGCCTCGGCAGCCTCGCTAGGGGTGATCGACGGCCTGGCACTGGATACGCAAGGCAACCTCTACCTGTCGGACCCTTACCAGCACACCATCCGCGAGGTTAACGCCGGCGGGACCATCTCGACGGTGGCGGGCGGCGGGTTCGGCCCGGCCTCGGACGGCGGTCCGGCCAGTGCTGCGACGCTCGCGTACCCGAAGGGCCTCGCGGTGGACGATCAGAACAACCTGCTGGTGGCCGACAGCCTGAACCACCGCGTGCGCAAGGTTGTCCCCGGGAGTTTCATCGACACGCTGGCCGGTTCCGGCGCGCCGGGCTACTCCGGGGACGGCGGCGAGGCAACCGCGGCCCAGTTGAATAGCCCTTACAGCGTGGGGATGGATCCGCGCGGCAGCTTGTACATCTCCGATCTCTGGAACTACCGCGTGCGCGCCGTTCCGCTGGGCAGCCCGGCGTGCAACTGCGCGGCAACCAACGCGGCGAGCTATCGGGCGGATGGCGTGGCGCCAGGGGGGATTGTGGCGCTGTGGGGGAGTAGCCTGGCGAGCGGGACCGCGTCCGCTGGGAGTGGGTTTCCGCTTCCCAAGAGCGTGGGAGGCACCAGCGTGGCGATTAACGGCATTCCGGCGCCGCTGTTTTTCGTATCGCCGGGACAAGTGAATGCGCAGGTTCCGTTCGAGGTAGCGCCGGGCAACGCGCTGGCGGAGGTGAGTTCGCCGGCGGGTGTGATCCTTATCCCGATGAAGATCCAAACGGCCGGGCCGGGGATCTTCACCATAAACGGGCAGGGCACGGGAGATGCGGCGATTCTGGACGCGGTCACGTTCCGGCAGATCGCGGCCGCCGATCCGGCGCTGGCTGGCGAGTGGATACAGCTTTATGGCACGGGACTGGGCGCAGTGAATCCGGCGGCGACCAGCGGCGCTGTGCCGCCTTCGCCGCCACCGCAGACCAACACGCCGGTGCAGGCGCTGATCGACAGCGCGCCGTTGGACGCGGCTTGGGCGGGCCTCGCGCCGGGGTGGGTCGGGTTGTATGCCGTGAACGTGCAATTGCCGGCGAACCTGGCGCCCGGCAGCCATCAGCTACAGCTTTCGATGGGCGGAGCGGTGAGCAATACCGCGACTTTCTCCAGCAGGTAGGAATCCATGAAACCGGAGAGATACTGCTGCGATGTCCAGGCCAGCCGGGAAGAAGAGCCGGCGGTCTATGCGATCCGGAAGGGCGGCTCCGGATGGATGCTCAGCCGGCGCGATCTGCTGACCGCCGTGGCGGCCGCGGTGGCGGCTGCGGCCGTGCCCAAACGCGCTCGTGCGGCGGCTTGCCCGGTGGGAGCGGCGGCGCACTCCCTGGCGGTGAAAAGCCTGGCCATCAGCGCGGATGGGCACACGCTGGCATCCGGGAGCCTGGACGGCACAACCAAGCTGTGGACGCTGCCGGATGGAGCGCTTACGGTGAGCTCGGCCGCCTCGGCTTCCGTTTTCGGTTTGGCCATTAGCCCCGACGGGCGCTGGCTGGCCTCGTCGTCCGGGCTCACCATACAGCTTTCGTCGCTGCCGGATGGCACGCCCGTCAAGACCCTCAGCGGGCACTCGGATGATGTGTGCGGGTTGGCCATCAGCCCCGACGGGAGCCTGCTGGCCTCCGCCAGTTGGGACGCGTCGATCAAGCTCTGGTCGCTTCCGGATGGTGCGCTTCTGAATACTCTCACGGGCCACTCCGGCCGTGTGCAGGCGGTGGCCATCAGTCCGGACGGGCGCACGCTGGCCTCCGGGAGCTGGGACCAGACGATCAAGCTATGGTCGCTTCCGGCTGGGTCGCCGCTCCAGACCCTCACGGGGCATACCGACTCAGTCTGGGCGGTGGCCATCGGCCCGGACAGCCACCTGCTGGCCTCGGCGAGTAACGACCAGACGGTCAAGCTCTGGTCGCTGCCGAGTGGTTCGCCTTTGAAGACCCTGACGCAGAGATCGGCGGTTTACGCGGTGGCCATCGGCGCGGACGGGCGGCTTCTCTTGTCCTCGGGCGCGGACTTCACTCCCAGAATCTGGTCGCTGCCCGATGGCGCGCTGTTGAAGACCCTGGCCGGTCACTCGGGAACCGTGCTGGCGCTGGCGATCCGGCCGGATGGAGAAGTGCTGGTCTCGGGAAGCAGCGACCAGACCGTCAGACTTTGGTCGCTGCCGGAGGGCAAGCTGCTTCCCGTTTGCCTGATGGACCCGGCCGTCAGCGCCGCGAGCGGCGTACAGTACACCGTCGGCGGCAAGACCTACACTCTGCCCTGCGGCACGCCCCTTCCGCCGGGCGCGGTCTGCACCTGCAACTGCATTTCCGGTTGCTCCTGCGTGAGCGACACTGGCTGCTCGTGCGTGGGCGATACAGGCTGTTCCTGCGTGAGCGATACGGGCTGCGGCTGCGTGAGCGATACGGGCTGCGGCTGCGTGGGCGATATGGGCTGCGGCTGCGTGGGCGATTTTGGGTTCGACTGCGGCTGCGTGGGCGATTTCGGCTGCTCCTGCGAAGCCGATTTCGGCGACTACCGGGCCCCCCGCAGGCGCTTCCCCCGGTAGGTCCCGCCTCAGCTCTTGGCTGGCGCCGGCGGTTCCGGGGCGCTCTTGGGAGTTGACGTTTCCGTCTTGGCTACGGGCGCGGCGGTCTCTTCCTTCTTCTTCGATCCGTTCCCGCCCTTGGAGCCCTTGGCATAATCGGTGGCGTAGAATCCGCTTCCCTTGAACCGGAACGCCGAGGGCGAAAGCAATCGCCGGACCGGCCCGCCGCAGCCCTCATGCACCTTTACGCGCGGGTCGGAAAACCTCTGCCGCACCTCGAACACCACTCCGCACCGGCTGCACTTGTATTCGTAAAGTGGCATCGGACGCCCTAACCCTTGACTCCCTTCATGAGCACTTCGATTCCCTTCTTGAGGATCGGATCGTCGCCCGGCCGTTCCTCCGGCGCCGGAGTCTCCGGCTGCACATCTTCGTCCGGCTCCTCGACCGGTTCGGCCTCGGTAGTCTGTACCGACGGCGTCACCGACACGTCTTGAATCGCCTTGCCGCTGGGCGAGTAGTACTTGGCCACCGAGAGGATGATTGCGCCACCTTCCTCGGTCGCAATCGGGCGTCGCAGCGAGGCGTCTCCATAGGTCCGTTCCCCGACCACCTCGGCCCGCTTGTCGTCCAGCAGCGCCGCCGCGGCCACTTCCGCTCCACCCGCCGTGCCCCGGTTGGTCAGGACCACCAGGGGGAGCTTGGTGATGGCCTTGGCGGGATCGGCCGTGAAGTCCTTGCGCGGCACCGTCTGCCCGCGCAGGTAGGCGATGAGGCCCTGGTCGAGGAACAGGTTGGCCAGTGCGATGCCCTGTTCCGGACTCCCCGTGCTGGAGTGACGCAGATCCAGGATCAGCTTTTTGGCCCCCTGCTTTTCGAGGCTCTTCACCGCGGCCGCCACTTCCTCCTCGGTGGTTGGCCCCATGGCTTCCGCTTGCACGTAGCCAACCTCATCCGCCAGCAGCTTCGCGTTCACCTTGGGATACTGGATCTCCACCCGTGTGAGCGTGATCTTCTTCGGCTCCGGGTGCCTGATCCCCAGCACCGAAATCTCGATGGACGTGCCCGGTTTCCCGGCCAGCAGCATGTTCGCGTAGGCCAGCGGCATGTCCCGCGTGGCAATCCCCCGGATGGTTTCGACCATGTCGCCGGTGGTCAGTCCCTCTTTGTCCGCCGGCGAATCTGGAATCGCGTCTACCACGCCCACGTACCCGAACCGCTTGGAGAGGACCAGCCCGACGCCGCCTTTCGCCGCATCCTTGTTCTTCAGGTACTCTTTGTACTGATCGGCGTTCAGGTAGCTGGCGAAGGGATCGATCGACTCGAGCAGGCCGTTTAGCGCGCCCAGCGTCACGCTCTTGAGGTCGGGCTCCTCGACGTAGTCGGCCTTGATGTGGTCCAGCACCTCTTCGTACACCTTGATCTGGCGGTAGGCCCCTTCGTCGGGAACGCTCCGGCCCAGCATGGCGCCCATTAGCAGCGCGGCCGCAAAGATCGTCGACACCGTGATTATCAGGGTTCTTAAGCGCTGGGTCATGGAGACAGTCGCCCTCTTCTTCGAGTATATCAGACCGTTATTGCGCCAGCCCCGCCTGCTTGATGACGCGCTCGATGTAGTTGAGGGTCTCGCGGTAGGGAGGAATGCCGTTGTAGCGGTCGACCGCCGCGGGTCCGGCATTGTAGGCCGCCAGCGCCTTGCGCACCTGGTAGGGATCGTCCTTGTACTTCAGCAGCAGCTCGCTCAGGTAGCGCGTGCCCGCCTCCACGTTTTGGCGGGGGTCGGCCGGGTCGGCCCCCAGCTTCCGCGCCGTGGCGGGCATCAATTGCATGATGCCGACCGCGCCTTTGGGGGACACCGCATCCGCGCGAAAGCCGGACTCGGCCTTGGCCACGCTGCGCAGGAACTGCGGCGGCAACCCGTACCGGTGCGCCGCGTCCTCGACCAGTTCCTGGGGCGCCTGCGGGGCGATTGGCGCAGACGGCGTCACTGGCGCTTTTGCCGGCGTTGGCGCTTCCGGCTCGAACTGAGTCACCGCGTCGGCGGGCATCTCGACCACCCCGCCGTTCATGTACAGCCGCAGGGTCGCCCCGTCCGCCTCATGCCGGTCGATCCGCAGGGTGTACCCGGTCGCCAGCACGGCGTACTCCGCCCCAAACGCCTGCGCCGCCAGCGCCAGCAGCCACACGAGTTTCCCCATCACTGGTTTGACGCACCGCCCCCGCCAAGCGTGCAGGGGGTTCTGGCGGGGCCACAGTGTTGCGGCTTCTCCTCCCGCACGAGAATCAGGACGATTCTCCGAGCTGTCTCAGGACGTGCTTCGCGAGGACGTCGGCGATTTCTCGATGCCGAGGCAGCGGTTGAGAGCGGCCGGTTCGGGGGTTGCGGTACCAGTCGTGTTTCCCGCCATGCCGCACCAGGACGCACCCGGCGTCCTCCAACGTACGGACCAGGTCGATTCGTTTCATCCAACCGTCAATTCGGCGACCCTGCGGATTCCGGGGATTTCACCACTCGTGAGGTCGCGGTGCAGATCCCGCAGGTTCTCCTGGAGTTCCTCCAGCGTCTGGCCTTGGGTGATGTAGTCCGGGAACTCCTCGAAATAGCCGAGCCACACCCCGTCCTCCTGCCAGTGAACGTAGCGAATCGCGCTCATGAGACTATTCTACTCGTCGCCACCGGGCGGTGGGGCGCGAGAAGGGGACGGGTTGGTTCGCCATTACTAGGGCGGGAATGCCCATTGACGATGTCCGACGATCCGTTGCGCTGTCCGGGCAACTGAGATACGCTCTAGTCAACGCAGGCAGTGCGAGGATACTCGAGCACTTCGGCGTCAGGAGGCGCAGGGCCCACTGCTGTCCGGGGGCGTTCTCCTCGGCCGCCGGCGGAGAGCTGCGCAAGATGAGACAGGCGGAAGGCCTTGCAGGTAATGCCGCTGCCGCCGCGATCCCGCAACGGGTCCCTTGGGATGGAACTTTGAAACCACACTCTTTAGCGCTTCTTGGCCTGAGCTTGGCCTTTCGCCTTTGCTCTTCAGACGGAGTGAGTGGCGGCGCCATCGGCAGGAACGAGCAATTCTCCGTTCAATGGATTCAATATGTTCAGAGCGACAAAAGCCTGTACGTTTTCGGTTACATGGTTACTCTTCCCGAATCCGACGAGCCAGGCGCTGTCCTAAGACCCCGAATCCTGCGGATTGCCGAGGATGGTGACACGATTGAAGAAGTGGACGACGCATTTTTCGGAGTCGAACAGTACGCCCAGCCAGAACATGCCAAAGATGGCAGCCCGAAAACTTACTGGTTCATCGATCGGGAACGGCAACGGCTCATTCGGCTGAACTCAACGGTCTTGAAAACGCAATCCGAACTTTCGCGAGTCGTCATGCGCGGCCCTAGCAGCGAAGTATTCAATCACCCCGAACAAATGCCCTATTATGGGTTCCTCGTTTCCATCGACAAGAGCGAAGACAAAATGTGGGTTGAATCCCGGGAGGGCACTGGAGCGCCTTACGCGTGGACAAGGGACGATAGATCGGGAACAGGCTGGCTGGGGGATGAAGGCCGAATCGTCGTGCTGGGTCCAAACGGCACCGTTCTGAAGGAAATCAAGACTGGCGATTCCGAGTTCATTACATCGGTGTTCCCGGCCGCCGTCGAAGATCATGTCTGGGCATATTTCTCGCGCCAAGGGGAACTCCGGATGATCGATCGAAATGGGAATGCGGGCGCGACTCTTCCCTTTCCGAAGTTCCGCGGCTCACGCTTTGGGAAAGCCATCGACTTTAAGAGACAGTCGATCTGGTACGAGAATCGGGACGCGACATCCACCAAGCTGGTAAAGATGTCTTTGGAAGGAACGGTGGTACTTAGTCGGCGTCCGGCGGAAGTAATGGACGAGAAGCCGGCTAACCCATGGCTATCCCCATGGACGCATCTTTCCGTCGAGCAAGAGAGCGGAATGTTGTGGACGGAGGGCCGGAATACGGTTATGAAGTTGGACGGTAACGGGAAGCTGGTGTTTTCCCGGAGGTTACCGCAGTGAACGCCATGGCGCGTATGAAGGAAGGGAGCGGCGGTGCGATCGTCGCGCTTAACGCCGCTGCCCGGCCACCAGCACTCTCTTGCGCAGCCGAATGGATTGCGGGGTCACCTCGACGAATTCGTCGTCGCGGACGAACTCGATGGCCTGCTCGAGGTTGAGGATGCGCGGCGGCACCAGCCGAATGGCCTCATCGGAGGTCGAAGCCCGCATGTTGGTGAGCTTCTTCTCCTTGACGATATTCACGTTGATGTCGGCGTCGCGGGCGTTCTCGCCGACGATCATTCCCTCGTAGACCTCCGTGCCCGGCGTGACGAAAATCTCGCCGCGCTCCTGCAGGTTGAAGATGGCGTACGCGGTGGCGCGGCCCGCCCGGTCGGCGACCAGCGAGCCGGTGGGGCGGGTGGGGATCTCCCCCTGCCACTCGATGTAGCCGTGAAACAGGGAGTTCATCACCGCGGTCCCGCGCGTGTCGGTGAGCATCTCGCCGCGCAGCCCGATCAGCCCGCGCGAGGGAACCCTGAACTCCATGCGCACGCGGCCCGATCCGTGGTTCACCATCTTGGCGAGCTTGCCCTTGCGCTGGCCCATTTTGTCCATCACCACGCCCACGAAGCCCTCGGGGCAGTCCAAGGTGAGCACTTCGAGCGGCTCCTGCAACACGCCGGCCACTTTGCGCGTGAGGATCTCGGGCTTGCCGACCATCAGCTCGTAGCCTTCCCGCCGCATCATCTCGATCAGGATCGCCAGTTGCAGCTCGCCCCGGCCCTGTACCTTGAAGGCGTCCGGCCCGCCGGCCTCTTCGACGCGGATGGATACGTTGGTGAGCAGTTCCTTATCCAGGCGGTCGCGGATGTGGCGCGAAGTGACGTAAGCGCCGTCGCGGCCCGAAAACGGCGACGTGTTCACGGTGAAGGTCATGGCGATAGTGGGCTCGTCGATGGGTACGTGCGCGAGCGGCGCGGGAGTCTCCGGGTGCGTGATGGTCTCGCCGATGGTGATGCCCTCCACTCCCGCGATGGCCAGAATGTCGCCCGGCCGGCCGATGGTCTCCTCGACCCGCTTCAGCCCCTCGAAAGAATACAGCTTGGTGATGCGGGTGCGCTGGAGGCTGCCGTCAAGTTTGGCGATGCCCACTTCGTCGCCCAGCCGCAGGGTGCCCTCGAAGACGCGGCCGATGGCCAGGCGGCCCAGGTAGTCGCTGTAGTCCAGGTTGGCCACGAGCAGTTGCAACACGGCGTCGGGATCGCCAGCCGGAGCGGGGATGCGCGCGAGGATGGTCTCGAAGAGCGGGCGCAGATCGGTGGAGGGATCCTCCAGGGACAGCTTGGCCACGCCGGCCCGGGCGTTGGTGTAGACCACCGGGAAATCGAGCAGGTCCTCGGTCGAGTCCAGGTCGATGAACAGATCGTAGACTTCGTTGAGGACTTCCTGGATGCGGGCGTCGGGCCGGTCGATCTTGTTGATCACCAGCACCGGCGGCAAGTTGGCTTCCAGGGCCTTCATGAGCACGTAGCGGGTCTGTGGCAGGGGGCCCTCGCTGGCGTCCACCAGCAACATGACGCCATCCACCAGCTTGAGCGCGCGCTCCACTTCGCCGCCGAAATCGCTGTGCCCCGGCGTGTCCACGATGTTGATCTTGACGCCGCGATAGCGCACGCCGGTGTTCTTGGAGAGAATGGTGATGCCGCGCTCGCGCTCGATGGCGTTGGAGTCCATCACGCACTCGATGAGCGCGGCGGCCTCGTTTTCGCGAAAGACGCCGCTCTGGTGCAGCATGGCATCCACCAGCGTGGTCTTTCCGTGGTCCACATGCGCGATGATGGCGATGTTGCGCGTGGCGCCCACAGCGGCGGGCGCGGTCGAAGAGTCCATACCTCTATGTTGACACGGGCGGCGCCGAGGGGGTGCCGGTTCCGCCCCGGCCGGGATCTCTTTTTCCTGGAACTCCTGCGGGAGTTTGGCGTCCAATCCAGTAGGAGGACCGGAAAATGGCGAACACAGCGAACCGTTTGGAGCTGTACGGGGCGATCCTGGCCCTCATCGAGCAGAAGCGGGCGGAAACCGGCGACGAATTCCTGGGCGCCTCCATCGAGCGCGTGGTGATTGACACACAGTTCCAGGAGATCGAACGCGAGATCCTGGAAGACCCCGGTCCGATCGAACCCTGGCTGCTGCGGCGCCGCCGGGGAGAGGCTTAGCGGGCTAGCGCCTTCTGAATGGCCGCTTCGGCTACCGGCGCCAGCAGCTCGTAGCCTTTGGCGTTCGGATGCAGCCCGTCCTCCGAATAGCCATTTCGCAGCATGCCCTGGCCGTCCACCACCGCCGGATAATAGTCCGCGAAGACCGCGCCCGACTTGGCGGCGTAAACCTGCAACCACGCATTCAGCTTGAGGATGTCCGCGGGCGGGCGGGCTTTGGTCTGCGGGCGCGGGGTGTAGTCGCTGACCGGAAGCAGCGAGCACAGAATCACTTTGATGCCGTGCGCCTGAGCCAGCTCCGCGATGGCCTGGATGTTCTCCTCGACCATGGCCTGGGTCTCGGGCCCGGTGTTGTGCGAGATGTCGTTGGTGCCCGCTAGCAGGATCATGGCGGCCGGCTTCAGATCGATCACGTCCGGAAACATGCGCACCAGCATTTGGGGCGTGGTCTGGCCGCCGATGCCGCGATTCACGTAGGGCTTGCCCGGGAAGGACACCGCCAGCTTCCAGATGTCGGTAATGGAATCGCCCAGAAACACCACCCGCCCGGGCTCCACGGGCAGCCCTTTGAGCCGCTCGTTATCGGCGTGATAGCGGTTGAGCTGATTCCAGTCCTGAAGCTGATCGGCGAGACTCTGCGCCATGCCGGGCAGACAGCAGTTGGCCTTCGGCGGGTTGAAGTCCTCCACTAACTGGCCCGGTGCGGCCGCCGGCAGCAGCAGCGCCGCCCAAAGAAGAGTGTAAGCCTTGCGATGCATGGATCCTCCCCGGCCATTATGCCATCTTCGCGCCCCACCGCAGGCGGCTGGGCTACAATCGAGCAATGCAGCCTGGCGAGAGCATCGATTCCGGCGACCGGGCCTTCGTGCAGGTTGTGGATGCCGCCTTGGCCGAGGCCGCGCGGCGGAGCGGGTCCTGGCTGGTCTGCCACGCGGGTTGCACCGAGTGCTGCCTGGGCCCCTTTCCCATCACCCAACTGGATGCCCGCCGGCTGAGGTTGGGGCTGGCCGAGCTCGAAGCGCGAGATCCGGAACGGGCCGCGAGCGTGCGGGAGCGCGTCCGCCAGACAGCCGTTGAGATGGGCGACGACGATCCCTGCCCCGCGCTCGACCCGGCATCCGGCCTTTGCGACCTCTACGCCGCGCGCCCCATCCTGTGCCGCGCCTTCGGCCCGCCGGTTCGCTGCGGTAGCGAGGAGCTGGGAGTCTGCGAACTGTGCTTCCAGGGCGCCAGCGACTCCGAAATCGCGGCCTGCGAAGCCGTCATCGACCCGGACGGTCTGGAGTCCGCGCTGCTGGAGGAACTCGGGCAATCCACCGGCGCGCGCGGGGAAACCACGGTTGCGCAGGCTCTCGCCACGTAGGGCATGGATGCACCCGAAGCAACCATCTACGCAGCGGCGCGGGCTGGCGGTGGCCGGCGTGGTGTTTCTCATCGCGCTTTTCGCAGTTCAGCTCTGGTTGTCCGTGCGCAGGACTTCACAGACGTGGGATGAAGGCGATCATATTTTCGCCGGCTACATGTCCTGGACGACGGGAGATTTCGGGCTGAACCCCGAGCATCCTCCCATGGTCAAGCTGGTGGCGGCCTTGCCGTTGCTGCCCATGAAACTCGCCGTTCCCAAGCTGCGGCAGCGGGACTTCAAGGTAGAAGCGTTTCTGGATGGCAGGGAGTTCGTCTTCGGCAACGATGCGGACACGATCCTGGCCCGAACGCGCACGGCGGCGTCGATCTTCGCGCTGGCGCTGCTGGCGCTGGCGTTCCTGGCGGCCAAAGAGATGTTCGGCGCCGGCGCGGGATTCATCGCCCTCACGCTGCTGGTGTTCGAGCCGAACCTGCTGGCGCACGGGGCCTACGTCACCACGGATGTGGCGCTTTCCTGCGGTCTGTTCGCTACGGTCTATGCGTTCTACCGCTATGTCAAGGCCCGGTCGGCCTGGCGCCTGGCGGCCACGGGCGTGGCGGCGGGACTCACTCTGGCGGCCAAGCACACGGGCATTCTTGTATTCCCCATTCTGGCGCTGCTTGTTGGCGTGGAAGTGCTGTTGAGCCGAGGATCGGCAGGGGCGGGGAAGAAGGCGCTCAAACTGGTTGGCGCCCTGGTGGCGGCGGGCCTGCTCGCCGTGGTGGTGTTGTGGGCGTTTTACGGCTTCCGGTACCAGGCGCGGCCGGACGGAATGGCGCTGAATCCCCCGCTGGCGCAATACGCGCGGCAACTAAAACCCATGGAGGCCCAGGGCATCTTGCTCGCGGCGCGCTGGCGCGTGTTGCCCGAATCGTATCTCTACGGCCTGACGGATGTGCGGAGCCTGGCCGGCTGGTTTCCCACCTACGTGCTGGGCAAGGTCCACTCCAACGGCGTGTGGTTCTACTTTCCGGTGGCTTTCGCGGTAAAATCCACGCTCGGATTCTTTGGTCTGTTGCTGCTCGCGGCCGTCGCGATCGCGACGCGCAGGCTGCGGTGCTGGCGCGAGATTCTGTTCCTGACCGTGCCGCCGGTATTCCACTTGCTGGTGGCCATGAGCGCGGGGCTGAACATCGGCGTCCGGCACATTCTTCCGCTGTACGTCTTTTTCTCGGTGCTGGCGGCGGGCGCGGCATGGGCCTTCATCCGCCAGAACCGCCGCTGGGCGTTCGTGGTTGGCGCGCTGCTGCTTCTGCACGCGGTTTCGTCGGCGCGGTGTTTCCCCAACTACCTCGCCTACGCGAACGAGCTATGGGGAGGGCCGGAGAGCACTTACAAGTATCTGAGCGATTCGAACACGGACTGGGCGCAGCAGCTCAAGACCGTCAAGCAGTACCTGGACGAGCGCGGAGCGAAGGACTGCTGGTTCGCCTACTTCGCGGCCGGTGTGGTGCGGCCAAGCTATTACGGGATTCCGTGCAAGACGCTGCCGACGGTGGATTCGATGTGGCTCGATGAGCCGACCGACGTGCCGGCCGAAATCGACGGGCCGGTGCTGATCAGCCTGGGCACCCTATCGGGATTCGAATCCGGGCCGGGCGCGCTGAACGCATACGATCAATTCCAGCGTCTGCCCCCCGCGGCGGTCATCGACGATGGGGTTTTCGTGTTCGACGGGCGCTTCAAAGTTCCGCGCGCGTCTGCGCTCAGCCATGCGCAACAGGCGTGGGATTTGCTTCGCGCAAGAAAGGTGGAACAGGCGCGGGCGGCGGCCGAGGAGGCGGTGGCAGCCGATCCGAACGCCGTTCAGGCGCAGGCTGCCCTCGGCGATGTGCTGACCGTTTTGAACCGGCGGGCCGAGGCTCGCGCGGCTTACGGGAAAGGACTCGCGCTGGCGAAGACGGTAGAGCCGGATTTCCAAAAAGACTGGGTCCGGACGCTCCAGTTCAAGCTGGGCGGGAAGTAGCGGGTCCCTAGTTAGTCCCGCTCGCCAGGAACCTTTCCACGATTTCGAAGAATTGCCGCGGCTGCTCGATCCAGGGGAAGTGACCGCAACGGTTGATGAACTGGAGCTCGGAGCCTTTCAGGGCCAGGTGCGTCTCGTAGGCCATCCGCGCGTCGATGGCGTCCTGCCGCCCGTTGACCAATAGAGTTGGCCGGACGAAGTTCTTGAGTTGCGGCCGCAGGTCGGCGCCGGGCCGCATCATCTCCGCGCCCAGCATCCGGCTGACGTCGGCGTGCAACTGCGCGGCTGGGAATGCGGCCGCAAACGCCTCCCCTTTCCGCAGATCGAAAAAGAGGGCCGGCAGCACCTTCTTGAAGCTGGCGGGATCGTTGGATTGCAGGGGTTCCGGGCCCACCCGCATTTCCAGATTGTCCCGGTAGGCGTCCATGAACTCGGCCGCGATCGGCGCCGTGCCGACCAGCACCAGCCGATCCACACGCTCGGGATGCGCGGCGGCGTAGTGCATGGCGAGCACTCCGCCGGCGGAGTGGCCGAGCACGGTCCAACGCTCCAGGTTCAGATTGGCGCGCAGCGCCTCCAGGTCTTCCAGGTAGCCCTTGACGTTGATCGTCTCCGGGCCGATTACGCTGGGGAGCGAGCGCCCCGTGCCGCGCAACTCCACCAGGATCGCCTGGTTCGACTTGGCGATCTCGCTGGCCACCGGCGTCATGTAATCGCAATCGAACCCCGGCCCGCCGGTCAGGATCACCACCGGCCGCCCGGCGCCCGAGACGCGGTAGTAGAGATCGAAGCCCGACCGTGGGACCTTGGTATCCGGCGTCTGGCCGGCGGCCAACGCTCCTACGATCATAGAGAGCAGGAGGATCGAACGCGTGGTGTGCAGAAAGGCGTCAGGCATGGCAGATACCCATGCTACCCCAAACTCGCGTGAGTTGGGCCAGCCCTCCTGGTACTCAGTTCTCCCCTACGGTCGAATCGCGGCCGCTACGCGCTCGCAGAGCTGCCAATCCCGGCGCTGGACAGGGTGTTGAGAATGATGCTCATAGGATCCAGGGCGCTGTTTTGGGTCGCCGTTCCCTCGAAGGCCGCCAGGAGCTGGCTCAGCGTCTGGCTCGTGGTAGTGCTCGAGGTGCTGCTCGAGCTGGCGGTGGCGCCGGAAGTGCTGTCCGCCGCAGGCTGGGATTGGCCGCCATGATGGTGATGGTGGTGATGACCGCTGAGCGCCTGGGCCAGATCGCTGATGCTGGGAAGCTGGCCGCTGGTTGAGGCGGCAGTGAAGTCGGTGGCAAGCTGAGTGAGCTGGCTGGCCGCGGTGGTGTTGCCCGCGGTTGTGGCAGTCTGGGCGGCGGCCGTCAGATTGGTCGCGATCTGCTGCGTGACCTGCGCGTATTGGGTGGGGTTCGATTGCTGAAGCTGCTGGAGTTCGCTCATCACTTGGGCGAACGGCGAGAGCTGGTTGTTATCCTGGGTCTGGACGGCCGTTGTGCCAACGCTGGCCAGACTGTTATTGGCCTGGTCGATGGTCAAGCCCGCGTTCTGGAGAACGCTGTTGAGAACCGACTGGATGTAGCTGTTGGAAAGACTGTGGATGGGACTGGTGCTCATGGCCTCCTTACCGGCATTCGCATCGCCACAGTGCGGGTAATCCTAAGTTATTGAAAAGGCGGGGCGGAGGCGTCATCCGGACTGCCAAGTCCCCGTCGGCATGACCATTCCTTGGCGTTTCCGGCGAGCCGCTGCGCGATAATATCCCGTGGAGGATCGAATGCTCGACACAATCGGGGACTTCCTGGCGCAGAAGCGCATCGCGGTAGTTGGCGTGAGCCGCAATCCGAAGGACTTCAACACCCGGCTCTTCCTCGACCTCCGCCGCGCCGGTTACGATGCGGTTCCGGTGAACCCGCACGCTAAAACGGCCGGGGACGTTGCGTGTTTCGATCGCGTGCAAGCCATCTCACCGCCTGTGGACGGTGTGCTGATCCTGACTCCTGCTGCCACGACCGAGGCGATCGTCCGCGATTGCCTGGAGGCCGGCGTCCGGCGGGTTTGGATGTACCGGGCGGCTGGCCCGGGCGCGGTGAGCCAGTCCGCCGTCGCGCTGTGCGAGAAGAACGGCGTCCGCGTCGTGGCCGGGGGCTGTCCCTACATGTTCCTTCCCAATACCCAGTGGTTCCACCGCCTGCACGGGTTCCTGCTAAAGCTCCTCGGGAAGTACCCCAGCGTATCTACGAGCCAACCTTGATCCCGGCCTGGGACAGGGTGTTGTAGATGATGGTCATAGGATCCAGGCTGTCGCTCTGGGTGGAGGACGACTGCATGGCCGTCAGGAGCTGGCTCAACATCTGATCCGTAGTGCTGCTCGGGCTGGCGCTGCTGGCCGAACTGTTGCCGGTTGCGCCGGAGGTACTGCTCGTCGAGCCGCTGCTGGAGGCGCTATCCGAATTGGACGAGGCGCCGTGCGCATGACGATGATGGTGATGGCCCCCCATCGCCTGTGCCAGATCGCTGACGTTGGGAAGCTGGCCGCTGGTGGAGGCGTTCGTGAAGTCGGTGGCAAGCTGGGTGAGCTGGCTGGCGGCTGCCGTGTTGCCCGCCTTGGTGGCGATTTGGGCGGCGGCGGTCAAATTCGTGGCGACTTGCTGCATCACCTGCTGGTACTGGCTCGGGTTCGACTGTTGAAGCTGTTGCAGCGTGCTCATCAACTGGGCGAAGGGCGACAACTGGGTGCTGTCCGACCCCTGCACGCTGGACGCCGCGCCCAGACTGCTCAAACTGTTGCTGTTCTGGCCGGTCGTCAAGCCCGCCTGCTGGAGGATGCCGCTGAGGACCGACTGCACATAGTTGCTGGAAAAACTGTTTACCGCGCTAGAACTCATGCTGTCCTCATCGGCCCGTGCACGGAGGTCTTTGAGGAAATCGGAGGCTGCCCCTCACAGCCGGCTCAAGACGCGCGCGGGCAGCGTGACCACGGCCCACACGAGGCGCAGCACGCCGCCCACCGCGATCCCCAGTATGCGGAACGGCAGCAGCAGAAGCCAGACGATGGGGTAGAGAATCAGCGCCGCCAGCGCCAACGGCCAGCACAGAATCAGCAGGATCAGCCAGGCGAGGAAGGTGAGCACGATTCGTCCTCCTCAATAGGATACGCGGCGGGGCGGGGAATTGTTCGCCTATTCCGCCCGGATGACGCTGGCGTCGTAGCTGGGCACGACGCGCTGGCCCGGCTGGAGCACCAGGAAGTCCCCGGCATCCCATTGCGCGCCCACCAGCCGCTCGATCAGCGACATGTCGCCGCGCACTTTCTCAAACGCCCAGCCCAGCTCGGCCGCCTCGGCGCGGGTCTGGCGCTCAAAGCGGTCGTCCGGCTCGACCCCCATCTCGATGAAGGTCAACTGGCTGTAATTGTGAGTGAGATCGCTGCCCACCTGCTCCAGGTTGTGGCCCCGTTCGATCCAGCCGCTGGTCTTGAAATACGTGCCGGGGTGGCTGTCGAAGTAGTCCAGGTAGCGTTCCTTGTTGCCCAGGAACAGGGTGATGCAATCGTGGGCCCGCGCGAGCGCCACCGGCCGGCCGCGCGCCTGGAGGCCCGCCACGCCGTTCCCGCACAGCGCGTAGCCCAGCGCAATGGCCTCGTAGCAGCTCTCATCCACCGCGTCCAGGGCCGCCTGCAAGCGCCTCAGCATCCCCTTCGAGCCAAGGTCGTGCAGCCCCTTGGGCAGGAACTCGAGATCCACCTGGTGCGGGCTGCGCGCCACCGCCGCGCACATTTCCCGGTAGAGGATCTCGCAACTGATGGCCTTCAGACGCACGGACGATTCACTTGTGGCGCACTTCCTCGAGCAACCCGGAGAGGAAGCGCTTCAGGCCCTCGCCCGGATCTTCGCTCGGGGAGACGATGGGCTCGATCCCGCGCGCGCGCAGCACCCGCTCCTGCACCGGATTCGAGCTTCTCAGGAACACATAGGACTTCGGGCGCAGCGCGTTGAACGAAGACGACTCCCACAGCCGCTGCAGCTTGAAAACCAGGTAGCGGATGTTGATGTCCGACAGGCTGTAGCCGATGAACAGCACCGGCCGGCCCAGCGCGTCGGACTTCAGCTTGATATCCAGCGCGCTCTCGAAATCCATGCGCTCGAAGAAGCTCGATTCGGTCAGCACGAGCGAGGCGTCGTCGTCGAAATCGCCGTGAAACTTCACGATCTGCGTGACGCCCGCGCGCGCCTCCAGCAAATCCCCGACATTGGCGATCTTGGTGTACTCCTTGCCGTGAGCTTCGTAGGCGCGCTCCAGCCAGCGGTCGTAATTGGTGGTATAGATGAGCGGGAAAGAGAGCTCGACAATCAGGCGGTGGATCTCCGAATCGCGAACATCCACCTTGGACTGGTGCCAGGTTACGTCCATCCAGCTCCGCAGCGGGCCCAGCGTGCCTTTGGTGAGTTGATAGTATTCGGCCAGCGCGCGGTGATCTCCCAGCGAGCGGAAGGTCTCCGGGTCCTGCCCCAACTGCTTGGCGATCTCCGCCACTACCTCGTCGGTAGTGGGCACGCCGACGTTCTTGGATACCCCGGCCCCCACGAAGAGGATGGCCCGCTGATTCCGGATTGCCTCGGCCAGGTCGGCGTAGCTCACGGCCGTCTCTGGCTGAGCGCCGCCACGATGGCGCGCACATGGTCGGGGCCGGTTCCGCAGCAGCCCCCGATGAAGCTCGCGCCGGCTTCGACGAGCGCTGGAACGTATCCCGCGAACTCCTCCGCCGTCATGCGGTACCGGGTCACACCGTCCACTAGTTCGGGCAGGCCGGCGTTGGCCTTGATCCAGATCGGCCGACTGCTTGCGCCATGCATGCGCCGGCAGACGGCGACGTACCCGGCCACGCCCGAGCCGCAATTCGCGCCCACCACGCTCGCCCCGGCCGCCTCGAGAGCACGGGCCGCGTCTTCGGGCGTGGTCCCCATCAGCGTGCGGTCTTTCCCTTTGCCGGAGTCGAAGACCATGCAGGCCGCCACCGGCAAACCTGTCTCCGCCGCCGCGCGCACGGCGAGCGTGGCCTCGCCCAAGTCCGACATGGTCTCGATGAGCAGTGCGTCGGCGCCGCCCTCGGCCAGCGCGCGGGCCTGTTCCCGAAACGTCTCCAGCAGTTGGTCCTCGGTGACGTCGCCCGCGAGCAGCATCTTCCCGCTGGGGCCCATGGAGGCGAAAACCCGCGCGCGCCCTTGCGCCGCCCGGCGCGAGATAGCCGCTCCGGCGCGGTTGATCTCCACCGTCTGTTCGGCGAGGCCGTAGCCGGCCAGCATCAGCCGGCTGGCCAGCAGCGTGTTGGTCAGGATCACCTGGCTGCCCGCCTCCACGTAGGCGCGTCCCACCTCTTCCACTTGATCCGGGTGGGTCAGGTTCCAGGAATCCGGCACGTCGCCCGGCGGCAAACCGCGGGCGTAGAGCTGCGTTCCCCAGGCCCCGTCCGTCGCCACTGGACCGGCGGCCGCCAATTGATCGAGCTCGGTCATGGCTTGCCTATCATTCTGCGGGCCAGCGGCACCGCCGCCGCCGCGCTGGCTCCGTAACCGTCCGCGCCGATTTCAAGCGCCCACTGCTCGGTTACCGGCGCGCCTCCCACCAGCACCCGGACGCGCTCCCGCAGTCCGGCATCCTTCAAGGCCTGAATGGTGAGCGGCACCGCGCGCATGGTCACCGTCAGCAGCGTCGAAAGACAGACCAGATCGGGGTTATGTTCCCGAACCGCCTGGACGAACTTCTCGGGCGGGACGTCGGTGCCGATGTCCCGCACCTCGAAACCGCCGCCTTCCAGCATGGAGGCCACCAGGTTTTTGCCGATGTCGTGCCGGTCGCCCTTCACCGTCCCGATGACGACCTTTCCCGCCGGCTCCGCGCCGCTGGCCACGAGCAGCGGCCGGATCAACTCCAGCGCGCCTTTCATCGCCTGCGCCGACCGCATCAGCTCCGGGACAAAGTACTCCTCGCACTCGAACAGGCGGCCCACCTCGGTCATGGCGGGCGCCATGTAGCGGGTGACCAGGTCCAGGGGATCGGCCCCCTCGGCCAGCGCCTCCTTGGTCAGCGCAAGTGTACCTTTGGTATCGCCATTCAGAATCGCTTCGTAGAGTTTGACTAGATCGGACATACTTTTGCTGTCCCTTCAGAGCGGCCAGACTTTAAGATTACACTACCCGAAGGCCGCGCCTCCCCGGCCCACCGCGCGGCTAGCGCCGGATGCCCAGCGCCCGTATGCGTTTGTGCAGATTGGTGCGCTCCAGGCCCAGCGCGCGCGCCGCCGCCGAGACGTTCCAGCCGCTCTCGTCCAGCGCCCGCAGGATGTGCTCCCGCTCGCCCGCGTCGCGCGCGTCTTGTACGCTGGAGCGCGCCCCGTTCTCCTCCGGCAGCCGAATCTCCAGCGGCACCGAGTCCACTCCCAGCCGTTCCCCCGGCGTCAAGATGGCCATGCGCTCGATCACGTTCTTCAGTTCCCGCGCGTTGCCCGGCCAGCCGAACTTCTCGAGCGCCGCAAACACTTCGCCATCCAGCCGTTTGGGTTTGAAGTTGTTACGGCGGCAGAATTCCTCGAGGAAGTACTCGGCCAGCAACCGCACGTCCGAGGCCCGCTCGCGCAGGGGAGGGACGCGGATCGGCACCACGCACAGGCGGTAATACAAATCTTCGCGAAACTGTTTCTGGGCTACGCGCGCCGCCAAATCCCGGTTGGTCGCCGAGATCGCCCGCACGGCCACCCGTATGGGCCGCTCCCCGCCTACCCGGTGGAACTCACCCTCCTGAAGCACTCGCAGCAGCTTGGCCTGCGCCGTCTCGTGCAGGTCCCCCACCTCGTCCAGGAACAGAGTGCCGCCGTCCGCCATCTCGAATCTGCCGCGCCGCGCCGCGCCCGCCCCGGTGAAGGCCCCCTTCTCGTGGCCGAACATCTCGCTCTCCAGGAGTTCGGTCGGGATGGCCGCGCAATTCATCTTTACGAACGGGCCCGCGGCGAACGGGCTTTCGCGGTGGATATAGGCCGCCAGCAATTCCTTACCGGTTCCCGATTCCCCCGCCAGCAGCACGCGCGCATCGGACCGGGCCACCAGGCGGGCCTGCTCGAGCACGCGCAGAAACGCCGGGCTCTCCCCGATCATGCGCGGCGCCTCGCCCACCAGTTCGCGCAGCCGCTCGTTTTCCTGGCGCAGCGCCGTCTGTTCCAGCGCGTTCTTGAGGGCCAGCAAAACCCGGTCGCGGGTCAGCGGCTTCTCGAGAAAATCGAAGGCGCCGGCCCGCGTCGCCTCCACCGCGTCGGCGATGGTGCCGTGGCCCGAGATCATCACCGCCGCCCCGTGGCAATCCGTCTGCCGCAGCCAGCGCAGCACCTCGATCCCGTTCCCGTCGGGCAGCATCATGTCCAGCAGATAGGCGTCGGCCCGCCGGGCCTCGGGATGCGCCCGAAATTGCGCCGCCGACCGGCAAACCGTCACCGCGTACCCTTCCCGTTCCAGAATCATCTGCAAGGAAGTCCCGACATTGACCTCGTCGTCCAGGATGGCGATGCGGGCCATACACAAATAGCCTATCAGCTTGCGGCAGCCGGCTCGGTAAGCCTCAGCGCTCCTGGATCACGAAGACTCGGGCGGGCAGTGAGCCCTCCCGCAGCACCAGGGCCAGATCGGAGGCTTCCTGCTCGCTGGCCGAGCCGACGATTCGCCCCGAATCCTCGATGCGGGATTGGATCACAGGCGCGCTCCGGACCAGGTCGTCCAGGATGATCGCCAGGCGGTCGCCGATGTGGGCCTCGGTGTAGCGGCCGAATCGTTGGGCGCCTTCCTTAGTCAGCACGAAGTCCGTTTCCCAGCGGCCCATTTCGCTCCGGCTGGGGCGGGCATTGCGCATATCGCTGCCGGTGATGACCGGAATGCGGCTCACCAGGTACCAGACGTCGCCGCTCTGGCCGCGCGCCGGGACCAGCTTGGTTGCAGGCGGCATAGCCCCTCCCTGCTTGGCGAGCGCCTGGTCACGGTCGGGGAACGGACCGTCGATCACGGCGCTGAGCTCCAGTTTGGCAGTCGTAGTGAGGATCGCCCTGACCCGCGCCAGATCGTCCACGCTCTCCAGGAGTTGCACCACGATCTCGTAGCCCTCGCTCCCGCCTCCCGGTCTGGCGAAGGCCCGCCCCATCAAACCCAGCCCGCGCAGCCTGTTCTGAAGCACCGAGGCCGTTAGCTGCACTGCCGCTCGCTTCGCTACGAGTAACTCGGTGGGGCGAAGATTCAGCCGGTAGTCGGTAGCGTTGACCGGCGTCAGGCGCCAAGCTGAGAACCTGTCGTTCGCGAGACTGCGCAGCTCTCCCATCCTGTCGGCGGGGATTCCCTTCAGGTCGATTTGAATGGAGTCCGCTTGTTCGACGGTAGAGGGATCGTTGCAGTCGATGCTGGTGTAGGCGATCTGCATCCTCCGAAGCTCATACGGCAGGCGGCTGAGGAGCAGGTCGGCCTCTTCCTTGACGGCATCCTGGACCTGCACTTGCAAAATGAGCTCCATTTTCGGCTTGGACCCCAGCTTGAAGTACAGTGAGGTCAGCCGCTCCTTGACCAATCCGAACATGAGGAACAGCACCAGCCAGAGCGCGAACCAAGCGCCCAGACAGATGAGAACGATGCGGGTTGTCTTTCGCATAGGCAGCCAGTATTCTACACCATGCGGAACGGCTTACAATAGGTACGCGAGCATGGTCCCCGGACGCAAACTGATTGCCCTGTTCTGCATGGCGGCACTCCTGCTTGCCTCGCTGGCGCCGGCCTCGTCCGGCCCGCTGCATGCGATCATGGCGCCGTTCTGGCTGTTCTTCGCTCTCCTCGCAGTGGCGGCGGTTCGGCGGGCAACCGAGGAATGCGATCCCGGCGCGTTCCCGTTCGTTCCGGCCGTCCCCGCTCGCGCCCCTCCTCTGAAATAGCTCGCCAATCCAGCCGATTACCGCGCTCCCTTCTGCGCGGGAGTGCGTGCGCGTGGATGGTATGGGAGGAGCGCCATGAGTCTCAGAAGCAAATTGGCAAAGGCCGTTTTCTGCGGGATGCTGGCTTGTGCCTCGCTCAGCGGCTTGCCGTTGCGGGCGGAGCAAGTTGAGGAGCTGCTGCGAGCCATGAATCAGCCCAAAATCACCCAATCGATTCCGGAGGACGCCGAAAGCGGCGACGATCTCCTCAGGAAACTTCTCGGAGATCGGCTGGACAAGGCCGGGCGGTCGCGCGGGCCTCGGCCCGTTGTACACTGAAAACGATCGGGAACTCAAGGAAAGGGAAACAGCCATGAAGAGCACCATCGCCGTTGTTGCCGTGCTGAGCCTGGCCGCCTGGAATGCCGGGTTCGCCAAAGAAGAGTCTCACGGTTTCAAGCCCGGCCGCCCCCCGGCTCACGGTCCTAGCCCCGTGCGCAACGCTTCGCCTGCCCCGGAGGTGCGCAACTTCAGCGACCGGCCCGGGCATCCCAACGCCCCGCATGTCGATCGCGGCAAGGTTTGGGTTGGGCACGATACCGGCCCCGCCGACGTACGCTATCGTCTGGATCATCCCTGGGAGCACGGCCGTTTTACCGGCGGCTTCGGCCCTGGCCACGTGTTTCGCCTGGCCGGCGGCGGCCCGTCGCGCTTCTGGTTTGGCGGCTTCTACTTCTCGGTGATGGCGGCCGAGATAGCTTACTGCGACGGCTGGCTCTGGGATTCGGACAACATCGTGATCTATGAGGACCCGGACCATCCCGGTTACTACCTGGCTTACAACGTCAGGCTGGGCACCTACGTCCACGTCCTCTACCTAGGCCAATAGCCTCCGGGGGTGGTGGACAGTCCAACAGGAATCTGGTGAGCCGGGCGGGACTCGAACCCGCGACCCTCTGCTTAAAAGGCAGATGCTCTACCTCCTGAGCTACCGGCCCTGGTGAGCGTTGCAGGAAGGCTGAGATTTAACGATAGCACAGGGGAGCTGGCGAACATCTGGCGGGCCGCTGCCGCGCCCTGCGGATGGTAGGCTATGGGTATCATGCCCGACACCGGATTCGATCTCTTCGCCATCGCCCGCCAGGAAATGATCGACGAGGGCTTCGATCCCGATTTTCCTCCGGGAGTCGGCCTGCAACTGGCGGCGATCGAGGCCCGGCCGGCGCCCGCGGCGGACGGCGATGTGCGCGATTTGCGCGCGCTGTTGTGGTCCTCCATCGATAACGACACTTCGCGCGATTTGGACCAGATCGAAGCCGCCCAGCGCGTCGACGGTGGAATCCGCGTTCTGGTCGGGGTCGCGGATGTCGATTCCGACGTCTCCGTCGATTCTCCCATCGATCGCCACGCGGCGGCGCAAACCACCTCGGTCTACACCGGAATTCGAACCTTTTCGATGCTGCCGGAGCAACTGTCCACGGATCTGACTTCGCTCAACGAGGCCGCCGACCGGCTGGCGGTGGTGGTGGACATGGTCGTCGCCGGCGACGGCTCGGTTTCATCCACCGGCATTTATCGCGCCCTGGTCCGCAACCGGGCGCAGTTAGCCTACAACGGCGTCGGAGGCTGGATCGAGGGAACGTCCGCCGCGCCGCCCAAGGTCGGAGCTTCCGCCGATTTGCAGGCGCAGCTAAAACTGCAGGACGAAGCCGCGCAGATGCTCTTCGACGAGCGCCGCCGATTGGGCGCCTTGATCATCGACCGCATCGAAGCGGAGGCCGTCATTTCCGACGGCCACGTGCAGGGGATCGATGCCCGCAAGAAGAATCGTGCGACCGAGCTGATCGAGAACTTCATGGTCGCCGCCAATGGCGTAATGGCTCGCACGCTCACGAGCGCCGGCGTACCTTCGATCCACCGCGTGGTGCGAACTCCCGAGCGCTGGCCGCGCATCGTAGAGCTGGCGGCCCGCTATGGCGAAACTCTGCCGGCGGAAGCCGATTCGGGGGCCCTCAATGCCTTCCTTCAGAAGAGAAAAGTCGCCGACCAGGTGCATTACGCGGACCTCTCCCTGGCCGTGATCAAGCTGATGGGGCCAGGCGAGTATGTCTTCGCGCGGCCGGGCGACGCGGATCAGGGGCACTTCGCCCTGGCGGCCCACGATTACACCCATTCCACCGCCCCCAACCGGCGCTTCGCCGATACAGTGACGCAGCGGCTCATCAAGTCGGTTCTGGCCAAGCGGCCGGCGCCTTATTCGGACCGGCAACTGGACTCCATCGCGCGCAACTGCACCCTCAAGGAGGATGCGGCGCGCAAAGTGGAGCGGACCATGAATAAACGCATTGCGGCCGTGGCGCTCCAGCATCGGATTGGGGAGACGTTCGCCGCCGTGGTGACGGGCGTCACGCCCAAAGGCGTTTTCGTGCGCGTGCTGGACCCTCCCGCGGAGGGTCTCCTCGTTCGTGGCCAGCAGGGTGTCGACGTGGGCGATCAGCTTCGCGTGAAACTGGTGAGCACCGACCCGCGGCGCGGATATATCGATTTTGCCGGATAGATCTGGAGTGCGGCGCAGGATGCCGGGACGCCGCCCCTCAGCCCCCTCGCACCCGCGGAATCCGTTCCGCCACCGGCGCCAGCGGCGGGAAATCCGTGTACGGCTCGGCCTGGTACCAGTAGCCCACCGAGTAAAAGTTGTCGCCCCGGTCGTTGGCGTGGCCATGCTCCATCGTGTGCCTCAGGTAGCGCGTGAAGGTTACCGGATTGTCGCCGTGCCACCGGTAGCAGCAGTACTGCCCGCCTCTCCGTTCGGGCTGGACGATCAGCGGTGCGCCGTAATACCGGTGCGCGAACGGCGTCGAGCCTTCCCTCCCGCCGAAATCCCAACTGCCCAGGAAGTAATCCTCGGTCCCGGTGCCGATGATGGCCGGCCGCGTCTCGTCGTCGACGAAGATCATGTCGTTGCCTTCGCCCATCCACCCGTCCGCGTTCTGCAAGACCCCCAGCGTGACCCCCATCAAGTGGCCCCGTCCGCGCGTCTCCAGGTAGACGTAGTTCTTGGTCCCGCTGGTGTTGAATCGCTCTCCCACCGTGGCCACGCAGGGTGCGGCTTGCCGGTACTGGGCGTGGAAATAGAGAGTGTCCTCCGGCAGGGAAGCCGCCAGCAAGTAGTCGATGTTCGAGTAGAACGACCCCACCTGCCCCGCGCTCTCGTTCGTCACCGTGAGCCGCGCCGACTTCCGGAACGGCATCGCAAAATAGCAGTTCAGCGACTTGCCCGGCGAGCAGGCCAGATACGCCGACTCATAGATCTGGTACTGGCCCAGATTCAGCCCGAAGAAGTCGCCGATCGGGCACTCCACGCTGGGTTTGGCGCAGCCGTCCCAATACGCTCGCAGCACCAGCTCCTTCAGGTGCTGTGGGCTTTGGGCGGAGATAGTGAACCACAGGTGCGAGATCACCCCCGGCCCCGGCGAGTTGAATACCTCCAGGATGCCGCCCGGCGCGATCCGTCGGAAGTCGGCGTTGCCGCCGGCCGGGTCGTGGCTAGATTGCTTCAGTGATCGGCAGTTCTGCGCCCGTGCATACCGGGGCAACGGGAACTCCGTGCCCTGTGACTGGGCCAGGGCCGCCCCGGGCGCCGCGGCGGCGAGGCCCGCGAGCGTCATCGTAGACCGCAGGAAGCCCCGGCGGCCGTCTGAATCGGGACTGGACATGCTTCCTCCTCCTCGTAAAACATCGTCCGAGCAGGATTATAGCGGATTCCCAAAGCGCGTACTAGGACTAGGTCGCTCCGAATGGGACTGGGGTACCACGCCGTTCTGGGGGTTCCGGTACTGAAAGTCGGTTTTTCTGGGGGTTTGAACCAACTTTAATCATTACTTCGATTGACTTAGTACTAGTCTTCATCTAGAATCGACTCTGGATATGGTAGATGAACCCTCAGCGCTCCAGTACGAGAGCCCGCGTACTAGCGTGCCGGCTGCCGGGCTGATTCGACTCGTCATCGCGGACGACCATCCGATCTTCCGCGACGGCCTTCGCAAGCTGCTCAGCTTGGAAGACGACTTCGAGGTGGTCGGCGAAGCGAAAGACGGGAACGAAGTTCTCGAAATCATGCGTGAGAAGGAGCCCGACGTCCTGTTGCTGGACCTCCGAATGCCCGGCCTGGACGGCCTTTCGGTGCTCCAGAGCCTCAAGAACTCCGGCTGCCGCAGCCGCATCATCATCCTCACGGCCTCCGAAGACAAGAACGAGTTTGTGCAGGCCATGAAGCTGGGATGCTCCGGCATCGTGCTCAAGCAGACCGCCACCGAGCTGCTCTACAAGAGCATTCGCAAAGTCTATGGCGGGGAGATCTGGCTGGACTCGCACACCACCGCGGCCGTGATGCGCCAGTTTGCCGCGCCCAGCCGCGTGGGTGGCGCCGAGCGCAAGGGGCGGGAACGCAGCCCGCTCAGCCAGCGCGAGCGCGAGATCGTCGCCTTGGTCGCCCAGGGCTTCAAGAATAAGGAGATCGCGGAGAAGATCTTCATCAGCGAGCAGACGGTGAAGAACCATCTGCACAACATCTTCGACAAGCTGGGCGTCTCGGACCGCCTGGAACTGGCCCTCTACGCCATCCACAAGGGCTTCCATAGCGAACTTGAGATCTGAGACGTGGGGGGCAATCCTGCCCGCAGCCGGCCTTCCGGCTGATCGGCGTGTCGCCCTTCGACCCTCCAACACCTTGCCAGCCGAGACCTCCCTGGCCCGCCGAATCGCTGTCGGCCTCCTAGGACCGCAGCTCCGAAGTTAAGACATTTTAACTACGATTCTCGAGTCAACGCGTCCGGGATACCTCAGTGCCGACGGTCGTTCTCCGCTCCGAAGAACCGCCGTCGGCTGCCAGTTGGCGTGGCAGGCTGTCGAAGCCGTCTTCGGACCCAACCTCCAGCACGCGCCTAAGCCCAACTCCGACAGCGAGTTGGCCGAACTATCGGTGACGGCTCCGCACCCACCGGAGCTGCCCGGGTACATCAAGTTTCACCGCCAGCGCGGCGCTATCAAAAAAACCTGCCGCCGCCTTCAGTTTTCGTGAGTCGTTTTTCCTTCCCGTGTCGCTTTAGTCTTGAAGGCCGCTTATGCCGGCTCGAACGTGTGATGTGTCTGACAGACAAGGATTCCGCTACACAAAGGGAGACTCTGCAATGAAAGCTGTTTTCTCTGGGATGAATGGAGAACCGCGGCGCTCGGCTTGGATGCCGCTCGCCCTCGCTCTTCTCGTACTGGTCTGCTTTTCCTCGGCCCCTGCGTTGGGGCAGTCGGTTTGGACTGGCGCCAACAGCAGCAATTGGTTCAATGGCGGCAACTGGAGCGCCGCAGGGGTGCCCACTGCCGGCGGCAACGCGCTCATTAACAGTACGTTTAACAACCCGGTCCTGATCAACGCCCCCTCCTATAGCGGGATCGTCGCCTCTGTCAACAATCTGACCCTCGGGAACGCGGCCAACGGGCTGATTGTTCCCAGCGGCGACGCGCTGTACGTGTATGGCAGCTCGATCTCCAACGCCGGCGCCATCAGCCTCACCGGAGGCGGCTACGGGGGCTCGTATCTTGTCCTCAACAACACAGCCTTATCCGGCGGGGGAACCGTGACCCTGGCCGGCAACGGCTCCAACTACATCCAGCAGAACGGCGGCGGCAGCTACACGCTGACCAATGTCGACAACACGATCCAGGGCTATGGGCAGATCGGCTCTAACGGTCTCTCGCTGAACAACCAGGCGGCGGGAACGATCAATGCCAACGTCTCGGGCACGACTCTGTACCTGAACGGCGGCGGCGCGATCACCAACACGGGACTGCTTGAGGCGACCAACGGAGGGACCCTTTCGATCTACAACAACGTCGCCAATACGGGAGGCAATATCACCGCCAATGGCGCCACCAGCAGCGTGGCCGTTTACAATAACACGGTGATCGCGGGCGGGACCCTCAACAGCCTCAATGGCGGGACGCTCGGCATCGGCAATATATTCTACACCGGCGGCAACGTCACTCTCGACGGACTGACGGCCGGCCCGATCACCCTTTATGCGGACGCCCCCACGGGCACCACGTGGAACAGCACCTCGGGCAACGCGACTAACATGCAGGGCACGATCGTCAACAACGGAAACATTCAGTTGAGCGGAGGCGGCTACGGGGGTGCGAATCTCGGCTTCAACACCAACACCACCCTGCAGGGCGGGGGCGCCCTCACCTTGGGCGGCAATGGCTTTAACTACCTTTACGAGAACGTCGGCAACGTAACCTTGACCAATGCCAATCAAGTCATCCAGGGCTATGGGTTCATCGGCTATAACGGCCTGTCGCTGATCAACCAGGCAACCATCGATGCCAACGTTTCGGGTGGGACCCTGCAACTGAACGACCTTGGCGCACTCACCAACTCGAGCCTCCTGGAGGCGACCAACGGAGGGACCCTGGCGATCATGGACTCCGTCGCCAATGCGGGCGCCAATATCACCGCCAACGGCGCCACCAGCAGCGTGCTCGTTTCCAATGGCGCGACGATCGTTGGCGGGACCCTAAACAGCCTCAATGGCGGGACGCTCGGCGTCGGCTGGCCCTTCGGCGGCGCCAGCGCCACCCTCGACGGACTGACGGCCGGCGCGATCAACCTTCATACGGACGGCCTGGGCGGCAACACGTGGACCATCTTTTCGGGCGGCACGACCTACATGCAGGGCACGATCAACAACAACGGAAACATCCAGTTGAGCGGAGGCGGTTACGGGGGTGCGAATCTCGTCTTCAACACCAACACCACCCTGCAGGGCGGGGGAACCGTGACCATGGGCGGCAACGGCTATAACTACCTCTCTCAGGGCGTCAGCGGCGTAACCTTGACCAATGTCGATCACACTATCCAGGGCTATGGCCAGATCGGCGTTAACGGCCTGTCGGTCATCAACCAGGCAACCATCGACGCCAACGTTTCGGGCGGGACCCTGTCCCTGAACGGCGGTGGTGCATTCACCAACTCGAGCCTGCTTGAGGCGACCAACGGAGGGACCCTGGCGATCTACAACGACATCGCCAATGCGGGCGCCAATATCACTGCCAACGGCGCCACCAGCAGCGTGCTCGTTTACAATAATGCGGTGATCGCGGGCGGAACCCTCAACAGCCTCAATGGCGGGACGCTCGGTGTCGGCAGCGGCAGTCCCACTCTCGACGGACTGACGGCCGGCTCGCTCACCCTTTATACGGACGGCTCGGGCGGCAACACGTGGAACATCAGTTCGGGCCAAGCGACCTCCATGCAGGGCACGATCATCAACAACGGAAACATCCAGTTGAGTGGAGGCGGTTACGGGCCTTCGAACCTTGGTTTCAACGCCAACACTACCTTGCAGGGCGGGGGAACCGTGACTATGGCCGGCAATGGCTACAACTACCTCTCCCAGCCCGTCGGTGGCAGCTACACGTTGACCAATGTTGATCACACCATCCAGGGCAGCGGGTACATCGGCGGGAACGGCCTCTCCGTGGTCAACGGAACTGCGGGAACGATACTGGCGAATGGCGGCGGGACCCTTCACATCGATGGCGGCGGTAGCCTCACCAATAACGGAACTCTCCAGGCCAACGCGGGAAGCACCCTGCAGATGAGTGCGAATTACATCCTGACCAATTTCAGCGGCAGCACGCTTGCCGGCGGAACCTATTTTGCGAACAACGGGACTCTCGGACTCAACCTTGGGAGCAACGAAGGCGGCGAAATCGCGACCAACGCGGCGACCATCCATATCTTCGGGGCGGACGCCAACTTCTTCGACGCCTATTCGAACAACGCGCTGTCGAACCTTTCAAACAACACCAGCACGGGCAGTTTCACCGTCGATGGAGGCGCGGCGTTCGACGCCGATGCAGATGGTTTCACCAACGCCGGCGCGGTGCTTGTGGGCTCCGGCAGCAGTTTCTCGACGGCGGGCGATTACATCCAGACAGGCGGCACGACCCAGGACGAGGGCACGCTTACTGCTTCTCTGCTCAGTATTCTCGGCGGTACGCTCTCCGGGACCGGCACGCTCGATGGAAACGTGACCATTGGCGCCGGCGGCACGCTGAGCCCCGGCGATGCTCCCGGGGAGATCACGATCATGGGCAACTACACCCAGTCGGGCACTCTGCTCGATGAGATTGGGGGAACGCCGGGCTCCGGTCAGTTCGGCTCTACCGATATCTCCGGGACAGCGGCGATCGGCGGCGCCCTCGATATCGACCTCGTCAGTGGTTTCGCCCCCGGCGTCAACACCCACTACGTCTACGACATTTTGACCGCGAACGGCGGCGTCTCGGGAGTCTTTGGCGCCGTGGACTTCATAAACCTGCCAAGTGGCGACACCTTCAGCCTCGACTACAGCAATCCCAATGAAGTGGTCTTGAACCTCAACGGCAAGCCTTCGGGCCCCGGCACGGTTCCCGAACCCTCTTTCTTCCTGCCGCTGGCCGGCCTTCTCGCCGCGGTGGTTGGCTCCAAAATCCGCGGCCGCCGCCGCAACGCGGCTGCATGACCCCTCTTCCGTCCGGCGCCACGCTGTCTCAAGGCAGCGTGGCGCCCGGCGGCTTGACTCACTCGGCCTCCGCCGACTAGACTTCCTTTTGGCCGTCGCGGGGGCCCGTCTCCGAACGGCCCCAAGGATAAATCGAGACCCCTATGAAGCTGATTAAATGGATTCTTCTTTTCGCGATCGTCGCCGTGGTCCTGTTGGTGGCGGTCGCCGACTGGCCCTTCTGGCCGCCCGTGAAGTTCAAGGCTACCTATCAGGCCGTGCTGCTAAGCAATGGCGCGGTCTACTTCGGCAAGCTGGAAGGGCTGGGGACGGACTATCCCATCCTGCGGGACGTTTTCTACATCCAGAACGCGGTGGACCCGAACACCAAGCAGACTTCGAGCGTGCTCATCCGCCGCGGCAAGGAGTGGCATGGGCCGGACTTCATGGTGCTCAACGCCCGCAACATCGTGCTGATCGAGCCCGTCACCCAAGGCTCCCGCGTAGCCCAGTTGATCGCCGCCGCTCCCAAGTGAGGTCCGCGTGGGGCCAGCCCTTCCGGGCGGGCGCCGGGCTTCGGCCCGGCGCCTGCCGCCCGCCAGCGTCCGCCCATGCGAAATCGCGGGCTCGATGCGCGATCGGACTTGCATTCGTCCCCAATTGCGCATAGCATCTTTCATGGAGGCCGTATCGCAGATGAGAGTGTCTTTTGTGGTGTCCGTTCTTCTTGCCGTCTTCCTACTATCGAGTTGTCTCTCGGCCCAGTCCGCCATGCCGCAGATGAAGAGCGTCGACCCGGACAACGGGAAGATCGGCGACTTGCTGACGGTGACCGGAGAGAACCTGGAGCGGGCCATCGTGGCCAAGCTCTATCTGACCGACGGGACCAACGATGTCGAAGTAGCCATGACCACGCAGGAGGCCACGACCATCACGTTCAAGATCCCCGCCAAGGCCAAGCCTGGCCGGCTGGCGCTGATGGTTCTCACCCGCGGCAAGGAGCCGAAGCTGATCGAGCAGCCGGTGAAGGTGACGGTCGAAGAGTAGCTATCCTCTCTGCTTGCGGCGGTAGGGCGAGACCAGGTACTGCCGCGACTCCCTGGCGGCGTCCGAATCGGGCGCGAACGCCATGGCGTGCCGGTACGCCTCGATTGCCAGTCCGCGCTGTCCCTTCAGATCGTAGATCTGGCCCAGGCGCATCCAGGCCATGACTCCCGTGTTCAAGTCCAGTTCGTTCGCGGCGGCGGCGGCCTGTTTCATGTTGGCGAGAGCGGTGTCCAAGTCGTTGTACCAGAACTCTATGGCGCCCTCGGAATAGTAGATCTTCTCCATCCGCAATTGGGCGAATCCGCTCGCCCCGGAGCGCTTCTGTTGCTCGAGCTGCCGCAGCGGCGCCAGGGCTTTCTCCTTGTCCCCCATGTCGCTGTACATCTGGGCTAACTCCATGGGCAGCAAGTAGTTGCCCGGGAACCGCCGGATCAGGTCCTGCAGCAGCACCACTGCTCGCTGTGGGCGGCGTTCACGGCGGCACACGGCGCACAGCAGGATCTGGGCGTCGAAACGGTTGGTCCGGCCCTTCTCGGCAACCAGCTCCACCCGCCGGATGCCCTCGTCCTTGTTGCCGTGGAAGCCGATCAGGAAGCCGAAGAAGCGCCAGTAAACCGGCAGGCTGCCCACGATATAATCGTGCAAGCCCTGGACCAGTTGTGCGTCGATTACGCCGGGGTCCAGTTCGCTCACCCGGCTATGACAGCGTCGCGCCGAGGTGGCGTCGCGCAGCGAGTCCCGCCAGGCCTTGCGGACCAGGAAGTTGTAGTTGGCCCGCAACCCGTAGGAGACCCCCAGGGCGTATAACGCCTGCGTATTGTTGGGGTTCCGTTTGAGCGTCGCCTGGGCCAGCTCCATGGCCCGGCCAATGGCCTGATCGAACTTGCGCTGGTCCTCCGGGCTGGCATCCACCTTCGAGCGGCGGAGGAACGGGTTCGAACCGCTGACCAGTTCGCTCTCCAAAGCTCCGGCGCGGAACATGTTGCGGTACAGGATGGCTTGGGCCAGGTGGTTGTACCCAGTCGGCTCTTTTGGCTGCTCGGCGACCTGCCGGTTGAACTCGGCGATCGACTCGTCGTACTGCAGGTTGTAGAAGTACTCGAAGCCTTTCGAGATCGGCGGGTCCTCGGCCAGCGCCGCCACCGCCCCAGCCAGGATCAGGCACCACGCTGCGCGCATTCCGCCATCCATTCTAGCCTTCAGTTGCCCGATCCGCCAGCGCCAAATTGCGCCGGAATCCCTCATAGCGGGCGCGCAGCACGGACGTGCCCCGGAACCGATCCCGGAACTCCGCTTCCGTCAGGCGCGCCAGCTCCTCGACAGACGCAGCGGGACCGGCGGTCGGGGGAGTCTTGCGGTTCCAGGGGCAGACCTCCTGGCAGATGTCGCAACCGAAAACGTGGCTGGCCAGCGCCGGGTGAAACTCGGCCGGTATCGCCCCGCGCAGCTCGATGGTGAGGTAGGAGATGCAGCGGCGGGAATCCAGCATCCAGGCGGGTTGGCTTTGGCCGGTGGGGATAATGGCTTTGGTGGGGCAGGCATCGATGCAGCGCCTGCACTTTCCACAGCGGTCTGGGGCAGGGGAGTCCGGCTCCAGATTCAGCGAGACCAGAAGTTCGCCCAGAAAGAAGAACGAGCCTTGGCGCTGGTCGATCAGGCAGGTGTTCTTGCCGATCCAACCCAGGCCGGCGCGGCGGGCATAGGCCCGCTCGAGCAGCGGAGCGGTATCGACCGAGATTCTCCACTGGAAGGGGCCGACCCGCTCTTCCAGCCGCGCGGCCAATTCCCTAAGTCCTTCGCCTACAACGACGTGGTAGTCCGGACCGCAGGCATAACGCGAAATGGGGCCGGAGGGGCCATTGTAGAGTTTGCCGACGCAGATGATCGAACGAACCCAATCCACCAAGCGGCGCGGATCCTGGCGCAGGGCCGCCCGCCGCCCGCCCAGGTACGCCATCTCTCCTCCCAGCCCGGCGCTAACCCATTGTAAATAGAAGCCGGCCTCGGCCAGCGGTTCGGCCCGCGCCACGCCCGCCAGCTCGAAGCCGCACTGCCGAGCCAGCCGTTTCACCTCGCCGGCGCTCAGCTCAGACCCCACGGCGGTCTCCGTACAGGTCTATGTGCAGCCGCGGACTGAATCGGAAGCCGTGCCGCTTGCAGATTTCGACGATCCAAACGCCGCGCTCGCGTAACAGCCCCGCCTCCCGTCCTTCAGGCATGAGAATGACCCTGGCCGGGTCGGCGGCCAGTTCATCGACCAGGGGGCGGATCTCGTCGAGATCTTCGGGGCGGGCCACCACGAACTTGAGCTGGTAGTGGTAAGCCTCCATCAGCCGGCGCAGGACGTCGGGCTGTATGCGCAGGCGGTCGTGGCGGGTGGCCCACTGCGGGTCGTCGAGCGGAGTCGAGTTGGCCAGCTTCGGGCTGATGCTCATCAGGTCGCACTGGACCGGCGCGAAGACGGTTCCGGCGGTCTCGATGGTGATATGCAGTCCCAGGCGGCGCAGGCCCTCCGTGAGCGCAACAATGTCCGGGCCGATCATCGGCTCGCCCCCGGTGACCACCACGTGCCGCGCGCCCAAGTCGTTTACTTCCTTTAGGATGGAGGCTACCGGCTGCTCCTGGCCCTCGGGGCGCCAGGAGGCGTAGGGGGTATCGCACCAGACGCAGCGCAGGTTGCAGCCGCTGGAGCGCACGAAGACCGAAGGGACCCCGGCCAGCGAGCCTTCGCCCTGAATGCTATGGAAGATCTCGGCGATTCTCACGGCGCGCTTTCCAGCGGGTCGGCCAGTCCGGCTTCCTGGAAGCCCTTGCGGCGGAGCAGGCAGGAGTCGCAGGCGCCGCAGGGGCGGCCGAGCTGAGTGGGGTCGTAGCAGCTCCAGGTGAGGCCGAAATCCAAACCCAATTCGTGGCCCAATTTCACGATTTCGGCTTTGCTGAGGCGAATGAGCGGCGTGTGGATCAGTACCCGCGTGCGGCCCTCCACGCCAGCCCGTGTGGCCAGGTTGGCCAAGCGCTCGAAGGCGGCGATGTACTCCGGACGGCAATCCGGGTACCCCGAGTAGTCGATCGCGTTCACGCCCAGGAAGATGTCCGAGGATTCCAGGGTCTCGGCCCAGGCCAGGGCGAAGGAGAGGAAGATGGTGTTGCGCGCCGGAACGTAGGTGACAGGAATGCCGTGGCCCATTTCGCCAGCGGTGCGCAGCTTGGGGACCGCCAGGTCGGTGGTGAGCGCGGAGCCTCCGAAGGCGCGCAGGTCGATGCGCTGGACCAAATGCCGGGCCGCTCCGAGGGCCTTCGCGACCCGCCCGGCGGCTTCTAGTTCTACATGATGTCTCTGGCCGTAATCGAATGATAAGGCGTAGCATTCGAATCCCTGCTGACGAGCCAGGGCCAGACAAGTGGCCGAGTCCAGACCGCCGCTGACCAGAGTGACGGCTTTGCGACTCATCGTGGCAACCTCAAACTGAGGAAGAAGCCCAGCACCGGGAAGGCGACCAGGGCGAAGAGGGCGTGGTGGAGGCTGAACAGGTCGGCCAGGTGGCCAGTGAGGGGGATGAAGATCATGCCGGCGGCGCCAAACGCGAAGCCCATCATGAGGGCCGAGACTGTGCCCGACTGCGATGGAACTAAGTCCTGTGCCATCACTATATTCACGGGATTCGTAAACAATAGGATTAAGCCGCCGAAGAAGAGCCCGGCGAGCGATACGATGCCCTGTGTGAGGAAGAACAGCGCCAGGCAGGGCGCCGAGCCGATCATCGAGAGCATGATGACTCGGCGGCCGCCGAAACGGTCGGAAAGAACGCCACCCGCCAGGCCCCCTGCCGCGCCGAAGGCCAGAAAGATCGATAGCGTCAGGCTGGCCCGGCCCACCGAGTAGCCGCGTTCCAGGTGCAGGTAGAGCGGGATGAGCTGGCCGAAAGTCACCTGGACAATGGAGCGTATGAAGACCAGGGCGTAGAGGATGGCCAGCGGCTTCCAGAATGGGCACAGGGCCGTCCAGGCGCTATGAGATGTCACTTCATCTTTTATGGTGGAAGTCTTTGGAAGCACAAGCATTAGTAGAGCGCAGATCAGCAGGCCAGGGAGTGCCGCCCAGTACATCGAGCGGAGTCCCAGCCAACCGGCGACGAGGGAGAAGTAGGTGGGGCCGCAGGCGAAGCCCAGGGTTCCCGAACAAATGAAGATGGCCATCGCGCCGCCGCGATTCTCCTCGATGCCGGCGGTGGCGCGCGAGGAAGCCTGCGGATGGAAGGCCGCCACGCCCGCGCCGCCCAACGCGACCATCAGTAACAGCCAGCCGTAGGATGGCGCCAGGCCCAGGGAGGAGATGAATAGGCCGGCGATGGCGGGTCCCAGGGCGGCGAACAGGTTGGTGTGGATGCGGTCCGAGAGGTAGCCGTACAGCGGCTGCATGATCGAGGAGAAGCAGACCAGAACGCCGCCCAGAATGCCGGCATCGGTGAGGGTCAGCCGGTAGCGTTCAAGCAGCAGCGGCTGCAGGGCGCCCAGCGCTCCCGAGTAAAGGTCCACGGAGAAGTGCCCCGCGGAGAGCAGGATCAGCGTCAGCAGGCTGAAGCGGGCGACGCGTTCGCCGGGCGCGAGTTGTACCGTGGGGGTCAACCTTCAATTATAGCGGGCGCCGCCGGGCGGCTCGTCCATAATGGGGAAGGTGAGACTCGCGTTCGTCACTTCGACGCCGCTGGACGTGGTGCGGGGCAGCGGCACGTTCCACGGGATTGCGACCCTGGCCCGGGCGCTGGAGGCCTTGGGCTGCCAGGTGCAACTGGTGACGCCGAGCCTGCGCTGGCCGGTCTACACGCTGGAACGGCTGTGGTTCAACGAACGCCTGCGCTGGCGGGATTTCCGCGGGTTCGACGCCGTGGTGGGCTTCGACATGGACGGCTACCGCCTGGCGGGCGGATTCGGCGGACTGCATGTCGCCTCGATCAAGGGGGTGATTGCGGACGAAATGCGGTTCGAGCGCGGGGCCACCCGGGCGACCATGGGCATACAGGCGGCCTGCGAGCGGCGGCACGTTCGGCGGGCCAGCCTGGTGACGACCACCAGCCACTACGCCGCCGGACGCCTGCAGGAGCTGTACGGGCTCTCGGAAAAGCCGCGGATCGTGCCGGAGGCGATCGACCTGGCAGGGTGGCGGGAGCGCTTCCAGCGGAACCCGGCGGCGCCCGATCCCAGCCAGTTCACGGTGCTGAGTGTCTGCCGGTTCTACCCTCGCAAGCGGTTGGAACTGCTGCTCGAAGCGGCCCAGCGGCTGCGCGGGCGCATTCCCGAACTGCAGGTGCGGATCGTGGGCGGGGGTCCGGAAGCGGGGCGCTTGCGACGCCTGTGGCGGGAGAAGCGGCTGGAAAAGACGGTGCGCTGGCTGGGAGACGTTTCGCCGGAGGCGCTGGCGCGGGAATACCAATGCTGCGATGTGTTCGCGCTGCCCAGCGTCCAGGAGGGCTTCGGCATCGTGTTCCTGGAGGCCATGGCGGCCGGGAAACCTATCGTGGCGGCGCGGGCCGGGGCGGCGCCGGAGGTGGTCGCGCAAGGGCTGCTGGCCGAGCCTGAGGATGCGGAAGCGCTCACCGAGGCTATCGCGCGGTTGCACCAGGACCGGGCGCTTTGCGATTCGCTGGCCCAGCGCGGATTGCGCGTGGTCGGGCAGTTCGATGCGCCCAAGGTGGCCCAGGCGTTCCTGGCCGAGTTGAGCGCTTATGATCCGGATAGAAAGTTCCGATTTGACGCGCGGCAGGATGCGCCGTAACCTCGGAGTATGGACCCAGCCAGAAACGCGGCCATGGAGCCAGATCATCTTGCCGCGCTGCACCGCACCAGCCGTATCGTCAGTTCCAGCTTGACGTTACGGGAAATGCTCCAGGAGCTGGTGGACCTGGTGGTGGAGGCCACCGGCTGCGATGCCTGTCTGGCCTACCTTCCCGATCCGGCGACCGGGGACGTGGTGCTGGAGGCGTCGCAGTTGCCGCACACGGCCGAGATCGGCGCGCTGCGTATCAAGAAAGGCGAGGGCGTGACGGGCTGGGTGGCGGAGCATAAATCGGCGGTGGCGCTGGGCAAGAAGGCCTACGACGACCCGCGCTTCAAGAAGTTCCCCACCTTGGAGGAGGATACCTACGAGGCGCTGCTCTCGGCGCCGCTGGTGGCCGGTGGCGAGGTGATCGGCGTGCTCAACGTCCACCACAAGGAGCCGCACGCGCATACGCCGGAGGAGATCGGACTGCTAACCTTTTTGGGCGAGCAGATGGGAGGCGCCATCGTGCGCTCGCGCCTCGCGCAGGAGAACGTGCGCTTGCAGCAGGAAACCGAGGAGATGAAGCGCCGGCTCGAGGACCGCACGCTGGTCGAGCGGGCCAAGGGGATTCTGCAACAGAGGTTCAAGCTCAGCGAACAGGACGCCTACCTGCGCCTGCGCAATGAGAGCCGCCGGCTGCGCCGTCCCATGCGCGAGCTGGCCGAGGCGGTTCTCCTGGCCGAGGGGCTGGACCCCGAGTCGGCTCCGGAGAAGCGGGAGGAGTAGGCGCCGTGCGCTACTGCTCCGCTGCCGGGGCCACCACGTAGACGTACTCGAGTTCCTGCTGGCCGGTGTTCTGGACGTTGTGGCGGGTGGCAGGGGGGATGTACAGGAAGTGCGGCGCGGCGAAGCTGCGCGCGGGGTGGCCATCGAGGAGGGCCGTGCCCTCGCCCCGGAGTATGACGAGGGATTCCTCGTTCCGGCCGGTTGTGTGCCAGCCGACCGACTGGCCGGGCTTGAGGCGGACGAAGCCGCTGCGCATCCCGGCGGTCTGCGGCGCTCCCCGCAGCAGGGCGCAGTCGCCGCTTTCACACTGCAGGGGAATGGCCAAGGGCTGAGGCGCGGGCGCCTGGCAGGCCAGAGGCGCCAGGAGGGCAAGGAGCAGGACCGAGGTCTTGATGAGCATGCATTTTATCGTAGCACGAATGGAAGAACTGTGTTACCATCGACGTCTTGGTAACACGATTCGGAGATTCGTATGCATACATATACACGCCTTCTGCCCTTTCTGGCGCTCGGCACTCTGGCCGCGGCGCAATCCGGCCAGCTTGGAATCCGCATCGTCGATTCGCAAGGCGGGGCGATCCCGCAGGCCACCGTGCAGGTCCAGTGCGCCGATGCCGCGCGAATCGCTCTGAGCGCGAATGCGGTGGGGGAAGCCAGCCTGGCTTGCCGTCCGCCCGCCAGGTTAGCTGTCTCCGCGGCCGGTTTCGGGGCCGTTCAGGAGACGCTGACGACATGGAGCGAAGACCAACCGCACACCGTGAAGCTCGAGCCGGCGATGGTCCGGAACTCCGTGGATGTGGTGGTAAGCGACAACAGCGCGGCGCCAGTCATTTCTGGCGATGCGCTGGCCATCGACAGCACCGGCGCGCGCACCGCTTTCGACGCTGTGGAGCGCCTGGTGCCGGGCGCCTTCGTCACCCACAGAGGCGTTCTGGGCTATGGCATCTCGACCAACGGCACGGGCGAGATCAGCATCCGCGGCGTGGGGGAGAGTCCCAACGCCGACGTTCTCATCGTGGTGGACGGGCGCCCCGATTTCCAGGGAGAAATGGGACATCCGCTGCCGGATTTCTTCAGCCTGAGCGACGTCAGCCGCGTGAGCGTCACGGAAGGCCCGGCATCGGTCCTGTATGGGAGCAACGCCATGGGCGGCGTGGTGGAGATCGACCCGATCGAGCCTTCCCAGCAGAATGAGACCCGCCTTACCGCAAGTCTCGGCTCGTATCTCACGGGCCAGTACAGGATCGCGAACGGGGGAACGCTAGGCCGCCTGTCCTATAGCGTCACGGGAGGCGTCTCGCACACCGACGGCGACCGCGACGATTCGCATTTCCGGGAGGGCGACACATCGCTAGCGCTGGGCTACGGCTTCTCCGACCACTGGAAGGCCACCATGGACGGGCGCTACGGGCGCTTCTATGTCGAGGACCCAGGTCCGGTGGGCGACGCTTCAGAGGCCAACTACGCCACGGTCGGCCGAGGCGGATTCTCAGCCAGCGCGGACGACGCTTATGGCTGGACGTACGGCTATGTCCGGGTATTCTCCAGCTACGGCCTGAACTTCATCTCCGACGGTTTCCGCTCGACGGACGACGCCACGGGCGTCCGCGTCGACCAGACCTTCGTGCTGAACCCGAAGCTGCTCGCGGACGTGGGAACCGACGACATGCATTATGGCGGAGAGGCGCACGAAGAGCCCGGCGACTTCAGCTACGGCACGCACCATATCGGCGAGCGGGCCGGATTCGCCCGCGTGCAATGGCTTCCGTTCCACCACCTGCGGTTCAACGCCGGCTACCGCTACCAGGAGAACTCGCAGTTTGGCGGCATCTCGGTTCCGGAGGCGGGCGCATCTTACTCGTTCTCGGACCGGTATTCGATCGGGTTCGACGCATCCAAGGGTTTTCGTAATCCGACCCTGCGCGAGTTGTACCTGTTCCCCGCGCCGAATCCGGGCCTGAAGCCGGAGACGATGTGGAACTACCAGGCGACCTTCCACGCCCAGCCGTCGCGCCGCTTCCGCGCCTGGACCACGGTGTACTATGCGAACCTGCGGGACCTCATCGTCTCGCTGGGCAACTATCCGAACATGGTCACGCTGAACGGCGGGAATGCGATCAACCGCGGAGTCGAGTTCAACTCCGAATGGACTCCCGTGGGGCGCGTTCGGGTACAGGCCGGATACGCCTACCTGCAATCGACCAACCTGGCGCCGTTGGTTCCAGCCAACAAATTCAACTACTCGATCGCGATCCCGGTGCGGCGCCTGAGGGTGGACTTCAGCGGCATCTCGGCTGGCCGCCGCTATGCGGACTTGACGCACACGACCTATCTGGGCAGCTACACTTACGCGACGCTGCGTCTGAGCCATCCGCTGGGCGAACATACCGCCGTTTTCGCTCTGGTGGACAACCTGTTCAACCGGCGGTACGAGTTCCTGGCGGGCTACCCGATGCCGGGGATCAACGCCGCCGGCGGGTTCACGCTGAAGTTTTGAGGCCTCAGGCTATCCAGCCGCCGCCCAGGACCCAATCGCCATCGTAGAAGACGGCGGCCTGGCCGGGGGTGACGGCGCGCTGGGGTGCGTCGAAGACGGCCTCGACCGTGGAGGGGTCGGAGGTGGGATAGAGCGTGGCGGGGGCGGCGATGTGCTTGTTGCGGATCTTGATGCTGACGCGCAGAGGCTCGCTGGGCGGCGCGGCGAAGGGGAACCAGTTGGAGCCGGTGGCGCGCAGCCGCGTGGCGAGCAGTTCCTCGTTGCGGCCGACAATGACGCGCTGAGCGGCGGGGTCGGTCGAGATCACGTAGAGCGGCTCGCCCACGGCGAGGTTGAGGCCGCGGCGCTGGCCGATGGTGAAATGGTGGACGCCGGAGTGCTCTCCGAGCTTCTGGCCGGAGGTGGAGACGATGTCGCCGCGGGCGGCGGGGTGGGCGGCGCCTTGCTCTCGGAACCAAGCCTCGATGAAGGCGGCGTAGTCGCCGTTGGGGATGAAGCAGATCTCCTGGCTGTCCGCCTTTTCGGCTACGGGCAAGCCCATCTGGCGAGCCATTTCGCGAACCTCGGACTTGCGGAGCTCGCCCAAGGGGAACAGGGTGCGCGCGAGCTGGGCCTGCGATAGGCCCCACAGGAAATAGGACTGGTCGCGGGTGGAATCGGCCGCGCGGCGGAGAAGGTAGCGGCCGGTATGATCGTCGCGTTCGATGCGCGCGTAGTGGCCGGTGGCGACCCGATCGGCTCCCAGTTTGGCGGCCGCTTCGTGGAACAGGCCGAACTTGATCAGGTTGTTGCAGATGGCGCAGGGAATGGGGGTGCGGCCGGCCAGGTATTCGTCGATGAAGGGCCGCACGACCTGGCGCTCGAACGGTTCCTCGAGGTTCACGACGTGATGCGGGATGCCGAGGCGCCGGGCGACCTGGCGGGCGTCGCCGACGTGATCGGCGGGAGCGCTCTCGGGAGCCAGTTCGGGAAGGCGGCGCCGGTTCCAGAGCTGCATGGTGAGGCCGATGAGGGAGTGGCCGGCGCGGTGCAGCAGGCCGGCGACGGTCGAGCTATCGACTCCGCCGCTCATGGCCACCGCGATGGGCTGTTGATCGGGCATACTGGAGACGTTGCGATCAAACGAGAAGCGATCCACGGGACTTCTTCCGCCATTTTAACAAGAGGGAGGGCTCATGCCGGCGGCGATCATCACTTTGACGACCGATTTCGGGCTTTCCGACCACTTTGTGGGAGTCATGAAGGGCGTGATTCTGGGGATTCTGCCGGAGGCCCGGGTGGTGGACATCACGCACCAGATCAACCCTTACGAGATCGCGGAGGGGGCCTTCGTCATCGCGGAGGCGTACCGCTGGTTCCCGAAGAAGACGGTACACGTGGTGGTGGTGGACCCGGGGGTGGGCACGCTGCGGCGGCCGATCCTGGCGGAGGCGGCTGGGCAGTACTTCGTGGCGCCGGACAACGGAGTGCTTTCCATGCTCTACGCGCGCCAGAAGCACAAGGTGCGCGCGGTGACGGCGGAGAAGTTCTTCCTGAAGCCGGTGAGCGACACCTTCCACGGGCGCGACGTGTTTGCGCCCACAGCCGCGCATCTGGCCAAAGGCACGCCGGTGGCGCTGTTCGGCAAGCCCATCGCGGATTATTGCCGGCTGGAGTTCTACAAGCCGGTGCGCACCGGCAAGCGGGTCTGGAAAGGGGCCATCCTCAAGGTCGACCGGTTCGGCAACCTGATCACCAACTTCCACATCGAGGAGTTTCCCGTGCTGCGGACGCGGGCGTTCGTAATGACGGCCGGGCAGCGGGAGATCACGGTGCTGGCCCGCACCTTCGGCGAACAGAGCCTGGGCGAGCTGTTCCTGCTGGTGGGCAGCTCGGGGTATCTCGAAGTGGCGGCCAACCAGGCGTCCGCGGCGAAGATGACCGGGGCGGCGGTGGGCGCGCCGGTCCATCTGGCGATTCATTGAGCGAAACGGGGGTACTCGTGGAATTGCCGCCGTCGGCGGATGGGATCGGGATGGACCGCCGCAACCGAATGCAGGTCAGCCTCACGCCGCTTCGCGAATGCCCCGGCGGGCTGATCGCCGGCATGCTCGTCGAGAGCTACGCCGCCTTGCTGCGGGAGCTGGAGGAGCCGGAGGCGGTGAAGCTGCGTAGCAGTTGGCTGGAGTACGATGCGGCGATCCGGCGGGACCGCGACACCGTTGGCGCGTGCGGGTTCGTGACACGGGTGGACTGGAATGCCGCCGGCTTCGGGTCGTGGGATCCAAGGGGTTGGCCCGAAGTCGGGCGAGTTGGCCACAACTGCGTCCGGCCTGCCTATCGGGGCCGAGGCTACGGTTCTCGGCAAATCGAAGAGATCCTGCGCCACTTTCGAGCCAAAGGATTTGTCAGAGCCCAAGCGCGCACGGGTGAGCACCCGTTCTTCGAGCCGGCGCGCCGGATGTACCTGAAGTGCGGATTCCACGAGGTGGGACGCCGAGGCGAAGTTCTCCCGAGTGGGTACGGAACGCTGATGTACGAGATCGTCCTGAAAGAAGCAGCGGTCTGACAACCGGCTGGAGCGGAGCGATTCGGAGAGGCGCGGCCGCCGCCCTACGGCCGAAACCCGGCGTCCAGGCCGACCAGGAAATCGATGCGCGGCGGCTGGGTTCCCAACATGCGCAGCAGCGTGGTCACCTGGCCGCGATGGTAGCTCTGGTGATTGAGCAGGTGGGCGATCATGCGCCACAGCGGATAGGTCCAAGGCTCGCCACGGGTGCTGAAGCAGGTGAGCGGACGATTGAGCGCCGGCTCGTCGAGAGCGGCCAGCCAGGCACGCATCTCGCGCTCGACGGCGGCCCAGCGCTGGGCGACGGCGGCGACCGTCGGGAACTCGTCCACCGGGATCAGCGCGCGCGGGTTCTCGCCGCGCCAGCGCTGCAGCCAGAGCCATTCCACCGCGACCAGGTGGGCGAGGGTTTCGCGGAGCGAGGGAAAACTCCCGCCGATGGGACGCCGGAATTGCTCGTCGTCGAGGGCGGCGCAGGCCTGAAGCTGCCGGTCGCGCGCCCAGTAGTGGTAGTCGAACAGCTCGTGCAGGATAGCCAGAGGCAGCATTCTGTCTATTGTACTCGTGGTCCGGCGGGTGTTACACGCCGGGATCCGGCGGTGGGGTGGCGTTGAAGTGGGAGCCTAAGGAGAGCAGGATGAGCGCGACGATGGCGGCGGCGGCCAGGATCAGGGCGAAGGTGGCGAGCTTGCGGACGAAACGGTGGGCGCTGCGGGTGGGAATCGTCCAGGCGAAGAGCCGGAAGAAGCGCGTGTTGCAGGCGTGGCACCGGCGGAGACGGGCGCCAACCAGGGAGAAGGCCCAATCCAGCGGTTTGCGGCGGTGCGAGCGGTAGAGACGCGAAACGCCACAGGCGGGACAGACGCCGGCGACGGGTTGACTGGCGACGTGAGGGGCGGAGTCGATGAGCTGGTGGGCATGCATAGGAAGCGCCTGGAAGAAGATCGGTTGCCGACCCGGAAAACTTCAGACGGTTGGGCTAGGGTAAAGGGTCCATGGCGTAGATGGCCCACTCTTCCTTGGAGGGGCCGTAGACACCTGGGACCTGGAGGCCGGCCTGGCGCATGAGGACGGTCATCTGGCCGCGATGGTGGCAGGAGTGCGCGAGCAGAGAGCCGAGCAAGAAGCTCCGGGTCCAACTCTGGCCGTAGATGGAGATGTAGCCCGGGAGCTGGCCGTCGGTCCAGTGGGACTGGATGGCCTGGGCGACGGATTGGGCGCACTTCTCAAAGGCGTCGGCGATGGAGGCGGCGGAGGCAGGCATAGGGTCCTTCTCGCTAGGAGCGTCGATGGGTATGCCCAACTCGCCAAGGGTATAGGTCAGGCTGCCGATGATGTGCCAGGCGATGAAACCGAGGGTGCGGCCCTGAGGGTAGACGCGCTGCGAAAGGGACTGGTCGGTCAGGGCGCGGAAGACCTTGAGGGTGAGGTCGGACTCCGTTTTCCAGATTTCGAGGAACTCGGAGATTGAATGGAACATAACCACGACGATAGCGAACCTGGCAGCATTCGGGCAAGCGGGGGAAGTGCTATCATTGCTTACAGTTAGCCGGGGAGATCCGAACACATGAAGAAGCAAGGAGCAGGCGCGGGGCCGCGGGCGACCGAATTCCGGGAAGAACTGGCGCGGCGGGTGCTGGTGGCCGATGGGGCCATGGGGACCATGCTGTACTCGAAGGGCATCTTCATCAACCGCTGCTACGACGAACTGAACCTGTCGGCTCCGGCGGTGGTGCGGGAGGTGCACGAGGAGTACGTGAAGGCGGGCGCGGAGATCGTGGAGACCAACACGTTCGGGGCCAACCGCATGCGCCTCGCGGCCTTCGGGTACGGCGGGAAGCTGCAGGCGATCAACGAGGCGGGGGTGCGGCTGGCGCGGGAGGCGGCGCGGGAACAGGCCTTCGTGGCGGGGTCGATGGGGCCGCTGGGGGTGCGCATCGAGCCGCTGGGGCCGACCTCGTTCGGGGAGGCGCGGGCGGCCTTCCGGGAGCAGGCGGAGTCGCTGGTGGAGGCGGGGGTGGACCTGCTGGTGCTGGAGACGTTCGCCAATCTCCACGAGCTGCGCGAGGCGGTGCTGGCGGCGCGGGAGGCGGCCGGGGCGGAGATGGCGATCGTGGCGCAGGCGACCATCGACGATTTCGGCAACATGCCGGATGGCACGGAAACGGAGGAGTTCACGCGGTGGCTGGACGAGTGGCCGGTGGATGTGATTGGCCTGAACTGCTCGGCGGGGCCGAAGGTGACGCTGGAGACGATCGAAAGGATGGGGGAGCATACGCGCAAGCCGTTGAGCGCGCTGCCGAACGCCGGGCATCCGGCGACCGTGGAGGGGCGCCAGCTCTACCTGTGCTCGCCGGAGTACATGGCGCAGTACGCGAGAAGGTTCATACAGGCGGGCGTGAAGATCGTGGGCGGCTGCTGCGGAACCACGCCGGAGCACATCCGGCTGATTCGGGCGGAGGCGCGGTCGTTGGAGCCCACCTACCGGCAACTGGTGGCGACGGTGGAGCAGCCGGCGGCCAAGGCGCAGGCGCTCCTCGGGACGCCGCTCGGGCAGAAATCCAAGTTGGGGGCGAAGCTGGCCGCGGGGCGATTCGTGGCGTTCGTCGAGATTCTGCCGCCGCGCGGGGTGGACGCGAGAAAGGAAATCGAAGGGGCGCGGTTGTGCGCGGAGGCGGGCATCGATTGCATCAACGTGCCGGACGGGCCGCGGGCCAGCGCAAGGATGAGCGCCCAGGTGACCTGCCAGCTCATACAGCAGCAGGCCGGGATCGAGGCGGCGATGCACTTCTGCTGCCGGGACCGGAACATTCTGGGGATACAATCGGAGCTGCTGGGGGCGCATGCGGCGGGAGTGCGGAACCTGATCTGCATCACCGGAGATCCGCCGCGGATGGGCGCGTATCCGAGCGCCACGGCGGTGTTCGACGTGGACGCCATCGGCCTGGCCAACATCGTGAACAACCTGAATCACGGGCTGGACATCGGGGGCAACCCGATGGGGTCGCAGACGGCGCTGGTCATCGGGGTGGGGGCCAACCCGGGCGCGCTGAATCCGGACGAAGAACTGCGGCGGTTCGAGTGGAAAGTGCAGGCGGGGGCGGAGTACGTGGTGACGCAGCCGGTGTTCGATCTGGATCTGCTGGAGCGGTTCCTGCGGCGGATCGAGGGGCTGAAAATCCCGCTGGTGGCGGGCATCTGGCCGCTCATCAGCTACCGGAACGCCGAATTCATGGTGAACGAGCTGAGAGTGGCCGTGCCGGAGCGGTACATGGAGCGGATGCGGTCGGCGGCGACGGCGGAGCAGGCGCGCCAGGAGGGCATCGCGATCGCGCGGGAGATGGTGGAGCGGGTGAGAGGGATGGTGGCGGGCGTGCAGTTGAGCGCACCGTTCGGCCGGTACCAAATGGCGACCGAAGTGGCGGAAGCGATCGGGGAGCGATGAAAAAGCTTCCCGGAAACAGCGGGTTGCCGTAAACTGTAAACTGATCGCCAGCGCTCAATTCCCATGGCCACCGACCTGATTGTCATTGAACCGGACCGCCCGGGCGCGGAGGCGCTGGACAGCGCGGCCGCGGCCATCCGCCGGGGCAGGGTAGTGGCCATCCCCACCGACGCTCTCTACAGCCTGGTCGCCGATCCGTTCAACCTGCATGCGGTCCGGCTGGTGTTCCTGGCGAAAGGCCGTGAGCCCCAGAGGTCGCTGCCTCTGCTGGTGCCCGAGGCAACGGCGGCCGAGGATCTGGCCAAGGAGGTCCCGGTACGCTACTACGTGCTGGCGCGGCGGTTCTGGCCGGGACCGCTGACCATCATCCTGCCGGCGGCGGCGAAAGTGCCGCTGAAGGTGACGGGGAACACGGGGCGGCTGGCGCTGCGGCAGTCGCGGTCGGCCGTCGCCAACGGGCTGCTGGAGCGGCTGGGCCATGCGCTGATCTCGACCAGCGCCAATATTTCGGGCCAGCCGACTTGCAAGAGCGGGATCGAGGCCTTCGGGGTGCTGGATGGGCGGGTGGACCTGGTGCTGGACGGCGGGCTGTGCGCGGGGCCGGGGAACACCACGGTGGATATCACGGACCCGGTCTGGAGGATGATCCGGCAGGGAGCGATCACGGAGCGGGAAGTGCTGGAGTGCCTGGGATAGCCAGCGTGCTATCATCGTCTCGGAGCGTATTCGAAGGCTGGCTGGTTTCCAATATTTGAACCTAACACTCAGATATAGGGAGTCCGGCTCGAAATTGCGCCGGTGAGCAAGCTCCGGCCCGCAAGGGTCATGGAGAAGCCTGATGGCGCTCGGAGGACACCCACCCCGTTCACAAAACAGGGGTCAAAGAGGGGGCCGCCACGCTCTAGGGGCGCTCCAATTCCTCCTTCCGTGTTCGGTAGTTGTGAGCGGGAGCCGATGAAGCTGCTCTTCCTAGGAGACGTGTTCGCATCCTCGGGCCGCCGGGCGGTGGCCGAGTGCCTGCCGGAGATTATCTCGAAGGAGGGGGTTGACCTGGCGATAGCGAACGCCGAGAACGCCGCGGGCGGGTTTGGGATCACGCCGCTGGTGGCCGAGGAATTGTTCGCCATGGGGCTGGACGTGCTGACCACCGGCAACCACATCTGGGACAAGCGCGAGATCTACGATTACCTGGAGCGGCAACCGCGCCTGCTGCGGCCGGCCAACTACCCGGGACAAAGCCCCGGGCGCGGCGTCCACGTGGGCCGGGCGCGCAACGGGGTGGAAGCGGCGGTGATCAATCTGCAAGGCCGCACACACATGCTGGCCATCGACGATCCGTTCCGCAAGGCGGATGAGATTCTGAACGGGCTGGACCCGGCGGTGAAGGTGCGGCTGGTGGATTTCCACGCCGAGATCACGAGCGAGAAGATGGCGATGGGCTGGTATTTGGATGGGCGGGTCTCGGCGGTAATTGGCTCGCATACGCACATTCCGACCGCCGATACGCGGATTCTGCCGGGCGGGACGGCCTACCAGACGGACGCGGGAATGACCGGGCCGTACGATTCGGTGATCGGGGTGGAGAAGGGAATCGCACTGCGGCGGTTCCTGACCGGGCTACCGGTCCGCATGGAGGCGGCCCGAGGTAAGGTAGAATTGCATTCTGTGCTTGTGGAAGTGGACGAGGTCACCGGAAAGGCGGTTTCCGTGCGACGATACACGGTGGAGCGTAATCGCTAGGTCATGACACCCTGGCTGATCTCCGTCATAGTCGAGATCCTGGTCAGCGCGCTGTTCGGCTGGGTGCTGTACTACCTGCGCCGCTCGCTCACGCGCCGGAGCTTCGTGTTCTGGCTCCTGCTGTGGGTGGCGCGCGGTGCGGCGACCCTGCTGGCGGTGCGGTATCTGACGGCGACCGAGCGGGGGGCGGTGGTGTTCTACGCGCCGCTGCAAGTGGCGTACGCGCTGGCGCTGGTGATGATCGCGGTGCGGCTGGAGAATCAGAAGGAGCAGCTCCGCGCGCTGAACGAGGAACTGGCGCGATTGCGAAAGCAGGCGGTGGCGCAACTGGATCACGACCCGCTCACCGGGCTGATGAACCGCACGGCGCTGTCGCGCTGGATCGACGAGGAGCACGGTTTCGAGGGCCTGGTGGTGGTCTGCGACATGGACGACTTCAAGGTGCTGAACGAGATGTTCGGCCACCTGGTGGGGGACGAGATCCTGCGCGGCGTGGGGCACCTGCTGACCAACTCGGTGCGGGACGAGGACCTGGCGTTCCGCTGGGGAGGCGACGAGTTCGTGATCTTCTTCCGCACGCTCGACCAGCGATTGGTGGAGTCGCGGATGCTGGGGATCGAGGAGCGGCTGAAGACCTTCCATATCCGGCAGCACGGGGAGACGGCGATCCGGTTCAGTTGGGGCATTGCGCCCACCGGCGGCCGCCCGCTGCGCGATAGCCTGGCGGATGCCGACCGGCGGATGTACGAATCCAAGCGCGCGCGGCGCCTGGAGCCGCCCGCCGCGAAGGCTACACCGAGTTCGTGAGGGGAGCGCGCCACCGCCGGCCTGTCACCGGGGCGGAGGGCTGCGGGAAGGCGGGGTAACGAGGGATGGCCAAGAGCAAGAAACCGGAGTCCGCGGCGCCGGCGAAGTGTTTCTTCGCGGCGGAACTCAAGGGGGAGGAGCCGCTGGCGCGCGCGACGGGCATGAAGCTGTGCCGCCTGGCGGGCGAACTGGCGGCCCACCAGCCGTGGGCCAGGCTGGCCGAGACCAATCTGATCTTCGTGCGCGACGCCGTGCGCGGCGAGAACGACGCGTGCTCGGTGATGGGGATGCTGGGCGAGGTCTTCTCGGTGATGGTGTACCTGGGCGCGGAAGGGTTCCACTTCTTCCAGAAACTGCAACGGTCGGCCAGCATCAGCGCGGGGGATTTTTTTGCCGGACAACGCTCGCTCTCGGTGGAGTTCGTGCCGCGAAAGGAACTGACGCGGCAGGACCGCGAGTTGCTGGAGGCGGCCGCCTACCCGGCAGCGAGAGGCAGCTTGTACCCGAAGTTCCGAAGCATGCGCCCCGGATATCAGCCCTGGTACGCGACGCAGGACGAGGGGCGCATCCTGGTGGGTTGCCTGGACGCCATGGCCGCTTTCTGCCAGCTTCTGATGAAGCCCGATTGTCCCGATTTCTGGGAACGGGAGAATGTCTATCCGCTGGTGGAGCACGATGAGAGCGGGTACAACCTCCGCCCGGTCGAAGCGCCGAAGGCGGCGCCAGCGACACCGGCGCCGGTAGCGCTAGATGAGGCGCGCATCCGGAGGATTCTGGAGAGCCAGCCGGGCGCGTGGGGCGCCATCGAGGCCGACCACTTCCATACCGCGGCGCGGGTGGGTGGGCCCCATGAACGGCCGGCGTGCGCGAAGTTTGCAATCGCGGCGGACAGCGGCAACGGATTCGCCTTTCCACCAGCTACGGGAATGCCCGAGAAGACAACCGGGGAGCTGCTGGCGGACGCGATCCTGATGGCGGTCGAAACCGCCGGAGCGATCCCCAAAGAGATCCGAGTGCGGAGCGCGGAGCACAAAGCTCTCGCCGAAGGGCTGGCCAAAGCGCTGGGGAGCAAAGTGACGGTTGCCAAATCGCTGCCCGCGCTGGATGCGGTGAAGAAGAGCCTGCTGGAGATGCTGGGCGATAGCGGGCCGATCGCGATGCGGTAGGGGGGCGGATTGGCGGGCAGGCGAAGCCGGCCACGTATAGTCCTCAATACTCGACTTCGACGAGGAAGAGGCCGCGGGCGGGGGCGGTGGGGCCGCAGGCCAGGGATTCGAAATCGGTGGCGGCGAGATTGCCTTTGCCGATTTCGAGCAGGGTGCCGACTACGTTGCGCACCATGTGCTTGAGGAAACCGCTGCCGCGGACGCGATAGACGAGGCGGTCGCCCGCAAGCTGGGCGCGGGAGGAAAAAACGGTGCGGACCTTGGAGCGGCCCTCAGCGTCGCGGTCGTCGGCGGCGGCGAAGGCGGAGAAATCGTGCTGGCCTTCGAAGAGGGGCGCGGCGTCGAGGAGGCGGACCAAGTCGAGCGGGTAGGGGTAATGGTAGACGTAGCAGCGCTCGAAGGGGGAGCAGACCGGGCCGCGAAAGATGCGGTATTCGTAAGTCTTGGCGCGCGCGTCGTAGCGGGGATTGAAAGCGGCTTCCCGTTCCTCGGCGGAGAGAATGCGGATGTCCCGGGGGAGCAGGCGGTTCATGGCGCGCTGGAGGTTTTCGAGCGGAATGGGATTGTCGAGGGAGAAGGCCGCGGCCTGGGCCAGGGCGTGGACGCCGGCGTCGGTGCGGCCGGAGCCTTCGACGTGAACGGGCCGGCCCTCGATTTCGGCGAGGACGTCCTGGAGCGTGCCCTGAATGGTGGTGAGGGCGGGCTGAACCTGCCAGCCGTGGTACTGGGTTCCGTCGTAGGCGAGGGTGATCTTGATGCGGCGCATCAGGCAGCGGGCGCGGGCCGGGAGCCCGGCTTGGTCACCGGGATGCCTTGCTGGCAAAGCGGGCATTGATCCGGCGGATAGGTGACCACGTTGAGCGTGGCGAGCGAGACGCGGGGCGCTCCGACCTCGGCGCGACCGCCGCTGCGATCGATGATGGAGCCGGCGGCCAGGACGCGTGCGCCGTTGGCGGCCAGGCACTCGACCACCTCGCGGGTGGTGCCGCCGGTGGTTACGACATCCTCGACCACGACGGTGGCTTCTCCAGGCTGGAGAGAGAAACCGCGCCGGAGGATCATGTGGCCGGAGGGGTCGCGCTCGGTGAAGATGGCGCGAGCGCCGAGAGCGCGGGCCACTTCGTATCCAATGACGACGCCGCCCAGAGCGGGAGAAACCACGGTTTCGACGGCCAGCTCCGGAACCAGCGAGCGCAGGGCCTCCGCGATAAGGGCGCCGAGCTGCGCGGCGTGCTGGGGATATTGGAGCACCAGCGCGCATTGCAGGTACTCGCGGCTGTGCAAACCGCTGGTGAGGCGGAAATGTCCGCGCAAGTAGGCGCCGGTCTGGTGGAAAAGTTCGAGGACGGGGTTCGCGGGAGCGTTCATCAGAGCCTACTATAGCATCGGGGCGGATGGGGCCAATCGGGCCGGGCTTGTCCCGAACGGCCCTGGCGGAATATCCTGGGGGTGCCATGAAAGCGCTCGTAAAAAGCCAGGCCGCCCCCGGTTTGTGGTTAGAAGAAGTGCCGATGCCGGAGATCGGCATCAACGACGTGCTCATCAAGGTGCTGCGGGCCTCGATCTGCGGCACCGACGTGCATATCTGGAACTGGGACGACTGGGCGCGCAAAACCATTCCGGTGCCCATGGTGGTGGGCCACGAGTTCGTCGGGCGGATCGCCGCGGTGGGCTCGAACGTTTCCGATTTCTTCCCCGGCGACCTGGTGAGCGGGGAGGGCCACGTGGTCTGCGGGCGCTGCCGGAACTGCCTGGCGGGGCGCCGGCATCTGTGCGCGCGCACGCGTGGGATCGGCGTGAACCGGCCCGGCTGCTATGCCGAATACCTGGCGCTGCCCATGACCAACGTGTGGCACCACGCACCGGGCATCGACCTGGAGGTGGCCGCCATCTTCGATCCGTTCGGCAACGCCGTGCACACCGCGCTCACCTTCCCGGTGCTCGGGGAGGACGTTCTGATCACCGGCGCGGGGCCGATCGGCATCATGGCGGCGGCGGTGGTGCGGCACGCCGGCGCGCGCTTCGTGGTCATCACCGATGTCAATCCCTACCGGCTGGAGCTGGCGCGCAAGTTCGGCGTGACCCGCGCCCTGGACGTGCGGACGGCGCGGATCGCCGATGTCCAGAAGGAACTTGGCATGTTGGAGGGGTTCGATATCGGCCTCGAGATGTCCGGCAACCCGGCGGCCTTCCGCGAAATGCTCGACAACATGTGCCACGGCGCCAGGATCGCCATGCTGGGCATCCCTCCGGGGGAGATTTCGATCGATTGGAATACCGTCATCTTCCACATGCTCACCATTAAGGGCATTTATGGACGCGAGATGTACGAGACCTGGTACAAGATGACGGTGATGCTGCAATCCGGGCTGGACATACGCCCCATTCTGACTCACCGCTTCCCGTTCGCCGAGTACCAGCAGGCCTTCGACGTGATGCTTTCGGGCAATGCCGGTAAAGTGATCCTCGAGATGCCGTCGTGAAGATGCGAGGCGCGAGAATCCGCAAGTGGTCGCAGATTGGCTTCCTGGCGCTGTTCGTTTTTCTGCTGGCGCGGACGGAATTCCGCGGCACGCTGCGCGGCGCGCACGGCGAAACCCACTTACCGTTCCCGGTAAGCATTTTTCTGGAAGCCGACCCGCTAGTCGCAGTGGGCAACGCGCTCACCACGCACGCCCTCTACACCGGCCTGCTGTGGAGCCTGGCGCTCATCATCCCCACTCTGTTCCTGGGCCGCTTTTTCTGCGGCTGGATCTGCCCGCTGGGAACGTTGAGCCATTTTTTCAGCCATCTGCGCAAGCCCGGCAAGCAGCAACTCGAAGCTAACCGTTACCGGAAGTGGCAGCGGCTGAAGTACTACTTGCTGATCGCCCTGCTGGTGGCGGCGCTGTTCGGCAGCGGCCTGTTCGGCATCCTGGATCCCATTTCGCTCACGGTGCGATCGCTGGCACTATCGATCCTGCCGGGGCTGACCTACGCGCTGGATGCGATCAGCGCTCCGCTGTTCCGCAGCAATATACAGGCGCTGAAGTATTTTGGCGAGGCGCTGCACTTCATAGGGCTGAATACGCTGACCAGTTTTCGCCAGCCGCATTTCGCGCAGGGCTTCTTTCTGGGACTGATTTTTGCGACCCTGCTCGCGTGGAATCTGCGGATCACGCGGTTCTGGTGCCGCGCGCTGTGCCCGCTGGGGGCGCTGCTGGGCGCGCTGTCGCGCTGGTCGATTGTGGGCTTGGTCAAGCACCCCACCAAGTGCGACGAGTGCAACCGCTGCCTGCTCGGTTGCCAGGGCGGCGACGACCCGGTTCCCGTGGCGCAGTGGCGCAAAGCCGAGTGCCACCTGTGCCTGAACTGCACGGCGAACTGCCCGGAGGCCGGACTCGAATTCCGCTGGTTCCCGGGGCGGGCGAACATCGTGGAGGGGCCTGGGATCGAGCGGCGGCAGGCGATGGCGGCGCTGGCGGCGGGCGCGGTCGCCGTTCCGCTGCTGCGCGCCAGTTCGGTCGCCGATCCCCGGCTCATACGGGCGCCCGGCGCGCTTCCCGAGAGCGGCTTTCTGTCGCGCTGCATACGCTGCGGCGAGTGCATGAAGGTCTGCCCGAACACCGCGCTGCATCCGGCCCTGAGCGAAGCCGGATTCGAAGGACTCTGGAGCCCGGTGCTGGTGGCGCGCATCGGCTACTGCGAGCCGGGCTGCGTGCTGTGCGGACAGGTCTGCCCCACCGGGGCCATCCGGCGGATCACGTCGCAGGAAAAGGGCTGGTCGTCGGAAAGCGAGAAGCCGGTTCGCATCGGCACGGCGTTTTACGATCGAGGGCGCTGCCTGCCTTGGGCCATGGCCACCGAGTGCATCGTGTGCGAGGAATGGTGCCCCACCTCTCCCAAGGCCATCTACCTGCGGCCGGCGGAAGTGGTGGACGCTACCGGCGCGACCCGGCAGGTGCGGCAGCCTTATGTCTCTCCCGAGCGCTGCGTGGGCTGCGGGGCATGCGAATACGCCTGCCCGGTGAACGACCGCGCCGCCGTTTACGTCACCGCAATCGGAGAGAGCCGGTCGCCCGGCAATCAGATCCTGCTGCGGCGAGCGCGAAGTGTGGCATTGCTGCCGGAGACCGGCGACGCTCCGGGTTGGGCGAAATCCAGCGCCACGCGCACCTTCGATGCGGCCAATCTGTGGCAGTATGTGGACGGCGACGCGGAACGCTATATCCAGGCAGGCATCGAGCGAACGCTGACGGCCCGCTATCGGTACCAGGACAAGCTGGATGCCGTGGCGGACGTCCATGTGATGCGGACGCCGGAGGCCGCGCGGCGAATTTTCGAATCCGAACCGGCCTCGGGCAGCCGCGCGTTGCAGGTGGGCGACGCCGGCCGGGATTACGGCGGCGCCAGCGTCACCTTCCGCGAGGGCCGCTATTTCGTGCGCCTGGTGGCCTATGACCCAGCGGCGGCTCCGCTCGCGGCCCTGGCCCGCGCCATCGCCGCCCGGCTGGTGCTATAACAGGGGGTGGAAGTGCGTCGACAGGGGGGGACAAGCCGCCGCGCGTTTGTGGCGCAAGCCGTGGGGATGTGCCTGGCCCGGGCTGCGGCGCCGGCTCCGAAATCCAAAGTCGTGATTGCCCGCGATGCGCAGATGCGCTCTTCGGCCGGGGCGCTCGCCAAGGGGCTGGACCGCGCGGTGCAGGCGGTCTACGATCGCGACAACGCGCTGGAAGCCTGGAAGCTGATCGCGCGGCCCAACGAGGTGATCGGGCTGAAGGTGAACTGCCTGGCCGGACGAGGCGCCGCCTCCACCAGCGTGGCGCTGGTCGAAGCGATTTGCGAGCGGCTGCAGCAGGCGGGCGTGCCGGCGCGCAACATCGTCGTTTGGGACCGCCTGAACGACGACCTGGAAAGCGCGGGATTCCATATCGCCACCGCCTCCGGCAAGCTGCGCTGCTTCGGGAACGACTTGGGGGGCTACGAAGAGGACCTGGCGATGTATGGCCGCGCGGGGAGCCTGCTGGCGAAGACCCTCACGCGGAGTTGCGACGCGGTGATCAACCTGCCGGTGCTCAAGGATCACGGAATCGTGGGCGTCACCATGGCGCTGAAAAGCCTCTTCGGCGCCATACACAACCCCAACAAGTACCACAGCGATCTGGGCGACCCGTATGTCGCCGATGTTTACATGTTGCCGCCCATCCGGCAGAAGGTGCGGCTGGCCATCTGCGACGCCGTCACTGCGCAGTACGAGGGCGGGCCGTCCTACATGCCGCAATGGACCTGGCGCTTCGACGGGCTGATCGCCTCGCGCGACCCCGTGGCGCTGGACTACACCGGCTGGCAGATCCTGGAACATAAGCGGGCCGAGATGGGGCACAAATCGCTTCGGGAGTCGGGCCGCCCGCCCCAGTACATTGCCACCGCCGCCGATGCGGCGCACCGCATCGGGACCAACGATCCCGCGCGGATCGACCGGGTGGAGCTCTGACATGCCCACCGATCGCAGGATGTTCATGAAGCTGGCGGCGATGGCCGCCTGCTCCCGGTGCGGCTTCGCGGTCAGCGGCGACGAGCGGTTCATCCGGGAGGCCAGCTTCTATGAGAAGCTGCCCTACCAGAAGATCAAGTGCAAGCTGTGCCCGCGCGAGTGCGTGATCGACGACCACGAGCGCGGCTACTGCGGCGTGCGGGAGAACCGCGGCGGAACTTACTGCACGCTGGTGCATTCGCGGGTCTGTGCGGCCCACATCGATCCCGTCGAGAAGAAGCCGTTCTTCCACTTCTATCCTGGGACGCTGGCGTTTTCGGTGGCTACGGCGGGCTGCAACGTGAATTGTAAGATGTGCCAGAACTGGGATATCTCCCAGGCGCGGCCGGAGCAGGTTCACGCCGAGTATTTGCCCCCCGCGACGCTGGCCCAATTGGCGCGCGAGAACGGCTGCGATTCCATCGCCTACACTTATAGCGAGCCGGTGATCTTCTACGAATACGTGGCGGATTCGGCCCGGGCGGCGCGCGCGGCGGGAGTCAAGAGCGCCGTGGTGACCGGAGGCTACATTCAGCAGGAGCCGCTCAAGAAACTGTGCGGGCTGGTGGATGCGGTAAAGGTCGACCTGAAGGCGTTTACCCAGAAGTTCTACAAAGAGGTGGTGAACGGCGAGCTGAAGCCGGTGCTGGAGGCGCTCTCGACAATGCGCAAGCTCGGCATGTGGAACGAAATCGTGTACCTGGTAATACCCACGCTGAACGACGGCGACGCCGAGTTCAAGGGGCTAGTGCGCTGGGTGAAAACGGAGCTGGGTCCGGACGTGCCGGTGCATTTCACGCGCTTTCATCCCGAGTACCTGCTCAAGAACCTTCCGCCCACGCCGCTGGAGACCCTGGAGCGCGCCAAGGCCATCGGGGACGCGGAGGGCCTGCACTATGTCTACATCGGCAACGTGCCCGGCCACCCGGCGGAGAACACTTACTGCCCGAAGTGCCGCCGCATCGTGGTGAAGCGCACGGGGTTCACCATCGAGGGCATGTTCCTGAAGAAAGGTAAGTGCCAGTATTGCCAGCAGGAGATCGCGGGAATATGGAAGGCATGAGGAAGTCATGAGGAAACAAATTGTAGGTCGCGCGATCGCGCTTGTATTGCTGTTGTCCGCGGCAGCTTGCGGCCAGAAGGTCAGGCAGGCGGCGGTAGCGGGGCAGTTTTATCCCGCGGATGCGAACGAGCTGCGCAAAATGGTGGACGGATTCCTGGCCGCGGCGCCGGCGCCGGAGCTTTCGGGAACCGTAGTGGCGCTGATTTCCCCGCACGCCGGCTATGAGTTCTCGGGCGCCGTGGCGGCCCACGCCTACGCGCTGGTGAAGGGGCGCAAGTTCGAGCGCGTGGTGGTGATCGCGCCGTCGCACATCGAGGCCTTCGGGTTCTCCTCGGTGTACGACGGCGACGCCTACGCGACGCCGCTGGGCCTCGTGCCCGTGGACAAAGCCTTCGCCGCGAAACTGGCCGGGATGAGTTCTCGGATCAAGTTGTCCTCTTTGGGGCACGTCGCCAAGGGGGAGCGGGGCGAGCACGCGCTGGAGGACGAGCTTCCGTTTTTGCAGCGCGCGCTGGGCGGGCCGTTCAAGCTGGTGCCCATCGTCGTGGGCGACCAGAGCTACGACAACTGCCGGGCGCTGGGCGTCGCGCTGGCCAAGCTGATCGGAAGCTCGAATACGCTGATTGTCGCCAGCTCCGACCTCTCGCACTATCATCCGTACGCCGAGGCGGCGATGATCGACCGCAAGACGTTGAAGGCGATTCAGGAATGGGATTACCTCAGCATGGCGGGCAATTTCGAGACGCGGGTGTGGGAAGCCTGCGGCGGCGGGCCGATCATTGCGGCGATGATCGCCTCCGAGCGCCTGGGCGCGACCGAGGCGAAGCTGCTGAAGTACGCCAATTCGGGCGACGTAACCAGCGACCGGGACCGCGTGGTGGGATACGGCGCACTGGCGCTGATCAAGGCCAACGGCGGGCACGCCTCCTCGCCTCCGTTCACGCTGACGCAGGCGGAGCGGGAGCAGTTGCTGAAGGTGGCCAAAGCCTCGGTCGAGACGGCGGTTCGGGATCACCGCGCTTATGATGTTGGCGGCGGGCTGCCGGAAGCTCTCATGCAGGAGCGCGGCGCGTTCGTCACGCTGACGGAGAAGGGCGGGCTGCGGGGCTGCATCGGCTACATCGCTCCCATGAAACCGCTCAGCGTGACCGTGCGCGACGTGGCGGCCTTTGCAGCGCTCAGGGATACCCGCTTTTCGCCGGTCGTGCCCGCCGAACTGAGCCAGCTACGCTACGAGATATCGGTTCTGTCGCCGCTCCGCCGCGTGCTGGATGTGAAGGAGATCGAGGTCGGCAAGCACGGGCTGGTTATGCGGCGCGGCGATGACGAGGGCTTGCTGCTGCCGCAAGTCCCGGTTGAGGCGAAATGGGACCGCCTGACGTTTCTTCAAGAGACCTGCCATAAAGCCGGGTTGCCCACGGACGCCTGGAAAGATCCGGATACCGACATCTTCATGTTCACGGCGCTGGTGTTCGGCGACCATTAGCCCACAGGAGCGCCGCCGGCGCGGCATTGACGATGGCCATGAGCAGCGCGGTCTTCACGAAGCCGAAGACCGGAACCAGGTACAGGCTGAGCGCCACGGCGCCCAGGCAAGCCCCGGCCAGATCCAAGCCGTAGAGCGCTCCGGGGCTGCGCGCGGGGCCTGGGAAGAACACGCGGCTGGCCACCGGGAACTGGTAGCCGCCCAGGAATCCGCAAACCAGCGCCGCCGCGGGAAACAACGCTTGGAACTGTCCGAGCGACCCGAAGAGCAGGCATAGCGCCAGGCCGGCCGAGGCGGCCAGCAACTGAACCAGCGCTAGCGTTCGCAAGCCCGCCGAGCCATGGGAAGCACGCCAGGCGCCTAGCGCCATGCCGGCCATCAGGGCCGCAATCACGATCGCGAGCTGATGGTATACGTAGCCATGCTGGGCTTGGAATTCGAGAAGGATCAGCAGCTCGAGCCCGATCAGCGTGAATCCCATGGCCGCCATGGAGGCTCCCGCAATGGCGGCCACACGTCGGCGCAGCAGCGCGGCGGAGGCGAGCGCCAGAAGCGCTACCGCGCCGGCCAGAACGCCGAATGGGAGGCGGGCGATCTCCCGCAGCGCCGATGCGCGCTCGAAGCGGCTGCTCCAGAGCACGGTGTCGAAGTAGTAGGCGATGGGCGCGAAGTCGCGGTTGACCGGCGTGTCCGGCCGCGGTGCAATCTGTGCATCGAGATCGCGCATGCGGTCCGGCATCATCCGGAAGGGGATGAAGTACTCCCGCACATAGCTGGTCCGCAGGCCGCGCTGGCGCATGCGCGAGACGATCTCGCGCGGATCGTGGAGCAGCACTCCCGGCGGCGCGGTCGCGAAGAAGTGCACCGTTTCGCCGGGAATCGCGGTGACCTCGGGGAACGCCTGGCGCAGAGTCTTACGGAGGCAGCGCAGGAAGTCCGCCAGTTCGGGGCTGATGTAGTCCTCGGCGGCGGTCACCTGAAACGAGAACACGCCGCCGGGCGCCAGCTTGGCCGCGGCCTCGCGGAAGAATTCGAGCGTGTAGAAGCGGTTGAGCTGCGCGGTCTGCGGGTCGGGCAGATTGACCAGAATCACATCGTAGGTTTGGGCCGCCGTTTTGAGGAACAGGCGCCCGTCGGTGTGGTGGACCCGCAAGCGCCGGTCACCGGGAATCGAGTTGGGGAAGTAATTGCGGGCGAGGTCCAGCACCGCGGGATCGAGCTCCACGTAATCGATTCGCTGCAAGGTCTCGTGCTGCAGGGCCTGCGCCAGGCTGCCATTGGCGCCGCCTCCGATGAGCAGCAACGAGCGCGGGTCGGGGTGTTCGAGCAGGGCGTAGTGTACCGCCTCTTCGGCCGCTTCCGGATCGGGCGCGCTGAACGCCGCCAGGCCGTTCTCGAAAAGGGTGCGGCTTCCGTTGGTCCCGGCCACCACCAGGTTTCCGAAGACCGAATTGCGCGCGGCGACGACATGCAATCCGCGCCACAGGCGCGCCAGGGAGAACGACTCCAGCCGCGGGCCTGCCACTGGAAAGACGAATACCGCGAAGCCGGCCGCGAGCGCCAGTAGGGCCACGGACCGGCGAATGGGCGGCCGCACCGTCAGACCCACTGCGGCCGCGAGGTTGGCGAGCGATACCAGCAGCGCGATATCGAAAGCCCCCAGCGAGCGCGCCAGCGCGATGCCCGCCAGCAGGCCCCCGGCGCCGGAGCCGATGGCCTCGTAGAGATACACTGTGCCAGTGGCCTGCGCCGTGGTCGCGTTTCGCTCGAGAGCGCACAGGCGGCTGGCCGCCGCGAACAGCCACCCGTTGAGCGCGCAGAAGAAGCTGAGCGTCACGAAGGAGATCAGGAGCATCGGGCCAGGCCCCAGGATTTCCCCGGGCACCCGTTGAAAGACCTGCTTGCTCACGCGCACCGCAACAATGGTGAGCGGCAGAGCCACCGCGACGGCGGCTTCGAGCGCGGCCACCAGCTTGCGCGGCGCGAGGTCGATGCGGCCCAGCAGGGCGCTTCCGGCCGCCGTCCAGAGCAGCCAGTTCGCGAGCAGGATGCCGATCGAAAGCTCGTTGCCGCAAAACACGACCATCAGCTCGCGCATTAGCACGATTTGGGCGGCCACCGCCGTGCAGCCGATCAGCGCCAGAACCACTCGCACGATAGTAAACTTAGCATGATGGCAGGCGAGGCGCGCACCGATCGGCGGGAGATGTTGCTCAAGCTGCTGCGGCTGGGCGGATTGAGCGCCGGCGCCGCGGGTCTGGCCGTGTGGCTGAACAGCCACGGTGGCCTCGAACAAGCCCCGGTTGCCGCGCCGCGCAAGCCCAACTTCGCGGTGCCGGCGGACGCGAGGCTTCCGAAACTGGTGGTCGGTCAGGGGGAGGAGATCCGCCCACTGGTGCGCGCGGCGGTGCAGGAACTGGGTGGCATGCGGCGCTTCGTCGCGCGCGGAGACGTGGTCGCGATCAAGCCCAACATCGCCTGGGACCGCACGCCGCAACAGGCCGCCAACACCAACCCCGAGGTGGTCGCCGAAACGGTGCGGCTGTGCATCGAAGCGGGCGCCAAGGAGGTGATCGTCACCGATGTCCCGGTCCACGATCCAGTGCAGGCCTTCGAGCGCAGCGGCATCGCGGAGGCGGCGCGCGCGGAGGGCGCCCGCGTGATCCTGCCCGAATCCAGGCTCTTCCGGGAGGTGGATCTGCACGGCAGCGTACTGGGCGCCTGGCCTGTGCTGGAGCCGTTTCTGGCCGCCGACAAGCTGATCAACATTCCCATCGCCAAGCACCACAACCTGACCGGGGCCTCGCTGGGCATGAAGAATTGGTTCGGAATCCTGGGCGGCTCGCGGCAGCGGCTTCACCAGCGAATCCACGAAAGCCTGGCCGACCTGGCGGACTTTCTGCGCCCCACGCTCACCATTCTGGACGCCTGGCGAGTGCTCATGCGCAACGGCCCCACCGGAGGCAACTTGGCGGACGTCGAGTTGAAGAAGACGATCGTCGCCGGAACCGACCCGGTCGCGGTGGACGCCTACGCCGCGAAAGCTTACTGGAACCTGGATGCCGCGGCCCTGCCCTATCTCAAGCTGGCCGCCGACCGCGGCCTGGGCACCACGGATTTCCAGAGCCTGCTCAAGCGAGTGGCGATTTGACCCAACCGATACCACTGCGGCGGCATTCTGACGGATCTAATCCTCGGAGGATGAGAATTGGCGATTGAACGCGAAATGATGTCGAAGCCTGGCAGCAGAGTTTTGGCGTTTGCTCTCTGCGTCTTCCTCTTGTTCCTGGTTAGCTGTGCGCATCAAGCGCCAGTTAGCCTGAGAGGCCATTACACATCGAAGGAAGACTATGGCGTCTTTGTGTTCCGTGGGGATGGCACCTTCGGATACAAATTCGCGGCCATGCTCGACTTCTACTCGGAGGACGACTTGCCGCCAATTCGGGGGCGTTACCGAATCGTCGGCGGGCGGATCGAGCTGTCTGGCTTACCTGCAAACCAGCCGAAGTTTGAACTTGAGGCGCGCGACGGAGGACAGTCGTTCCTCCTCATACGAGAGGAACGAGATGGCACATTGCCACACAGAGCCTTGTACCGGAAAGAGTGACGCGGTGGCGGCGCTTGGGCCTCGGCTGGGGCGGCAGGCCGTGGGGTAGCTGGGGCCGCTACGCGGAGGTGCCGGCGTCCGCGAGTTGCTGGGCCTTGGCCTTGACGGCTTGCATGTCCAGCTTGCCGGTTCCGAGCGACGGCAGGGCTTCGACTTGATAGATGTTCTCGCGCTTGGGGAGCCAGAGCTTGGGCAGGCCGGTTTCCGAGAGCGCTCGCCACAGTTCGGCGGGCGGCAGGTCCGGACGGGTATAGAGGACCACCAGGCGCTCGCCGCGTTGGTCGTCGGGAATGCCGGCGACGACGCACCGGAAATCGCCGATGAGCGGGTAGATACACTCCTCCACTTTCAGGTGCGGGACCATTTCGCCGGCGATTTTGCTGAACCGCGAGAGCCGGTCCGTAATGCGGACGAAGCCCTCGTCGTCGAGCGCGCCGATGTCGCCGGTGATGTACCACCCGTCGCGCACCACCTCAGCCGTTCGTTCGGCCTGGCCCAGATAGCCGAGCATCCGATTGGGGCCCTTGACGAGGAGCAGTCCTTCCCGATTCGGCGGAAGCGGCTGCATGCTGGAGGGGTCCACCACCTTCACGGCCACGCCGGGAAGCGGATGTCCTACCGTAGAGGGCTTGCTGCCGAGTTGCGTGTCCTTGCCAGACTCGTAGTTGGGGCCATTCACCGCAATCACCGGCGACATCTCGGTGCATCCATAGCCTTCGAGCATCTCGAGTCCGAATTTCTCGCGGAAGGCGCGGGCCGACGGTTCGCGCAGTTTCTCCGCCCCAACCAGAACGAAGTGCAGGCTCGCGAAATCCTCTTTCGAGCACTTTCGGGCATAGCTCGCGCAGAAGGTCGGGGTCGACACGAGCAGCGTTCCCTTATGCCGGGCCGTTAATTCGCCAATCTTATTCGCATCCGCCGGACTGGCATGATACAAGGCGCCGCATCCAGTTACTAAGGGAAGCCAGATGGTTACCGTGAAACCAAAGGAGTGAAAGAACGGGAGCACGCCGACGATGCGGTCGTCCTTGTTCAGCCAGAATACCTGGGCCATGGCGCGAATGTTGGCGAGGAGGTTGTAGTGCGACAACATGACGCCTTTCGGCGTTCCCGTGCTGCCGCTCGAAAAGACCACGGTGGCGAGCGAATCGGGCGTGCGGCCGCCTGAAGCGTAGAGCGCCGCGAGCCATCGGGCGGGCAGGCAGCGAGCCAGCAGGACAGCGCGCAGTTTATCGAACGGGCCTGACTGGCGGACCAGGTCCTCGAGCATCACGGCGCCCTCGGGCGCTTCGATCTTGGCCTTATCGAGGAGCGCCTTGGCGGTCAGGACCGTGCGGATGCCGCACTGGGCGATGGCCGAGCGAACGGCTTCGCTTCCGGCGGTGAAATTCAGATTCACGGTCACGCGCCCGGCCAGCGTCAGACCAATGTTGGCCAGCGCGCCGCCAATGGATGGCGGAAGCAGCAGTCCGATGGTTTCTTCGCCGGGCCGGTTCTTCGCTGCCCATTTCGCGATCAGGAGACTGGCCGCGAGCGCCCGCCCGTAGGAGAGTTCACGGCCGCTGGATTCGGCCATCGCGAGCCTGCGCCAGTTACGCCGCGCGGTGCGGATGAACTGCAGATCCAGCCGGTCGTCCGCGCTCTTGGCATATGCCGCCGCCGCGCTTCCGAGCTCCAGGATGGCCTGGCGAACCGCATGGGCCTCGGCCGAGGATGGCATCGGCGCTCCGAACGAAACGGTAACCGGGTACGGCAGACGTTTCGGCCACTTCCACAGAAACTTGCCGCGCTCGAAGCTGAAGATGGAGCCCCAGAGCCGGTCCAGATGCACCGGAATCACCGGAACGCCGAGCCCCGCCACGATCTTTTCCAGGCCCCTGCGAAAGGGCAGCAAGTTGCCGGTCCGGCTGATGGCGCCCTCCGCGAAAATGCAGACCACGTGGCCGGCTTCGAGCTGGCCGCGTGCGGCCTGGATGGAAGCCACAACGTCGCGCGGGCCGCCGGTTCCCACTGGAATCGCCTTTCCGAGGCGGAAAAGCCAGTGCAGCGCGGGCATCTCGTAGTATGGCTTCCAAACCATGAAGCGGACGAAGCGCTGCAAGCAGGCGGAGATCAGCAGCCCGTCGACGTGCGACATGTGGTTCGCCACCAGCAGAGCGGGGCCGCGGGCCGGAACGCTGTCGTGACCCAGGATGCGGATTCTGAAGAGCGTGTGCGTGGCCAGCCACAGCAGAAACCGAACCAGGAACTCGGGCGCCAGACGCACCGCATAGACGGACGAGACCAGCGTCACGGAGCCAAAGACGATCACCAGCTTATCGGGGGCGAAATGCAGCTTGTCGTGGAGGGTCCAGAGGGTTCCCGAGGCCAGCAAAAGTCCAATAGTATTGTAGAAGTTGTTAGTCGCGATGATGCGGCCCTTTTCATGGCTCTCGCTGCGCTGCTGTAAGTAGGCGTTCAAGGGAACGATGAACAAGCCACTGGCGAGTCCGAGCAGGGACAGAACCGCGATGGAGCCGGCATACGACCCGCTAACGGCGCCGAGCGCGAGACAGAAAAGGCCCATGAATATAGCGCCCAGGGGAACCAGCCCCAGCTCGACTTTGTCGCCGGAAAGGCGGCCCGCCAGCAGGCTGCCGGCGCCGATGCCAATGGCCAGCGCCGTCACCATCAATCCCACCATCAGGTCGTTCACCTTCAAGACCTCGCTGCCGTAGAGCAACAGATCCATCTGGAACAGCGCGCCCAAGAACCAGAAGTACGAGATGCCCGCGACGGTGAGGGTAAGTGGCCGCTCCAGCAGTAAGTGGCGCGTGCCGGTGATGACCTCGGAAAAGGGATTGAGGAGGAACCGTCCGGTCGCGCCGGAGGGCGGCACACGCGTGATTCGGAGACTGCACAGGAATCCCGCCAGCGCCACGGCGATCATGACCAGGCCCATCTTCCAGGGCTGGTGTTTCCAGGCGGCGAACAGAAACGATCCGATGGAAGTACCGAGCACGATGGCGACGAAGGTGCTCATCTCGAGCAAGGCATTGGCGCGCGAAAGGTCGGCGTCGGGCAGCATCTCGGGCAGGATGCCGTACTTGGCGGGGCTGAAGATGGTGGAATGCAGAGCCATCAAGAACAGGACCAGCAGCATCAATTCGATGCGCGTCGAGAAGAAGGCCGCCAGTCCCAGCCCCATCACGAACACTTCGAAGACCTTGACGCCGACCAGAACGCTGCGCTTGCTGACGGCGTCGGCCAGATGCCCGGAGTAGCCGGAGAATAGCAGAAACGGGATCACGAACACCGCGCCGGCCAGCGACAGGTAGAGACTGCTGGATTGCGAGTTCGCCGCCACGTGGACCGCGCGCATGGAAACGATGATCTTGTAGACGTTGTCGTTGAAGGCGCCCAGGAACTGCGTCCACAGGAAGGCGTGAAAGCCGTTGTTTTTGAGCAGGTCCTTAAAGCCGCCGTGGGTCATGCGGTCGATTCCCGGCATAAGCTAATACATCGAGTGTACAGCCATGGCCGTCCTTTCAAGCGCCCAGCGCTTCCAGGATCTCGACGGCCTCGCGGACGCCGTTGGGAAACTCGCCGCGGGTTCCGGTCACGCGGGAATGTTTCGGAATCGGTTGGCCCGGCGGATGAAATCAGGTGCAGGCCATTGTCGGCGATCAGGAGGCAGGAATATGCGGCCGAGTGGTTCCCGGAAGCGCTCTACTCCCCGACTCAGGTTTAGCCGTTCGAGAGCCGCAACCTCCTGCGTGTTGAGGCGCATCCGAAATTCCTCATCGAGGTAGATTAGACCATTGTCGTAAGCGCGGTGGTAGGTAGGGGAGAGAGCGATGCCGTTTCGCACGCTATCCGCGCTGCCTGGAGCTCCAACGGGCAGAATATGGGCTGCTTCGACAAGCCGAAGCTGGACTCGGGTGACGGCGCACTTGCTGCCGTAGGCGAACAAAACCTGTTGCCTGAATGTCCCAAGCCGGGAGAGTCGGCTGACCGTCTGAACGATGCGCTGGCGCTCGGTAGAGAGCGGGTCGATTTCCTCTTGGGCTATGTCCTCCAACGCGGTCGCTCGCGTGAGCAGGCGGAACATGTTCCCTTCACGACCGTAGCGATGAAGGCTCTCCGCGTTGAGCGCGTAACTGATGAACTGGTCAGGCCGGATGCCGATTGCGATCTCGTCGTTGGACTTCCGATGGAAGCTCATGCCCTCGATCTCCGCGCGGCGCAGTTCCTGAATGTCTATTTGGACAGAAGGGGAGCCCGTGGTGAACGTCATATGTCGCGCAAGATCGAACCCCGCAAAGAGACCCGACTCGGGCTCAAAGCCGACGAGCACCGTTGGGCCGTCGCCGGGAATCTCCAGCGGGGACTGAACCGAGGTCATCTGGATTCGGTACTCATCAGGGAGGGTCTCCCGGCCTCCGAAAGTGAGAGTCCATGCGTAGACCGAAAGAACAGTCTGGGCGCCGTCTGGGGCAACAAGAGCGAAGCGGCGTGGATGTCGCCGAGCGGGAGAGATCAGGACGCCGGTGTACCCCGATTCCTGAATAGCCTGGAGGACGGCTTGGACCAACTCCTGCGAAGAAATGGCGGGCATCTATCGCTTACCTTTGCGCAATATGCGCGTTTTCCCTCCATCGGGAGACAACGGCTCATCGTCCCCGTTCCAGAGGATTGCTGGATGGTAGATCTTGTAGGCGCTCCTTTCAGCACCCGTGCCATTGCCGAATAGAACTTCTTGGACGGGCTTCGCTGGCCTTTCGAAGCGCGCCAAAGAGCCCTTTAGGTAGTCCTCGACCAGATCAACGCAGACCCAGTTGCGCCTGAGGCGTTCGCAGACCTCCCCGGTGACGCAACTGCCAGCGAACGGATCGAACACCAGATCCGAATCGTCGGTGAGCATCCGAATGAAAAACTCCGGAAGCGCTGCCGGATATCGGGCCGGGTGAGGCTGGAGCTTGTGGTCGGCACAATAGCGGAGGTAGTGTGAATTGCTCTCGGTGTTCGGAACCGCAATGAGGTTAGGCGGAATTGCCGCGCCATTGTCGAAGGAAAAGTTCTTGCTGATATCGTGGCCGCTTGGCCGAAGTTTCGCTTTGTATCCGTTCTTGAGGAGGCCCTTCATTGCATCGCTATAAGGCGCGAGGACCCGGCGGTTGCTTGCCTTGGGCCAGGGAGTGGAGGAGAGCCACCAAATGCAGTTGATAGCGTCCTTTGCGCGGATCCGTCGGACGGTGACCCACTCGGCGGGAGTCGGGAGTTTGGAAGGATTCCACCAGAAGAACTCCTGGGCGAGATGGAAGCCCACTTGGCGGCAGAGCATGATGAGGAGTTCGTAATGGTAAAGGCTGCGCGTGGGCTGGCCGGGAATCCAGGCTCCGCCGATGTCGATCACAAGGGAGCCTGACGGCTTCAGAATGCGCTTGAACGCCTCACCGAACGGCTTGAACCACTCCAAGTAATCGTCCGCGTCCACGTTTCCGTATTCCTTCTTGCGGACAAGCCCGAATGGAGGGCTGGTGACAATGAGGTCTACCGAAGCTGGTTCAAAGTGCTCAGCCATGAAGGCAAGGGAATCCCCAAGGAAGATGGAGCCGAGCTTCGTTTTGTGGTACGGCTTCAACGTGGCCTCACTCGGTGTCGAAGATGTGAGTGTACAATATTCTGCGCACGATGGAAAGGCTGGAACACCAGAGCGGGGAAATGTTCCGGATTCAGGCCCTTGGACCATCACTCTGGAGATCGGCTGCTGGGAGCCGGAACTTGAGAGTTCGCCGCCACGTGGACCGCGCGCATGGAAACGATGATCTTGTAGACGTTGTCGTTGAAGGCGCCCAGGAACTGCGTCCACAGGAAGGCGTGAAAGCCGCCGTTTTTGAGCAGGTCTTTGAAGCCGCCGTGGGTCATATGGTCGATTCCCGGCATACGCTAATACAACGAGTGTACAGCCATGGCCGTCCTTTCAAGCGCCCAGCGCTTCCAGGATCTCGGCCGCCTCACGCGCGCCGTTGGGAAACTCGCGGCGGGTTGGCGTGCGCCCCGGCCCCGCCAGCCGCGCTTTCACCGCCGCCACCGCGTCGTCGATGCTGGCAGGACAAGCTTCAGCTTGTCCCGCCGCTCGCAAAAACTGCCGATCGTACTTGCGCGTCCAGGCTCGCGCCATCAGCGGCACGCCGCACACGACGCACTCATTCACGGTGTTGTAGCCGGCGCCGCCGACCACCAGCTCTATTCCCGAGAGCAAATCCATGGCCGGCCAATAGCGGCGCCAGGCCTCGACTGGACAACCCGGCGGGCAAACCGGCGCCGTGCAGCGAACGGCAACGCCCTGGAGCGCCGCACTGAGCGCCTGCGTCAGACTCCCGTACCAGGCCTGTTCGTCTCGGTTGCCCGCGGCGCAAACCAGCACGCACTGCCGCGCTTCCACGCCCAGGAGGCTGCGGGCAGCTTCTCGCGACGGCAACTCATGGCCGGACCGAATCAGCCAGGGCGCCGTCGTTCTGACCTGCGGCAACCCGGCCAGGGGCGCCGCCTCAGCCGGACCAGGTCGGATCACCAGGTCGTAGTTCGAGCGCACAAACTCGTCGAGCGTTTTCCCGCGGACGTAGTCGGGATTCAAGTCGCGATGGATCAGAACTCGCAGCGCGCCCCACTTCGGCAGAAGCGCAGCCAGCTCGCCGCCCAGACCGCGCGGAAACGTGTCCACGATCAAGCAGGCTGCTTGGGAGGCCTGAACATGGCGGACGGCCTCCTGGCGCGCGCATGCCGCGGGCAGCTCGGGATCGAGCGCCACGATATCCAGCTCCGCGAGGCGCTCCCGCACTTGGCCCGAATAGGGACTGTTGGTAAGAATGCGAACCGGCCCGCGAGCAACCCGAGCCAGCGCCGCCGCCCGCGTCAGGTGGCCCCACCCGCCGCCCAGTGCATAGACCAGCCACAAATCCGAGGAGCGCCCGCTCACGGTCAGCTCTCGGTCAAGTCGCCTTCGAACTCCTCTTGCGGTTTCACCAGGGTCTCGCCATCCGCCTCGGTGAAATCCAGCGGCTGGCCGGATGCTCCCACTGCGCCCGGCCAATCCGCGGAATCGTAATCGCCGTAGTTGTCGTAGCCCGCGCGGTCCTTTCGTTGGGCGTAGGGATCTTGGATCTGGCCGTTCTGGCAGTCGGGGCAGCCGGCCGGAGAAGTCCTGCCGCAAGGATGCGGGAACAGGAAGCCGATGCGCCGCGGGCATGTCCAATCGGATGGGGTCATTTTTGCCGCCCTTGCATTTGGCGCGCGAGATTGAGCGCCCGGTAGAGGCCGAGGAACAGCATCGCATTGGCCTGGGAAAGCTCGGCGACCTCGGCCACACGGACTTTCAGAAAGACCGCCTTCTCTCCCACTTTCACTCCGCGAAGCGTCGCCGAAGCCGGAAGACGGAGGTTCTTCTTCAGTCCCTGTTCCAGGGGCCGCAGATCTCCGTACGAGTCTTTGGGACAGGCCAGCCGGAGGCCGATGAAATGCCGCGACCGGTGCTTCGTTTTGCTCTTGCCGCGTGGATTGGTGTAAGTCCGCGTTCGAATCAGCTCCTGCACCGTTTCCGAGAATTCGGCGCCGTCCAGAAACCGGCCCTGGATGGAGAGCCAGTCGTCTTCGGAGTACCGCTGTTTGCCGCGCGGCCGCGCCGGCCAAATCTCTTCCTTGAGGAAACGCGCCCGGTCCTTCAGCCCCAGCGACACCTTGACCGGGGCCTTCGGATCGCTGTCTTGTTGCAGGCTCGCCGCCAGCCGTCCCAGCACTTCGAAGCGCCAGCGGTAGGTCGTGAGGTTGCGCCCGTATCGGTACCCGGAAACCCACAGAATCACCGCACAGGCGAATCCCGCCAGAGTCATGAGCACGCCCACGAGAACGAAGGCCTCGGCGAACACCGCTACCAGAATCCCGAGCACCCCTATGCCCAGGCTCAGGAATCCATGCCGGACCTTCGCCTTGCGGACTTGAGCGAACTGCTGCTCCGCCTTGTCGATTTCTCCGACGTCGGCCAGCACGGACTCGAGCGGGGCCTGAGCTTCGTAGAGGCCCACCGTTCGCAATTTCTCCGCGTCAATAGCCATAGCCACCTATTCCCGGTTATCTTAGACTAACGGCTTCCATGACGCAAGCGGATTCTCGGATCGCTGTCAAGCCTCGATAGAAATGTCCCCCTCTCCTCCTCGATAGAAGTGTCCCCTTCTTCTCACTCCAGAATCGGAGCGGCGTGGTGTGGAAAACCTGGTTTTGGTTTTCCACCACCCGCCGCGGCCGTCGGCGCTGTGGGAATGTGGAAAACTCGCGTAGC
>JBKQQG010000069.1:0-93021 GCA_052144455.1 Bryobacteraceae bacterium
CTCCGAAACTTAACCGCGGAAACAGCCTGATGGAAACAAAGGACGGCTCTCTTGTCCTCTGGGTTCAACAGCCTTCGAACCGGCTCCGCAAAGTTGTGGAGCTGCCCCAACTGCGGAAGCTGGGCTAGCGGGGCGCAGGTGGCTCGCGGAACGGGTTGCCGGATTCGTAGAGGGCGATGCGGCTCTTCAGGGCTTCGGCCTGGGAGGGCGGGGCGAGGGCGAGGGCGCGGCGGGCGGTGAGGGCGGCGTCGGCGAAGCGGTTGGTTTCGGCGTAGGCGGCGGCGAGCGCGTCCAGGATGCTCGCGTCTTTTCCTCCCGAAAGCTGCATCGCGTGGATAGCAAGCCCCAGGGCTTCGGTTCCGTTGCGCAGCGACGCTTCGGGTGAGGTGGCCAGCACCCAGGCCGCGTGCTGAAGCGCCGGCGCGTCGTTGGTTTGCAAACGAATGGCCTCACGCCAGTGCGCCAGCGCCTCCGCGGTCTGACCACGCGAGTAGAGCGCATTGGCCAGAGAGTCGTGGGCCGGCGCATCGTTGGGATCCAGATCGAGGGCCTGGCGCCACTCGCGGATGGCTTCCTCGGCCTCACCGCGCTGGGCGGCGAGCAGGCCGAGCTGATAATGAGCCGGGGCGTAGCGGGGGTCCAGTTCGAGGGCCTTACGCAATTCGAGCAGCGCTTCGGCGGGCTGGCCCCGCTGGGTTAGCGCGCGGGCCAGGTTTGCATGAGCTGGAGCGGAATCCGGTTTCTGTTGGACCGCTTGCCGAAACTCCGCGAGGGCTTCGTCGAGGCGGCCGGTCTCAAGGAGCAGCAGGCCCAGCTCGTTGTGCGAGGAGGTGGATCGCAGCTCAAGCTCCCGGGCCTTCTGAAGGTGCGTGGCCGCCTCCTCACGGCGGCCCGCCATGAGCAGCACCTCGGCCAGATGACGGTGCGCGAGATCTTCGTCGGGGCCGAGAGCGACGGTCTGCTTCCAGAGGGCGATGGATTCCTCGATGCGCCGCTGCTTTTCGAGATACAGGGCTTGGTCGAAGAGCCGGTAGAATTCGATGGCCGGGCCGCCGAGCTCGCGCAGTCCGTCCGGCGGGATGTTCACGAACTCGGGGAGATTCACGGCGCGGTTGGCCGCGGTCGTATTGTCGATGAGGATGGCCGGGCTGTCGCTGCCATCCGAATCAATGTGGGTCAGGTACATCTGGGTGTAGGGCGAACGGGCCTTGGAAGAGAAGACGAGCCAGCGCCCGTTGGGCGAAAAGCTGTGCCAGGAATTCATGAGCGCGGTGTTGCAACGCATGCGCCGGGCCTGGCCGCCCTCGGCCGGCACGATGTACAACTGGGAATCGGGGCGCATCAGCAGGCCGTTGCGGCATTGGACGTACACAATCCAGCGGCCGTCCGGCGAGACCTTCGGAAAGGTGTTGCTGAAGCCGTTGTGGGATGCGCCCGCAATCGGCTCCGGCACGCCGCCGCGACCGGCGTTGAAGGGGATGCGGTATAGGTCGTATTGGAGCTGGAGCTCGTTCGGGTCGTTGGCGAATTGGGCCTCGGGCGAACCTTGGGGATGGGGGTCCTGGGCGGGGGCGCGGGCAAACACCAGGTAGTCGCCGGAGGGGCTCCAGAAACCTCCCATCTGCACAAAGCGCGGGTCGTCGGCGCCGGGCAAGGGCTGCAAGATTCCGGTCTCGCGGCTGTACCAGCTCAGAATTCCGCGGGTGGGAAAGAAGACCTGCAGGAATCTGTAGTCCTTGAAATTGGCGACGTAGTAGTTGCTAGCCTGGTTGGGGGATTCATCGAGGGTGGTGACGACGTAGCGTCCGTCGGGAGAAACCTGGGACATGAAACCGACGCGAATGGCGGCCTTGATCGGCCCCTGGGCGGTGCTCCACTGAATCACGTTCTCGCGTCGGATGGAGGTGGAAGGCGCGACGGGGGTCAGGGTGTACAGTCCGCGGTTGTTGCGGAGGCCGTCCAGATCCATGCCGAGCGTTTTGCCGTCGGCGGAGAAGGAATGGCAGTTGGCGCAGACCGGGACCTCCTCCATCACCACGCGGCTCTGGGACTCGGCAAGGTTGCGAAGCCGCCACTGGATGAGATGGACGGCGTCGGCGGCGAGAGGCTGGATGGCGCCGGTCTGGGTGTGGGTGGGCATGAGCGGGACGTCGCGATAGAAGATGGGCGCGCCCACCGGGTCGCGCGAAACTCGAATGGCCACGCGCCCGCGCGATAGGAGGCGCTCGGGGCTGGCGGCGCTGAAACCGGAGATGGTCAGGGTGGCGAGGCCCGCCACGGAGTGCCTCTTGATAGAAGCCCAGAAGACGGCATCCGGAGTCCAGGTGTGCGCGGCGGCCTGCTGGGGGGTCAGACGAGGGAGCTGGTTAGTCTCGGAAACGCAATCCGGGTCGATTTTGCCGATGCGCAGACGCGGGCCGCGCGAGGTGGCGCGGAGGGAGGGAGCGCCGTCGGCGAAGGAGACGTCGATTCGCCAGATGGTGGCTGCGGAGGCGCCATCGCGCCAGAGGAAAGTGGGGGGCGCGATCTCGGGCGGGAAAACCGAACCGTCCTCGGGATAATCGATGGCGATCGCCGCCGGCGGGAGCGCGGATGCCGCGCCCGCGATCAGAAGGACGCCAATGGCCACCCAGCGGAGCACAATTCCATTATCGTGCCTGTGGCGGCAGCGGATCGGAGTGACTCTTGTCTCATGCAAGATGAGCCTGAAGCGGAGGCACGGGATGCTGGGTATTGCTCATCTACATGGACCATTCGGAAGCAACCGGCCTGGAGCGGATCCGGGCCTTTCTGGCGGGCAGCGGCCAGGTGCGGTTTGCCGGACAGCGGCGCCAGGAGGTGTACGGCTGGGTCGAAAAGACCCTGCTGGGGCGTCCGTATGCAAGCCTGGGCCGGCCGGACAAGGGATGGGTGCGGCGCTCCATTGTGCGCATGACGGGTCTGAGCCGGGCGCGAGTGACGCGGTTGATCGCGGAGTATCGCAACACCGGCCGGGTGAAAGCGGCGGCCTGTCGGCGCGCCCGGTTCCCCACACGGTACACGGCGGTCGATGTGGAGCCGCCGGCCTGTGGCGACAAGGCCCACGGGACCTTGAGCGGGCCGGCCACGCGGCGCATCACCCACGTTAAGCACTCCCGTACCCGATCCGGCGAGTGAGTCATCGGCCCGGTGGCCCTCTCCAGGACCGAGTGGAACCGGGGACGCGGGTCCGCTAGAGTAAACGTAGTGGAGACAACGGCTGGCGGCGCGAAGGAGGCGGGCGGCGGATTCGCGCGCTTCGCGTGGGCCCTATTGGCCTACAACCTGTTGGTCGTGTTGTGGGGCGCCGTGGTGCGCGCGACCGGCTCGGGCGCAGGTTGCGGCGGGCATTGGCCATTGTGCAACGGCCAGTGGGCGCCCACCGCGCCGGCCATCCAGACGCTCATCGAGTATACGCACCGCGTCATGAGCGGGATCTCGCTGGCGGGCGTTGGGACGCTCGCGGTCTGGGCTTTCCGGCGCAGCGCGCGAGGCAGCCCGGTGCGCAAGTACGCGGCGCTCGCGGCGGCGTTCCTGTGTATCGAAGCCCTGCTGGGGGCGGGGCTGGTGCTGTTCGACTACGTGGCGGGGAACGTCTCCCTGGGCCGTGCCTTTTACCTTGCGCTCCATATGGCCAACACGCTGGTGCTGCTCGGACTGCTCGCGGTTACGGCCTGGCTGGCGTCGAACGGCGAACCGGCCATCCGATGGCGGCGCGCGCCGGGCGCATTGCTGGCGGCGCTTCCGGTGGTGGTGCTTCTGGGAATGACCGGCGCAATCGCCGCGCTGGGCGACACGCTGTTTCCCGCCTCGTCCCTGCGCGCGGGACTCAGCCAGGATTTCTCCGCGGCGGCGAACTTCCTGGTGCGCCTGCGAGGGCTGCATCCGGCTTTGGCGGTGGCCACGGCGGCGTTCGTCGCCTACGCGGCGTCGCTAGGGATGAAAGCGGGGCGGGAGGCTCGGAATACCGCGCTCACGCTCTGGTTCCTGGTGCTACTGCAGATGGTGGCGGGCGCGGTAAACATCGCCCTCCTGGCCCCCGTCTGGATGCAGATCGTCCACCTGCTCGTCGCCGACCTGCTGTGGATCGCGCTGGTCCTTACCACGCTTCGCGCCGCGGCTGCCAGGTAGCTTTTTCTACAGCTGGCCGGATACCGGCAGCCAGCCGCGGGTCAGCACGTCGCTAAGTGTCAGCGCGATCAGGATCGCCAGCCACACCAAACCCGCCACGGCCATGATCTTGGTGCGATGGCTGGTATAGATCAGGTGCATGAAGAACAGCCCCACCAGCGCCGCTTTGGCGGCGGCGATCATCAAGGCGAAGACCACGTTCAGCGGTCCCAGATTGACGCTCGCAACCGCCACCGTGGCGACGGTCAGCACGATGAGCGCCGCGTAGACCCCGAAGTATTTCCTCAGCGAGAGAATGTGTGGCGTCATTTGTGAAGATCCACCAGATAGAGCAGCGGGAACAGAAAGATCCAGACCAGATCCACGAAATGCCAGTACAGTCCGGCCACTTCCAGCGGAGAATAGTGCGCCGGCGTGAAGCGCCCGCGCGCGGCCAGCACCGCCATCACCCCCAGCAGCCCGACCCCGATCACCATGTGCAGCGCGTGCAGGCCCGTCATCGCGAAGTAGAAACAGACGAACAACTGGACCTGCTGGGCATACGGCCCCTTGTAGGCGAAGCCGCTGCCCGGAATCAGGTGCTCCGCGTACTTGTAGCCATACTCGACGAACTTGATCCCCAGAAACGCCGTGCCCAGCAGCATGGTCGCGAGCAGCAAAACGACAACGGCCCGCCGGCGTCCCACCTGTGCGGCCCGCACGGCCAGCGCCATGGTCAGGCTGCTCGAGATCAGCACCGCCGTGTTGATGGCGCCCAGCGCGATCTCGCACAAGCGGCTGCCGGCCGCGAAGGCCTGCGGGTAAATCGAGCGATACACCGCATAGCCGGCGAACAAGCCGCCGAAGAACATGATCTCGGTGACCAGGAAGATCCACATGCCCAGCGTGGCGGCGTCGTGCTGCTGCTCCAGATCGTCGAACTGCGTGGCCAGCGCGCTTCCCGCCTCAGACATGCTGTTCCGCCTCCTCGCCCGCGTAAGCGTAGGCCTCCTCGGTGACCACCGGCGTGTGCTCGAAGTTTTCCGTGGGCGGCGGCGACGGGGTCTGCCATTCCAGCCCCTTCGCTCCCCAGGGATTCGAGCCCGCCAGCGGCCCGTACTTCAGCGACCACAGCAGGTAGACCAGCGGCATGAGGTAACCGAAGCCCAGAATGGTCGAGCCGGCCGTGGACATCACGTGCAGCACCTGAAACTCCGGCGGGTAGGCGTGATAGCGGCGCGGCATCCCCAGGTAGCCCAGCAGGAACTGCGGGAAGAACGTCAGGTTGAATCCCAGGAAAATGACTACCGCCGACAGGCGCGCCCAGGCCTCCGGATACAGCCGCCCGCTGATCTTAGGCCACCAGTAATGGATCCCCCCCAGGTATCCCATCACCGCGCCGCCCACCATGATGTAGTGGAAGTGCGCCACCACAAAGTAAGTGTCGTGGACGTGAACGTCCACCGCCAGCGACGCCACGAACAGGCCGGTCAGCCCGCCGATGGTGAACAGCCCGATGAACCCGAACGCGTACAGCATCGGCGTTTGGAAAGCGATGGAGCCTTTGTAGAGCGTCGCCGTCCAGTTGAAAACCTTGATCGCCGAGGGAATCGCCACCAGGAAACTCAGGAACGAGAACACCATGCCCGCGTAAATGGACTGGCCGCTCACAAAAAGGTGGTGGCCCCACACCAGGAAACCGAGCACCGCGATCGCCACGCTAGAGAAGGCCACGAAGGAGTACCCGAAAATCCGCTTGCGCGCGAAGCAGGGGATGATTTCACTTACTACTCCCATGGCCGGAAGGATCATCACGTAGACCGCCGGATGCGAGTAGAACCAGAACAGGTGCTGGAACAGAACCGGGTCGCCTCCCAGTCCTGGATTGAAGATGCCCACTCCGAAAATGCGCTCCAGGCCCACCAGCGCCAGCGTGATCGCAATCACCGGCGTGCCCAGAATGAAAATGATGCTGGTCGCGTAAGTCGACCACAGGAACAGCGGCAGCCGGAACCAGGTAAGCCCCGGCGCCCGCATGGTGTGTATGGTGACGATGAAATTCAGGCCGGTCAGAATCGAGCTGAAGCCGGTGATGAAAATGCCGGCGGCCATGGGCAGCACGTGGCTGTTCGAGTAAGTGGTGCTGTAAGGTGTGTAAAACGTCCAGCCGGTATCCACTCCGCCGGTCACCGCCGAAACGATCGCCAGCAGGCTCCCCACGACGAACAGATACCAGCTCAGCAGGTTGAGCCGCGGAAAGGCCAGGTCGCGCGCCCCGATCATCATCGGAACCAGGAAGTTCCCCAGCACGGCTGGAATCGACGGGATCAGGAAAAAGAAAATCATGATCAGCCCGTGCATGGTGAACAGCCGGTTGTAAGTTTCCGCCCCCACCAGCAGCCCTTGGGGCGTAAGCAGGTTCACGCGAATCAGCCCCGCCAGCGCGCCGCCCACGAAGAACAGCAGCGTGATCGAGATCAGGTACAGCAGCGCGATCCGCTTGTGGTCCGTAGTGAGCAGCCACGATTTCAGCCCGTAGCCCGCGTTGAGATAGTTCTCCCGGGGTTCGCTCATTGTCCCGTCCCGCTCTTTCCGCCGCGCCCCAGCGACTTGATGTAGGCGATGATCTGCAACAGCCCTTCCTCTCCGATCTGGCCTTGAAAGGTGGGCATGATCGGCTGGTATCCCGCCACCACTTTGGCCGCCGGGTTCAGAATCGACTCCCGGATGTAAGCCTCGTCGGCGATCACCGGCGGCGCTCCCGCCAGCAGCACTTTCTTGCCGAACAGGCCCACCTGCGAGGGGCCGCGCCCGCTTCCGTCCGGGTGATGGCAATTCGCGCAGCCCAGATTCTCGAAGAGCTTCTCTCCGGCCATGGCCATCGTTTCGCTTCCCGTGCCGCCGCTCAACCAGCGCTCGTACTCCACCGGCTCCATGACGTACACCCAGCCCGCCATCAGCGCGTGATTGGTGCCGCAGTATTGCGCGCAAAACAGGTGGTACTTGCCGGGCTTGTTGGCCTCGAACCACAAGCTGGTGTAACGGCCGGGAACCGCGTCCTGCTTGAGGCGGAAGGCCGGCACGTAGAAGCTATGGATCACGTCCTCCGAGGCCAGGATCAGCTTGAACGGCCGGCCCGCCGGCACGTGCAGCTCGTTGATCTCGCGGCGGCCCTCGGGATGCTGTAGTTTCCACATCCACTGCTTGCCGACCACGTAGATCTCCGCGGCGCCCCGCGGCGCACGCGCGTGCTCGAAATACAGGCCCGCGCCCCAGAAGAACATGACCATCGAGAGGGCCAGTGGAATTACGGTCCACACCAGTTCGAGCGGCAATGACCCGTCGATCGGCTGCGCCTTGTTCCACGCCGGGCGCCTTCGGTATTTGATGGCGAAAAAAGTCACCAGCGTGAAGATGAGCGTCGCGAAAAACCCGGCCACGGCCAGCAGAAAGAAATACAAGTGATCCACGCCGGCCCCGATGGTCGAGGCCCGCTCCGGAAACAAGGGTAGATTCGGCAGCATCATCTCAGGCGTCCGCTCTTCGGCTGCGGCGGGACATGCCCCACACCAGCATGGCCAATCCGAATACGGTGGCCAGACCGGCGGCGCGCAAGGCGTTCATGATGGCCAGGCCGTACTTGCCGGTCGTCGGGTCGTAGTGGAAACAGAACAGCAGCACCTGATCGGCCGGGGTCCCGATGCGGTTCGCCGAGGCCTCCACCAAAGACAGCCGGAGGTCGCGCGGCGAATACTCCACTCCGTAGAAGTAACGGGACAGCCGGCCCTGCGGGGTCAGCACCATGATGGCGCTGGCGTGGGCGAACTGGCCGGTCTTCGGGTCGAACGCGTAGCGGAATCCCACCGCTTTGGTCAGCGCCTCGATCGACGGCTCGTCGCCGGTGAGGAAGTGCCAACCATCCGCCGCGCCGGCGCGCCGGTAACGCCCCACGTAGGAATCCTTCTTGCCCGCCGCCAGCTCCGGTTTCTCGCGCGGGTCGAAGCTCACCGTGAGCACGTCGAAGTCTTCGCCCACGTTTAGCGTCATCTCCTTCATATTCCGGAGCAGATCGTTCAGCACCAGCGTGCACAGCATCGGGCACTCGAAGTACACCAGCGTCAGAATCACCGGCTTCTTGCCAAAGTACTGGCGCAGTTGGACGCTTCGGCCGGTCTCGTCGCGGAACGCGAGATCCAGCGGAATCTGCTGGTTCAACCGCTGATCGATCCCCACATTGCGCAGCGCTGGAGGCAGCCCGGGCTGCGCCTGCGCCGGCTCCATCGCCATCAAAAACCCAAGCATCAATAGCAGAATCATTTCGCTCTCCGTGGCGCCTCGGGCTTGGCCTGCGCCCGCTCGGCCACCAGTTCCATGGCCCGCTCGATGGGAATTCGCACCACGCCCGCTTTGCGGTCCACCCATCCGTAGCTCTCGAGGATCGCGTCCTCCGCCTGCCGTGTCCGCTCCAGGTCCAGGTGCTCGTGCAGTTGAAGACGCGGCTGAGGCAGCGCCTGCGGTTCCAATTCCAGCGCCGTGGGAGGCTCTCCGGAGGGCGGTTGCGACGAATAGTAGCCGAACAGCAATCCCATGCTCAGCAGGCCGCCGATCGTGATGCCGCACAGCGCGCCTCCGAGCATCAGCAGATTGCGCACGTTCACATCTTTCAGTTCGTGGTTCAATGGGATGCTCCTCCGGCGCTTTGGAACAGCTCGCGCAGATTCGGGTCGTGCAGTGGCAGCAGCGGCCTGCGTTTCAGTTGCCAGGCGAACGCCGCTACCCAGATGCCCCCGATTCCTATGGGCGCCGCCCAATCCAGCCAGTGGAAGCGCGGCGCGCCCTCGCCGAACGCCGGCGCGACCATCCAGAAGCCGCACACCAGGCGGGCCGCCAGCAGCGCCGCCGCCAGCCCGGCCAGCACCCTCACCCGGTGCTTCACCTCACGCGATAGCAGCAGCAAGAACGGGAGTGCGAAGTGGAATACAATCACGAACCCGGCCACCCATTCCCAGCCTCCCCTTATCCGGCGGATGTACCAGGGAATCTCTTCGCTCAGGTTGCCGGCCCAGATGATCAGGAATTGCGAGAACGCCATGTAGGCCCACAGAATGACGAACGTCAGCAGGAGGTTTCCAAGATCCCGACGGTATCGCGCAGAGAGCACTTCGCCCAGCGCGCTCCGGCTGGCCAGCAGGCCCAGCAGCGCCAGCACGAAGGCCAGCGCCGAGAGCACTTGGCCAACCATGAACAGCGCGCTGTAAATCGTCGAGTACCAATCCGGCTCCAGCGACATCACCCAATCCAGGCTGGCGAAAGTCACCGTGACCACGAACAGCACCAGGCCCGGGCCGCTCAAGTTACGCAAGCGGCGCTCCAGGAGCGGCGATCCCTCGCGGTCCTGCTGGCTCGACCAACGATTTAGGAAGAAAGCCAGCCCCGCCCAGACCGCGAAATACACCGCCGTCCGGATCAGGAAAAACGGCACGTTCAAGTAGCCGCTCTTGTGCCGCAGGTGCTCGTCGAGCGCAACCACCTCGGGATGCGCCCAGGAATACAGGTGCGGAATGCCCGCCAGCACCGGCACGATCAACAGCGCCACCAGCGGAATGGTGCGTGTTCCCGCCTCCAGCATCCGCCGGATCAGCACTCCCCATCCTCCGCCCACCAGGTGGTACAGCATCAGCACCGCCAGGCACCCCAGCGCGACCCCGCTCCAGAAGATGTAAGCCAGCAGGTAGGACCGCAGAAACTGCTGCACGTTGGAGTACGCTCCCCAGGCGCACAGGGCCAGCGCCGCCGCGCCGATCGCCAGCGACCCCCGCTGCACTCGCTCCAGAACCGACTCGGTGGAATTCATGGTTTGGCCTCCAGCAGTTTGGGGCGCTCCGCCGCCGGCACGTCCGCGGGCGTCGCCTGCTGGCTGAGCTGCAATGCGCGAATGTAGGCGATGATGGCCCAGCGGTCCCGGACCGGAATCCGCGAAGCGTAACTCGCCATGGCCCCGAATCCATTGGTCACGACGTCGAAGAAATGCCCCACCGGCGCCGTCCGCAGGCGATCGATGTGGTAGGACGGAGGAACGCGGAATCCTCTTCGCACCACGATCCCGTCCCCGTTGCCCAGCGCGCCGTGGCAAGGAGTGCAAAAGATGTTGAAGCGTTCCCGCCCGCGTTCGAGCAGCTCGCGCGTGACGGGCAGCGGGAACTCCGCCACCGGCTGCGCGCCCGCTTTCCCTTCGTAGTAGCGCTCGTCGAGGCGCAGGCCGCCACGCGCCACCGTGCCCTCCACCAGCGGCCGCGCCGACATGCCGTCGGCGAAGAAATCGCTGGCCGCCAGCGGTGTGTACTTCGGCTGCTCGCTCATCTGCTGCCGGCAGCCCGCCGTGAACAACGCGCAGGCAGCCAGGCAGCCCGCCCATATCGAGCGGCGCCTCACGGTTCCACCTCCGTCACCTCGTGCGCATGCAGGCTCTCGAGAAACTGCCGGGTCGCCGCCGCGTCGAACTTCGCGTCCGCCGACTCGATGCACAGGAAGAACCGGTCGCGGCTGGCGAGCGCGAAGCGCGGCACGTTGAACACCGGATGATAGGGCATCGGAAGGCCGTTCAGCGCCAGCATTCCCACTACCGCCGCGGTCGCCGCGAACAGCACCGTCAGCTCGAAGGTCACCGGAATAAACGAGGGCCAACTGTTGTACGGACGGCCGCCCACATTCAGCGGATAATCGATCACCGAGATCCAGTACTGGAGGCCGAACCCGGTCAGGCACCCCAGAATGCCGCCCATGAGAACGATGAGCGAAACGCGCGTGCGCCGCGCGCCGATCGACTCCGCCAATCCCTCCAGCGGAAATGGCGAGTAGGCGTCCAGCTTTCGATAACCCGCTTCGTAGGCCCGTCGCGCGGCCTCCAGAAGCGTTTCCGGTTCCTCGAATTCGGCGAGCAGTCCGTACATCCCTCAACCCCTCTCCGAAACCGGCCGGTGCACCATCTCCCGCAACTCGAAAATCGAGATGGCCGGCAGGACGCGCACGAACACAAACAGCAGCGTAAGAAACAGGCCGATGGAACCGAACAGCGTGGCCCAATCCCAGATCGTGGGGGAATACATGCGCCACGCGGAGGGCATGAAATCGCGGCTCAGGCCGCCCACGACGATCATGAAGCGCTCCAGCCACATGCCCAGGTTGACGATCAGCGACAGCACAAACAGCGCCGGAACATTGGCGCGCACCCGCGTAAACCAAAGGGCCTGCGGCGCCGCCACGTTGCACCCCACCACTCCCCAGAACACCCAGGCATAGGGGCCAAACATGCGGTTCATTTGCGTGAACCACTCGATTGAGTTCCCGCTGTACCAGGCCATAAGAAGCTCCATCATGTAGCCGTAAGCCACGATCAGCCCGGTGGCCAGCATCACCTGCGCCATGTAGTCCAGGTGGCGCTTCGTGATCAGGTCCTGCAGTCCGTAAACGGCGCGCAGCGGAATCACCAGCGTCAGCACCATGGCGAAGCCCGAGTAGATCGCGCCCGCCACGAAGTAGGGCGGGAAGATGGTGCTGTGCCAGCCGGGAACGATCGCCACCGTGAAGTCGAAGCTCACCACGCTGTGCACCGAGACCACCAGCGGCGTCGCCAGCCCGGCCAGCAGCAGGTAAGCGTCCTGGTAACGCCGCCAATGTATGGCCGAGCCGCGCCAGCCCAGCGCCAGCACTCCGTACACCTTGCGCACCAGCCAGTGCTGGCTGCGGTCGCGCAAGGTCGCCAGGTCGGGAACCAGCCCCACGAACCAGAACAGGAACGATACGGTGGCGTAGGTCGAGACCGCGAACACGTCCCACACCAGCGGGCTGCGGAACTGCGGCCACACTCCCATCGTGTTGGGGTAGGGAAACAGCCAGAAGAAGAACTGCGGCCGGCCCAGGTGCAGCAGGGGAAACATCCCCGCGCAGGACACCGCGAACAGCGTCATCGCCTCGGCGAAGCGGTTAATCGAGGTGCGCCACTGCTGGTGCAGCAGCAGCAGAATCGCCGAGATCAGCGTCCCCGCGTGCCCGATCCCGATCCACCACACGAAGTTGACGATGGCGAAGCCCCAGGCCACCGGAATCTTGATCCCCCAGATTCCCACTCCCTCGATCAGCAGGTAGCCGATGGCGTAGAACAGCATCATCACCAGCAGGAAAGCGACTGCCAGGCCCAGAAACCAGGCCCGCGGCGCCGTCGCGCTCAGCACGATCGACGAAACCTTGTCCGTCACCGACCCGTACGTGTGGCCGGGGCCGATCAGCGGAGGCAGCTCGGGCTCTTTCACCGCGCGTTCGTCAGGCAGCACTTTCCAGCTCCGGGTTGGGATTCCGCAGGCGCGCCAGATAGCTGGTGCGCGGCCGCGTATTCAGGTCTTCCAAAAGCCCATAGTTCCGGGGCTCGGCCTTGGCCTGGGCTACCCGGCTCTTCGGATCGTTGATGTTCCCGAAGATGATCGCCTGCGCCGGGCACACCGCCTGGCATGCCGTCACGATTTCTCCGTCGCGCACCACGCGGTTCTCTTTCTCCGCCTGAATCTTGGCCGTGTTGATGCGTTGCACGCAGTAAGTGCACTTCTCCATCACTCCCCGGCTGCGCACGGTGACGTCCGGGTTGCGCAGCGCCTTCAGGCTGGGCGTGCTCCAGTCCGCGAACTGGAAGAAATTGAAGCGCCGCACCTTATAGGGACAGTTGTTCGAGCAGTAACGCGTCCCCACGCAGCGGTTGTAGACCATCTGGTTGAGCCCCTCGTCGCTATGCGTGGTGGCGCCCACCGGGCAGACCAGCTCGCAGGGCGCGTTTTCGCACTGCATGCACGGCACTGGCTGGTGGTGGATGGCCGGGTCGCCGGGCTCTCCTTCGTAATAGCGGTCCACGCGAATCCAGTGCATGCTCCGTCCGCGGCCCACTTCCTTTTTCCCCACCACCGGGATGTTGTTCTCCGCCTGGCAGGCGATCATGCAGGCGCTGCAGCCGATGCAGGCATTCAGGTCGATGGTCATCCCCCAGGCGTTGTTGTTGTACTGATAGCCCGGGTACAGCGTGAGGCCCGGCGGCGGCGCCGGTTCCACTTTCTGGGCAAATCGAGGATCGCTTTGATACTGGCCTATCGTGCCGATCCGCACCAAGTTCCGGTTCTCCATGCTGAAGTGGTGTTGCGTGGAGACCAGATCCGACTTTTCGCCCGTCTTGCGCAGTTCCAGCCCCACTCCGATCCAGGGCGCCTCCGACGTGCGCAGCGCATACGCGTTGAATCCGGCGCCGGAGCCTGTTTTCCCCGCCCTCGTTCTGCCATAACCCAGGTGCACCGTGACCGAATCGTCGGCCTGGCCCGGCACGATCCAGACAGGCGCTCGCACCGTCGCGCCGCGGAACCGCAGTTCCACGACGTCGCCGTTCGCCAGACTAAGCTGTCCCGCTGTGGCCGGACTGATGAGCGCCGCATTGTCCCAGGTGAGTTTCGTCAGAGGTTTCGGCAGTTCCTGGAGCCATCCGTTGTTGGCGAAGCGGCCGTCCCAAATGGTGGGATCAGGGCGAAAGACAATCTCCATCCCGCTGCCTTCCGCCGCAACCGGCGCCGCGAAGCCTTTCCGCAGCGTCACCCGTTTCGGCTCCAGCGCCGAGCCGGCCACCAGGCCGTCGTGCAGCACGATCTGCCATTCCCGCTCGAAGTTCCCGAAGCGCTTCGACTTTTGCCAGAAGTCGCGGACGATCTCGTAGCCCGAGGCCTGCGCTTGCCCGGCCAGCGCGGCCAGCAGCTCATGCGCCGACTTCCCGTCGTACAGGGGCGCAATCAGCGGTTGGAGAATGCCGACGGTCCCGTCGACCGCCCGCGCGTCGCTCCAGCTTTCCAGGAAGTGCGCCTCCGGGATATGCCAGTGGCACAACGCGGAGGTCTCGTCCTCGTACAGGCTGGCCTGCACGCGCAGCTTTACCTTGCCGAGCTGCTCCGCGAACCGGAAATCGCGCGGCGCGCTGTAGACCGGGTTGGCTCCCACGATCACCAGCATATCCACGCGCCCGGCCTCCATGTCCGCCACCAGATCCCGCAGCGATTCCATCTGGTCCACGGGAACGGCTTCCACCGGCTCGGTGTAAATCACGGTGTGGCCCTGGTTGCCCAGCGCCTCGTTGATCGCGTGCGCCAGCGCGTGCACCGCCGGCGGCTGATGTTCCCCCGCCAGCACCAGGCTCGAGCCGCGGTGCCGGCTCAAGTCTGCAACCAGCGCGTGCAGGAACTTGCTCTGCACGTTGGGCGCCGGTCCCTCCCCGATCCCCAGCGCCTGCGCCACCGCCCTCGCGAAATGTTCCACTTCGCTCGAACGCAGCCGCAGCCGGTGGTCGGCCATCGGGCCGGTGACCGAGGGGCTGCTTTCGACCGCATACAACCGGTTCATCGCCGCCCGCACGTTCCGCCGGGAGCTGAACTCGCGCGCGTATCGCAGGTTGCCGGGTCCCGCACCCAGGAAATCGGCATCGAGAGCCAGGATCACGTCCGCGTTCTCGATGCGGTACACCGCGTTCACGTCTTCCCCGAAGGCCAGATTTGCCCCGGCGCGGGCGTTGTCCCGCCCCACCGGCTCGTACTGGCGCCACTTGGCCAGCGGAAACTCGGCCGCGAGCGCGCGCAGTTGAGCCGCCAGAGTGGGCGAAGTGACGGTCTCCGTCAGAATCCGCAAGCCCGCGCCCTTCTTGACGTGCTGCTCCTCGCGCGCCACGTTCAGCGCCGCTTCAAAGGCCCCCCAACTGCTCACCCGCCCCATGTGCGTCACCACCTGCGCGCGGTCCGGGTCGTAGAGCGTTAGCACCGAGGCTTGCGCAAACACGTCGGTAGCGCCCAGGCTGGCCGGATGCAAGGGGTTCCCTTCCACTTTGGTGGGGCGCCCCAGGTGGCTTTCCACCAGCACTCCCTTGGCGAATCCGCCCAGCGGCATCGCCGTCGCGTAGAACTGTGGCCTGCCAGGCACCATCTCTTCCGGAGCGCGCACATAGGGCACAATCTTCTCGGCGGGCCGGCTCGAGCATCCGGTCAGGCCGGCCAGGGCCAGCGACGCCCCTGCCAGCGTGAACAGCTCGCGGCGGCTGACCGGATCCGCCCAGTCGCTCGCCTGCTCCGGAAACTCGGCTTCCAGGTACGCACGAAACTCCGGCGAGTCCGCTCGTTCTTCCAGGCTGCGCCAGCTATGGGGAGGATTCATCGGTGGCATGTGTAGCAGTCCGTCAGGCTGCGAATCTTGTATTCCTTCACCAGGCGCCGCCCCATCGCGAGCTGGTCCGCGGGCGGCTTCCAGCCCATCTGAAAGACCGCTTCCCTCGGCCGCACGAAAAGCTCCGGCTGGCGGTGGCAGTCCAGGCACCATTGCATGAGTAAGGTGTTCTCCTGCCAGGTGAGCGGCATCTGATCCACGCGCCCGTGACAGGTCTCGCAGCCGATTCCTTTATTCACGTGGATGCTGTGGTTGAAGTACACGAAGTCGGCGAGATAGTGAACCCTGGTCCATTCGATCGGCTTCCCGGAGCGGAAACTGGCCCGCACCGGTTCCAGCGCGGGCGCCTCGCTCCAGATCTCACTGTGGCAGGTCATGCACGTCTCCGTCGCAGGCAAGCCGGCAAAAGCGGAATCTTCCACCGACGTGTGGCAGAACCGGCAGTCGATTCCCTCCCCGCCGACGTGGTGCTTATGGCTGAAGGGCACCGGTTGCTCGCGCACCACGTGCGCCCCGGTCACATAATCCGACCGGTAAGCGGCGAATAGCAGCCAACCCAACCCGCCCAAAATCACGGCCGCGCCGAAGATACTAGCACGGGCCAGGGCATTGGAGCTGCGGTGAAAGAGCTGGGCCATCCGGCACGCCTGAGTAAGACTTTACCCTCCGCTTTAATAGAGAGAACAGGAGCCACTTGGTTGCGGATTTTTTGAAGGAATTGTAAACGGCCGGCTAAGATGGCCAGAGACGCGACGAGTCCGCCAGCAGCAAGCCGTACAGCAGTGGTAGGTAGGTCACGGAGGCCAGCAGAACCCAGCGCGCGCGGGCGGCGGTGCGCTCCAGCGCGAGCCGCAGCGTGGCGTAGACGAACCCCGCCCCCAGCGCCAGCGCCCCGATGCCGTACAGCCTCCCCGCCATCGACAAGTACTCCGGAAGCAGGCTGATCGGAACCAGCAGCAGCGCGCCCATCAGCATCTGCCTGGCGGTCGATCTTCCGTCCGGCTCGACCACCGGCAGGAACGCGATTCCGCCGCGGCGGTAGTCTTCGCGATACATCCAGGCGATCGAAAGGAAGTGCGGGAACTGCCACAAGAACAGGATCGCGAACAGCACCCAGGCTCCCGGAGCCAGCGCCCCCCGCGCAGCCGCGTACCCGATCAGCGGCGGCATGGCGCCCGGCAGCGCCCCCAGCGTCGTGGAGTGCGGAGTGCGCCGTTTGAGAGGCGTGTACAGGAACAGGTAGGAGAGCAGCGTCACCAGCCCCCAGAACGCCGCCACCATGTTCGCCCCCCACGCCAGATCCGCGAATCCCAGCCCGGAAAGCAGAATGCCGAAGCCCAGCGCGCGCCGAGGAGCCACGCGGCCAGAAGGGATTGGCCGGTCGCGCGTGCGGCGCATCCTGCCATCCCCCTCCCGCTCGTACCACTCGTTCAGAGTGGCCGTCCCGGACGCCAGCAGTCCCGTGCCCAGCAGCGCGTGGAACAGCACCGCAACGCGCCACGGTCCGCTCTCGCCGAAGAAGTAACCCACCGCCGTGCTCATCAGGATCAGCCACGTGATCCGCGGCTTGGTGAGTTCTATATACGCTCCGATCCCTCTCGCCGCCTTCCAGCCAAGCTCCATCTAGTATTCAGATGCCGCCGCTCCCGGCCCCGACTCCGGCAAATGAAACCCAGTCTGCGATTACCTCAGCCTGGACCCGAAACGCCCGGCTGGGGGTCGGGCGGTTGCCGCGAACTGCAACGCGCGGAGCGGACTTAGGCTCAGGCCGCAGTTGGGTCTGGTCCGACATGGACCAGACGCATTATCGACCGCCTGATTCCGCCTCACCCGTTAAGGTCGCCCCGGGCAACGCGTTCTTCACCCCATTTGCAGAATCCTCGTTGTCCGTATCCATTATGAGGAACTCGTCGTGGCTGACGAAGACTGCGGCGAATGAGGGTACCGGAAGCACCCAGAAGTCCCATCCAGCCAAGAGTGCCAATTGGATGAAGGTTGCGAGATCCTGTCCTTCGTGTTTAGGGAACAAATGCCCCGGCGCACCTGAGAGAGGACGGCATTCACCGTAGCTTCCACGCACACGATAGAACAAGTGAAGATTCTCGCTCGACGGCCACACGCCCCACTGTGTCACCCACAGAAGGCATTCTTCAAACGGCTCGAGATGATCTACCAAGACCTCCCCGAGCCAGTGCAGCCGAGACCAGTTCAGGCTAGAGAGAGGCGCGTCTACGCAATACCGTCGTTTTGGAGTCGCGGGGAGGCCGGTATCGCCTAGCGCGATTGCTCATCCTTCACACCACCGTCCAGAGTCTTCCCTGCTCAGGCACCACATCAGCCCAATTGCAGCGACGGAATTGACGGCGTGCCCAAGCGCAGGCTGCGTCGCTGGGTGTGTTGCCAGAAGCGCGGGCATCCTCACCGGTCCCGGTGGGCCCGCCCGCTCCGCTCACTCCGTCAGCGACTTCTCCGCCAGCTCGCCGATCACCGGCAGCGAGATGACTTGCCCCTGGCTGGTCTTCACGATCATGAAGATCCATAGCGCCAGGATCGCCATCTCCAGCAACCCCTGCAGGTGGAAGTGCGGCCCGCCTTCGAAGAAGGTCAGCGGCGTGAACGCCCACTTGATGAGCAGCCCGGCCACAAAGAGGTACAGGCCCTGAAAGGCGTGGAACCGCACCGTGCGGTTGTTGCGGAAAGTGCTCGAAGCCAGCACCACGATGGCGGCAATCCAGCCGACCCAAGGGATATAGCACAGGATGGATGCGGTCCGCGGGCTCATCCCGGCCGCGAAATCCGCCCCCACCCGGACGCCCGCCTGAGGCGCCCCGCACTTGGAGCAGTACTGGCTGGTTTCCGTAATCTGGCATCCGCATTGGCAGCAGAACGGCATCTCTCAGCCTTCAACTATAACCTACGACGACCCGGCTGCGGAGGTTCCATTTCGAAAGCGGGTAGCCCTTCAACCCGGCGCCTCGTCGCGGGCGAATTGACCGTCCTCCCGGCGCGCCCCGATTCATCGATCCTATAATGGGCATAGCTCCCATGCGCAAGCGCCTGCTGTATGGCTCGGGTGTCGTCTTGCTGATCCTGTCGGCGGCGCTGGTCCTGTGGCAAGGCTCCTTCAGCTTCGGCGACTACGCCCCGGTCAGTCCCGAGCAGACCTTTCTCTACTGGGCCGTTTCCACGTTGGTCTTTCTGCTGACGGTCACGCTGGGGTTCATGCTGTTCCGCACCGCCCTCAAGCTGTATATCGAGCGGCGCAGCAACCGCGAGGGCTCGCGCATCAAGACCAGGCTGCTGGCCGGAGCGCTGGCGCTGAGCTTCATGCCGGTGTTCTTCCTGGTGCTGTGGAGCGTCTCGGTACTGAACTACAACCTGGCCAAGTGGTTCAGCCGCCCGGCCCAAGACGTGCGGGACGACCTGGGCAAGATCGTCGAGATCCTGGGCCGGGAGGCCAACGAGAAGGCGGCCAGCCAGGCGGTGTGGCTGGCGGGGTTGCCCGAAACGGCGGCTTTGGCCTCGGGAGGCAGCGGGTCGCTCGACCGCCTTTGCCAGCAGCGCAACATCGCCGCGGCCGAATTGCTGCGCGTGGACGACTCCACCGTCCGCCTGTGCGGAAACGGCAAGCCGATGGCGGCGGGAATGCGGGCGCCGGTCGAAGCTGGGGGCATCGTTCTCGGCTACGTGCTGGTGGCGCCCAGGCCCCGCAGCGACATCGCCCAGCAGCAGCAGCGCATCGAGCAATCCATCCGCAAGTACGATAAGCTGACCGTCGACCGCCGGGGTTTCCGCAACTTCTACCTGCTGTTGCTGGCCTTGATTACGCTCTTCATCCTCTTCTTCGCCTCCTGGAGCGCGCTGTTTCTCTCCAAGCAGATCTCCAACCCCATCACCGCCCTACTCGAGGCGGCCGGGCAAGTGCGCCGCGGCAATCTGGGTTACCGCGTGCAAGTGAGCGCCATCGACGAGCTGGCCACGCTGGTGCGCGCGTTCAACGAGATGACGCACGCCTTGGAGGCCAACAGTCGCGAGCTCGAGCGCCGCCGCCGCTTCACCGAAGCCATTCTCGAGAGCATTCCCACCGGCGTGATCTCGATTTCCTCCGACGGTGGCATCCTGCGCGTGAACCGCGCGCTTCACCAGCTTTTCCCGGAGGCCAAAGTGGCCGAGGCCTCCCGGCTCGAGGACCTGTTCACCCGCGAGGACACCGCCGAGATCAAATACATGATGAAGCGCGCGCGCCGCACCGGAGTCTCGGCTCGCCAGATCGAGCTGACCAGCCGCCGGGGCACGCTGCACCTCTCGGTGACGGTGGCGGCGCTCGAGGAGCGGCTGACCTCGGGATTCGTGGTGGTCCTCGAGGACACCACCGATCTGCTGCGCGCCCAGCGCATGGCCGCCTGGGAGGAAGTGGCCCGCCGCATCGCCCACGAGATCAAGAATCCCCTCACCCCCATCGCCTTGTGCGGCGAGCGCATCGCCTTGCAGATCGACCGGCTGGCGGCGCCGCCCGACTCCGCGCGCATTCTCCGGGAATGCACGGCCACCATCGCCTCCGAAGTCGAGTCCGTGAAGACGCTGGTCGGCGAGTTTTCGCAGTTTGCCGGTTTCCCCACCGCCCAGAAGTCGCCCGCCGACCTGAACGAAGTGGTCGAAATGGCGCTGGGCGTATTCCAGGGACGGCTCGAGGGGATTGAGATCCACAAGGAACTCGCCGCCGGCCTGCCGCCCGTCAACATCGACCGGGAGCAATTCAAGCGCGTGGTGGTCAACCTGGTCGATAACGCCGCCGAATCGATGCAGGAGTCGCTGCTGAAGCGCTTGTACATCGCTACCCAGGCCACCGGCGCGGACACCCTCGAGCTTACGGTGGCCGACACCGGCTGCGGCATTTCGCCGGAGGACAAGGACCGCCTTTTCCTGCCCTATTTCTCGACCAAGGGGCGGGGCACCGGCCTGGGCCTGGCCATCGTCAGCCGCATCCTCGCCGAGCACGGCGCCACCATCCGCGTCGAGGACAACCAGCCGCAGGGCGCCCGCTTCATTGTCGAGATTCCAGCCATCGTGCCGGCCGAGGAGGAGACCGTCCCGGCCCCCGACCCGAAGGGTGTGGTGGCATGAAGCAACTGCGCATCCTGGTGGTCGACGACGAGCCCGGCATTCGCCAGTCTCTTTGCGGCGTGCTGGAAGACGAGGGGCATCGCGCCTCCGCGGTCCCCAGCGGCGAGGCTTGCCTCCAGGAACTGGCCCGGCAGAGCTACGACCTGCTGCTGCTCGACGTCTGGCTCCCCGGCATGGACGGCCTCGAAACTCTGGCGCGCATCCAGGAGATCCCCTTCGCCGACCGCCCCGTCGTGATCATGATCTCCGGCCACGGCACCATCGAGAACGCCGTCCGTTCCACCAAGCTCGGCGCTTTCGATTTCCTCGAGAAGCCGCTGACCATTTCCAAGGTCTCCATCGTCGTAAAGAACGCGGCCGAGTACCGCCGGCTTGAGCTCGAGAACCAGCGCTTCAAGGATTCCAGCGAGTCGAAATACCGCATCATCGGCGAGAGCGTCCCCATGAAGGCGCTCCGCCAGCAGTTGCGGCTGATGGCCGGCACCAACGGCCGGGTGCTCATCTATGGGGAGAGCGGGACCGGCAAGGAACTGGTGGCCCACGCCATCCACGCCTCCAGCCCGCGCTCGGCCGAACCGTTTGTCGAAGTCAACTGCGCGGCCATCCCCGAGGAGCTGATCGAGAGCGAGCTCTTCGGCCATCGCAAGGGCAGCTTCACCGGCGCCATCGACGACAAGACCGGCAAGTTCCAAAAGGCCGACGGCGGCACGCTGTTCCTGGACGAGGTGGGCGACATGAGCCTCAAGACCCAGGCCAAGGTGCTGCGCTCCCTCGAAGAGCAGCGTTTCGAGCCGGTGGGCGCCTCCCAGTTCATCCAGGTGGACGTGCGCGTCGTCGCCGCCACCAACAAGCACCTGGACGAGGAGATCGAGCGCGGCAATTTCCGCGAGGACCTCTTCTACCGCCTCAACGTCATCCCCTTCCATGTGCCGGCGCTGCGCGACCGCCGCGAGGACATCCCGCTGCTGGCCGACTATTTCCTCCGCGAATTCACCACCGCCTATGGCCGCAAGTCCAAGGAGTTGACGCCGGAAGCCTACCACGTGCTGGCCGGCTACTATTGGCCCGGAAACGTGCGGGAGCTTCGGAACCTCATGGAGCGCATCGTCATCATGAACCCGCAGGTCCGCGTCGATGCGCGCCACATCCCGCTGAATCTCACCCGCCGCGGCGCCGCCCAGCCGCCCGCCGAGAGCTTCGCCAGCCTGCAGGAGGTGCGGGAGTCCGCCGAGCGCGACTACATCCTGAAGAAGCTCGAGGAAACCGCCGGCAACGTCAGCCGCGCCGCGGAACTGCTGGGCCTCGAGCGCAGCAACCTCTACCGCAAAATGAAGGCCCTGGGCATCGCGCCCAAGGAGGCCAAGATCGAAGATGGATAGCGTTCCAAGCCTCGAAGGAGACCACTTATGATTTACCGCAGATTCCTTTCTCTGACAGCTCTCGCGCTGGCGTTCCTGTTCGCCGCTTTCGCCGCCGGCGTTACAGGAAAATGGACGGCCGAGTTCGATACCGCCATCGGCGTCCAGAAGTACACCTACGACCTTCACGCCGACGGCGCCAAGCTCACCGGCAAGGCCATCAACGAGAGAGGCGAGACGGCCATTACGGAAGGCAAGGTGAACGGGGATGATATCTCGTTCGTCGAGATGCTGAAGTTCGAGGAGCAGGACATCCGCATCCAATACACCGGCAAAGTCGCCGGCGACGAGATCAAGTTCGTCCGCCAGGTGGGCGACTTCGCCACCGAGGAATTCGTAGCCAAGCGCGTCAAGTAGGCGAACGCTGGCGCCAGCTCCAGCCTTGGACTGGTGGGCCCTGTAGGATTTGAACCTACGGCCAACGGATTATGGGTCGTCAGAACCGCCGCGCTCGCCCTTGCTCGCCTAGCCTCACCGCTTTGAACCAGAGTCCCTGTGAAAGTCCCTGTAGCTGTCCCTGTACGGCGAGGGCCGGACGATCCGCCCCCTAAGCCCGCATCGGATCGGTTCAGTTGGCCATGGGCGCGCGATAGGAGTCCTCGCCTCTCTAGCCACCCGCTGCCGGGCGATCGCCACATGCCGCCGCAATTTGGATTTTGCCCAGGGTCATCCCCGAAGGGCGCGTGTGCTCGACCGCTGGACGACGCGGATTCTCGCCAGCGCCGAAGCGGTCAAATCGAAGGTTATCGAGATGGAGCGGGTTTCGCCCGACAACATCGATGTCTTGTACAACGTCGTCGACCTCGTGTTGCAGCGTCGATTTCCAGCCTGCCGCCGCCGGCCAGCGCCGCCGGTTCCTGCGCGTCGAAGAGGGAACCTGCGAGAACGGCGTATTCAAGTTCCTTCGCATCTGGAACGGCGACGAGACGGATTGGGGCCTCAACTGTGGCGCGGATCCGGTGGTGCTGCGCGTCTCGCTGGCCACTTACTAAGATTCTAGGCCGCTAGTCTCCGGCGGTTCCGCCTCCCGGGCGCCAATCGACCGAGGTCAACCGTACCTGCTGAGTTTCTCCTTGGCCTCGTGATAGTCCGTTTCCATGTTTACGTCCCAGAGACCGCTCTTGTCCGTGTTGCCGGCGACGATGCCGTCCACCCCCAGCATGGCGGTGAGCATGGAATGGTCCTGGTTATTGTAGCGGTGCATGCCGTTGCGGCCCACCAGAAATAGGTTCTCGTATCGGTCGATGTACTCGCGGATCTCGCCAAATCTGTTGTAAGTGCCGAAATAGGCGGGGTAGGTCTTCTCCATCCGCAGCACCGTCGCATCGCGAACCGCGGCCGCGTCGAGTAGGCGAATCTTGACCAGCTCTTCCTTGGCCAGCTCGACCATGGCCTCGTCGGGCAGGTTCCAGATCTCGTCCCCCTGGTTGCAGAAGTATTCGAGTCCTAGCCAGACTTGCGATGGATCGGCAACCATGAACGGACTCCAGTTGTTGAAGATCTGTATCCGTCCGAGCCGCACGTCGGGTTCCTGCACGTAGATCCAGTTATCGCCGATCGGCTTCTTCCCCTGTGGCGTGTCGTCGTGAATCTTGAGCGAATCGGCGAGCAGACCCACTGTCACGAAGTCCCTATAGACCAGGCCATCCGACACCTCCAACACATTGCCCGGCGGCGCCGGCTCGAACGAACGCAGGAGTTCTCGAATCGGCGCGGTCGAGAAGAAGTAGTCTCCCGCAAATCTCTCCACGGCGCCCGTCGAGTTGTTAGTGGCTTCCACGGCCGTGACCCGCCAGCCGTCGGTGAAGATATGGTTTACGGTGTGGCCGGTGCGAATCTCGCCGCCCATCTCGGTCGCTCTGCGGGCTGTTTCCTCCCACATCTGCCCGGGGCCGAACTTGGGGTACAGAAACTGCTCGATAAGCGACGTCTCGGTGTTCTTCTGTCCTATGCCGCCGCCGCGATGGTACATCTTCTTGACGGCGTGAACCAGCGCCTTCCAGGCGGATAATCCCTTAATCCGCTGAGCGCCCCATTCGGCGCCGATCTGGCTGCACGGGACTCCCCACACTTTCTCGGTGTAGGACTTGAAGAACGTGCCGTACAGTTCCCTGCCGAAGCGGTTGATGAAGAAATGCTCCAGGGTTTCCTCTGGCTCGATCGGAACCAGCGCGCTGCATAGGTAACTCATCCCGATCTTGAAGGTCCGCCACAGGCCCAGTTTCAAGATTGTGTCTTTGCCGAGCGAGACCGGGTAATCGAAAAAGCGGCGCCGGTAATAAATCCTGGACTTTCGAGACCTCAGTAACATCGAGGCCGGCGTGTCCTGCGACGCTTCGAGCGGCAGCATCCGCAGCCACCACTGCATGACACGTTCGGACTTCGAAAAGAACCGATGACCGCCGAGGTCGATCCGGTTGCCTTTGTAGTTCACGGTGCACGAGATTCCCCCCAGGCGGCCGCTCTTCTCCAGCACGATAGGTTTGATTCCGGTCCGAGTGAGCAGTTCGTATGCCGCGGTCAGCCCGGCGGGACCCGCTCCGATAATGACTGCGCGGCCCTGAACCATAGCTAGCGCGGGCTGCCAAGCATGCGCTCCAGCGCCGCACGCAGGCCCGGGCCGAACGCCGGGTCCGCCAGAGCGAACTCGACGAACGTCTCGAAGTAGCTCGGGAAGTTCCCGATATCGTACCGCCGCTCGCCGGGCGGCAGCTTCACCGCCAGCACTCGTTTGCCCTCGTCGCACATCCACTGGATCGCATCCGTGAGCTGTATCTCGCCCCGGGCATCGGGCTGCACCCGCCGGATCATGTCGAAAATCAGCGGAGAGAACACGTACCGGCCGGCGATGGCCAGGTTGCTGGGGGCCTCCGCCGGCTTCGGCTTCTCGACCAGGTTGGCGATCCGGAAACAGTCCCCGTCGCTCTCCACCGGGTGCACGATGCCGTAGTGAAGCGTCTGCTCCGGCGCCACCTCTTCTACCGCGACCACGCAACTGGCCCGTCTGGACTCGAACAGCTCGGCCATCCGCGCGAGCGCCTTCGAGTGCGCGTGCAGCCCCAGGATCGAATCGCCGAGCGCCACCACGAACGGCTCCTCGCCCGCGAAATTCTCTCCGCACAGGATGGCGTCGCCGAGCCCCCGCTGGAACCGTTGCCGCGTGTAGAAGAAGTGCGCCTTCAGGTCTTCGAAGGCCAGCTCTTCCAGCAGGTCCGTCTTGTTCGCCGCGGCCAGCGTGCGGAGCAGCTCCGGATCGCTGTCGAAGTGGTCCTCGATCGAGGTCTTGTTCCGCCCGGTGATGAACAGGATCTGGTCGACTCCGTTGGCCGCCAGCTCCTCGACCACATACTGCACGATGGGCTTGCGAGCGACCGCCAGCATTTCTTTGGGTTGCGACTTGGTGGCGGGCAACAGGCGCGTGCCCATCCCGGCCACGGGAACGATGGCGCTTCGGATCACCCTATGAATATAGCAGGAGCGCCCCCCTCACTTCGGATCGTATTGGGCGACGGTCTTCCCCTGCGAGTCGATCACCAGCAGCGCTGTCCGGCCCGGCGGCAGCGTGAAGGACACCTGGGCGCCGCTGGCCGCATCGCGGAACGTGCAGGACGACGGCGCGGATACCTCCGAGGTCAGCGCGTACAGCGTCGCGTTCGGCAACCGAGTGGGACAGATCAGAATGCCCGTGTCCTGGCAGGAGGTTTCGTAGGCCTCCTTCACGCCGGCCCTGGCGATTGCGTAACGGTAGATGCGGCCGATCGATTCGACCTCGTCGGCCAGCTCCAGCGGGTAGGCGAAGTACAGGATACGGCCCTGTCCCACCTGCTTCTCGAGGAACGCCCCGCCCGGCAGCCAGCCGCGTTCGCCGTAAGTGGTCTTGTCGCCGCTGTAAGTCAGGCGGGCCGATCCGCCCGGCCACTCGACGGTGGTCTCCCGCGCCGTGAGCGGCGCCGGCGCATAGCCTTCCGCCCAACCGCGCGTCCGCCCTTCCACGGGATGGAAATGCTCGTCCGCATCGATGCGGCCGGAGATCAGCAGCGTGGCGCCCGCCCGCACCTTCTCGAGCAGCGCCTCCCAGGATTCCTGCCGCATGATCCAGGGCGCGGGCGCTACGATCAGCTTCGGGTTCCCGAGCAGACGAAGCTGGTACTCGCCCACCGCGTAAGCCGAACCGCGGGCCACGTGGTAGAGCGCCCGCACGCTCTTCTGTTGGGCTTCGATCGACCAGTTGTTGAACACCGAAAGCTGCAGCGATTGCGGCAGCACCAGCGCGATCTCGGGTAGCCGCACCTCGGTGGCATAGGGCTGCGCGTCGCGGGCGAAGCGGGCCAGATTGGAAAGCACGTCCGCCCACAGCTTGAACGAGCCGTCCGCCCGCATGATGCCGAAGGTGTCTCCGCGCTCCCACACCCAGTCGAGCGAACCCGAGTTCCCAGCCGCGAAGCCCAGCGCCATCTTGCGTTCGAACAGCGGCAACCCTTTGATCTCATCCCACCGCCAGGAGGTGTCCATGGACCAGACCGGCTGCGGTCCCGTCTCCTCGATCAGGTTCGGCTTGTCCGGGCGCTTGGCGGCCAGCGAGTCCCATAGCAGCGCGTCGTCGCGCCAATAGCTGTGATTGGTGGTGTAATCGACGCCCGCATCGGCGAAGAAAGCGTTCAGCACCCGGTCGGCGACGCCACCTTCGTCTATGCCAACCGTCACCGGCTGCTTCGCCCCGGCCTCGCGGATGACGCGAATCGTTTCGGCGGTCCAGTGGCTGAAGGCATCCTGCGCGAACAGATTGTAATCGCCGGCGCGCACCAGCTTGGAGTTCCCGCTGCGCGACAGTCCGAGATCGCCCGCCTCGGGCAGCGGTACCGCCGCGAACGAGGCTAACTCCGTGGCCGGCACATTCCAGGCCTGCGCCAGCAACGCGAGCGACGGGTATCGCTTCGCCAGCCATTCCCGCCACGCCGCCAGCTCGCTGGGATCGCCGTTGGGAGTGTTGCCGCGCCAGGGATGCCGCGGATTCGAGAAGCTGGGTTCGTTGATCAGGTCGAAGCTGAAGAACGGAACGTCTTTGAAGCGCTTCGCGATCGAGGACACAAAGGCGGCCTGCGCGCGAATCGCCCCGGGGTCGGTGTATGGATTCTGGCCCGGCCCCATGCGAACGGGAGTCTCCGATCCGGCGCCATGCTGAAGGGTCTGCGGGTCGAACGAGGAGAGCGTGAAGATCACCTGTATGCGATGCCGCCCAGCGGAATACAGGAAGGCCTCGATCGAGCGCAGCAGCCGCTCGCTGGCCGCGCCTGAAATCGGATCGAGGTACAGTCCGCGGTTCAGCCAGATGCCGGTTCGAGCCATGGTAACCCCGCGGCGCTCCATCTCGGCGAAGTCCCGCTCCCAGGTCCAGGCGTTGCCGCCCAGGCTGCCGCCGGTCCAATAGGTGGCGTCGTAGATGTCCGTCGAGAAGTAGTTGACGCCCACCGGCAGGTAGGGCTTTCCAGAGAGCCGGAAGTAGTCGCGGCCGGCCCCCAGCGCGGCGCCGGAGTGAAGCAGTTTGTCGTCGCGCACCCACAGCCCCGTCGCGTACCGCTCCACCGCGGCGCCACCGGTCGAGAACGTGGCGCGCACCGCGTAGAGGCCGGGATCGGCTAGCGCCGGAGCGAAGGTGACCGCCTGGTGCAGGTTCCCGGGGCAGGCCAGCTCCGCCGAGTCGAGCGTTCGGCCGTCGCGCTCCAGATCCAGTCGGACGCTGCCAGGGGCGCCGCCCGCGAGGCGCACCAGGTCCAGCGTGGCCGTGGCGCGGTCGCCGGGGTCCAGCGTGAGGCTGAAGAGATCGATCCACAGGCGCATGGGACCGCGGGCCGCGTGCAAGGCGGCGTCGCGAAGCAGGCTCGCGCCCTGGGCAGTGGCCCAGTAGTCCGCGGCGGCCTCGAAGTTCAGAAACACGCGCCGGGCCACTGGCGTGGTGTCGGTATCGGCGAACACGTCGTCGGAGACCACCGGAGTCGCCACCCGGTCGCCCGCGGCGTTCACCAGGAAGCCAATGCCGCGCCGCCGTGTCCCGGCGCTCCAGGCCGACGCCATCACGAACACGCGGCGCGCGCTCAGCTCGGCCGGGCGGTAGAGCACGCTGGCGTCCCATTGAAAGCTGCCCGCGCTGTTCGGAGCGACGTAGGTGTGCTCCACACCGATGGAGCGCGAGTACGCATTGCCGGCCTCGCCGGCCCGCCAACTCGCTCCCTCCCGCCACACCGGAACCGCTAGCGGCCGGCCGCCAATGGTGAGCAGATTGCCGTGCTCGAGGTGCCGCTTAATCGCGTCCCAGGCGTCGGCCGGGAATGCGGACCCGTAGGGCAGCACCAGCAGGTCGCCCTCCGCGAGCACGCCCGCGCGGCTCAGGTCGACGACGCCCGCGAAGACCGGGTGCAGCGGCTCCAGCGCCTGCTCCAGAACGTTCCTGGGCGGCGCGGCGGATTCCACGGCCGGAAAGCCAGGCTCCCAGAAAACCACCGCCTTCCCATAGGCGGAAATCGAAGCGACCGCCAGGGCGGCGAAGAGACACAGGTTTCTATGCATACGTTTCTTCGAGCATAACGCGTCCCGGAGGCTCGCGACGCGCGGGCCCGCGCGAAGCCGGCCAGTCCACCGCCGGAACCGGAGGCGCTATTCTGTTGTAGACCATGCAACGGTGGCACGAACGGCGCGCTGCGCCGGGATGGACGGCGCGGATACGGCGGATGCTGGAGCCGCCGCTGCCCTGCATCCCGAACCCGGCCGAGCCGCGCGATTTCCCGCTGGGCCGCTGGAACCTGTACATAGGCGGCGCCGGCTCGCGCGTGGCGGGCTACGTGAATCTGGACCTGGTTCCCATCGCCGGCGTGGACGTCGCGGCGAACGCCGAGCAGCTTCCCTTCGCTTCCGGCCTGTTCACGCGGGTGGAATGCGATGCCGTGCTCGAACACGTGGAGCGGCCGGAGTGCGTCGTGCGCGAAATCGAGCGCGTGCTGGCGCCCGGTGGATATGCGCACCTGGTGACGCCCTTCTGCCACCCCTTCCACGAGTATCCGCGCGACTACCGCCGCTTCACGCTGGATGGATTGAAGCAGATGGCCGGCGGTCTGGAGGTGATCGCGGAAGGCTGGCGCACCGGACCGACGGCCACGCTGCTGGTCTTCACGCTCGAATACGCGAAGCTGCTCGCGCCCTGGCGCCTCTGGCGCATCCTCGTTCACGGCGTGCTGGGCTGGCTGCTGTTTCCGCTGCGCTACCTGGATCTGCTGCTCGTGGGCGCGCCCGGCGCCGGCCGTATCGGTAATCATTGCTATCTCTGGCTCAGGAAACCTCCGAGCGGTACGTGCCGGTAGACGAGACAACGCGTGGCGGTCGCCAGCGGCCTTCACCAAGAAGCCAGTGCCGGGACGCTAGATCACCGACTTCGCGATGGCCGGCGTCTCATGCTCCTGCTCGGGAAGCGCGACCCCGGGCTTCAGGTAGTGCTTGGTGAGGCCTTCCTTCAGGATGGCGAGCGCGGTCTCGGGATCGTCGGCGTACTGGAACAGCTCCAGGTCCTCCTGGGCGATGGTTCCGTAGCGCACCAGAGCGTCGAAGTTGATGATCTCCTTCCAATAGTCGCTGCCGTACAGGATGATCACCATCTTCTTCACCAGCTTCTTGGTCTGTGCCAGCGTCAGCAGTTCCGTCAGCTCGTCCAGCGTTCCGAACCCGCCTGGGAAAACCACCAGCGCCTTGGCCAGGTAAGCGAACCAGAACTTTCGCATGAAGAAGTAGTGGAACTCAAAGCACAGTTCCGGTGTGATATACGGGTTCGGGTGCTGCTCGAAGGGCAAGCCGATATTCAGGCCAATGGTTTTCCCGTTGGCTTCGCTAGCCCCGCGATTGGCCGCCTCCATGATGCCCGGCCCGCCGCCGCTGCACACCACGAACCGGTGGCTCGTATTCCGGATCTCCTCGCTCCACTGGGTCAGCAGTCGCGCCAAAGTGCGGGCCTCCTCGTAATAGCGTTCCAGCGGCCCTCCGCTCTCCTGCACCCGCGCCGACCCGAAGAACACGATCGTGTCGCGGATCTTTTCCCGCCGGAAATGGGACAGCGGCTCGAGGTACTCGGAGAGGATCCGCAGCGCGCGCGCGTCCGCGCTGTCCAGAAACTCCTCGTTCTTGTAAGCAACTGGCACGTCGGAGTGTTCTTTGTCACGCATGGCTTTCGGAATCGCCCCTATTCATACTTTCGAGATGTTCGACCTTTTTCTTTAGGTCCCGCACCGTTTTCACGAGGTCCGGCAACTTCTGGAAGGCGGTAACCGCGCGCAGCCACTCCCGGGCGTCGAAAGCCGGAGAGCCGGAAACCACGCTGCCTTCCTTCACGTCGCCTCCGATGCCGCTCTGGGCGTAGACCACCGCGTTGTCGTGGATGGTGAGGTGGCCGGAGACGCCGACCTGCCCGGTCAGCACCACGTTGCGGCCCAGCACCGTGCTGCCCGCCAGGCCCACCTGGGAGCAGATGATGCTGTCCTCCCCCACCACGCAGGCGTGGCCGATCTGGACCAGGCTGTCGATCTTCGCCCCTCGCTTCACCCTGCTCTCCCCTATTGTGGCACGGTCCACCGAGGTGAGCGACTGAATCTCGACGTCGTCTTCGATCACCGTCACGCCCGACTGCGGGATCTTGTAGTGCGAGCCGTCGGAGCGGTGAGCGAAGCCGTAGCCGTCGCCGCCCACCACCACGCCGTTGCCCAGCACCACGCGGTTGCCGATGCGGCAGAACTCCCGCACCACGGCGTGCGAGTGCGCGTAGAAATCGTCGCCGATGGTTGCGCCCTCGTAGATCACCACGTGCGGGTGCAGCACCGCGTTGCGCCCGATCTTCACGCGCTCGCCCACCACGGCGAAGGCTCCGATGGAGGCGCCCTCGCCGATTTCCGCCGTGGGCGCGAGCGAAGCCAGCGGCGAGATGCCCGGCGCGGGCCGCGGCGGCTGGTAGAACAGCTCGAGCGCCCGCGCGAAATCCAGGTAGGGATTGGACGACACCAGGCTCGCGATCGGCAAGCCGCGCACCGCTTCGGCGACCAGGATCGCGCCGGCGCGCGTGCTCTTCACCTTGGGAGCGTATTTCGGGTTGGCCAGGAAGGTCAGTTCCGACGGCCCCGCCTGCTCGATCGGCGCCAAGCCGGTGATCTCCAGTTCCCCATCGCCCTCCAACTGGCATCCCAACGCTTCGGCAATCTCGCGTAGTTTCATGTAGGCCTCAGCTAACAGCGTACCCTTGAACCAAGCGCGGCGGCGCGCAGGTCAGTCGCGGACCAGATCGGCCAGCTCGTTGGCGCGGCGGATCAGCTCGGCGCGGTCGGCGTTGCGGTACTTGTCGGGGAGCAGCCCGCGGCTGGTGCATTCGAGAACCGCCGCCAGGTTCTGCAGTTCGATCTCGGTGGGATACGAGGGCGGGATGAAGTCCTCGAGCGCCGCCTTCAGATCCTCGAGTCCCACGGCCGCGCCGGAGGCCAGCGCGCTGCGCATCCGCGCCCGGATCAGCACGGCTTCGATGTCCGCGCCCGAAAGCCCCGCGCAATTCGCCAGAAAGAATTTCTCGGCGTCCGGAGAGGCGACCTCGGTGGAGGTCTTCTTCTGCATGGCGCGGAACAGGGCCAGGCGCTCCTGGGGCGAGTCGGGATAGAACAGCGCGATGTGTTCCTCCGCGCGGCCCTGCCGTTTCAAGTCCACCGGCAGCAGGTCCGGCCGGCAGGTGAGCAGGAACCAGATCACCTTGCCGCGCATCTCGGTGTTGCCCATGAAGGCGGCGATCTGCGCGAAGACGCGGCTGCTCACTCCGCTGTCGCCGGAACTCGACCGCGAGCCCAGTTGGGCGTCGGCTTCGTCCACGATCACCGCGATGGGGCTCATCGCCTTCAGCAGGTTGAGCACGCGCTCGAGGTTGCCCTCGGTGACGCCCTGCCACATGCTGCGGAAATTCTTCAGCGTCACGGCGGGAATGCCCACTTCGCCCGCGAAACAGGTGGTCAGGAACGTCTTGCCGGTCCCCACGGCGCCGCTAATGACGTAACCCATCGGCAGGACGTCGGTGCGGCCCGCCCGCAGGGCCGCGGCGGCGTTGGTCAGCAGCTTCTTGGCGGCGTCGCTGCCGGCGACCATGGAGAGGTCGAAGCGGCTCTGCACGAACTCCAGCAAGCCGCCGGATTCCGCCTCGATCAGCTCCTTCTTCACCTCCCGCAGGAACTTCAAGGTCAGCGGGAGCTGGTTCTCGATGGAATGGGAGATCAGGTTCTGGAGCTGCACCCGCTTGAGACCTGCGCCCAGCTTGGCGAGCGTATCTTCGGAAACGTCGGAGCCGGGCGGCAGCGCGGTGGAGGCAAGCTGAGAGTGGATGAACTGGAGGCGCTCCCGTTCGTCCGGCAGCGGCACTGCGATGGCGGCCACGCCGGGGTTCTGTACGATGCTCTGATTCAGCTCGCTCTGGTTCTCCGCGATCAGGCAGACGGTGACATCGGCGCGCAGAAACGCCGGATTCTCCGCCCAGCGCTTCAAGATGACCAGCGCGTTGCGGTCCTCGGCCGGCATGCTGGAGACGTCGCCGGCGGGGGCGATCGTCTCCGCGAAATCGATGGTCAGCGCGATCTTCTTGCCATCCAGAATGCGGGCGCGCAAGTAGTTGTCGAGCAGGTTGAGCACGCCGTCGGGGTTGCGCGGCAGGCCCTGGGAATAGGTCGTTCCGTGGAAGCTGTCGTAAGCGGAGAGGGCGCGCTGGAAATCCTGCTGCATGGCGGGATCGGCGAAGCTAAGGCCGCCGCCCCGGTCGTACATGATAATCAGGTCGCGCTTGCCGAACAGCGCCTCGCTCAGGAACCGGCGCATGGGCAGAAATTCGACCGCGTCTCCGCGCTTGATCGGCGCCAGGTCCCGCACGTTGCCGTAGAGCACGAACATGGCCAGCGTGCGCGAGTAGTACTTCTCGGAAAGCTGCCGCGCCCAGGCGGGCAGCGATTCCAGATTCGCGATGCGGGCGGAGGGCAGCGTCGCCATGTTCAGCTCCGCAGGCGGTTGCGGCGGGGATCGGCTGCCGGCGGGGCGGGCAAGGAAGACGGCAGCGGCGCCAGCGAGCCGGTCATTTCCGGGGAGGCCATGTCAAAGATGGATTCGACCTCTTTCACCGTCTCCTCGGTCTGCTCGACGTCCTTGACCAGGTTGTCGAGCTGGTCGGAGACCTGCTGCGGATCGCGCAGGGTGACGGACTGATCCCGGATCAACTGCAGCACCTCTTCCATGGCGGCGCACTGCGCGTCCACCACCTTGCCGCTTTCCTGGGCCTTGTCGAACTTCTCCAGCCGCTTGGACAAGATCTCGATGCGCTTGCGGTTGATCTCCTGAACCTTCGGAACGTCGGTGGCCAGCCCCTTCTGCAAGTCGTTGATGTCTTTCTGGATGGCGTTGGGGCTGGTGGTGAGCAGATACTGGCGGTATTGATGCGCGGCGTAGAGCAGCCGCAAATAGGATTGCGCCAGGCCCTGCAACCGCTGCTCCATTTGCTGCGTGATCATCTGCGAGCTGGCCGAGAGGTGGGTGTAATTCTCCAGGATGCTGCGGCACAGCTTGTCCACGTCGGCATACTTCAGCCGCATTTCCGGAGGCAGCTCATTGAAGATGGCGTTGAGGCCGACTTCCTTTTGGCGTTTCTGCTCATCGTACTTCCAGGAACGAACCAGGCGCTGGAAGCGGCTGCTCTGCGGGACCAGGCTGAGGTAGATCAGCTCGAGACCCGCTCCTAACAGCAAGGGCAGCGCGGAGCCGGAGACCAGGGCGAACAACGACAGGCTCCCCAGGGCGATCAAGTTGTATTGGTTCTTGAACGCCTCTTTGAGGTAAGTGGTGGAGTCCGGCTCCCCATCCATCGCCGGCCCGCCCTGAGGATCGTCCGCCATCACACGCCTACTCTGACCTGTCCGCTGCCGGGCGCGCGGCGCAGGCATCCCAGCGCGTAGTGCACGAGATCCTGAAACTCCTTGCTCTGCTTGATGGCCGGGTCGCGCGGCCGTCCGAAGGGAACAGGGACATCCTCCACAATCGTACCCGGTCTGGCGCTCAGAATGAAGAGCCGGTCGCCCAGATAGATGCCTTCCTCGACGTCGTGGGTCACGAACAGCACGGTCGCGGCGGTCTGCTGCCAGATGTCGAGCAGCAGGTTCTGCATGCTGCCGCGGGTCTGGGCGTCCAGGGCCCCGAAAGGCTCGTCCATGAGAATGACCTGCGGGCGCACCGCCAGCGTGCGCGCGATGGCGACCCGCTGCTGCATGCCGCCGGAGAGCGTGTCGGGGTAGCTTTTCTCGAAGCCATTAAGCCCTACCGCCTCGATCAGGCGGGAGACGGTCTGCCGGATCTCGGCCGCGGGCGTTCCCTTGATCTTCAAGCCGTAGCCCACGTTGGCTTCCACGGTGAGCCAGGGAAACGAAGTGTATTTCTGGAACACCATCCCACGGTCGGAACCGGGACCAGTCACGAGCTGGCCGTTCACCAGCACCCGGCCGCTGGTAGGCTGCTCGAGCCCGGCGATGATGCGCAGGGCCGTCGATTTGCCGCAGCCGGAAGGGCCCAGTAGCACGCGGAACTCGCCCACATCGCGGCCGTCGGGCGCATACAGGCCCTCGACCGCGAAGTTAAGGTCCCGCAAGGCCTCGATCTTCTCGCCCTGCGCGCTGACGAAAGTGCGCGAGAGATGGTCGACCTGGATCTTGGTCTTATTTGTCATGCGCCGCCTTCGCTTTCATGCCGGCGCCGATGGCGGCCATCGTATGGGAAGCCGGCTGGACGGCGCGGCGCCACGGGAACAGCCAGCCTTCCAGAACGGTGAGCAGCCAGCGGAACAGGAATGCGGCCACGCCGATGGCGATGATCCCGGCGTACACGCGCTCGAAATCCATCATCTTGCGCGCCGCCTCGACCATGTATCCCACGCCCCGGCGCGCATTCACCATCTCGGCCAGGATCACGTAGGTCCATCCGATGTCGTACAGGATCCGGAAGGAACTGAAAATGCCCGGAAAGGAGGCCCGGAACAGCAGCCACAGAGCGTTGCGGCGATTGGCGCCCAGCGTGTAGGCGGTTTCCAGCAGGCTGTTGTCCACCTTGTCCACTTCCTCGACCACCACCGCCAGCAGGTAGAAGAACATGCCGAACCACAGGAAGGCCACCTTCATTCCCTCGTCCATGCCGAAGAGTCCGATGAAGGCTGGCAGGAAGGCGGTGATGGGCATGGAGCGCATGGGCGCGGCGATGGGATTGACCAGGTCGTGGAGCCAGCGGATGCTGGACATCAGCAGTCCCAGCGGCACGGCGACCACCACGCACCAGAAGAAGGCCTGCGCGATGCGCCACCAGCTCTGGCCCACGTTGGCGAGCAGGTTGTACTCGGTCCACAGACGGCCGACGGCGGCGACCACCTTGGCGGGTTGGGGGAGCGTGAAGGCCGGAAGAACCTGCCAGTGGGTCAGCGCCCACCAGACCAGAACCACGATCCCCCAACTTACAAACGCCAGCGTGAGCCTCGCGCGCTGCGAGGTCTCTTTTCGAATGGCAAACAGGTCCATGCGTCAGCCCGCGCTACTTGGCCGGATTGGCGAACCACTTGATATCGGTGCGCCGGTTCTTCTCGCGGCCTTCGGGAGTCGCGTTGGAGTCGAGGGGATTGTCCGGCCCCCTGCCGACGGTGCGCATGCGCTCGGCCGGAAAGCCCTTCTGGATGAGGTAATCCTTCACCGCCGCGGCGCGCTCGCCGGAGAGCTTCATGTTGTACTCGCGCGAGCCGGTCGAATCGGTGTTGCCCTCGATGTCGATGATGGTGTTCTCGTAGGCGCGCATGAAGCTGGCCACTTCGTCCACGATGGCCCGCGAATCCAGGCTCATGTTGGCAGAGTTCGGCTCGAAGAAGATGGAGCGGTGCTGGGTGCCGATCGGTTTGGCGCCAGGCGCGAGAGGGGAATAAGTCGGCGCGGGCTCCGCGACGGCGCTCGCAAACTTGTCCTTGAGCAGGCCCAGGTAGCGCGTGTCGAGCGACTGCGCGGGCTCGTAGATGCGCTTGATCAGCCGCTCCTCGCGGTACATCTGCTGCGCCATGGTGAAGATGTTGGCGTAGTCGGAGTCCGGCCCTGTGCCGAAGAAGGCCACGTTATCCGCGTAGTTCGACAGCTTCACGCCCTCGAGCATGGTCTTGGCCAGGTCGGAGGGGATATTGAAGTCCTTGATGGTCCCGATCAGGTTGTAGGCGCGGGTGGGGTTGGCGCGGATGAACTCGACGCCCTCCAGCCAGCCCTCGGCCAGCTTGGCCACGGTGTGCGGATTGCGCGCGGCAAACCGGTCGCTGACCACCAGAATGTCGGCGATCAGCCGGTTGGCGATGCGCGTGTCGTAGATCTTCTTGGCGCCGGCGCGCTTGGTGACCGCGTCGCTCATGTCGGGGTCCCAGGCCACGGCGGCATCCACCTTCTGCTGCGCGAAGAGCGTGGCCGGCTCGATGCCGTCCTTGGTGTGCACGGCCTTGGCGAAGATCTCGTTGCGCTGCTCGGTGCCCAGGCCGGAGCTCTTCAGCCCGTTCCACAGTAGGAAGTGCGAGGGCGTGTAGGGCGCGAAGGCCACGGTCTTGCCGGCCAGGTCCTCGATGTTGTTGATGCCCTGGCGCCCGATCACACCGTCGGCGCCGCGCGACCAATCCACCATGAAAAAGGCGCGCGCGTTGACGCCCTTATCCTGATACTGGGCGAAATCCTTGGCCCACACGTCGGCCGTGGTCAGCATGACGTCGACGTTGTTGGTGGCCAGCGCGGCGGCGCCCTCGGTCCAGTCGTCGATGATCTTGAAGGAGACCTTCAGCCCCTTGTCCGCGTAGATTGAGCCGGGCGCCGTATCCAGGCCGCCATTGGCGACCAGGCCGCCCACGCAGCCCACCCAAATGTTCACGCGCATGCGCACTTCGTTGGTTTCGGAAGAGCTCGAAGCGGGCATCTCGAGGGGCTTCGACGTATCCACCACCGTCGCGCTCCCGGATTTCGCCGAGCCGAACATCTTGGCGAAATCCACCACGCCGTAATGTTGCAGGCTGTAGCCGACCAGCGCCAGCCCGACCAGAAAAATCAGAAACCAACCGCCTCTTTCAATCTTGACTGCCATGGCTTATCTCCTTACGCGGTGCGCTGTCCTTCCTTGCCCCCGATGGTCTTCTCCGCCGATCCGGCCGAAGCCTCCGGCGCCAGCAGGCCCATTTCCACCTTGAACTGCTTGACCAGTTCCGCTGCCCGCAGATTCTCGGCTTCCTCGTCGATCTTGAGCGCCTGCTGATCGACGTTGCCCAGGGCCATATCCATGCGGGCTTCGTTGACCGCGGTGGTTTCCTCGATCTTGCGCACCATCTCGTCGTGCGTCTGGCTGATGCCGGCCACCTCGAACTGTTCCATGGAATCGGCCACCTTTTTCTGCCACTGAGAGCGGCGATAGTCGCGGATGGCGGAGAGCGCCTCCTGCGTCTTGCGTTCCTTCTCGCGCATGAAGGCCTGCTTGACGGCCATGGCCTTATCGAAGGCCGCCCGCGCGTTGGTCAACTGGCCTTGATTGCGCGCCAGGGCCCCGCGCGTCGCCTCCAGCCGCGTGGCGAAGTTGCCGGCCAGGTCGTCGCGCCCGGCCTGTATGGCGGCCTTCACCTTGGCGGTCAGATCGTTGAGATCGGACTTGTACTTGTCCTGCTCTCGCTCGAGCAGCGTCACGTTGGCCTTCACCATGGCGATGCTGTCGTTCATCCGCGGGACCTGGTCGTTCATGTCGCGGATGTTCTGTTCCAGGATTAGCTCGGGGTTCTCGGCGACCGAGATGAAAAACCCGAAAAAGGACCGAAACATTCGGGATATGCGTCTCCACATGGGGGAACCTCCTCCTATCGGCTCGGATGGCTATGTCTTGGGCGGCGGCGGAGCCGGGCTGCCGCCGGTTGTGATCGGGTTCTGGGACACGAAGTACCCGACCGCGTCGGCGATCTTCTTCTCTTCCTGCTGCTTCTGGAGGCGCCAGCCGAAAAAGCGCTCCTTCTCCTTGGCTACGGCGTCTTCGTTGGCCTGTATACGAGAACGATGCTCGGCCTCCAATCGTTCCATTTCGGCCTGGATTTTCGCGTTTTCGTCGGTTTTGCCGGCCTCCAGGTCGTGCACGGATTTCTCGAGGACGTGCTCGTAGGTATCGAGCGCGCGGTCGCGCTTGACGGCGTCCTCGATGACGTCCTGGATCTTGACCCCGGCGGCTTCCAGGGCCACCAGGATGGTGCCGCGCTTGACCTCGGCCGGCAGCCCGCGGAGGTGCTCGCTCGCGAGCATGTCGGCCACCTTCATGATGGTATAGCCGTGCTCCGGCGGCTGAATTCCCCCCGCGGCGTAGATCTCTTGAAACGAACTCGGGTTGGCGACAGGGCCCGAGAACTGGGTCACCGCCGGCACCGAGGCGGCAATATCGGCCACCGCCTGGGCGGCCGAGGTGGCCGAACCGGCCGGCGGCTGGGCGGCATCGGAGTCGCCTCCGGTTGCCTGGTCCACGGACACAAAGAGGTTATACCACTTCTTGCTCACGACGACCTCCGCCCATAGTGGGTCACGATGGACAATAGCAAAACGGCGCTCTCTCCGCAACCGGGTGCTGCCGATGCTGCCGCACGGCAGGCCGGTTCCGCCGGAAGGGCGGGCACCGGGTGGGGTGGGCGCTCGATGGGCGGCGGGCTTGAGATGGCCGGGCGCACCCAGGTGGCTGGGCCAGCCAGGGTGCTGAATTGGGAGGCATGTTGAAAACACGGGACAAATTGGCTTCGTTTCGAAATTTGGGTTATGGGCCAGGCGGCGGGTTGAAGCGGAGGGATGACGGGTTGGAACGGCTTCCGGGCGGGCAAAAGTAGACAGCGCGGCGGTCATGGATGTTCGCTCTTTCATTGCTTGCTTTGCGGTCCTGACTCAGGGTAACGGGGAGCCCGGCGGTTGAGGGCCGATGATTTCGCTAAAGCGTTGCTGGGGGCGGGAGAATAAACCGCGGCACGGCGTCACCGGGTGGCTTCACTTGGGGTCCAACGCAGCGAGGATCGCGGCGGCGTTGTGGGAGGCGAGCAGGGTTTGGAGGCGCTCTTCGGGGATTCCGGCGATGCGGCCTACCAGGGTGAGCGCCATGGAGGCGTGGCCCCAGGCGGTCCAATGGGACATCTGGCGGAGAGGCTCGATGGCCTGGCGACGGAGGCTCTCGAGCGTCTTCTGGTCGCGAGCGGTGGTGACGAATACCAGCAGGAACAGGGCCTTGTTGCGGTCGGTCCAATCGAGCGAATGGAGCATGGGAATGAAGGGATCGGGCGGAATCTGGCGGGCGACATTCGGGTCGTGGAAGGCGAGTACCGCGAGGACGCGGATGGAGTTGTTGCGGACGATGGGGTTGGGGTCGGTGACGGCGCCCAACAGCGCCGCGATCTGCGCTTTGTCCTGGGGCGTGTAGCCGGCGATCCAGGCAGCGGCGATGCGGTCCCGGCGCGATGCCGAGGTATTGAGCACGCTGTAGACCGCAGCGGCGTGGGCGCGAGCGTAGTCGATGAGCTTCAGTTCGTTTGCGCGCATGACGGGGTCCTTGGAGAGCGAGTAGCCCTCGGTGGTCTCGTCGCCGGCGTAGATGCCTCCGTTTATGGCGCGATCCTCGTCTTGTTCGTACAGTGCCAGAATTTCCGGCGGCAGCTTTTCGGCGCCGACAGGCTCGGGGTTCCAGACGAGAACAGAGGCGGCAGCCGGCTCAACGTCGATGTAGAGGACAGCACCATGGAGATCCGGAATGAAGACCGTACAGACGGAAAACCGATTGTCGCCGACCAGCTTCTGGAACTCCGCCGGCGTATCGGCGAGCGCGATCCTGCCGAATTTGAAAGGCGCGCCCACCTGGTACGGGAAGGCCGCGCGGAGGCGGGCGAAATCGACGGGAGCGGAGCCGTAGAAATCGATGGCGGCGATCGGACCAGCCCGCGGCTGCGCCCAGCCGAGGAACGGGAAGAGGGCTAGTAGAACAGGTACTTTCGCCATTGGTCGTCGCTGCGGCCGAGCAGGCGCATGAGGTGGCGGCTGGTGTGCAGGCTGAAGGGGCGCGGCTGGCGAACCAAGCGCATTCCCGCCTCTTCGGGCGTGCGGCCTCCCTTGCGGTTGTTGCAGTGGTGGCAGCAGGCGACCAGGTTCTCCCAGGCGGTCTCGCCCGAGCGCGAGCGCGGAATCACGTGGTCCAGCGTCAGCTCGCTGGAGGGGAGAATGCGCTGGCAGTACTGGCAGGTGTAGCGGTCGCGCATCAGAATGTTCTTGCGCGAGAGAGCCCGGCTCTGATGGGGAATGCGGCGGTACTCGAGCAGCCGGATCACCGAAGGGAGCTTCATGGATTGCCGCGCCGAGCGCAACAAGGTGGGGGAAAACTCCTCGGGCGAGGCGACGCCTTTCAGGATCAGCACCAAGGCGCGCCGGGCGGCGCAGATGTTGATCGGCTCGTAGCTGGAGTTGAGCACCAGCACCGGCTTGTGCAGACCGTTCACGGCGGTCATCATGCAGCTCCCACCGCCAGGGCGCCGGAAAGGAGGACCGCGGAAAAGCGGCGGTCGACGCGGGCCAGCGTCAGCAGGGCCACGTAGCGGGCGCCGGCCCGCTTGAGGGCGAGGGCGCAGGCGCTGGCCGTGGCGCCGGTGGTCATGACGTCGTCGATCAACAGAATGCGGCGGCCCTCCACAACCTTGTTCCGCTTCACGGCGAAGGCTGCGGCAACGTTTTCGCGGCGGCGCGCGTTGGTAAGCCCGGCCTGCGCGGCGGTGGCTCGCTGGCGCCTCAGCGCGGCGACGACGGTGAGGCCATAACGCCGGGCGACCGCCTGGGCCAGCAGCGCCGACTGGTTGAAGCCGCGCTCCCATCTACGCCGCCAGTGCAGCGGGACCGGAACCACCGCATCGAAGCTCTGGTCGCGCGGGATGGCGCTGGCCAGGAACTGGCCCAAAGGCGCGGCCAGCGGCCGCACGCGCCCGTACTTGAAAAGATGAATGAGTTCCCGGAGCACGCCTTCGTAAGCGCCGAAGGAATAGGCGCTGTCGAAGCCCCGCAAGCCGCGGCGGCAAAGCTGGCAGAGGCCCTGGTCGTCGAGCGGCTTCGAATTCATGAACGGTGTGCGGCAGGACGCGCAGAAATAGTCCGCCGAGAGGGGTTGCGGCTTGCGCAGACAATCCCGGCAAACCGGGATTCGGGAGATTTCCGCGAGAGGGGCGCCGCATACACGGCAGTCATCGGGGAAGAAAAGCGCGAAGAAGGCCGCAGAAGTCTTATCGAGAGCGGATGCTATTCCGTTCGGGAGAGCTCCAATCCAAAGGCGACTCGAGAAGATCCACCTCCCTCAGAGAACCAGTGTACACCAGGCGCCAGGAGGCTGCTGCAATGGGTTCGCCTGTCGAACGGCCCCGGGAAGCCCGGGCTAGAATGGAGAGAATGCTGGAACGCGTGCATCCCGGGGTGTCGGCCCGGCAAGCCCAGGTGGTTCTCTTCGATTTTGACGGCACCATTTCGCTCATCCGCGCGGGCTGGATGGATGTGATGGTCCCCATGATGGTGAAGCTCCTGCTGGAGCTGAAGACCGGGGAGAGCGAGGAGAGCCTGCGCGCGCTGGTCGAGGATTTCGTCGGCCGGTTGACCGGCAAGCAGACCATGTACCAGATGATCGAGCTGGCCGACCAAATCCAACTGCGTGGCGGCCAGCCGCTCGACCCGCTCGTCTATAAGAAGACTTACCTGGATCTGCTTCACGCCAAGATCGCACACCGTCTGGAGGAACTGCGCAAGGGGCAGGCGCCGCCGGAGAAATACCTGGTGCCCGGCGCGCGGGAATGGCTCGAAGTTCTCAAGGACCGCGGCCTGAAGATGTACCTGGCCAGCGGCACCGATCAGCCCTATATGCGCGAGGAGGCGGAACTGGTGGGCGTGAGCCGCTACTTCGACGGCCGGGTTTACGGCGCGCTGGACGACTACCGTAGTTTCTCGAAGAAGATTCTGATTGAGCGTCTCATCGCCGCCGCCGAGTGCTCGGGGCCGGCGTTCCTGGTCTTTGGGGATGGCTACGTCGAGATCCAGAACGTGAAGGAAGTGGGCGGAGTGGCAGTGGGGGTTGCTACCGCCGAGCCCGAGTGCCGGGAAGTGGATGTGTGGAAGCGCCAGCGGCTGATCGGGGTAGGCGCCGATTTCATCGTCCCCAATTTCCTCTGTCGCCAGGAGTTGCTGGCCGAGCTGTTCCCGGAATGATGGCTCGAAGAACGCTGGCCATCGACATCGGCGGGACCAAATTCTCCATGGCGGTCTTCGAGGGGGACCGTTTGGCCGAGCGGGAGTCGCGGGCCACGCTTCGGGAGGGTGGCCGCGAGTGGATGCTGGGGCAGATCCTGGAGATCGCGGCCGGTTGGATGAGCCAGGCGCCGCTGGATAGCTGCGGGGTGGGCTTCGGCGGCCCGGTGGATTTCGCGGCGCGGCGGGTGGTGCAATCCACTCACGTCCGGGGCTGGCGGGATTTCGCGTTGCCGGACTGGATTGAGAGCGAGTTAGGCCTCGCGGCGGTCATGGACAACGACGCCAACGTGGGCGCCCTCGGCGAGGCGGTCTACGGGGCGGGGAAGGGCTGCTCGCCGCTGTTCTACATGACCTTGTCCACCGGCATTGGCGGCGGGCTGATCGCGGACGGCAGCATCTATCGGGGAGCCGATTCCTACGCCGGCGAGATCGGGCATCTTACGGTGCGGCCGGAGGGGCCCCTGTGCCTGTGCGGGGCTCGCGGCTGCCTGGAGCGGATGTGCGGCGGGATCTGGATGCCGCAGGACTACGGACAATCCGCTCAGGAATTGATGCGCAACCCGGAATTCGTGCGGCGCTACGTGGTGGATCTGGCGCTTGGACTGAAAGCCTGCCTGATGTTGCTGAATCCCGCCCGAATCGTGATCGGCGGGGGCATCGCCAAGGCGGGCGAGGCGCTGTTCGGGCCGTTGCGGGCCGAGCTACGGCGTCAGGTGACGGAGTGGTCCCGCGCGCGCATCGAGGTGGTTCCGGCCGCGCTGGGCGACGATAGCGTGCTGTACGGCGCGTTGGCGCTGGCCAGCCAGATGCGCGCATCCGGCTAAAGAAACGCACGGGATCTGGCGATCTATGAACCGGGAACAGCGGGGTCGCCGCGCACCTCCGGCCCTGGCGGAGCATTCCGGTGCCCCAAGATCTGGTCAAAGAGCAACGCATCGCCAAGTGCCTGGCGGAGATCGCCCGGCAGCCCGACTTTCCCGCCTTCTCGACGCACATCCAGGAGGTAATGGCTGCGGTCGAGGACGAGAATGCCTCCTTGCGCCAGTTGACCGACATCGTTCTGCGGGACTATAGCCTGACGCTGCGCGTGCTGCGGATGGCGAATTCGGTCTGCTACAGCCGGTCGGGGCGGGCGCTGGTGAGCGTGGCGCATTCGATCACGCTGCTGGGTACGGAAGCCATTCGGGGCCTGGCCGGAGGGGTAGCGCTGTTCGAGCACTACCGGAAGATCTCCCCGGGGCTGAAGGAGCTGATGCTGCTCTCGATACTGACCGCTAACCAGACCCGGGCGGTGGCGGCGAGCATCAACTACCGCAGGCCGGAGGAAGCTTACATCTGTGGAATGTTCCGGAACCTGGGCGAGGTGCTGATCGCGGGCTACTTCCCGAGGGAATACGCCGGGATCTTGTCGGAGAGGAAAGAGAACAGCCTGGGCGAGCGGGAGGCCTGCCTGCGAGTGCTGCAATTCTCCTTCGAGGATCTCGGGCAGGCGATGGCCGCACGCTGGCAGCTTCCGGACCGGGTGGGCCAGTGCATGTGCCAGGTAGAACCCTCCCGGGTGGCGGCGGATGAGAACGAAGAACTGATGGCGCTGAGGGCGGCGGCATCCTTCAGCCATGCCCTGACTACGGCCGTGTACCGGCGCGAACCCGAGGGCGCGGCGGCGCGGGTGCACCTGCTGATTCAGGACTACTCGCCGGCGCTGGGCTTGCGGGAAGAGGACGTGAACGCGGTGCTGGAGGCGGGCATCCGCGAGACCAAGGCCACCTTCGCGGCGCTGAGTATCCCGGTGGACGAGCTGCGGTTGCGCAAGCAGGCGGAGGCGGTGCTGGCGAACCTGGCGGCGGGGGGCCTCGATGAGCCACCCGCCGAACCGGTCGCTGAGGCGGCGACGGGAGAGGATTTTCTTCACCAGATCATCCGGGACGTCGAATCGGCGATTAAGGCTTCGGGGGATTTCGACCTGCACGGGGTGATCCTCATGATCCTCGAAGCGCTGTACCGGGGCGGTCCGTTCGACCGGGTCCTGTTCTGCCTGGCCGACCCCGATCACACCATAATGCTAGGCCGATTGGGTTTGGGTGAGGGCGCCGAGGAGCTGCGGGCCAAGTTCCGGGTGCCCATCTCGGTGCGCGGCGGACTGATGGGAACCGCCCTGGTGCGCAGGCAGGACCTGCTGGTGACTGCCGGCAGCTCCTTCGCCGAGACCGAGGCGCTGAAGTCGGTTGGGGCGGTGAGTCTGGGGGTCTATCCGATCCTGGTGGACGGCGTCCTGGGGGGCTGCCTGTACTTCGACCGTCTGTCGGTCCGGCCGCCGCCAGCGGCCCGCACGCTCGAGCTATTGGCCACGCTGCGCGACCTGGCGGCGCGGGCCATCGCGATACGGCGCCCCATCGGGGCTTGATGGATTCCCTAGCCGGCTGCCGAAAAGTCGTTGCGGTGGCCCGATGAGGACAAGCTGAAGCATGTCCCACGTGGGGTAAGCTTCAGCTTGCCCAGGGACTTTTTCGGCAGCCTGCTGGGCTGGCCCCGCTTCAGCTCAGTTTGACGACCACCTTGGCCATGCCGTCCTGGTAGCGCTCCAGCTTGGTAAACGTCTGCTGTACGTCTTCGAGGGGCGTTTCGTGGGTCAGGATGGGGGCCAAACGGCGGCGGTGCTCGCGAAGGAGCTCCAGCGCACTCTCGCTCTGGCGATTCGAGCGGCGGACGTTGAACAGGGCCAGCTCTTTGCGGCGCATGCCGTGCAAATCCAGGGCCGAGCGCGCCTCAGATGGGATTCCGGTCACCACCAACCTGCCACCGCGCCGGGCTGCCTCGACGCCTTGGCTGAGAGATGCCCCGCGGGTGGCGCAGTCTATGGCCGCATCCACACCGCGGCCGCCGGTGTCGGCCAGGATCTGGCGGACGGGATCGATGGCCGTGGGATCCAGAGCGGCATCGGCGCCCAACCGGCAGGCCAGCTCGCGGCGCTCAGCCACCGGCTCGACCGACCAGACCCGTCCGGCGCCCGCCAGCTTGAGGGCGAAGATGGTCAGCAGCCCGATCGGGCCGGCGCCGAAGACCGCGGCCGTCTCACCGGGCTGAAGCTGCACGAAACGCAGGGAATGCAGCACCACGGCCAGCGGCTCGAAAAGGGTACCCTCCTGGAAGCTGATCTCAGGCGGGAGCGGCAGCAGGTTCGCGGCTGGCAGGTTGATGAACTCGCGGTGAAAACCGGGATCGGGCGGCGCGCTGAGAAAGTGCAGGTGCGCGCACAGGTTGTGATGCCCGCTCAGGCATTGCTCGCAGTGGTAGCAATAGACTGCGGGTTCCAGGGCCACGCGGTCGCCGGGCGCCCAGCCGCTCACGCCGGTACCGGCCTTCACTACCGAGCCGGTCGGCTCGTGGCCCAGAACCATGGGGTAGACGTTGGGCGTGCCGCAAATTCCGCCTTCGGAGAAGTAGTGCAGGTCGGAGCCGCAGACGCCGCAGGCTTCCACCCGGACCTGCACTTCGCCGGGAGCGGGATCGCTCGCCGGCCTCTCGACCAGGCGAAATTCGTGGGGCTGGTAAAGCTCGGCGACGCGCATGGCAAAGCCTGCTAAGATTTACTTCTTAAAGAGGTTATCGAAAGCGGCCCGGGCGTCCGAGGAATTCCTGGGCGCCGGACTGGAGGCCGTCGGGCTAGTGGACGAGGTAGCGTCCCGAGCCACCGTGACCCGCGCCTCGAACCAGACGCACTCATTGGCTTGGTCCTTCACCGGCAAGCGGGCGGGGATGGGCTTCAGGCACTGGAACCGCGTGGAGGGCTCAAAGTGGGCGCACTGCTTGCAGCAGTGTAAGGCCGCGCCGCATTTCGGGCAGACGCTCTTGAAGTCGGTCCCGTTCGGCAGAGTCGTGGCGCAACTATAGCAGCGCGAAGCCACCACGGTCTGGACCAGCCGTGGCAGCCTGGGGCCGGTGATGTCCAGGGGCGGGCGGGGACCCGACCGCGGCTTTTCCTCGGGCCGTCGGCCTTGATTGTCGCGGTCGGATTCGTAATAGCCCCGTTGTCTGTACTTGCGATCGTCGTCCATGGAAGACTCAGCTCTCCTTCGGAGTCCTGTATCTCGGATCAGTGGGCGGCTGCTGCACGGTAGCCCGGCATCTCACAACAGATTTTCCCTCCCAGCCAGCCAGATGCGACCCCAATTACAGCAAGCCCAGGATTACCGAAGGGGTTCTGCTGGAATACCGAGGCGCTGGGGAACGGCAGGCCGGAGACCCGCCGGATCTACCTCGCTCTCACTATACCACACCCAAACCTGGGAATTCCAGAACTTATTGCGGTGCAAAGGATTGAGAGTAGTGGAAGGGTGCGAGGGGCGCCGGCGCAGAAACCACTTGGAACCGGGACGCGATTCTGGTACATTCTAGTGACCGGACGTTCTACCAGCGAGAGTTGGTTGTCCAGTTTGATCGAGGTTTTGCAGACGGGAGGCAGTCATGCAGTTTTGCAAGCATTGCGGTTCCCCTTTTGAAGGCCAGTTCTGCGGGAAATGCGGAACGCCGGCTGGCCAGGCTCAGGGCTACACGGCGGCGCCGCCGCCTCCACCCCAGCCCCCACCCGGATACGCGCCGGCCCCGCCGCCGCCATCGTACCAGCCCCCACCACCGCCGCCGTACCAGGCTCCGCCGCCTGCGTACGCGGCCCCAGCGCCGATGCAAGGCTATGTCCCGCCGAACCCGGCGTCCAAGGGGTTCTTCGGCTCGCTATTCGATTTCTCGTTCACCAGCTTCGTCGCGCCCAAGATCATCAAGTTTCTCTTTGTGCTGTTGATCATCCTGGTGATCCTGGCGGCCGCGGGCATAATCGTGTACGGTTTGCAACTACCGGGAAGCATGGGCATCGCGGCGATGGTTGTCGCGCCCATCCTAGCTTTCCTGTACCTGCTTCTCGGCCGGATCTGGCTGGAGGTCATGATGGTGCTCTTCCGTATCGTGGAGCACACCGGAGAAATAGCCCGGAACACCCGCAAGTGAGCCCCGGGGAGCCGGGCCGTGCGCGGCGCCTCGTCCCGGCAGCCGCCCGCATGGAAAATCGCAGGCCAGTGCTTGTGAAAGTGCCGGCGTTCGAGTAAAGTTGATTGAGGTCGGAGGAACAATGCCTTTCTGCAAGAATTGTGGTTCTTCTGTTGAGGGTCAGTTTTGTCAGCGGTGCGGAACGCCCATGGCGGCTCCTCCCGCGGGCGGTTATGCGCCACCGCCCCCTGGACCAGCCTACCAGCAGCCGAGCGCACCACCGCCCCCCCCTGCACCAGCCTACCAGCAGCCGAGCGCACCGCCGCCCCCCCCTGCCTACCAGCAGCCGAGCGCACCGCCGCCCCCGGGGGCCTATCAGCAGCCCGGCGCACCACCGCCCCCGGGGGCTTACCCGCAGCCGGGCGCACCACCGCCGCCCCCTCCGTACTACCAGCAGCCTGGAGGCTACCAACAGCCAGGGGCCTACCCGCCTCCCGCCGCGGCCGATGGCGGCTTGACCGAGAACGTAGCCGCTGCATTGTGCTACTTCCTCGGTCTCATCACCGGTATCCTGTTCCTGGTTCTGGAGCCTTACAGCCGGAGCAAGACCATCCGCTTCCACGCTTTCCAGTCCATCTTTCTGAATCTGTGCATGATCGCGTTCTGGATCGTTTACAGCATCATTCTTGGGGTCATGCTTACGATCCTGCCTTACGCGGTGTGGCACCTGATCCATCTGGTGAACATGGTGGTCTGGCTTGCCTTCATGGTTCTATGGGTCTTCCTGATGTTCAAGGCCTATCAGAACCAGAGGTTAGTGATTCCCATCATCGGGCCGCTAGCCGAAAAGCAGGCGTAGCCGGGTGGTGTGCCGGGCGCGTCCATAGAACATGCGCGCTCTGCTTCTGATTTGCCTGGTGGCGCCTGGGTTTCTGGCCGCCCAGGCGCCCCGCATCGGGGTCATTGATTCCTACGGCCTGTGGCGCCTCTCCGAGAAGCGCCTGCGGGAAGTCTTGGGTGTCCACGAGGGCGATCCCTTGCCCGCCTCGAAGGCCGATCTCGAGAAACGCCTGCTGCACGTCTCAGGCGTGGTGCGTGCCCGGATCGAGGCGATCTGTTGCGCGGGCGACCGCGCGATCCTCTACCTGGGCGTCGAAGAGCGCGGTGCTCCGCACGTCGATTTCCGACCCGAGCCGTACGGCCTGGCAACCCTGCCCGAGCCGGTCGCCGACTCCTATCGTTTCTTCATGGACGCCCTGAAGCGGGCGGCCGGGGAAGGCGCCGTGTCCGAGAACCTCGCCGAGGGCCACGCGCTCTCAAGCGACCCGGCCACCCGCGCCATCCAGGAGCGCTTCCAGTACCTGGCCGCCGACCACTTGCCGCGCATTCGCCAGGTCCTGCGCGAGTCCGGCGACCCCTCCCAACGGGCCATCGCGGCCTACGTCATCGCTTACGCCCCCGCCAAGCGCCTGGTGGTCGACGACTTGCAATATGCCATGCAGGACCCCGACGAGACTGTCCGGGCCCACGCCATCCGGGCGCTGGCCGCCATCGCCGCTCTGGGCGAAAGCGACCCGGAGCTGGGCATCCGCGTCGAGCCGACCTGGTTCATCCAGATGCTGAACTCGCTGGTGTGGAGCGACCGGGAGCGCGCCGCCGCGGCGCTGCTCGCGTTCACCGAACGCCGCCGGCCTTACGTGCTTGACGCCATCCGCGAAACGGGCCTGCACTCCCTGGCCGAAATGGCCCGCTGGAAAACCCTCGACCACGCCCTGCCCGCCTTCCTGGTTCTGGGGCGGGTGGAGGGCCTCCCAGAGGCCGAAATCCAGGCTGCCTGGTCCAACGGCCGCCGCGAATCTGTGATTGAAGGGGCCTTGAAAGCGCCCTCGAAGTAGGGAACGGCCCGCTCCCCCGGGCACAAAAAAGGCCGAGGCGCCAAGACCCCGGCCTTTGTATCGGCAGACTTTCAGTTATTACCGCGCGGCCAGCAAGGCCCGCAAATGCCTGGCTCGTTCCGGCGAACGCAACTGCCGTAGAGCCTTCGCCTCGATCTGGCGGATGCGTTCCCGGGTGACGTCGAACTCCTGTCCGATCTCTTCCAGCGTGTGCTCGCGTTCGCACCCGATTCCAAACCGCAGCCGGATCACCTTCTCTTCCTTAGGCGACAGCGTTTTCAAGATGTTAGCGGTCTCATCCCGCACATTGGACTCGATCACCGAATCCACCGGCGAGCCCACCCAACGATCTTCGATCAGGTCGCCCAGCGCCGATTCGCCATCCCGGCCGACGGGCGTTTCGAGCGACACCGGGTCGCGCGAGATGGTCTTCAACTTCTGGACCTTCTCCACCGAAATGTCCATCCGCCGGCTGATTTCGTCATTCGTCGGAGCGCGCCCCAGCTCCTTCTCCAACTCCCGGTTCGCCCGCAGGAACTTGTTCATGCTCTCGTTCATGTGGACCGGAATGCGGATGGTGCGGGACTGATCGGCGATGGCCCGGGTAATCGCCTTCCGGATCCACCACGTAGCATACGTAGAGAACTTGTAGCCGCGCCGGTACTCGAACTTGTCCGCCGCGCGCATCAGCCCGATATTGCCTTCCTGGATCAGATCCAGCAGGTGCAACCCGCGGTTGACGTACTTCTTGGCGACCGAAACCACCAGCCGGAGGTTGGCTTCCACCAGATCTTTCTTGGCCCGCTCAGCCTCGATTTCTCCGTGGTGGATCACTGCCAGGGTATGGCGGAGATCCTCGACACCGGCGCCGGCCACGGTCTCGCGCTTCCGGATCTCGCGGCGTAACTCCTTGATTCTAACTTGGCTGGCCTGGCCGTTCCGCTCCTGCAGGCGCTTCAACTCCGCCTCGAAGTGACCCAGCTCCTCCACCGCCCGATCAATTTCCTTGCCGAACTCCTTCCACTTCACCGGCAGGAACGGGATCTTGCGGATCGCCAGGGACGTCTCCACCTTCGAGCGGGCCAGCTTTCCGGCGTACCGCTTGCGCAGTTTCTTGTTGCCCGGCGGGATGCTCTCCAGCTTTTCGGCCAACTGCTGCTGCTTCCTGTGCAACGCGGCCTGCTCGGCGAAGGTCTGCCGCATTTCGGCGTGGCGCGTCTCATCGGCGGGGCTGCCTTCTTCGAAGTCCCCCAGATCCACTACATTTTCCAGGTCTTCTTCGGCACGCTTGATCTGTTCCGCCAGAGCCGACACCGCCAGTTGCACCAGCGCCGAACGGCTGATCGCCTTCTGCATCCGCAGCTTGCCGCGCTCCATCCGCCGCGCCAGGTCCACTTCCCCTTCGCGCGTCAAAAGTGGAACCGCGCCCATCTCCCGAAGGTACACGCGTACCGGATCGTCGGTGTAGATGGACTCTTCCGCCTGCTGAACGGAATGGAAGTCCTCCGCCTCGGCGTCAAAAAACTTAGCGGCTTCCTCGTCGAAAGGAAGGCTCAACGGTTCGTGATTGTCAGTTAGAAACTGATCTTCGAATTGGTCCACTTTTTCGACTCTCCTCCCCGCATGGACAAAGCCAAAGTTGAACTTGTCTCGGGGCGGATTCCAGACGTATGCTCGCCGGCCACTTCCGATCTAGACGGTCGCACCTGCGGCTTTCGATGCCGTCTTCGATCATATCATTGATCTTGTAAGAAGTTAAGTCCTATTCTTCAAGATGTATCTGAAGGGTTTTGGTTACATCAAATTCGGTACAGTACTGCCCTCACTCTAAGGTGGCGCTGCCTGCTGTCTTTTCTCACACCCCGCCCGCCGGCCCCTCGGACGCGTCAACCCCGCTTCTGCCGGATCAGGGTCTTCAGCTCGTTGAAGAAGGCTTCCTCGTCCTGAAAATCCCTGTAAACCGAAGCAAACCGGACGTAAGCGATCTTGTCCAGGGTGCGAAGCCGTCCCATGAGCAGTTCTCCTATCACTGTAGTAGATAGCTCCCGCTCAGGGCTCTCCATCAAGCGGCTCTCTACCTCATCGACGATCTCCGCCAGCTTGCCCATGGCCACCGGCCGCTTCTCGCAGGCCTTGAGCAGCCCCGCCAACACTTTTTGACGGTCGAACTTCTCCCGGCGGCCGTCTTTCTTGATCACCATGTACGGGATCTCGTCGATCCGCTCGTAGGTGGTGAAGCGGCGCTCGCAGGCCAGGCACTCGCGGCGCCGGCGGATCACGTCCCCCTCCTTGCTTTCGCGCGAATCCACCACCTTGTCTTGCAAGTGGCCGCAGAATGGGCAGGTCATGGGGAAGGATCTCCTGTCGCCTCAGCTACTTCGGGATCGTCCGTGGCGCTGGCCACCGCATCCTGCTCGAGCTGTCGCAAGCGCTTCCAGTTTAAGCCTTCGTGGAACGCCAAGGCCAGGCCGAAGGGCACAATTCCTACAAAAGTAACAGCCCAGATCATGACGGCTATACTGGTGGCCAGCTCCACTTTCACCCCAAACATCTCGGTTAGCACGATGATGGAGACGATCTGCACTCCGCCGCCCACTCCGGGAATCTGGAGGATGCTTCCAAAGGCCACAAAGCCCATAAAAACCAGGACGTCGCGCAACGCAAACCCGCTGGTCGCCGGGAAAGCCTTGAACAGGCACACGAAAGACACCACGATCAAAGCCCACTCCAGCGCCGTGTAGAACATCAGCCAGAACACGGAGCTGTACTTCTTGGTGGCCGAGGCGCCATCCAGAAAAGCGGTTACGATGCGCTCCACCCGATGGTGGTAGCGCTGGGGAAGGAAGCCCAGCCCTTGCAGGAGCCGGCGCCGCATGGTATCCGAGAACTGGCCCAACATCACCAGGACGATCAGCGCGAGCGCCCCCAACACGCCCAGTACGTAGCCGCCAACCTCCAGGACCCATTGGAGCTTCGGGCCGACGTGGGTGCGGCCGGGATCGAATGCCGCCAGGGCGAACCCGAAGATCAGCAGCACCGCTAGCAAGTCGCACATGCGTTCCAGGAACCAGGCGGCGAGTTGCGAGGAGAAGGGCACCCGCTCGCGGAGCGAAATCAGGTACGGCCGTACGAACTCTCCGGGCCGCCCCAGCAGAACTACGGCTGTAAAGCCGATGGCGGTCGCCTTGAAAAGCCGCCAGTGGCTGGGCTCGGGCCCCAGGGGCTGGAGCATCACTCCCCAGCGCAGCGCGCGGCCGTAATAGGTCAGGATGGTGATGGAAATCGCCGCCGCCATCCATCTCCAGTCCATGCGGAGGAAAGCCGCGCCAAAGGCCCGCCACTCGAAATGGGCCGGCAGCCAGCGCTCGTGCGCCCACCAGGCCACAAGCCCGGCGGCGGCGGCCAGCAGGAGCGCGATCTGCCACTTCCATTTTGCCAGGCGTCCGAGTCTGGTGCGGTTTGGGTGCGTGATTATGCCTCGCTCTCGCCCTAAACGGGCTAGAATGGAACCTTACATGCCGGTAGGCGACGTTTCGAGCGAACTTCTTATCATAATGCCTCGTTGTTCTAACTGGAAGCCCGAAATGAGGCGCCCCGCCCAAGATTCTGGGCGGCAAGCGCTGGAAAGGGCTGAAAGTGAGAGAGAGGCCCATGGCCGCCGCGGTGTTGACAGTTCCGCGCTGGTTGCCCGGGAAACCGGGGACGGCGCCGGTGCGCGCCTGGGGCTCTCGAGGCGCCGCCGCGGGTTGTAGACCCGCTTTCGCCGGGTATGTGAGGAGAGTGGGAAGAGCTTTGGATCCGGACTCCAGTCTGGTGGCGCGTTGCCTGGAAGGCGACGACTCCGCTTGGGAGGACATGGTCCGGACCCACACCCGGCGCGTCTATTCGCTCTGCTACCGCTTCACGGGCCGGGATTCCGAGGCCCAGGACCTGACCCAGGAAGTGTTCCTGCGCGTCTTCCGTTCGCTCAAGAGCTTCCGTGCCGGCGAGGGCTGCTTCGTGGTCTGGCTGGCCCGGCTCACGCGCAACCTGCTGATCGACCACTACCGCCGCACCCGGCTGGAGCGCGCCACGGATTCCATCGAAGAGCAGCTCCCCATGCTGGAGGAGCGTGGAAGCGCGGCCTCCCGGACCGACGGCCTGCTGGCCGGGCGCGAGGCCAGCGAAGTCTTGCAAGGCGCGCTCGCCAAGCTCTCTCCCGATCTCCGCGAGACGGTGATCCTACGCGACCTCGAGGAGTTGGAATATAGGGAAATCGCCCAGGTGCTCAAGGTTCCGGAGGGCACGGTGAAATCCAGGCTCAACCGCGGCCGGACCGAACTGGCGCGTATTTTGCGCAGGCAGAAGGTGCTGGTATGAACTGCGCCGATCTGGAAATCCTGCTTTGCGATTACGTGGATGGCACGCTGGCCTCCGAGCAGAAGGCGGAGATCGATAGCCACCTGGCCCAATGCGCGGCTTGCGCCGGGATGGCGCGCGACGTCCAGGCGGCGCTGGGGTTCATGGAGCGCGTGGCGGAGGTGGAACCGCCGCCCGAGTTGCTCACCCGCATCCTGTTCGAGCTGCCCAGCGCGCAGCAAGCCCGCAGCCGCCAGTCCGGGAGGTTGCGCAAGCTGGTTCGCGGCTGGATTCAGCCCATCCTGCAGCCCAAGTTCGCCATGGGCTTCGCCATGACCATCCTGTCGTTCTCGCTGCTGTGGAAAGCGGCGGGCATCTCGCCGGGAAAATGGACGGCGGACGACCTCAAACCCGCCCGGATCTGGCGCCAGGTCGACGAGAAGGTCTATCGCGCGTACCAAGGCACGGTGAAGTTCTGCTCGAATCTGCGCCTGGTGTACGAGGTGCAGACCCAACTCCATGAATGGACGCAGAAGGAACAGGAATTGCGAGGCCGCGCGGCGAGCGCGGAGGAACAGCCAGCTAACCCGCCCGAAAAGCCGGCGGAAGCGAAACCCCCGGCGGCCCAGGACCGCGGTGGAACTGCTGGACCGGGAGTGCGTAATACGAAATAGAAGAATCGGGAGGACAAGGCCATGAACTGCTTCAAACATACCGACGTAGCCGCGGTGGCATTCTGCCGGACCTGCGGCCGGCCTCTCTGCCAGGCTTGCCAGCGTGCGGTCCAGGGAACGATCGTTTGCGAAGAACACATTCCCCACCCGGTGGCGACGCCGCCGCCGCCGGTGTCCGTGATCACGTCGGCCGGCCCTTCGCCCGGCTTGGCTTTTGTGCTCGGTTTGATCCCCGGCGTGGGCGCCGTTTACAACGGCCAGTACGCCAAGGGAGTGGTCCACGTTGTGATCCTGGGGCTGCTGATCAGCATGCTGAGCTCCGGCGCCGCCTCCGGCTACGAACCGCTGTTCAGCCTCCTGCTGGCGATCTTTTACTTCTACATGCCGTTCGAGGCTTACCATACCGCCTCGCGGCGGCAGCTCGGCCAGGCGGTTGACGAATTCTCGAGCATTCTGCCGATGAAGAACTACCGGCCGGGTCTTCCGGTCGGCCCGGTTATTCTCATGGCCCTGGGCGTGTTGTTCTTGCTGACCAACCTGGGCTACGTGGAGTTCCGGCAGGTCGCCCGCTACTGGCCGGTCCTGCTGATCGTGCTGGGAGCTTACATGCTCTATTGCCGCGTGACCAATATCGCGGACCCCACCAGGGAGGCTCACCGTGAACAGCGCTAGGGCGTTTTTCCGGGCGATCCGCGGGCCCATCCTGCTGATCACGCTGGGCTCGCTCTTCGCCATCGATCATTTTGGCCCGTATTCGTTTACGCGGACCTGGCCGGTCCTGCTGATCGTGGCGGGCGCCATGTGCCTGTTCGAGCGCCTCGCGACCGACGCCGAAGGCCCGGGAGTGCGGCCGGGAGGTACGGTATGAAACGAGGTTCGCTGGTCGGACCGCTGCTGATCATCCTGATTGGCGTGTGGTTCCTGATGAGCACCTTGCGGCCGGAGCTACGGCTCTTCGACCTGGCCGCCCGCTACTGGCCGTTCCTACTGATCGGTTGGGGCGTGCTGCGCTGCGCCGAGATCATGCTCTGGGCCGCTTATGGAAGGCCGCTGCCCCGCGTGGGCGTTTCTCCCGGCGAATGGACGCTGATCGTCTTCATCTGCATCATCGGAAGCTGCCTGTTCGTGGTCAACCGCCATCCGTGGGAGCACTGGGGCTTCATCACCAACGACCAGGTGGAGATCTTCGGCCACCCTTACGACTACACGGTGTCGGAACAGACCGCGACGGCTCCCAAGGCCGCCCGCATTTTGGTCGAGAACCTGCGGGGCAACCTCCACATCGTGGGCGCCGACACCCAGGACGTGAAGGTGAGCGGCCACAAGACCATCCGCGCCCTGCGCGACAACGAGGCCAATGACGCCCAGAAGCAGACCCCCGTGGAAATCTCCACGCAGGGCAACCAGTTGGTAGTCCGCACCAACCAGGATCGCGTTACCGGCGGCCAGCGCGTTTCGACCGACCTCGAAATCGCCATTCCCCGCGCGGCCAGCCTGGAAGTCCACGGGCGCGATGGCGATCTGGACATCAGCGACCTCAACGGCAGCGTCGACGTCTCAAGCGACACCGCCAGCGTGCGCCTGCAGAACATCGCCTCCAACGTCCGGGTGGACCTGCACAAGAGCGAACTGGTCCGCGCGGGCGCGATCAAGGGCAACTTCGAGTTGCAGAGCGTGCATGGCCGCGACGTCGAACTGGACACCATCGGCGGCGAGGTGACCGTCAAGGGTTCCTACTCCGGCGACCTGCAGTTTCGCGACTGCGCCAAGATGTTGAAGTTCCAGAGCGAGCAGACCGATCTGCGCGTCGAGAAGCTGCCCGGGCAGATCCACATGGACCTGGGCTCGTTCAACGGCTCGAACCTGGTCGGCCCGGTGCGCCTGAGTTCCAACCGGCCCCGCGACGTCCAGATGGAGCAGTTCACCCAAACGCTGGAGTTGAAGCTCGATCACGGCGACATCGCGCTGCGGCCGCTCACTTTGCCGCTCGCCAAGATCGACGCGCACACGCACTCGGGCCAGATTGAACTGACGCTGCCCGAATCGGCTAAGTTCGATTTGAGGGCCACCACCACGCGCGGCGATTTGAACAACGAATACGGCGCCGCCCTGCGGACCGAATACCAGAGCGAACGGCGTCACGAATCGGGCGGCAGCATCAGCGGTGTGGTTGGGCAAGGCCCGCCGATCACGCTAGCCACCGAGCGCGGCTCGATCACCATTCGCAAGGACACCGGCCTCCCGCCCAAACCGCCCGCTCCCCCGGCGCCGCCAAAACCGCCGGGAGTCAGCTCGCTCGAGATCGAGAAGCACTAACTCCAGGACCCCACCAGCACCAGCCGCAGGTCCATCACATTGGTGCCGGTGGGGCCGGTTTTCAGCAAATCGCCCAGCGCGTCGAAGAAGCGGTGGGAATCGTTCTCGGCGAGGAACTTCCGCGCATCCAGGCCCAGGCGCGCGGCGCGCTCGAGGGTGGCTCCGTCGGCGAGGGCGCCGGCGGCGTCGGTAGGCCCATCGGTGCCGTCTGTGCCGCCGCTCAGCACGACCACTCCTTTGCTTCCGGCCAGGTCGATGGCCGCGGCCAGCACGAATTCCTGGTTCCTTCCGCCCAGCCCGTTCCCGCGCAGCGTAACCGTGGTTTCGCCGCCCGAAATCAGGCACAGCGGCGGTTTCAAGGGGCGCCCGGTAGCCCGCACCTCCCGCGCGATGGCGGCGTGCATCCGCGCCACCTCGCGCGACTCCCCTTCGATCACGGTCGAAAGCACCACGGGGCGCAGCCCCAATTCACGGGATTTCCGCGCCGCCGCATCCACCGCCAGCCGGTTGCTTCCGACGATCAGGTTGGTGGCGCGCCGGAAGGCCGGATCGCCGGGCTTGGGAGTCTCCGCAATCTCGCCGCGCACGCCGCGTTCGATCCGTTCCCGCACCGCGGCGGGAACCCGTCCCGCGAGTCCGTACTTGTCGAGAATCGCCTGCGCGCCCGCGAAGGTGGAAACGTCGGGCGCGGTCGGCCCCGACCCGATCACGTCCAGGTCGTCGCCAACCACGTCCGAAACCAGCAGCGCGAGCACCTGGGCGGGACAGGCCAGCCGCGCCAGTTGTCCGCCCTTGATCCGCGAAATGTGCTTGCGCACGGCGTTGATCTCGCGGATGTTGGCCCCGCAAGCCAGCAAGAGAGACGTCGTAGCCCGCTTTTCTTCCAGCGTGATGGGAGCGGCCGGCATCGGCAGCAGCGCCGAGGCTCCGCCCGAGATCACGCAGACGATCAGGTCGCGCTTCCCCGCGCCGCGCGCGATATCGGCGATCCGCTCGGCGCCCCGGATCCCGCGGCCGTCCGGAACCGGGTGGCCGCACTCGTTCAGTTCGATGCGCCGCAGGCGCGCCAGGTGGCCGTCTTTCACGTTGACCAGGCCGCCGCGTATGCGCGCGCCCAACACCCGCTCGACGGCCTGCGCCATGGCCGCGCCGGCCTTGCCCGCACCCACCACCCAGACGTCCTCGAACCCGTCCAGCGGATAGCGCCGCCGCCCGGCCAGCAGCTTGCCGTGCTTCACCCGCAGGAATCGCAGCACGGCGGCCACCGGGTCGGCCGCCTGGAGCCCCGCCCGAAACACCGCCAGCGCCTGCTTCCGGAGCGTCATTGGAAGATTGGGAGCGCGCGGATGGCTTCCACCACCGGTCCTGGATCGTCGCTCGCGGCCTCCACGCGGTAGTCCGCCCGCGCATAACCCTGCCGCCGCGCCTCGTACAGCTCGCCGAACTTCCGCGGATCGCGCGCCAGCGGCCGGTCCGCGCCCTCCCTGAGCACCCGGCACCGGGCCATTTCCAGCGGGCAGTCCAGCCATACCGTCACGCCGTGGCCCTCCAGGAGCACCAGATTCTCGGGCCGCGTGAACGCGCCTCCGCCCAGCGCCACCACTTGCGGCTGTCCGCGACGCACCATTCGCGTCCGCTTCCGGATCGCCTCGGTCTCCAGCTTCCGGAAATGCTCTTCGCCGTACTGGTCGAAGATCGCCGCGATCGGGATCTTCTGCTCCGCCGCGATATCGGCGTCCAGATCGGCGAAGCTCCATCCCAACCAATCGGCCAGCAATTTGCCTACGGTGGATTTTCCGCTGCCCATGAAGCCCACCAGGAAGATCCCCGGAGTTCGCACCAGCTTCAGGTTCATTCGCCCTGCTCCAGGTTCCTGTTGATGCGCTCCAGTTGCCGGTCGGTGAGCGAGGGGAAGAGGCGCGCCGCCATCACCGCAATCCATCCGCTGCGTGGCGCCATCACCGTTCGCGCGTTGCGCTCGACGCCCCTGGCGATGGCCTCCGCGCACTGCCCGGCCGAAATGGCGAATCGCTGGTAGCGCGCCAGGCCCGCCGGCGGCCGCCCGCCCAGCACATGGCTCTGGAACCCGGTGGTCACGTAGCCCGGCGCCACCGTGGTTACATGGATGCCGTCAGGCCTCAGTTCCACTCGCAGCGCATCGGCTACCGAATCCAGGGCCGCCTTGGAAGCCGAGTACAGGCTGAGCCAGGGCAGCGTCATCCGCCCGGCGATCGAACTGACCATCACGATCGCCCCGCAGCGCCGCTCCTTCATCCCAGGCGCCACCAATTGGGCCAACTCGAGCGCCGCGAAGACGTTCAGCTCGAACATCCGGCGCACTGCTTCGAGCTTCGCCTGCGACGCTGCGACATACAGCCCCACCCCGGCGTTGTTGATCAAAATGTCCACGCGCCCGAAGCGATCGAGGGTCCGCTCGACCACGCGGCGCCGCACGTCGGGCTCGGTCAGGTCGCCCGCGGTCGTGAGCGCCTCGCCTCGGCCAACTTCTTCGAGACGGGATGCCGACCGCGCCGCCAGCGAGAGCCGCGCCCCGCGCTTACGGAATGCCTCCGCGCAGGCCGCACCGACCCCTTCCGAGGCCCCGGTAATGAGCACCACTTTGCCGCTAATCTCCACGCGCGCCGGCCGTCCACGAGTATGTTTGAGCCATAATAGTACCATGCAGCAGGGGTTGTTGCCGCTGTTCCCGCTCCCTCTCGTGATGTTCCCGCGCACCGCGCTGCCGCTGCACATTTTCGAGGATCGCTACAAGGAACTGGTCGCCGACGTGCTCCCCGAACGCTCCGAATTCGGCGTCGTCCTGGCCAGCCGGGAGAGTGTCGCCGACGCCGGTTGCAGCGCGGTCGTCGAGCGGGTCCTGGAGCGCTATCCCGACGGCCGGCTGGACATCCTGACCACCGGCCTGCGCCGCTTCGAGCTGCTCAGCCTGGACGAGGGGAAATCCTACCTCCGCGCCTCCATCGATTTCTTCGACGACGAGGAGCCGGCCGCCGAACTGCCCGCCGGCCTCCGCGAGCGCGCGCTGGATGCCTACCAGGCGCTGCGTAAGCTCGACGATTCCGCCCCCTCCGCCGAGCTTCAGGACGCCCAGCTCAGCTTCCAGCTCGCTCAGAGCATCCAGGACCTCGATTTCCGCCAGCGCCTGCTGCGCCTGCGCTCGGAGCCGGAACGCCTGCGCCAACTGGTCTCGTTTTGCGAAGGCTACATTCCCAAACAGCAGCTCATCGCCAGCCTCAAGCGGGTGCAGCCCCGGAATGGCCACAGCCCCTCCCGCTTCCCCGATCCCGCATGAACGGGCGCCTCCACCTGATCTTCGACGCCGACGACACCCTCTGGGAGAACAACATCTACTTCGAGGACGCCTTCGCGCAATTCTTCGAATTCCTCGGCCATTCCACCCTCACCGCGGAGGAGATCCGCGCCGTCCTGGACGAAATCGAGCTGGCCAACCAGCGCACACACGGCTACGGCGCGCTCAACTTCGGGCGCAATTTACTTGAGTGTTATGAGCACCTGGCCGAGCGCGCCATCTCGCACGCCGATCTGGACCGCGTCATGAGCTTCGCCGAGCGCATCCTGGACCTGCCCGTCGAGTTGATGGAGGGCGTCGCCCAGACCCTCGAATACCTCGCCGGCCGCCACGAGCTGCTCCTGTTCACCAAGGGCCACCACGACGAGCAGCGCCTCAAGATCGACCGCTCCGGCCTGGACCGCCACTTCTCCCACGCGGCCATTGTTCACGAGAAGGACGCCGCATCCTACCGCGAACTGCTCGAGAGCCGCCGGCTCGATCCCGCCCGCTGCTGGATGATCGGCAATTCGCCGCGCTCGGACATCAACCCCGCGCTGGAACTGGGCCTGGGCGCGGTCTACATCCCCCACCCCCGCACCTGGAGCCTGGAACGCGAGGAAATCAGCCACCGGGGAGGCCGCCTGCTGATCCTCAAGCGCTTCGCGGAACTTTGCGAACATTTTTGATTAAAGGTCTGCTCCGCCCGGCCGAAAAGCAAGTCAAGGCGAACACACTTGATGAACGTCCTGACGGTGGCGTTGGACAGCATCAACCGGGCGACGGCGCAGCTCAACAGCGTCGCCGCCCGGGTCGCCAAACTTCCGGATCCCCAAGATAACGTGGATCTAAGCACCGAGATGGTGAACCTCATGCAGGCCGGGATTCAGTCCCAGGCGGGCGACGCGGTCTTTCGCACCGCCGACCAGCTCACCCAGAGCCTGTTGGATGTGATGGGGTGACCCGCACAGCCGGCGTTCTGCTGTACCATCGGAAGAAATGCCGGATCGGCCGTTCGAGATCATCCGCGAGCAACTCACGCATGAAGACTGGCTGTTGGGGCAGCGAGAAGCTGTGGCTGTCCGAATCGCCGCAGGCTTTGCGCCGGCTGAGCGCGGCGAGCTGGTAGATGGCGAAGAGGCCATCGAAAGGCTGCGGCAAGGCCGCGCCCAGCGGCTCAAGACTCAAAGATGAGCGCGCCGGTTCGGCTCACCACGCAGGCGTTGAAGACCTTGATTACATCCGGTGGTTCATCGCGCGGCAAAACCGAGAGGCCGAGGAACATCCTGCCACGAACCAACGGGACCCAAGGACAGAGGCGCTTCCGTCTAGCGTTCGGCGGTGAGCGAAGCGAGTTCGCCGCAACACAGGGTTAGGCCTCGGTGCTCTTTTGAAACTCCTGGAAGAAGGCTAGGTCGATCTCAAACGTCTGGACAGGCGTTAGCCCGAGCTCGAGTTCCTGAAACATGTTGATGAGCTTGTCACCGTCCACGAGCTCGATCGCAGGGGCACCGTCGCGGCCTGCTTCCCGCCGCGCATCGGCAGTAAACGTGCCGGTCGTGAGGATGATGCCCTTATCGGCACGGCCCTGCATGGCGCCACGAAAGTCCCGTACCTCAGAGGACGCCACAGCTTTGCTGTAGCGCTTGCATTGGAACAGGACCTTGAAACTGACGAGCGGGTTCATCTGGAGCGTGCCGTAGCCGTCGATACCGCCATCGCGGGACCGACCTGTGACTACGACTTGCACGAAGCCAGACTCTCTGAGGAGCCGCTGACAGAGACGCTCGAAGCCCTCAGGAGGGAGGGAGAGCAGTAAGGTCAGGAGGCGATTACGGTAGTCGTTTGGCGTTGCACCGGCACCTTCCGCGACCTGCTCCTCCGGTTCGCCTCCTTCCACTGTTCGCTTCTTGCGTTCTTCGGCGAATAGCTTGACCCACTTGAGAAAGATCGCCCGAGAGAGCTCCGGGCTGAGAGAGGTGGCACGGCCCTTCTCTGTGAGTCTCCAGATACCGCGCTTGGAAGCGTCGAGCAAACCTTCTCGGCTCAGGTAGAACCGAGCCCACGCGACTTGGTTGGGAAATCGCGGCCCGCCAGAATCAAGGACCTCATTCTGAACGTCATCGGGGAGCTCGAGGTCGCGTGCGATCTGCTCCACGGCCTCCGATGGCGCCGCCGATCCACCGAGCTCTCGCAGGGCGTCCAGGAGCGGGCCAAAGTACCGGACGAATTGTGCGCCTTCGATCTTCGAGGTTCGAGCCATGTTCAGTACCTTACGAACAGCATACACCTGGGCTCCGAGGCATGACCTAGCCAAGCCGGAACGAAACAGGGCAAGAACCGAAGAGCCGGAGCCGATCTCAGGCTCGATCGGAACCCCGGTCAACACTGGCGCAAAGCACCACGCCTCGAAATACTCTGCCACCAAACAACAGGACTCAACGATAGAGATTCTAACTCCCCAACCCCGCAAACCGCAGAACCAGCGAGGGAAAGAGGCCCAGGGCCAGCGTGGCCAGGGCGCAGACCCAGAGCACGATGCGGATGCCGGGCGGGGGCGGCGGCAGCTCCATGGTCGCTTCGCCGGGCTCTTTCATGTACATGACCACCAGAATCCGCAGGTAGTAGTAGGCCGCTACGGCGGTGGTCAGCAATCCCAACACAGTCAGCCACATCAGCCGGGCATCGAAAGCGGCCTTGAAGATGTAGAGCTTCCCGAAGAAACCGCCCGTCGGCGGCACGCCGATCAGGGACAAGAGCAGCACCGTGAACAGCGCCGCGGTCGCCGGCTGCCGCACGCCCAACCCGGCGAGGTCCTCCACGTTCACGTAGTGCTCGCCCTTCCGCCCGAAGTAGGCCACCAGCGCGAACGCCCCGATGTTCATGAACACGTAGACCGCCAGGTAGTACATGGCGGCTTGCGCGCCGATCTGGGAGTGCGCGGCCAGCGCCACCATGACGTAGCCGGCGTGCGCGATCGAGCTATAGGCCAGCAGCCGCTTCAGATTGGTCTGCGCCAGCGCGGCGAAGTTCCCCACGATCATGGTCAGCAGCGCGGAGGTCCAAACGATCCCCTCCCAGCGCCAGGCGATCGGCCCCAGGGCCGTGAGGAATACGCGGAAGAAGATGGCGAAGGCGGCCGCTTTCGACCCCGTCGCGAGGAACGCGGTCACCGGCGCCGGCGCGCCCTGGTAGACGTCCGGCGCCCACACCTGGAAGGGCGCGGCCGACACCTTGAAGGCGAAACCCACGAACATCAGCGCCGCCGCCGTCCCCACCAGCAGCCCGGCGGACGCCGTCTTCGAGTGCTCGAGCGCCTGCCGGATCGCGCTCAGGCTGGTGGATCCCGTGGCGCCGTAGATCAGGGCAATTCCGTACAGCAGGAACGCGGTCGCAAACGACCCCAGCAGGAAGTACTTCGCCGCCGCCTCGTTGGCCAGCTTCTCGCGCCTCAGGAACCCCGCCAGCACGTAGGTGGAAATGGAAGAGATCTCGAGGCCGATGAACAGCACGATCAGCTCGTGGGCGGAGACCATGATGCATTGCCCGGCCACCGAGTAGAGCAGCAGCGCGTAGTACTCCCCGCTTTCCGCGCGTTCGCGCCGCAGGTAGCTCGACGAGCACAGGGTCACCAGAATGCCCGCCACAATCGCCAGCACGCGGAAGAAGGTCGCGAACCCGTCCACCTGCAACATGCCGCTGAAGGCCAGGCCCGGGTTCCAGCCCTGGGCCACGGCCGCCACCAGCGCCGCCGCCAATCCGGCCAGGCTCAGCGAGCCCAGCAGCTTTTTGCGCGCCGGCGGCGTCAGCGGCTCGAGCACCATGGCGGCCGTCGCCGCCCCAGCCAGGATCATCTCCGGCAGGAACCGCGCATACTCGGCGGCGCCCGGAGCGATGAAGCTAGCGGGCATGGGCGACCTCCACATGCGACGCCGGCCTTTGCACCTGAAACTCCACGTTCACCTTGGTCTTCTCGAGAATGGAAGCCACGGCGGTCCCCACCGGAGGCAGGAAGGTCTGGGTAAGCGTCCCCATCCACAGCATCAGCACGAGGAGCGGCGCCAGGGCCGCCCATTCCCGGAGCCGGGCGTCCGGCACGTGCGCCCGCACCGCGTCCGGCGTCACGCCGAAGAACACACGCTGATACAGCCACAGCAGGTAGCACGCCGAGAGGATTACGCCCACCGCCGCGAACGCCGTCCAGCGGAGACTCACCTGCGCCGTGCCTTGCAGCACCAGGTACTCGCCGACGAAGTTGTTGAGCATGGGCAATCCCATGCTGGCCAGCGACGTGATCATGAACATGGTCGCCAGCGCCGGCGCCACGGTCGCCACGCCGCCGTAGTCCTTGATCTCGAGCGAATGCCGCCGCTCGTACAGCATGCCCACCAGGAGGAACAGCGCGCCGGTGGTCACTCCGTGGTTCAGCATCTGGTAGACCGCCCCGTTCATGCCCAGCGGCGTGAACGAGAAGATTCCCAGCACCACGAATCCCAGATGGCTCACCGAAGTGTAGGCCACCAGTTTCTTCATGTTCGGCTGCACCAGCGCCACCAGCGCTCCGTAGATAATGCCCACGATGGCCAGGATCGCGATCCAGGGAGCGGAGCCCCGCGCGGCCGCCGGGAACAGCGGCAGGCAAAAGCGCAGCAGCCCGTAGCAGCCCATCTTCAGCATCACCGAGGCCAGCATGACCGACCCCGCCGTGGGCGCCTCCACGTGCGCGTCCGGCAGCCAGGTGTGCAGCGGGAACAGCGGCACCTTGATGGCGAAGGCGATGAAGAAGCCCAGGAACAGCGCGGCCTGCTCCGCACTGCCCAGCGTCAGTTTCCCGGTCCACAGCAACTGAGTCAGTTGCGTGTAATCGAAGGTCCCGGCCCGATTGTACAGGTAGACGATCGCGGCCAGCATCAGCACCGACCCGGCCATGGTGTAGAGGAAAAACTTCACCGCCGCGTAGATGCGCCGCTGGTGCCCCCAGATGCCGATCAGGAAGTACATGGGAACCAGCGAGACTTCCCAGAAGACGTAGAACAGGAACAGGTCCAGCGCCACGAACACGCCGATCAGACCGAACTCGAGCAGCAGGAAGAGCGCGAAAAACTCCTTCACGCGAAAATCGATCTGGCGCCAGGAAATCAGCACGCAAATGGGCGCGAGCAGCGTGGTCAGCAGCACCAGCCACAGACTGATGCCGTCTATGCCGGTGTGATAGCGTATGGACGGCGTCGCGATCCACGCCCGGTCGGTTACGAACTCGAAGCCGCCGCCCCCTTGCATCCCGATCGCCAGGCCCAGCGACAGGACGAACACGACTAGCGAAACGCCCAGCGCCAGGCGCCGTATGGATTCCACTTTCTCGCGCGGGACCATGAGCAGCGCCACGAACCCGGCGAGCGGAAGCCACAGCACGGCGTCAAGGAGGTTCATTTCGCGCCTCCCGCCAGCGTCAGCGCGGCCAGCACCATCACCGCGCCCATCAGAATCCACGCCGCGTAGCTGCGAATGTAGCCCGACTGTATCCGCCGCAGAACGCTGCCCAGCGCGCGCGCCCGCTTCGCAACGCCGTTCACGCCGGCGTCGATCACCTCGACGTCAACCGACTGCCACAGCACCTCCCGCGCGCCTTCCACCACCGGCGTGACCACCGCCGCGCCGTAGATCTCGTCCACGTAGTATTTGCGCAGCACGGTTCGATACACCCAGCCGAGGCGCCGCGCGGTGGCGTCCGCGAGACCCGGCCGCGCCACGTAGAACAGCCAGGCCAGGAAGATGCCCGCCAGTCCCGCGGCCACGGAAACGATCGCCAACGCGTCGTTGTGGTGCTCGGCCAGCGGGAACAATGGCGCGAGCCAGCGCGGAACCGGGAAGAATCCTCCGCCCAGCGACAGCGCGGCCAGAGCCACCAAGGGCAGTGTCATCACGGCGGGCGATTCGTGCGGATGCGCGTCGCCCCGGTACTCGCCGAAAAACGCCAGGAAGATCGCCCGGAACACGTAGAAGGCGGTCATCGCCGCCGTCGCCACCGCTACCCAGTACATCCACGGCGCGTGATCGTAGGCCGCAACCAGAATCTCGTCCTTGCTCCAGAAGCCCGCAAACGGTGGGATGCCCGCGATCGAGACCGCCGCGCACACGAGCGTCCAGAACGTCACCGGAGTCTTCTTCCGCAGCCCGCCCATTTTGCGCAGGTCCTGTTCGCCACCCAGTGCGTGAATCACGCTGCCCGCGCCCAGAAACAGCAGCGCCTTGAAGAACGCATGCGTCACCAGGTGAAAAATGCCGGCCCCGAAAGCGCCCGTCCCCACGCCCAGGAACATGTAGCCGAGCTGCGAGACCGTGGAGTAGGCGAAGACTTTCTTGATGTCGTTCTGCGCCAGGCCGATGGTGGCCGCGAAAAGCGCCGTGGCGAGGCCCACCAGCGCGACCATTTCCATGGCCATCGGCGCTTTCAAAAACACCGGCGCGCACCGCGCCACCATGTACACGCCCGCCGTCACCATGGTCGCCGCGTGGATCAGGGCGGATACCGGCGTGGGGCCTTCCATCGCGTCCGGCAGCCACACGTAGAGCGGAATCTGCGCCGATTTCCCCGCCGCCCCCAGCAGCAACAGCAGGCCCGCGAGCGTGAGCGTCCCGACGCTATGCTCCGCCGGCCAGCCGCCCAGCGATCCGAACACCTTCGCGAAATCCAGCGTCCCGAAGTTGATCCCCACCAGCAGCACCGCCAGCGTGAATCCGAAATCGCCGATGCGATTCACGATGAACGCCTTGTTGCCCGCGTTGGTCGCGCTCTGCTTCTCGAACCAGAACCCGATCAGCAGGTAGCTCGATAGGCCCACGCCTTCCCAGCCCACGAACATCAGCAGAAAGTTGGCGGCCAGCACCAGCGTCAGCATGAAGAACATGAACAGGTTCAGGTACGCGAAGAAGCGGACGTAGCCGCCGTCGTGCGCCATGTAGCCCACGGCGTAGATATGGATCAGCAGCCCGACCCCGGTCACCACCAGCAGCATCACCGCCGTGAGGTGGTCCGCCACCAAGTCGCAACCCACCACGAAATCGCCCACGCGAATCCAATCGAAGTAGTGCTCGAGAGGGGAGCCGCCGCTCGCGACCACCTTCAGCACCCACAAGAACGCCAGCGTCACCGAGCCGATCGCCACCCCGTTGATGGCCGCCTTAGACAAGCGCCGGCCGAGCAGTCCGTTAACGAGAAAGCCTGCGAGCGGAAGCGCCGGTATGATCCACAGATGCTGCATCTAGTTCTTCATGGAGGCGACTTCGTCCACGTGCAGAGTCGCGCGGTTCTTGAACACGGTGAGAATGATGGCCAAGCCTACCGCGGCCTCCGCCGCCGCCACCACCATCACGAAAAAGGTGAAGATCTGCCCGTCCACCCGCTTAAAGTGATACGAGAACGCCACGAAGCTCAGGTTCACCGCGTTGAGCATCAGCTCGATGGACATGAACATGGTGATCAGATTGCGCCGGAACAGAAATCCCGCCACACCCAGCGTGAACAGGATGGCGCTCAGCGCCAGGTACCAGGCCAGCGGCACGCTCTGCGGCATTTAGTCCAGCTCCTTGTAGCCCAGCACCACCGCGCCCACAATCGCGATCAGCACCAGGAGCGAGGTGATCTCGAACGGCAGCAGATAAGTGGTGAAGATGGCGCGCCCCACGTTCTCGGCCGTCCCGCCGGTGTAGCCGCCGAATGTTACTCCCTCGGAGCGCGGGAACGCCCGCCAGACCACCCAGCCGAGGATAGCGATCAGGGCAACCAGCAGCGGCCCGCCCGCCAGCCGCGCCATCCACGCTCCGCGCGACTTCTCCTCGGATCCCGCGTTCACCAGCATGATCACGAAGGTGAACAGCACCATGATGGCGCCCGCGTACACGAACACCTGCGCCGCCGCGATGAACTGCGCCCCCAGTTGCAAATAGATGACCGACAGCGAGGCCATCGTGCCGATCAGCGCCAGCGCGCTCTCTACCGGGTGTTTCCGCAGCACCACGTTGATGCCGCACACGATGGCGACCGCGGCGAAGAGGACGAACAGTATGGTAGTCATCGCTCAGCCCACCCAGGCCACCAGCAGCGCGGTGATCAGCAAATTCGCCATGGCCACCGGGAACATGAAGCTCCAGGCGAACCGCATCAGTTGGTCGTAGCGCAGGCGCGGCATGGTCGCCCGCACCCACATGAAGATAAACAGCAGCACTCCCGTCTTCAACAAGAACCAGAATAGCGGCCCCACGAACGGCACGGCGTCCAATCCCGGAAAGGGCGGCAGCCAGCCCCCCAGGAACAGCACCGTCCCCAGTGAGCAGATGGTGATCATGTTCGAATACTCCGCCATAAAGAACCCGGCGAACTTCATGCTGCTGTATTCGGTATGGAATCCCGCCACCAGTTCGGTCTCGGCCTCCGGCAAATCGAAGGGCACGCGATTGGTCTCCGCGAAGGCCGCCACCGTGAACACCGCGGCCCCAATCAGTTGCGGGAACGGCAGGCGAAACACGTTCCACGCCGGAAGGAATCCCCAGTAATAGTGCGCTTGCGAGGCCACGATCCCGCGCAGACTCAGCGTGTTCGACATAAGCAACGGCGCGGCTACAGTCAGCCCCAGCGGCAGCTCGTAACTGATCATCTGCGCCGAAGCCCGCAGCGCCCCCAGCAGCGGATACTTGCTATTCGACGCCCAGCCCGCCAGCACCACCCCGTACACCGTCAGCGAGGAAATCGCCAGGATCAGGATGACCCCCACGTTCAGGTCCGCAAGTTGCATCCACGTCGGAACGCCGGCCACCGTTACCTGCGGCCCGAACGGAACCACGGAAATCGAAATCAGCGAGAGCGTGATCGCCAGGAACGGCGCCAGCACATACAGCACCTTGTTCGCCCCCGGCGGGATCAGGTCTTCTTTCAGCAGCAGCTTGAGCGAATCCGCGATGGGTTGCAGCAGGCCCAACGGCCCCACACGATTGGGCCCCAGCCGCACCTGCATGCGCGCAATGACTCTGCGCTCGATCCATTGCAGGTACAGCAGCATGAGCATCAGCACGCCCACCACCACCGCCGCCTTGATCAAGCTCAGCAGGTAGAAGTTCATCCGCGGTACAGTCCCCCCGGCGCTTCCTGCACCGCGTTCAGCATCTTCGAATAACGTCCCAGCGTGCCGGAGGTGAACAGCGTATCCTGGGCCGATTTCACCGCCAGATCCGCCCGCCTCGCCTTCCCCGCTTCCCCGCCGAGGTCGAGTGCCATCTCCCGCGCCAGCAGCCGGAAGATCTCCAGATCCGGCTTGGTTCCCGGCGTCTCGATGGCTTTCCTCAGGCGCTGCACTTCTCCGCACACGTTGGTTACCGTGCCCGATTTCTCATACGCCGAGGCCGCCGGCAGAATCACGTCCGCGGCCTGCGCCGTCTCCGTTGGAAACAGCTCCTGCACCACGACGAACGCGTTCTTCGCCGCCAGCTTGTACCGCCGCAGCGGATTCGCTCCGACCACCCACAGGGCCTCCAGGTCTTCCGCCGCCAGGATCTCCTCGAGCGACATTCCGCCCGGCCCCGGCAGGAGGCCCGCCTCGACCGCGCCGCGCGAATTCGAGTAGTCCACCAGGCAGACGTACTTCACCGGGATTCCGAGCGAATCGCCGAAGGCCACCAACCGCGCCACCGCCGCGCCCTGTATGGCGTCGCCGAACAGGATCACCAGCTCGGCCTCCTTGACCAGGGCTTCCCTCAGCGTTTCGACGCCTTCCAGCTCCCCGCCCGGCTCCACCGTCACAGACCGCGCGGCCATATTGTCCTCGCGCACCGGTCCGCGCCGCACCGTGTACACGCGCGCCCCGTGATGCCTGAAGTTGGCCCGCACTTGAAACGCCAGCAGAGGATGCTGCTGCGCCAGGTCGCTGGCTACGATCAGCACCGCCGGGCTGGAGTACAAATCCGCGGTCTTGGCTAGCGCGGCGCGCGTCGCGAGCAACCCCGCCACGTCGCCCGTGCGATGGTGGTCGATGTTCTCGGTGCCCAAAGCCCGCGCCATCTTCGCGAGGTACTCGTTCTCCTCGTTGGTCGTGTGGTTCGAACCGATCACGCCGAACTTCCCTCCGCGCGCCCGAATCTCGTTGAAGCGCCCCGCCACCATGCGCAGCGCTTCCGTCCAGGACGCCGGCTGCAGTCCCTGGTCCGTGCGCACCAGCGGCCCCAACAGCCGCTCGGGATGGACGGTGAAATCCGCCGCATACCGCCCCTTGATGCACAGAAACTCGCCGTTGATCCCCGAGCGGTCGCGATTGTTCCCGCGCAGAATCCGGTTGTCCTGCACGCCGAGGGTGGTCTTGCATCCATCCGCGCAGTGCGTGCAGATGGTTCCCACGTGCTGCATCTCCCAGGGCCGGGTCCGATAACGATAGGTTCCGCTGGTCAGCGCGCCTACCGGGCAGATGTCGATGCACATGCCGCACTCGTCGCACTCCAGGTGGTCGCCCATGTTCGGCGCGATCTCGGAGGCCGCTCCCCGGTTCACAACGCCCAGCGCGTTCATGCCCATGCCTTCCGCGCAAATGCGCACGCAGCGGAAACACAGAATGCAGCGCGGCTTGTCGTAGAACACCACCGGCGACCACTGCCGCTCGTCGACGTGCTGCTTGGTTTCGAGGAACCGGCTCTCGCCCGCGCCGTAGCGGAACACCATGTCCTGCAACTCGCACTCGCCGCCTTTGTCGCACACCGGGCAATCCAGCGGATGGTTGGTGAGCAGGAACTCGAGCATCGATTTGCGGGCCTGCGCCACCTGCGGCGTATCCGTGCGCACCACCATGCCCTCGGCCACCGGCAGCGTGCAGGCCGTCAGCAGCTTGGGCGCGCGCTCCACCTCCACCAGGCACATCCGGCAGGCCGCCTGCAAAGCCAGCCCTTCGTAATAGCAGAAGGCCGGGATCTCGATGCCCGCCCGCCGCGCCGCCTCGATCACCAGCGTCCCCGCCTCGGCCTGGATCGCTTTCCCGTCGATGGTGAGTTTCACGAGGGGCACTGGCAGCCTCCCTTCAAGTGCGCCTCGAACTCCTCGCGGAATTTCTCGACGAAGGCGATGGTGGGCATCGCCGCCGCGTCCCCCAGCGGGCAGAAGGTGCGCCCCAGCATGTTCCGCGACAGTTCCCCGATAAGCGGGATGTCGCTCGAGACTCCACCGCCCCCCTCCACCCGCGTCAGGATCTTCTTCAGCCACAGCGTTCCCTCGCGGCACGGGATGCACCACCCGCAGCTTTCGTGCGCATAGAACCGCATGATGCGCATGGCCGCCCGCACCATGCAGGTCTCTTCGTCCATCACCACCACGCCGCCCGATCCCAGCATGCTCTTGGCCTTGGCCAGCGAATCGAAATCCATGGCGATGTCGCATTCCTCGGCCTTCAGCACCGGGCACGACGATCCGCCCGGAATCACCGCCTTCAGTTTCTTCCCGCCGCGCACGCCGCCGCCCACTTCCTCGATCATGCGCAGCAGATTGAACCCCATCGGCAGCTCGTACACGCCGGGTTTGTTCACGTGCCCCGAAAGGCAGTACAGCCGCGTGCCGCCGTTCTTGGGCGTGCCCAGCGCCGCAAAGGCCGCCCCGCCGTCCCGCAGGATGGCCGGCGCCGCCGCGTAGCTCTCCACGTTGTTCAACACCGTCGGGCACTGGTACAGTCCCGCCACCGCCGGAAACGGCGGCCGTATGCGCGGAATGCCCCGCTTGCCCTCCAGCGATTCCAGCAGCGCCGATTCCTCTCCGCACTCGTACGCTCCCGCGCCCGTGTGCACATACGCGTCGAAGCTGAACCCGCTGCCCATGATGCTCCGGCCCAGGTATCCGCGCTCGTACGCTTCGCCGATGGCCCGCTCCAGAATCTCGATCAAGTAGCGATATTCGCCCCGCACGTAGATGTAGCCCGCGTGCGCGTCCACCGCCAGGCCCGCGATCAGCATCCCCTCGATCAACTGGTGCGGATCGTTCTCCATCAGCAGGCGGTCCTTGCAGGTGCCCGGCTCGCTTTCGTCGGCGTTCACCACCACGTACTTCGGCTTGGGCGAGTTGCGCGGCACGAAGCCCCACTTCATGCCGGTTGGGAATCCCGCGCCGCCGCGCCCGCGCAGGTTCGAGGCCCGCATCTCTTCCAGGATCTGCTCCGGCGTCATCGCGATCGCCTTGCCGAGCGCCACGTAGCCCTCATTCGCCAGATAAGTCTCCAGCGATGCCGAATTCGGCAGGCCGAAGCGCCGCGTGAGCACTTTCACTTCCAGCGGGCTGGGCGGGTTGTAAAGCATCAGCCGGCCTTCCTCAGACTCTCGATCAGCCGGTCCAGTTTCTCCGGCGTCATCTGGTGCTGGAATTCGTAGTTCACCTGCACGGCGGGCGCCCAGGAACAGGCCCCAATGCACTCCACTTCCTCGAGCGAGAATTGCCCGTCCGCGGTCACCTCCTTGTTCCCGATCCCCAGCTTGCGGCAGGCGTGCCCCCACAGCTCCGCGCCGCCCGAGAGCAGGCAACTGATGTTCGTGCAGACCTGAATGTGATGTTTCCCCAGCGGCCGGCGGTGCAGCATGGAGTAGTAGGTCACCACCTCGTCCACCTGGAGCGGGGTGATCCCCGTGCGCCGGGCCACCTCCTGGACCAGTTCCGGGGTCACCGCGCCCAGCTCGTCCTGCGCGTACAGCAGCATCGGCACTACCGCCGACCGCTCGCGGCCGGGCGGGTAGCTCTTCAAGAGCTTCTCGAAGCGCGCCTCTAATTCAACCGAAAACGTCATGACTACCGGTCCACATCCCCTAGCACGAAGTCGGTGCTTCCCAGCGCCGCAATCGCGTCCGACACCAGCCGGCCCTCCACCATCTCCGGCAGCCCTTGCAGGTTGCCGAAGCTGGGCCCGTGGATGAACACGCGATACGGCTTCGACGTACCGTCGCTCACCACGTAATAGCCCATCTCGCCGCGCGGCGACTCCACCACCTGGTACACTTCGCCCGCCGGAACGCGAAAACCCTCGGTCACGATCTTGAAGTGGTAGATGAGCGCCTCCATCTGCGTCTTCATCTTCTCGCGATCCGGCAGCACCACCTGCGGGGCGTCCGCCTTCCACGCCCCCGCCGGCATCCCTTCCAGCGCCTGCTTCACGATCCGGGCGCTCTGCCGCATCTCTTCCACACGCACCTGGTAGCGGGCGTAGACGTCGCTCTCGGTCCGCGTCGGCACCTCGAAATCGAACTTCTCGTAACTCGAATACGGCTCCGACTTGCGAATGTCCCAGGCCAGGCCAGCGGCCCGGATCATCGGCCCGGTCACGCCCTGGTCCAGCAGGTCCTGGAGCGGCGCGTATCCCACGCCCTTGGTCCGCTTCACCCAGACCGGGTTCTTGGTCAGCAGGTCTTCGTACTCGTCCACCCGGCCCGGAAATCCAGCGACGAATTTCGCGACCGGCGCCTGCCAGCCGCGCGGCGGCTCCAGCGCCAGCCCGCCGATGCGGAAGTAGCTGGTCATCATCCGCTGCCCCGAGAACATCTCGAAGATGCGCAGAATGTCTTCGCGCTCCCGGAAGCAGTATAGGAACACGCTCATCGCGCCCAGGTCGAGCGAGTGCGTCCCCAGCCACACCAGGTGGCTGTTGATGCGCGTCAGCTCGTTGAGCAGCACGCGCATCCACTGCGCCGCGGGCGGAATCTCCAGCCCCAGCAATTTCTCCACCGCCAGCGCGTAGCACAGGTTGTTAGTCAGCGGGCAGAGGTAATCGATGCGGTCGGTCAGCGTCACCGCCTGCTGCCAGTTCTTCTGCTCGAACTCCTTTTCGATTCCGGTGTGCAGGTAGCCTATGTCGCAACTCGCCTTGACCACCGTCTCGCCATCCAGCTCCAGGATCATCCGCAGCACGCCGTGAGTGGAGGGGTGCTGCGGCCCCATATTCAGGGTCATCCGCCGCGGCGATGTGCCGGCTGGGTCGCTCATTGAGTCTCGTCCGAGTAGTTGTACTTGGCGGCCGTGGCCGGATAGTCCTTGCGCAGCGGGTGGCCGCTCCAGTCTTCCGGCATCAGGATGCGGCGCAGCTCCGGATGGTTGCGGAACTGCACCCCGAACAGGTCGAACACTTCGCGCTCGTACCAGTTGGCGGCCCGCCAGACCCCGCAGACGGAATCGATCTCCGGAGCCTCTCCCGAGAGCCGGCACTTCAGGCGCACCCGTTCGTTCCGCTCGATGGAGTGCAGCAGGTAGACGATTTCGAACCGCGGCTCCTCCGGATACCGGTCCACGGCGGTGACGGCGCTCAGCCTCGCGAACCGGTGCTCTTCCTTCAGCCGCCGGCACACCGCGGCGATCTTCTCCGCGGCGATCTCCAACTCGAGTTCCCCCCGGACGGCGCTCGAGCTCAGCACCGCCGAGGCGTCCCAGGCCCTCAGTTCGTCCGCCAGCATCGCGTTATGGTTTCCTCTCGGGCTGCTCTTCCACCGACCACGCCAGCGCCCCCTTCTTCCAGATGTAGAAGAACCCGGAAAGAATCAGCGCCACGAACAGCAGCATCTCGAAAAAGCCGAACAGCTTCAGCTTCCGGTAGACCACAGCCCAGGGATACAGAAAGACGGTCTCTATGTCGAACAGGATGAAGATCATGGCCACCAGGTAGAACTTCACGCTGAAGCGTCCGCGCGTGGAGCCTTGCGAATCCACCCCGCACTCGTAGGGCTGGTCCTTCACCAGGTTGCGCACTCGAGGTCCCAGCAGCGCCGAAACCCCGATCATTCCCCCCGCGATCGCCATGGCGATCAGCACCTGAAGCAGTACCGGGAAGTACGACTGCGCGTATGAGTTTGGCATGAGTTTCCCCGCCGCCCCGCTGGAGGAGTCCCCAACTCGACTATAATGATCTGCGGAAGAGGGTGTCAAATTCCGTGCGGATCTTCCTCCAGGGCGAAGCGCGCGAGGTCCCCGACGGCGAGACCGTTCTGGGCATCCTGGAGTCCCTCGGCCTGGACCCCGGGCGCGTAGCCGTCGAGCTGGACGGGCTGATTCTCAAAAAGCCCGATTGGCCCGGGCGTCCGCTTCAGCCCGGCGCCCGCCTGGAAGTCGTTCATTTTGTTGGCGGCGGCTGACTTCCTCGCGGAAAGCGCGTTGCCCACGGCGAACAACCCCTTGACAGCGCCGTCCAGAGAAGTACAATTTGATAGGCGAGTATTTTTCTCCGAAACGGAAATAGTGTCTCATGTTCAAAACAAGAAAGATGCGTCCTGCTCCAGTCCCTCCCGCCGAGGCCTATTCTTCCAGCGATGTCGCGCGTCTGGCCGGCATCAGCCTGCGCCAGTTGCAGTGGTGGGACGAGCGCCACGTGGTGTCGCCGCAACACCAGGGGCATAAGCGAATCTATTCTGCGGAGCAGGTCGTGGAAGTCACGGTAATCGCGGAGCTTCGCCGTAAGGGCTTCTCTCTCCAGAAGATCCGCCGTGTTTTGCGATACTTGCAGCGCGAGATGGGCCGCCGGCTGGGCGACGTCCTGGCCGCGGAATCGGAGCTCCACCTGCTCACCGACGGCAAGACCATCTACCTCGAGGACAACCACGAACGCATCATCGATATCCTGAAGGGCGCCCGCCAGCCGATGTTCCTGGTTTGCGTCACCGACCAGGCCCGCCGTCTGGGCGCCGCTCCCAAGAAGCCGCTGCGCAGCGAGACCATTTCCGGAACCCGCAGGTTGCTGGTTCGCAGCTCGTAAGACCGCCCGATCCCGGCCCCGGCCGCTGCGGAGTCGTCTAGAACCCTGCAAACTTTGCGCTATACTGAAGGTCAGATCCCGCTGGAGAGATTCCCAAGATGGCTCACCGCCGGTCCTTGTTGCTGATTCCGATCGTGATCCTGGCCTTTTCGGTCCTGGGAGGAGTCTACGGGCCCGGCCTGACCAGCACCGCCTCGGCCGCCTCCGCCGAAGACGATGTAAAGTCCAGCCTGAGCAACTTCACCCGGGTTTACGCCATGGTGGAGCGCAACTTCGCGGATCCTCTGGTTCCCGACAAGGCCATTTACAAGGGCGCGATTCCGGGCATGCTGCGCACGCTGGACCCCCATTCCTACCTGCACGATCCGCGCGAATTCCAGCTCCTGCAGGAGGACCAGCACGGCCACTACTTTGGGGTCGGCATGACCATCGGCCCTAGCCGCATCAGGAGCAGCGGAGTCATCTGCATCTCGCCCTTCCCCGGCTCGCCAGCTTACAAGGCCGGCATCCGCCCGGGAGACGAGATCCTGACGGTCAACGACGAGCCGACCGAAAAGCTCAGCATGACCGAGGTGGCCGACCGGCTGAAGGGCTTGAAGGGCACGCACGTCAAGGTGACCGTCGGGCGGGTGGGAACCGAGGCGCCGATCACCTTTAACCTGATCCGCGACGAGATCCCGCGCAAGACCGTCCAGGACGCCTTCTGGCTGAAGCCCGGCATCGCCTACATGGAGATCGATTCCTTTAACGAGAACACCAGCCACGACGTCGAGGAGAACTTCAAGCGGCTGGGCGAGGACAACATCAAGGGTCTCATTCTGGACCTGCGGGACAATCCGGGCGGTTTGCTGCGGGAAGCCGTCGAGGTGGCCGGCCATTTCCTCCGCCGGGGACAGGTGGTGGTCTCGCACCGCGGGCGGAACTCGGCCGAGAAGCCTTACATCGCCAAGCCGGGCAACGGAATCCACGATTATCCCATCGTGGTGCTGGTGAACAACTACTCCGCCTCCGCCGCCGAGATCGTCGCGGGCGCCCTGCAGGATCACGACCGCGCCTGGATTCTGGGCGAGAAGACCTTTGGCAAGGGTCTGGTCCAGACGGTCTTCCAGATCGACAATACCGGGCTGGCCCTGACGACCGCCCGCTACTACACACCCAGCGGCCGGCTCATCCAGCGCGACTACTCGAACATTTCGTTCTACGATTACTACTTCCACAAGGAAGGCGACGTCAAGAATCTGGACGACGCCAAGTCCACCGACAGCGGCCGCATCGTCTATGGCGGCGACGGCATCGCGCCCGACGAGATCTTCGCGCGGCCCAAGCTGGATCCTTTTCAGATCGCGGTGGAACGCAAGTGGGCCATCTTCAACTTCGTCTCGAGCTACCTCGGCACGCACAACGCCAAGCTGGTCAAGGGTTGGGAACCCGACACCGAGTTCCTCGAGGAGTTCCACCAGTACCTGCTGGACCAGAAAGTTCCCTTCACCGAGGCCGAGTTCGCCGGTCACCAGGACTGGCTCAAGAGCGAACTCAAGCGCGAAATGTACTCCAGCGCGCTCAGCATCGACGATGCGCGCCGCCTGACCATCGAGACGGACCCCGAAGTGGCCAAAGCTATAGACGCCCTGGCCAAAGCCCGCGCCCTTCTCGACAACGTCAAGCGCGTGATGGCGCAGCGCGTGGGCAAATCGCATTAAACTCGTTAGTAGTGACCGACTACAATCCGGAACCCCAGATTGCCGTCCTTGACGCCGGCGGCCAGTACTGCCATCTCATCGCCCGCAAGGTGCGCGAACTGGGCGTTTACGCGGAAGTCCGTCCCAGCGAAACGCCGGCCGGCGAACTGGCCTCCGTCAAGGGCATCGTCATTTCCGGCGGACCCTCCAGCGTCTACGAACCGGGGAGTCCCACCGTCGATCCCGCCATCTTTTACTCCGGCACGCCGGTACTGGGCATCTGTTACGGACTGCAGTTGATGGCCCACCTGATGGGCGGCGCGGTCCGGCCCGGGGAAAAGGGCGAGTACGGGCTCGCGATTCTCGACCGCACAGTGGCGGCGCCGCTCTTCGACGGCCTTCCCGCCGGCCGCCAGCAGGTCTGGATGAGCCACCGCGACACCGTGATCGGCCTTCCACCCGGATTTCAGACGATCGGCGCTACCGTGACCTGCCCGGTCGCCGCCATGGCCGATGTCGCGCGCCATCTCTATGGCGTGCAGTTCCATCCCGAGGTGGTCCACACGAGCCATGGCCGGCGCATTCTCGAGAACTTCGTTCTAAGCATTTGCGGCTGCCAGAAGGACTGGAACCCCAAGGTCCGCATTCCCCTGGTCATCCGCCGCATTCGGGAGGCGGCCGGCGAGCGCAACGTGTTTTTCTTCGTCAGCGGCGGCGTGGATTCCTCGGTCGCCTTCCTGCTTTGCGAGCGCGCGCTGGGCCCCGGCCGCGTGCGCGGCATCTACGTCGATACCGGCCTCATGCGCGAGGGCGAAACCGATTTCGTCCGCCGCACCTTCGACCAGCTCGCCCCCGGCGCGGTCCGCATCGAGAACGCCTCGGCCCGTTTCCTCGTGGCTCTCGAGGGTCTGCGCGACCCGGAGCGCAAGCGCGTCGCCATCGGCGAGGAATTCGTGCGCGTGCAGCAGGAGATCATCGAGGGCGGCCATTTCCTGGAGGGCGACTGGATCCTCGGCCAGGGCACCATCTACCCCGACACCATCGAGAGCGGGGGAACCCAGAACGCCGCCGTCATCAAGACCCACCACAACCGCGTGGCCGGCATCCAGCAGCTCATACAGGCCGGCCGCATTGTCGAGCCCCTCAGCTCGTTCTATAAGGACGAAGTGCGCGAGATCGGCGAGGAACTCGGGCTGGACCCGGCGCTGCTCCATCGGCATCCGTTCCCCGGCCCGGCCCTGGCCATTCGCTGCCTGTGCTCGGAAACCGCGGCGCCGGTCCGCCGGCTGGAGGAAGGCTGGCTGCTTCCGCTGCGTTCGGTCGGCGTGCAGGGCGATTCGCGCAGCTATGCGCCAGTGCTGGCGCTCGATGCGCCTCCCGAACCGGCCCTCTTCGAGCACGCCACCGGCCTCATCAATCGCCTCGCGGGGGTTAACCGCGCGGTCGCCCTGGCCGGGAGCCACGCGCCACTGGCTTCCCTGGAGGTCTCCGAGAGCGGGCTGACAACCGAACGGCTGGCCCGCTTGCGCCGCGCCGACGCCGTTGTCCGCCGCCTCTCCGAGGAACACGGGTTCGACCGCCAGATCTGGCAGTTCCCCGTGATCCTGATCCCGCTGGGCGTCGCGGACCGCCCCGATTCGGTGGTCCTCCGGCCGGTCGATTCGGTGGACGGCATGACCGCTCGCGCCGTCCCCATGGAAGCCGCCCTGCTCCAGGAAATGACCCGCCAACTGCTGGCCCTGGATGGCGTCGCGGCCGTCCTCTACGACTTGACCCACAAGCCGCCCGGCACCATCGAGTGGGAATAGTGTACACATCAGGGTTGACGTATGTACGCTAACCAGCGTACACTTAAGGTGTGAAGCTGACCGCAACCGAGTTCCGCAAGAGCCTCTTCCCTCTCTTGGAGCGCGCACTGCATGGCGAGACCGTCGAGGTCGTCTACAGGGGGGCCGTCGTCAAACTGGTACCCAGCCAGTCTGCCTCCAAGCTGGCGCGAGCGAAGCGGCAGCACGCGCTTCTCTGCGATCCCGACTCCATCGTCCACAGCGATCGCGGGCTGCTGGCGGAGATGGAATCGGAGTGGCGCAAGGACTGGGGCGACATGTGAGCGCCTATCTCGACACCCATGTCGCCGTCTGGCTTCACGATGGACTGTTGAGCCGCCTCTCCGCCGAGGCCAAGCGGCAAATCGAGGCCAACGACCTCCTGATTTCCCCCATGGTGCTGCTTGAATTCCAGTACCTCTACGACCGCAAGCGGATCGGCGTCGAACCGATTCCTCTTTACACCTATCTGAATGCCACGTTCGGGGTCGATCTGTGCAGTTTCCCGTTCCCCGCCATCGCCACGGAAGCGCTGTCCATCGGCTGGACCACCGACCCCTTCGACCGCATCATCGTGGCCCAGGCCAAAGCTAGCCACGACTCGCCGCTGATCACCGCCGACACGGAAATCCGGCGGAACTACTCTCGGGCCGTCTGGTAGCGCTCGCCGGGCGCTCAAAGGCTGGCCTTCAACGCACGGCGGTATTGCTCGAAGGCCGCGCGTCCGGTTGGGGTGAGCTGGCAAGGGGTCAGCGGGATGTTCCGGCGGCAGGTGTTCCCGACCCCTTTTCTCCCCGCAGATTGTCGGGATCGCGGTGGAATTCGTCAAGACTTTCCTCCAGTGCGCGCACAGCCTGCGCATTGCCTTGACCGAACCGCCGCCATGCCATCCAGGCAACGAAGGGGACTTGTGTGATGGGGTACGACAGCCTGTCTTGACGAAGCTGTCTTGACAAAGCCTTGACCTTGGCCTTCCTCGAGTGATAGTATCTGCCTTGGAGGAAACATGAAGCTGACCGCTGTGCTGGTGTATTGTCTTCTGGCCGTTTCGGTCGCGAGTGCGGGCACGGTAACCAGTCTGTACGGTGATGTCGACTGCTTCGGACTGCCCGGCGTGACTTCTTGCCCGGACGGATCGCTGTGGAGTACGGGACTCGGTGGCGTTTTCTTCACAGACTATCGGGATCCAGCGGAGATAGCCTCCAACTCCGTGACGGACGTCTGGGCGGCCCCCGGTGACGTTTCCTGGACACAGCCGGCTTACTCGACGGCCGGTGCGCTCAGCGCCAGCTTCAGCATCCGCATCGCGGGGATCGCGGATGATGGCGGTCCTTACCCAGTGCTCTTCGATGGCACCAGCATTGGTTCGATTCCGGAGAATCCTGGCACGAACGCGTTTCAGGAAGTGCTGACCTATACATTCAGCGTGCCGGTCGGCCTGCTGACTGGCAGCGACACCATTGCGATTAACGGTACCGGCGGCGATGGTTACATCATCGACTACGCGCAACTGACCGTCACCAACAACGCTACCGGCGTGCCGGAGCCGGCCACCTTCGGGCTGCTCCTGCTGGGTTTTGGCGCTTTCGGCGCCGCGCGGTCCCTGCGTCGCGGCTGAGCGGGCAGCCGTTCAAAGACTGGCCTTCAACGCACGGCGGTATTGCTCGAAGGCCGCGCGGCCGGTTGCGGTGAGCTGGCAAAGGGTCAGCGGGATCTTCTGGCGATAGGTCTTCTCAATCTGGACGTAACCGGCGGCTTCGAGCTTGGCCAAGTGGCTGGAGAGATTGCCCTTGGTCAATCCCGTTTCGTTCAACAGGTACAGGAAGTCCGCTCCCTTCACCGCCGACAGCAGGGCCACGATCGCCAGCCTGCCCGGCTCGTGTATGAGGCGATCCAGATCGACCAGACTGTGGAGGCGATCGCTCATTCGGCCTCCAGGTTGCGAGTTGGCATGCGGCGGACAAAGAGGCAGAGCGCGATCGCGCCGCTGAGGATGAGCGCCGTTCCCATGGTGAGGCAATACCAGATTGTTCCTGGGACCGCCGTTGGCTCCAGGAGCTGAAGCGCGAAGCCGATGGCCATCGAGAACACGCCCAATACCGCCAGCCTGGGCACGCCTTTCCTCAGAGCCCCGATCAGCATCGGGAGCCCGCAGGCCAAGCCAAGGATTAACGGATAACTCAGCCTGGAAGAGGGCGCCTTGAAGACGAACCAGGCGACTGCGGCTGCGACAGCCACCGCCGCCACGACAATCAGCGCCAGGGCCCACGGACGAATCCGAAACTCGGCGTAGCCGGAACGCGGATAGACCAGCCGCCGGCGGATGTAGCGCGTGCCGAGCCAGGCGACCAGCCCGACGACGGCGAATAAGCCGTAGGTCATCGCCAGCCAATGCCAGAGAACCGTCGCTGCCTGGGATAGCCGGATGATGGGCACCCATGTCAGGAACATGACTCCCAGCACCAAATCGTCCGTGCCGTCCAGATGCCCGTAACGGGCCGGCTTACTAGTGTACTGGTTGATCGCATCGGTCATGGTTGCTTCACCTCCACATACTAGTCTGTATTACAAACCAGAATGCGACATCTCCGAACCGCTGTCAAGCCCCTCCTTCTCAGATTCGGTGAAAGCCTTTCAGGATGTCGCGCAGGGAGTAGCGCAGGGCGATGGGGCGGCCGTGCGGGCAGCTCATGGGGCAATCGGTGGCGGCCAGGGAATTCAGCAGCCACTCCATCTTGTCCTGGTCCAGGCGCATGTTCACCTTGATGGCGGCGCGGCAGGCGATGGAGGCGGCGATGCTCCGGCGGAGATCGTCGAGCGAGATGCGGCGGAGCTCGCGCTCGGCGATGTCCAGGATCTCGTAGATGGATTTCTCGATGTCGATGGCGGCGATGCCGGCGGGGGCGCCCTTCACGGCTATGGTGCGCTGTCCGAAGGGCTCCGTCTCGAACCCCAGGGCGTCCAGCTCCCCGGCGATGCGGTCGTAGTCGGCTTGCTGCGGGGGGGTGAGCTGGAGCACCAGCGGCATCAGCAGCCGCTGCGTCTCGACGCGCCCGGCGGCGCGCTGCTTGAGGATCTTCTCGAACAGGATGCGCTCATGCGCCACGTGCTGGTCGACGATCCAGAGGCCGTCGCGTCCGGCCGCCACGACGAAGCTTTCGTGGATCTGGCCGAGCGGCCGCAGGTCGGCGAGCGCGGTCAGGCTCTGGGACATTTCCGGCACCAGTTCCGCGGGGAACCCGCCGTGGGTCTCGGGAACGGGCACTTTGAGCGGAGGCTCAAGTTCGGCGGCGCTGGCCGGCTCGCCGAAATCGAAGCGGGCTGCGGGGGGCTGCGGGCCGTGCAGAGTGAACTCGGGCAAAACCTCCGTCGTTGCGGGCGGGTCCACCGAAATCTCCCAGCCCTGGTTCTCGACGCTCTGGCTGAATTCCGAGTAGGGAAGCCCGGCTCCGGGTTGCGCTCGAGCCGGCAACGGGATCACCGAGACGGGTTTGGATTCGACCAGCGCCTGGCGGATGGCGTCGCGCACGAAATCGTGCACGAAGGACTGCTCCCGGAACCGCACCTCGGTCTTGGACGGGTGAACGTTGACGTCGACCTCGGCCGCGTCGCATTCCAGGAACAGCAGCGCAAACGGATAGCTGCCCGGCGGGATGAGGTTGCGATAGGCGCCCAGGATGCCGTTCAGCAGGATCCGGTCGCGGATCAAGCGCCGGTTGACGAACAGGAAAATGGAATGGCGGTTCAGCTTCTGGACCTGCGGGCGGGAGACGAAACCGCGCAGCGCGTAGGCGGACTCGGCGCTCTCGAGCCTGCGCACCCCCAGGTCCACCAGCTCCTCGAGCGTCTGGCTGCCGAAGACCTGGTAGACGCGCTCGCGCAGCTTCTGGACGGGCGTCACGTTGAGCAGTTCCTTGCCGTCGCTCGTGAGCAGGAAGGTCTTGTCGGGGCTGGCCAGGCTGTAGTGGGTCACCAGCGAGGCGATGTGCGCCAGTTCGGTCTGATCCGAGCGCAGGAACTTCTTCCGCGCCGGGACGTTGTAGAACAGGTCGCGGACGGAGATCTGGGTGCCGGGCGCCAGCGCCGCCTCTTCCGCGCGCAGCATCTTGCCGCCGGCGATCTCCACGCGCGTTCCGGCCTCCTCGCCGGCCGCGCGGGTCTCGAGCAACAGGCGGGAAACCGAGCCGATGGAGGGCAGCGCCTCGCCGCGGAAGCCCAGAGTCGAGATGCTGAGCAGATCCTTGGCGCTGGTGAGCTTGCTGGTGGCGTGCCGCTCGAAGGCCAGCATGGCGTCGTCGCGCAGCATGCCACAGCCGTCGTCGGTCGCGCGCATCAGCCGCCGCCCGCCGCTCTCGACCTCGATCCGCAAGTGGGACGCCCCGGCGTCGAGCGAATTCTCGAGTAGCTCCTTGACCACCGAGGCGGGCCGCTCGACCACTTCTCCGGCGGCGATCTTGTTGGCTACGTCGTCGGAGAGAATGCGGATATGCCCCATGCAGTGATTCTACCTCGCGTCCAGCCGGAAGACGGTGAAGTACTGGTCGTGGTAGACCTCGGTGGCGGGCCGGGCCTGGGCGAGGCGCCGCTCAACCTCCCGGCCCACTTCGTTCCGCGGCAGGATGAGCCACCGGACATCCCGCTCGTCAAGCCGCGCCAGGACGAACGCAGCCGGGTCCGCCAGGGTGTCTCCCAACAGGCACTCGAAGCGGAGGGGATCGGGAGCGTAAGCGGAGGAAGTATTGGCCAGCGCGAAGACCCGGTCCTGGCCTATGCGTCTGGCGCGCAGGAACTCGAGCGAGGGAAAGGTCACTAGTGTCTGGCGCAGATAGCCCGCTTGGTCGATCTGGCGCGCGAACAGGCGAAACTGAGGCGCGTTGATCTCCAGGATCATGGTCACGGGCAGGGCAAACAATAGCGCGTAGGCCGCTGCGGCGTGGATGGAGAGGCGGACCAGGCGCGCGGAGTCCGCATAGAAGACCATGAGCCGGCGGGTGGTCAGGACGGCCAGGAGGGCCAAGGGAGCGATGGCGTAACGCGGAAAATCCGACAGCGCAGCCCAATATAACAGGTACAGCCCGCAGAAGAGGAGACACGCACGTTCGTTCGCGCTCGCGCGCGCGCGGCGGGCCAGCAGCCAGGCCGGCGCAAAGAGAACGAAGAAGACGCCCAATGGATTCGGGGACGGCGATTCGAAGTGCCGCCCCCCCTCGAAGTGCAGCGTCCAGGGCATCCGCGCCAAGCGCAGCGCCGCCGCAGGGTGATCCAGGTGCGGATTTTGGGGGACCGCTTGGACGGCCAAGTGCAGCCAAAGCGGATAGACGGGGTTGCCGGCGAGAACGAAGGCGCGCGCCTGCCACAGCAGGCCAAACACGGCGAACACCGCCACGATGGACGCCGCCGCGCGCAGCCGCCGCGGTTGCCGCCATACTGCGTAGAGGTAGAAAGGCGCGAGAGAAACCAGTCCGAACAGAACCGTGTGCTTCACTCCGGCGCCCGCGGCCAGGAAGAACACTCCCAGCAGGATCCAGGCGAAGCGGTCCGAATCCCTCCAGCGCAGAAAACAGTCCAGGGCGGCCAGGACGAAGAAAGCCACAGCCAGGTCGTTCTTGGCGACGCTGCCCGTCCAGTGCAGAAAGGGAATGGAGGCGGCGAAGAGGATGCCGGCCAGGGCGCTGAAACGGTTCGCTCCGCAGGCCCGGGCCAGCCGGATCAACAGCAGCAGAGTCAGGAGAAAGAAGATCGGCGGCACCATCTGGGCCGCGGCCTGCCCCCCCAGGCTGTAGCCGAGCGTCATGAGAGTCTCGACACCCTGCGGGAGGTAGGTATAGTTGTCAAACGGCAGCGGCTGCCAGGAGTGCTGCGCGGAGTAGGCCAGCGCCGCAGCCAGGTGTTTCGCGAGCACGTCGTAGGCCAGGCTGGGCGCCAGGAGCACTAGCGTGCCGCACAGGATGAAGCAGGCGGAAAAGCCGGTCACCAGAAGGCCCAACCAGCCGGCGGCCTCCGGGGTCTCGCTCCAGGCCAGGTTCAGGCCGCCGAGCGCCGGCCGCAATCCGCCGAACTCCCGAATGGCCGCGAGATCCGCCACCGCGAGCAGCAGCGCGAAAGCCCACCAGTAGTACCAGCCGCAGGCGCCCATGATGAACAGGGCCGGCAGCAGGAGGGCGAAGCCAAGGCCGGCGGAGAGGGCGATCTGTCCGGCGAAGCCGCCCGGCTCCAGACCCAACTTGCGGAGGGCGAGCCGGCCGGCGGCGTAACAGGTGGCGAAGATCCAGGCCACGACGAGGGTAGCCCGGGGTTCGTAGAACAGGCCCGCGGCCAGGGGCAGCGCGGCGAGCAAGGCCGGTTCATGGCGCCAGAAGCCGCTGCGGCGCAAGTGCTGATAGAGGGGCGCGGCGAGCGCGGCCGCAACGAGCACGGCCAGGAATAGGGGGTAGAACCGCGCGCCGGGATGCTTGAAGTAGTCCAGGTGCCAGAGAAACGGGCGGATGGTGAGCGCGAAGGCCGCGGCCAGCCAGGCCAGCCAGGCCGCCGCGTGGACGCGCCCTCGCCGGGCCGGCGTCTCCGTTGGGTTCATCGGAGTTGGCGACTAACCGCTCATCGCGCCCAGGAACTCGGCGTTGCTGCGGGTCTTGCTGAGCTTGTCCAGCAGCAGTTCCATGCACTCGACCTGAGAGAGCGGGCTAAGCACCTTGCGCAGGACCCAAACCCGATTCAGCTCCTCCTTGGGCTGCAGCAGTTCTTCCTTACGGGTGCCGCTCTTGTTGATGTCGATGGCGGGGAAGACGCGCTTATCCACCAGCTTGCGATCCAGGTGGATTTCCATGTTGCCGGTGCCCTTGAACTCCTCGAAGATGACGTCGTCCATGCGGGAGCCGGTGTCGATGAGCGAGGTGGCGATGATGGTGAGCGAGCCGCCCTCCTCGATGTTGCGGGCCGCGCCGAAGAAACGCTTGGGGCGCTGGAGCGCATTGGAATCCACGCCGCCGGAGAGCACCTTGCCGGAAGGCGGCACGATGGTGTTGTAGGCGCGGGCCAGGCGGGTGATGGAATCCAACAGAATGACGACGTCGCGCTTGTGCTCGACCAGGCGCTTGGCCTTCTCGATGACCATCTCGGCCACTTGCACGTGGCGTGCGGCGGGCTCGTCGAAGGTGGAGCTGATGACCTCGCCCTTGACGCTGCGCTGCATGTCGGTGACCTCCTCGGGGCGCTCGTCGATGAGCAGCACGATGAGGATGATCTCGGGATGGTTGGCGGTGACCGAGTTGGCGATGGATTGCAGCAGCATGGTCTTGCCGGTGCGAGGCGGGGAAACGATGAGGCCGCGCTGCCCCTTGCCGATGGGCGTCAGCAGGTCCATGATGCGGCCGGAGTAATTCTCCTTCACGGTCTCCAGCTTGATGCGCCCGTGGGGATAGAGCGGCGTGAGATTGTCGAAGAAGATTTTGTTGCGGGCCTCCTCGGGCGGCTCGAAGTTGATGGCGTCCACCTTGATGAGGGCGAAATAGCGCTCGCCTTCCTTGGGGGGACGGATCTGGCCCGAAATGGTGTCGCCGGTGCGCAGGTCGAAACGGCGGATCTGGGAGGGCGAGACGTAGACGTCGTCGGGTCCGGGCAGGTAGTTGTACTCGGGCGCCCGGAGGAAGCCGAAGCCGTCGGGCAGGCACTCGAGGACGCCTTCGGAGAAGATCAGGCCGCTCTTCTCGGCTTGCGCCTGGAGGATTTTGAAAATCAGTTCCTGCTTGCGAAGGCCGGAGGTGCCGCTGAGGCCGAGATCCTTCGCGATCTGGTTGAGTTGCTGGATGCTCAGGTCCTTGAGAGCGACCAGATCCAGGGTGGTGGCGGCGGGGGCGCCATTCTTGGTGGGAGGCGCCGGACCCCGCCCCTTGCGAGCGCCAGGTTGGGGAGGAGCAGCCGGCAGAGCGGCCGTCGGCGAGGTCGCCGGCGCGGTCTGCGCCGCGGGTTTCTCCTCTAGCGCTGGGGTTGGGTTTTCGGTTTGTTCTGGGTTTTCGGTATCGTTTGCCAAGTCTCCCTCACTCCCCGGCCTCCCATGGCCGGGCCAATTGGGATAGGTATTTCAGATTGTCAATCTTCGTGGCGGCCACACTGCGTCGCCGGTCGCGGAGCGAAATCGGCCGCGGCAGCCAGGTTCAGCATTGAATTCCAGGGATACAATCTCCGGCGCTTCTTCAGGGGAAAACCGCTCCCGGTGGGCTGCACCCATTATATACCGCACTTCTGCGCCCATGGCCCAGAGCAATCCGGCTGGCGGAGTCTTGCGATCCGCTAGTGCAACTGCTCTTCGCTGGACTGAGCGACCATTTCCACCGGCGCGACGCCGGCGGCGAGCGGGAGTGCGACGATTTCCCGCTCCAGGGCAATTTTGAGCACCTCGTCCATGGACTCGACGAAGTGCAAAGTCATTTGGTTCCGTACATTTTCGGGGATATCGGGGAGGTCTTTCTCGTTGTCCTTGGGAATGATGACCTCGAAGATGCGGTGCCGGCTGGCGGCCAGCAGTTTCTCCTTCAACCCGCCGATCGGCAGGACCTTTCCCCGCAGTGTAATCTCGCCGGTCATGGCCACGTCGCAGCGCACGGGAATTTTTGTTAGTGCGCTGGTGATCGCTGTGCAGATGGTGATGCCAGCCGAGGGGCCATCCTTGGGAATGGCGCCCTCCGGCACATGCACGTGGATGTCCAGGTTCCGGTAAAAGTCGCGTGGCAAGCCCAGATGGTGAGCCCGGGAGCGGATGTAACTGAGGGCGGCCTGGGCGGATTCCTGCATCACGTCGCCCAGCTTGCCGGTAATGGTCAGCTTGCCCTTGCCATCCATGATGGTGGCTTCCGAGGTCAGGATCTGGCCGCCCACTTCGGTCCAGGCCAAGCCGATGGAGGCTCCGATCTCATTGGATTTGTCCTTCTCGAGGTCGCGGAATTTCGCCGGACCGAGGTAATCGGAGACGTTTTCGAGGCGAATGACGGCCACCGGCGGCGTGGAGCGCACCTTGGCGCTCTGGGCGTTGACCACCGCGCGGGCCACCTTGCGGCAGATGTTGCCGATCTCGCGCTCGAAGTTCCGGACGCCGGCCTCGCGCGTGTAGAACTGGATGAGGGCCATCAGCCCCTCGTCGGTGAACTGGACGCGCTCGAGGTTGAGTCCGGTCTGCTGAGTCTGCTTTTTGACCAGGAAGCGCTTGCCGATCTCGAGCTTCTCCTGCTCGGTGTAGCCGGAGAGGCGGATCACCTCCATGCGGTCCTGGAGCGCCGGGGGCACAGTGTGGAGCACGTTGGCGGTGCAGATGAAGAAGACCTGGCTGAGGTCGTACTCGACGTCGAGATAGTGATCCATGAACATGAAGTTCTGTTCCGGATCCAGCACCTCGAGCAGGGCGGCGGAAGGGTCGCCCCGGAAATCCATGGACATCTTGTCGACTTCGTCCAGCATGAAGACCGGGTTGCGGGTGCCGGCCTTGCGCATCATCTGGAGGATCTGGCCGGGCAGCGCCCCGATGTAGGTGCGGCGGTGGCCGCGGATCTCGGCCTCGTCGCGCACGCCGCCCAGCGACAGGCGGATGAACTTGCGGCCGGTGGCCTTGGCGATGGACATGCCGAGCGAAGTCTTGCCCACGCCGGGAGCGCCGACGAAGCACAGAATGGAGCCGCGCGGGTTCTTCACCAGCCGGCGCACGGCCAGGAACTCGAGGATACGCTCTTTGATCTTCTCCAAACCGTAGTGGTCGGATTCGAGGATCTGCTCGGCGAACTTGAGATCGCGGATTTCCTTGGATTTCTGCTTCCATGGCACCGCCAGGAGCCATTCCAGGTAATTCCGGGAAACCGTGGACTCGGCCGACATGGGCGGCATGTTCTCGAGACGTTTGAGTTCGGCGAGGGCCTTCTCCTGGGCGTCCTTGGTCATGCCGGCGGATTCGATTTTCTTCTTGAGCTCGTCGATCTCGCTCTTCTCGCCGCGGCCCAGCTCCTTCTGGATGGCCTTGATCTTCTCGTTGAGGTAATACTCTTTCTGGGCGCGCTCCATCTGGCGCTTGACCCGGCCTTGGATAGTGCGGTCGACGCTGAGCTTTTCGATCTCGATGTCCAGGAGCTCGGCCACGCGGGTGAGGCGGTCTATGGGGTCGAAGATCTCGAGCAGCTCCTGCTTTTCCTCGATGGTGAGCTGCAGGTTGGCTCCCACGGTGTCGGCCAGCTTGCCGGGATCCTCCACCCGGATGGCGGCGATCATGGTCTCGTAGTTCAGGTTCTGGCTGAGCTTGATGTACTGCTCGAAGAGCCCGCCGACCCGCGCGACCAGGGCCTCCAGTTGCGGGCCCGGCTCGACCTTAAAATGGAAAGTGCGCACCACCGCACGCAGAAAACCGGCGTCCTCGGCGACCGAAACGATCTTACCGCGCTCGATGCCTTCCACCAGCACCTTGATGTTGCCATCCGGCTGCTTGAGGCTCTGGACGATGTTCACGATGGCGCCCACGGTGTAGATTTCCTCGGGGCGCGGCTCGTCGACCGATGCGTCATGCTGGGTGGCGAGGAAAATCTTCTTGTCGCCGGCCAGGGCCTCCTCGAGGGCGCGCACACTGGAATCGCGGCCCACCACGAAGGGGGTCATCATGTGGGGAAAGATGACCACGTCGCGGACGGGCATCATGGGCAATCGTCTTGTATCGGTTTTGTCCTTAGAGGTCAGCATCTTAATTCATCGCGTGGCGGCGCGCCAGCCGTAAACGCCAATGATTCCCAAAGACCCAAATCGGCCCCCGAAAGCCGAAGCGGAGTGCGAACCGGCAGCGAAACCTGCCCTACCCAGCCTTCTCCAGCAGCGCGACGTTGATCTTCTGGGCCATCACCATCTCCTTGGTGACCCCGAACTCCCGCACTTTCTTGTAGGAGGGGAGATAGTACATCAGGTCCAGCATCAAGTCTTCCAGGATCATGCGCAGGCCTCGAGCCCCCACCTTACGCTCCATCGCCAGCGTCGCGATGGCTTCGAGCGCATCATCGCTGAACTTCAGTCTAACATTTTCGAACTCGAAGAGTCTCTGATACTGGCGCACAATGGCGTTCTTGGGTTTGGTGAGGATCTGTATCAGAGCGTCCTTGTCAAGGTCCGCCAGCAGGCCGACCACCGGCAGGCGGCCAATGAATTCGGGGATGAAGCCAAAGCGGATGAGGTCGACGGGCTGCAGCTTCTCGAGCAGGTCCAGATCGCGGCGGCCGGGCAGGACCGGCCTGGCGACGCCATCCGGGGATCGGTCTTCGGCGGTCAGGAACCCGATGGCCTTCTTGCCGGTGCGGCGGCCAATGACCTTCTCCAGCCCCACGAAAGCGCCCCCACAGATGAACAGGATGTTGGTGGTGTCCACGGGCGTGAATTCCTGGTGAGGATGCTTGCGCCCGCCCTGGGGAGGCACGTTGGCTATGGTTCCCTCGAGAATCTTGAGCAGAGCCTGCTGAACGCCTTCGCCCGAAACATCCCGGGTGATGGAGGGGTTTTCGTCCTTGCGGCTGATCTTGTCGATCTCGTCGATGTAAATGATGCCCTGCTGGGCGCGCTGAACGTCCCAGTCGGCATTCTGGAGCAGGCGCAAGATGATATTCTCTACATCTTCGCCGACGTAGCCGGCTTCGGTGAGAGTGGTGGCGTCCACGATGGCGAAGGGAACGTCCAGAATGCGGGCCAGGGTTTGAGCCAGGAGCGTCTTGCCGGAACCAGTGGGACCGATCAGCAGGATATTGGACTTGGCCACCTCGACTTCGCCACCGCGCTGCTTGTTCATGTGGATGCGCTTGTAGTGGTTGTAGACGGCCACCGCCAGGCGCTTCTTGGTGGATTCCTGGCCGATCACGTACTGATCCAGGTACTCCTTTAATTCCAGAGGCTTAGGCAGCTTGTGAGGGGCGGCGTAAGGGGAGTCGTGGCGATCGTCTTCGAGAATAGAATTGCAGACGGCAATGCACTCGTCACAGATGTACGCCCGAGGATAATCGCTGGGGGAAGAAATCAGCTTCCCGACGACGTCCTGGCTCTTGTGACAGAAGGAACAGCGCAGAGGTTCATCGGAACCTACACGCTTCATCGGGCTGCTCCCGCGCGATTCGATTTCTGGATCAACCGCATATGTACCGGGATCTGTTCCTATTATCGCCGGAAGCAAGCGCCACGGCAATGAGTAAGTTTGCGCGGCGGGGGCGACTAGTACTGCCCAGTACGGGGAGAACGAAGGTCGAGCGTGGGGAGGCCGGGGCGGGGCGAAGGCGCCGCCGATTGGCCCGCTGCGTGCTTCGGCGCTGCCCCGGTGGGCGGTCTCCGGCAGCGGGACGGACAGCGGTGGATCGCGGGGCAACTCGCTGCGGACAGCCTCCAGGGGCGGAAACTGGCTTTGAGTTGTCAATTCTATGTGGCGCGGGCCGAGCAGGCGCTGCCGCACGGCAGGCCGCCTGTGGCGGAGCGACGTGAACCGGAGAGCGGGGATCGGGGGCGGAAATTGGGTTTGGCATGTCAATTCCTGGTTGCCAGGGGCTTGGAGGAGCCGTAGAGCAGTTGCTCGTGAGTTCGGGCCGGCGTGCGGGCGGAATCGGGGTGGTATTCGGAGAGTCCGGCCTCTCGATGCGCAGGCAGCGGCGGAGACGCCATTCGGCGCAAGCTATCCCTCGGGTGCAGGACTCATGGAAGGCATCGGCGAGGTCCTCCCGAGGGAGATTGGTGTTGCGGGAGCAGAGGCCGTGGGAGCGGGCGTGCGAACTCGCGGAGCGCTCGGATGGCATAGAAAGACCTCCGTGGGGCGTGCTGAATTGCGATGCGCTCCTATAAAAAGGGTTGGCACGGGGTTGGCGAGAGGCTGATCGTTGAGCTCGGGAAGCGATTGAGAGGGCGGGAGATCGAGCTGTGGGGCGGCGGGGATTACAAAAAACTGCGTGGGCTCGCGCAGGGGGCGCGCGGAGTTCGTGATACATTCGAAAAGGCACACCATGCCGACCCGGCCGGGCGAGGCTGGCGTGGCGGCGTTGGGGTGGCGAGAAGTTCGAAGCGGTCGGGCCCTTAGCTCAGCGGTTAGAGCAGCGGACTCATAATCCGTTGGTCGTAGGTTCAAATCCTACAGGGCCCACCAATTGAATCAATAGGTTACAGGCTACTGGATTCAGCCCGGCTGCGCTGCTACAGGGACTTTCACAGGGACCACCTCGGGGTTTTCGACTCTCGGGCGCAGGGTGATCGCCGCTAGCGCGTGCCGTTTCGCCACCATCCGAATGTGGCTATGCCGTTCCAGTATTGCCCGGCGCATGTGGCCCCTGAGGGCGAGCATCGTAGACTCTGGGACGCCCGCTTCGGCAAGCCGCGTACAAAACGTGTGCCGCAAGTCGTGCAAGCGGCAGGAAACGCCAGACGCTGCCCTCACAAGGTCCCAGCCTGAGATGATATCGGTCACCGGTTTGTCCTGTGACGTAGGCTGTGGCGAGCCGAATTGGAAAACGCAGCGATGCGGCTGCGGTTCTCCGAACCGCTCAATGAACCATGCCCGGCGAGAAGCCAGTATGCTCGCCAAGTCATCGTTGATTGGTATCACCCGGCCCGTCCCGCTGGCAGTCTTCGCGCGGCCCACTATGATGGTGCGGTTGAGGAGGTCCACCCGGCTCCAGCAAAGGCCCAAGGTTTCGCCCGAACGCAGGCCGGTGAGCATTAGCAACGGGATCACCGTGCGAACCACGGGCGAGCGCAGTGTGGCCGCCACGTCCAAGAGTCTTCCCTGCTCTTCGGGGGAGATCGCGCGGCCCACGTCCTTGCGCTCTTCTACTGACTCTCGCCTAATATAGTGACCGATTCAAAGAGTTGCCGTAGCATGGGGTATGGCCATGCCAGTTGCTCCCCGTCGAGATTTCCACGCTATGGAACAACGCCGCCGCCGCGCCGGGCGATGGTTCGCCGCGGGCAAGATGACACAGGCGGCGATGGCTCGCGAACTGAAGGTCAGCCGCCAGAGCG
>JBKQQG010000070.1:0-46687 GCA_052144455.1 Bryobacteraceae bacterium
ACCTGGGGCGGGACACTCTGACCGGCCCCGGTCTGGCTACCTGGGATTTGTCATTTCTAAAAGACACGCCACTTCGAGAAAGGCTCGGTCTTCAGTTTCGGGCGGAGTTATTCAATCTCTTGAACCGGGCCAACTTCAACACTCCGAACGCCATCACATTTACGCCGACGGGTGTTTCGCCCACGGCCGGCGTGATTACGAGCACATCCACTACGTCCCGGCAGATACAGTTTGGACTCAAGCTGCTTTGGTAGGAGCCGCACGCGGCAGAGAGTCCCTCGGATCCGGGCGGCAAGGTGGCAGGCTTGAGTTTGGCCGACCAGAATTACCGCCAATCAGCCGCCGCAGGGATTGGAGACCGCCCCGGAAACCGGCCCAGTCCCCGAATTCAGCCGGGGCGCGTTACCCTCTGGGCTTTCAATCGTCCTATCCTCAAGTAGACGCTCAGCGCGACCCGCGAAGCCACATCGGCCGGATGGACTTCCCTGCGTCATCCCGGCGCCCTGGGCGGCCTACATGCGGCCCCCCACGTTCACCTCGTCTTCGCGCCGCTTGGGCGCAGGGACTTCTGCCCGAACAGCGGACACAGCCGACGGAGTAGCAGGGACTATCTGGCAAGATTCGAACTTCGCGCCGGTGAAGACCAGCACCCTGTCGCCCGGTTTGAGCAGCGGGAGGAATGGGTTTGCCACATTCTCAGTGGAATCCGATCCTGCGGGGATGAACCACCGGTCTTCGATATCGGTCCCGGAGCCGTAGGAGCGACCCCGTATAACCTCCTTCGGCCGGTAGTGTATGGTGAACGCTTCGCCTATCTTTCCTTTTTCGCTGGCGGGTTCATGCCGTGCGCTCGTGACCTCACGAAGCTCGACATTCAGGTCCGGGAGATATCGCACGCGCCCCGCAAGAACCCTGTCGGGACACTGATTCCCCGCGCTGTGGAGGCGTGAAGCGGTGCTGGCTTCGATGGCTTGCCTGTCCCTCCAAAGAAGCGGAGCCATCTCGGGGGCCGAGACGCATCCGCGAATGCCCCAGTAGTAGCAGCTTAGATCAACGTGGAACGCATGCGCGATCAGTTCGCGTGGAGCGTCGGCCGCGTAGGCAGCGTCGAGAAACCTCCCACCCCCAATGACTCGAAACTCAGGACTCTCGTCGTCCGTACTGCTCACCGGCACCGGTGGGTAGCGGTGGATCCACAATCCATGAAAGCTGTGGGCGGAAACAAAACTGAAACGCGGCCACCCCAGTTCGACATCTGGCTCTATTCCGTACCCAACGCGCGACACCCTTCCGTCCCGAACGTTCACCTGAGCGGAAAAGCCTATGTAGCGACACCCAAGCCAATATGCCGTCTTGAGCGGCAATGGCAAGGTCTCCGCCGGGTTGTGTATTGGGCCCTCCGCTGGGCGCTGGGACCAAAGGAACCGGAACGGCGGAGTACTTGCGAGCCACCACAACCATCTTCTCTCGTGCTCGTTCGAGATCTCCACTCGATAGAACCGTTCCACGCTGGCCCCGTCGCGCAAGTCGTATGGATAACGAGCCAGGTACGGAACGGTCTGCAACAACTGCCGCTCCGTCGTTTGATCCACACGCAACTGCTCGAGCCCGGACAAAACCGCGTGGATCTTCCGCGTTAGAACAACGGAGCGAATCCGCACACCCATCGCGAAGAGAACCGGCAGGAGAAACAACGCGAGGTAGATCCGCCGCGCAATGCGGCCCGTGATCTTTCTGTAGAGTACGGTGGCCCAGGTGCGGTAGTTCAGCAGCCTCATATCACACGAACTATTAGACACCATGAACCCGACCCGGGTTCCCGGCCTCGGAAGCCGCGTTACCCTTTTGGCTGTCAACCGTCTTATCCTCAGGTAGACGATTGGCGTGATTCGCGAAGCCACATCGGCCATGGAGCAGACTCCAGCAGCGGGCGTGGAGGAGGCGGCGCTGATCCGGGCGGCTCAGAAAGGCGATCGGGACGCCTTCGAGCAACTGGTTCGCGCTTACGACCGCAGTGTGCTGCGGCTGGGGATGAACCTGCTGCGGTCGGTCGAAGACGCCTATGACGTGTACCAGGAGACGTTCCTGCGGGCCTACAAGAACCTGCACCAGTTCCGCTTCGACTGCGCTTTCCATACCTGGCTGTACCGGATCGCCACCAACCAGTGCCTGGACCACTTGCGCAGGAAAAAGGTGCGCCGCGAGGAGCCGGCCGTGGTCGAGACGGAGGACGGGCCCTGGAACCGGCTGGACGGCGTGCCGGAAGAGCGGGCGCAGGGCGATCCGCAACGCAACCTGCTCAACCGGCAGTTGGGGGAGCGGATACGGGTGGTGCTGGAGGGTCTGACCGCCAAGGAGCGGCTGGTATTCGAGCTGCGGCATTACCAGGGGCTGCGGCTGCGGGCCATCGGGGAGTTGCTGGGCAGCAGCGAGGAAGCGGCCAAGACCTGCCTGTTTCGCGCGACCCGGAAGATGCGGGTGGCGCTGGGGGATTTTGTATGAATTGCGAGTCGGCGACCAGGGTTTTGTCGCTGTTTCTGTACGGCGAGCTGACGCTCGAAGAGGAGCAGAGCTTCCAGGACCACCTGGAGGGCTGCGCGGAATGCCGCCGGAATTTCGAGGCCGAGAAGGCCATCCACCAGGCGCTGGAGGAGCGGGAGCAGGCGCCGCCGGCCGCGTTGCTGACGCGCTGCCGCCGCGATCTCGCCGAGCGGCTGGCGCGGGAAGGGGCGCCGCGGGCAGCATGGAGCGGATGGCTGGAGTGGCCCGGCCTGGCGCGTCCGGCGGGCGCGGTGGCGCTCGCGGCGCTGTGTTTCTTCGGGGGGCGGTGGACGGCGGCGACGGCGGGCGGCACGGCGCTCGATCCGCAGGTAGCGCGGGTGCGCTATGTGCTGCCGGACGCTTCGGGCAAGGTGCGGGTGGTGATCGAGGAAACGCGGCAGCGATTGCTGACCGGCGATCCCGGCGACGAGCAGATCCACCGCTTGCTCCTGGCGGCCACGCGGGAATCCTCCGACGCGGGCCTGCGCGCCGAGAGCCTGGACATTCTGAACCGGCGGCCGGCCTCGGACGAACTGCGCGGCACGCTGCTGTACGCCCTGGAGCACGACCCCAACCCCGGGGTGCGCCTGAAGGCGATGGACGCGCTCAAGCCCTACGCGGGCACTTCCGAAGTCCGCAGCGCGCTGGCCAAAGTGCTGCTGGCGGACGATAACCCGGGCCTGCGGACTCAGGCGATCGATCTGCTGGTTCAGAAGAAGGAAGACGCGCTAGTGGGCCTCTTGCAGGAGCTGGTGCAGCGGGATAGCAACGATTACGTGCGCCTGCGCTGCCAGCGGGCGCTGCAGGAGATGGACGCATCGGTTGGGACATTCTGATGAAGACGGGCTGGCTATGGTTCCTGTTGGCGGCGATGGCGGCCGCTCCGTCGCACGCGCAGATCGTTCGGGAAGGCGCGGATTGGGTGCAGACGGCGACCGGTTCCGCCACTCTGGCGGGCGGCGCGCTGCTGAAGGTCTCGACGCGCGGGGCGGTGGTGCTGCAAGGGGAAGCCAGGCAGGATATCGGGTACGTTCTGAAGAAGCGGGTCAGGGCCGCGGACCTGGCGCGGGCGCGCGCGCTGCTCGACGGGGTGACGGTCAAGACCACGAGGCGGAACGGAGGGCTGGCGCTGGAGGTGAGTCTGCCGGCGGGCGGGGCGGCTGCGGCGGACCTGCAACTGCGCGTGCCGCGGAGCCTGCGCGAGACCAGTCTCGAGTCGCAGGGAGAATCCATCCAGGCCTACGATCTGGATGGCTCGCTGCGGGCCGATAGCCGCGGGGGCCGCTTGCAGGCGGACCGGATACAAGGCGACGTCACGGTTCGGACGGGCGGCGGGATGGTGCGGCTGGGCAAGGTCGGGGGGAACGTGCTGTGCTTCTCGGGCGGAGGCACGATTAGCGCCGATATGATCGGCGGCCAGGCGGGCTTGAACACCGAGGGCGGCGAAATCTATGTACGAATGGCGCGGGGGCTGGTGCGGGCTTCGACGCGCGGCGGCAACATCCGGGTGGACCGCGCCGAGCGCGGGGTCACGGCCAACGCGCAGGCCGGGCTGATCGACGTACTCGAGGCCGGGGGGCCGGTGATCGCGGAGACCGGGGCGGGGGCGATTCGGGTGCGCTCGGCGGGCAACGTCGAATGCCAGGCCGGGACGGGCGCCGTTCAACTCCGCGAAGTGTTCGGCGGGCTGCGGGTGGCCATGCGCAGCGGCAGCATCCTGGCGGAGTTGGCGGGCAAGCCGCTCGAAGATTCCACGTTGAGCACGGGCGCTGGTGACATAACCGTTCTCATTCCGTCTAACCTTGCGGTGACGATACAGGCCATCAACGCTTTTCCCGGAGGCCGCCGCATCGTATCCGATTTCGCCGAGATCCGCCCGCGGCTAGCGCAGGCGGAGGGGGAGTCGGAAGCGCAGGGGACGATCAACGGAGGCGGGCCGCTGCTGCGCCTCACGGCCTCGGGCGGCACAATCTACCTGCGTCGCCAGAAACAGATTCCTTAGGAGGGAAGACCATGAGACAAGTGATTGGGCTGTCGCTGTTGACGATTCTGGGCGCTGTGGGGTTGCTGGCGCAGGAGGGGCCCCCGCCGCCCCCACCTCCGCCCGTGGCGCCCCCGGCCGGATCGTACAACTTCGCTTGGGAAAGAGGAGGCAGTTATCTGGGGATCGGCGTCCAGGAGGTCAACGCCGAGCGCGCCAAGGAACTGAAGCTGCCGGATGTGCATGGGGTTGAAGTGACCAGGGTCGAGGAGGATAGCCCGGCCGCCAAGGCGGGACTCAAAGAGAACGACGTGGTGCTGGAATACCAGGGCCAGAGGGTCGAAGGCACCGCCGAGTTCGTGCGTATGGTGAAGGAAACTCCCGTGGGACGGCAGGTGAAGCTGCTGGTGAGCCGCGGCGGCTCGAGTCAAACACTGACCGCCACGGTGGGGGAGCGTAAGGCGAGAGGCAGCTTGAACCTCATGGGGCACGACTTCACCATGGATCCGAAGTGGCAGAAGGAGATGGAAAAAATGCAGGAGCAGTTGGGCAAACTGCAATTCCAGATGCCCGATCTGCCCCAGCCGAACATGAGCTGGCGCAACCGTGCGCTGGGCATCGAGGCCGAAACGGTGAATTCGCAGTTGGCGGAGTTCTTCGGAGTGAAGAAGGGCGTGCTGGTTCGCTCGGTAGGCAAGGATACGGCCGCCGAGAAGGCCGGAATCAAGGCCGGCGACGTGATTGTGAAGGTGGACAACGTGGAGGTTAGCGAGCCGTCGGATATCAGCCGGCGCGTGCGCAATCAGGACGCGAAGAACACCTTTCCGGTGACCCTGGTCCGGAACCGCCAGGAAATGACCGTGAACGTGACGATAGAGGAACGGGGGGGCGGAGGCGGAAGGATGCGTCCGCAGCGCATTGGTGTGACTCCGCAGCCGCCGCAGCCACCGCAGCAGTTTCGATTCCAGCCCGAAGGCGGGCCGGCTTCGCCGATGCTGTAGACGCCAATGCGGGTCGGTCGATCAGCAGGAGGAAAGCATGTCACGCGCTTCCCCCCGGCGGCGGGGAAGGTGCGGGCCGGCGCCACTTCCGCCGGATGGCGACGACATGGCCACGCGGTGAGACGCCGTGCTTGGCAATTGCCATGACCGGTGTTTCACGGGACGGGTTGGCAGAGTTCCCAAATCCGGACTTGGGGGACCGTGCTCCGCTTCCGGGGTGGCGCGCGATCCGCCCACCGTTGCTGAGCCGCGGGCCTTAGCGGGATTGTCGTGAAGGACCTGCTCTCGGATTGTTCCCACGAACTGCGTCCGAGGGAGCTTTCTAAGCACAGCCAACGAACCCCGGCATGACGACTCCCGCGGACCAACCGGAATGGAGCTGGCCTGTGGCGCGGTCACATCAGGCGGGTGACGCGGGCCTGAACCTGGTAGGGCTTTCCTTCGCGCTCGAGCTCAAGCTTCTTCAGGTCCCCTGGCTTACCCCGCAAGCGTTCGACGATTTGCATCAGGCTGAAATTGACAACCGGGGTCCCATCAATACTTCGAAGCCGGTCGCCCGGCTTAACCCGATCCTGAAGAGCCGGATCGGCGCCCGGAGAAACCGCCTCCACGATAAGAGAGTTGTCCGGCGTCTGGGCGAAAGTCAGTCCAACCAGGTCCAGCTCGTAGGGGTCGGCGTTCGCGGAGCGTTCCAGGTATGTCACCCCGGCGGCGTAGTCAATCTCGACGCGAAACTGTCGCAAGACGTTCCCGCCCAGCGCGCCCACCACCGGAGCGACCATCATGTTGGACATCCACTTCTCGAAAGTGCCTTCGGGGCGGGTCACGGCGCCCACGTCGCGGAGGACGAAATCACCCAAACGCACTTCGGGCATGCGCAGCATCAGTCCCTTGGAGTCGCCTGGAAGGCCCATGTTGGCGGGCCCGACCGCGCCAAGGCGGCGCGGCCAAGGCTTTGCCTCGACTACGCTCCATCCCACTGCCGCCGAGCTGATCATGGTATAGCTCGCGCCGGTGTCGAGCAGGAATCCAAGTCTCCGATCGCCAATCGCGACATTCACACGGGGAAAGCCGTTCTCGTGGCGGAACGGCGAGGGCACGGCAATGCCATGGGGCCGCACACTGCCCGGCGCCGCAAGCGTGAATGTGTGGCCCGGGTAATCGAAAATCACGTGATAGCGTTCCAGCACATGCCCGGGAAGAAGGCCATCCACTGCATCGCGGGACATGAACCTTTCCGGGCTCAATTGAATCGTGACCCTTGCGCCCCTAAGGTCGAGCTGCATGCCGCCCATCCGAACCTCCGGCGCGGCCGCGGGTGCGTATTGGGCTCCATCCCCTGTGGACGTCGGTCCCGAAGGCTTTAGCCCGATGGCCTTGGCGAGGTTCTTGGAGACGATGAAAGCTCCGCCCCCGGTATCGACGAGGAACCGCGCGGTGTGTGTTGCGCCATCGGGGCTAGTGAATTCGAGGCCGATCATGGGAACGTTGCCTTCTAGGATCAGGGGGACGGTTGCGCTCTGGGCAGCCGCACTTATGCCTAGAAACGCGAGCAAGTAGAAGTGGCGCAGGAACATGGCTCCTCGTTATACCACAGGGGTGTCGCAGATGGCTCAGAGAGAGGCTCCGCTTCTTCGCTTGGCAGCTGGATGGAGCCGCTCATTCGAACAGACAGTCGCTATTCGGACCTTGGCCCGAAATGGCGCTGTGAGAGCTTACTCCCGTGAAGTCCCCCCGTCACGTCGACCAGCCGCCTGCCGCCCGCCCATGGCACTGGATCGAAAGCGACGAGGGGTCCCCAATTGGGGAGACCGTTCCTTCGACGAACGCCGTTCCCCGATCTCGGTGGGCCGGGGTCTTCGGCGCTTTAACCGGCGGCTGCTCTTCGGTGGGGCGCGCCAGCCGATTTCCCTGCAACGAATGGCGTATACTCCAGGTTTGGCGCCGGAATCGTCGCGTGGGGAACTCGGGCGTGGAATAGCGCCCCTGGTCAGTTACTTCGTCCTGGTATTCACGATCACCTGGGGCGTCGGCGCGGTTTGCCTGTTCGCGCCCAAGACGGCCAAGTCCATTGCGCCTGGGCCCGCATTGACGAATCCGTTGTTCTACCTGGCCGTCTATGCGCCCACCATCACAGCGCTGATTTTGACGGCCTATTTCGGCGGCGGCATCGGGATGCGGAAGTTACTGGCGCGTCTCATCCCGTGGCGGGCCGGTCTTCGATGGTATCTGGTGGTTCTGGCCGGGTTCCCCGTGATGGGGCTGCTGGCGGGCCGGGTGGCGGGGTTGTTTGGCGCCGCGCAGGGTCATGTTCCGAACTGGGCGCACTTTTACTACGCATTGATCCCGGCACTGGTGGTCGATCCGGGCCCTCTGGGAGAGGAACTCGGCTGGCGAGGCTTCGCCCTTCCCCGAATGTTGGAGCGCTGGCCACCGCTTACCTCAAGTCTGATTCTGGGCCTGATCTGGGGGGCCTGGCACTTGCCTGCGTTCTTTATCGTTGGGCTGCCTCAGAATCGCCTGGCGATTCCCGCCCTGCTGCTGGGCACGATATCAATCTCGGTAATCGACACGTGGATTTTCCTGCGAACCGAAGGCAGCATGTTGCCAATGATCCTGGTGCACCTTATGGTGAATCACAGCGCTAAGCTGCTGGGCGCATCATTCGCCACGTCGTTGGCTGTTGGGGCTGTTTGCGCTCTGGTCGTCGTGCTAGCGGGCGGGCTGCGTGTCGCGCCCCTGGCAAGAGCCAAGGCAATTGCCAGCTAACCGCCCTAGCCGGCGGCTGCGGCGGCGCTCGAAGTCTGGGCCTCGGCGGGCGCGTCCTCGGGGAGGGGCGCATCCAGCGACATTTGCTGCACCTTGATGAGCAGCTCGACTTCCTGCTCGGGGACTTCCAGCGCGGCGGAGATTCGCTGAATGGTCTCGCCCCGGCGGTACATGCGCAGGGCCTGGCTGCGGATGGTGAGATTTACTCCCGCGCGGGGAGGAGTGGGAGCCACCAGCACGCCGGTGCGCGATTCGGCCTCCTCCAGCGCCCTTTTCACTTCCGTGAACTCGACGCTGAGCAGGCCTATGGCCGCCTCGAGGGCGTGCTGCTTCCGGCGCTCGGCCCGGATTTCGTGGTTCAGCGTGACGAATAGATACAGGCAGGCTCCCAGCCCCAACCCCAGAAGCAGGTAAGAGAACAGCGAACTCTGAACCACCCCGGCCATCCGTTCCTCCCGCAGCCCAATCGGGGCCGCGTCATCGGCTCATTGCAGCGTTCTGAGCCTCTTGTCGCGGCTGATGATCTCCTGTATCCGCACCCCATAGTTGCCTTCCACCACCACCACCTCGCCGCGCGCGATGACGAAGTTGTTCACGATCACCTCCACCGGTTCGGTGATGGTGCGGCTGAGCTCGACGATGGACCCGGAAGTCAGCTTCAGCACGTCCTTGAGCGCGAGCTGGGCGCGCCCGAACGAGACGCTGACCGGGAGTTCCAGCTCCAGCAGGAGGTCCAGCGTCCGGGGCTCCTCGCGTTTCGCGGCCGGCGGCTCGGAGGCAGCCACGGAAAGCCCGGCGGCAGCGGGTAGAGCGGGCCGTTCGCTGGCGGCTTGGAACCACTCCTGCGCCCCGGCCGGCAACGCCAGACGAAGCGGAGTCAATTTCGATCCGGCCAGGGTCACGTCGATTTCGAACGCCTGAGTTCCCGCGGCGGGCGGCGCCTTCTCCGCGCCCTTCTCGCAGGCCGTCTCCCGGCCCACCCGGCGGGTGATGGCCTGGGCCAGTCCGGAGCAAGCCTGGCTCAAGGCTTCCAGATAAGTGTTCCTGGCGTCCTGGGGATCGGTGACTTCAATACCGGCGCCGCGCAGGACCTGGCTGCCGATCTCGACCCAGGCCGCCCGGGGCGCTCCCGCCCAAAAGACGGCCTGCGCTCCCAGGCTGAGCGGCTGTTCCCACCACAGCATGTCCGCGGGGTCGGCGGCGCCCTCCGCGTCGCGGGATGCGACCAGCGGCCGCTCACCGGTCATCCCCTCGAGGCTGTCGGCCAGCCGCGCGGTCCAGTTCTCGAGCAGCCACCCGATCCCTTCGCCGCGCTCGTGCTCGCTCATGCGCTCTCCTGAAATACTGCGCCGGAGGGCTCCCCCGATGGGAGCGGCCTCAGAGCCCGCCCCGCGTGGGCCAGCGCTTCTCGATGTATCCGCGCAACCGCAAGATGCCTTGCGTCTTGAGTTGCGAGACCCGCGACTCGTGTAGATCCACTACCTTGGCGATCTCGCGAAGGGTCAGTTCTTCGTGGTAGTAAAGGCTCAGCACCGTACGCTCGACGTAAGGCATTTTGTCGATCGCCTCCGCCAGGAGCCGCTCCAGTTCCGCGCGCTCCAGAATGCGCGACGGCCAGTTCTCCTCGTCGTCCGAGATGTACTTCAGCAGGTCGCGGTTGCCCTCTTCGCCGCCCGCGAATTCCAGGCTGCCCAGATTGACGCCCCGGATCTCGACCAGCCAGGTATGGTACTCGTCGGTGGTCAGCTTCAATTCCGTCGCGATCTCATCCTCGGAGGGCGTGCGGTGCAAGCGCTGCTCGGCCTTGAAGACGGCCGCCTCGATCAGCTTGGCTTTCTTGCGCTTCTGCCGCGGCGCCCAATCCAGGCCCCGCAAGCTGTCCAGAATGGCGCCGCGTATCTTGTATTCCGCGTAAGTCTTGAGCTTGACGTTGAGAGCGGGATTGAAGTTGTCGATGGCCGAGATGAGACCCACGATGCCGGCGCTGATCAGATCCTCGAGGCCCACGCTGGAGGGCAGGCGTTCGTGAATCCGGCGGGCGATCAGGCGGACTTGCGGCAGGTTTTCGAGGATCAACCGCTCGCGCTCGGCCGCCAGGCTCTCCGCGGTCAACTGGTAGGTATTGGTCACTCGTAGCGTCCTTCAGGAGGCCGGCGGAGCCTGCCCCCCGCGCAGACCTCTAAGCCGCCGCGGCCGCCGCCAGCCGCGCGCCGCGATTCAGAATCAGACTCACAATGCGCTCCTGGGTGGCCGGCTCGAGGTCCTCCGGAACCCGCTGGCCGGCCGTGAGGAACGAAACCGGTTTGCCCGTGCGCGCCGCCTCGTTCAAGATCGGCCCGAACGTTTCGGTCTCGTCCAGTTTGGTGAACAAGAGCCGTTGCGGCCGGAAGATCTCGAAGCGATCCACCACTCGCGATAGATCGGCGGATTTCATCGAGGCCGATAGGACCAAATGCGTCTCAATGTCCGGGCGGCCGGCCAGGTAGCGGGCCAGGTCGGCCGCCTCGGCCAGGTCGTTGAACCCGTGGCCGGGGGTATCGATGAGGATGAGGTCCTTGCGGCTATGCTCCTCCAGGGCCTGGGACAGCGTCCGGGTGGTGTCCAGGGCTTGGAATCCCAGGCCCAGAATGGCGGCGTAGGAGCGCAGTTGTTCGGCCGAGGAGACGCGGTAATTGTCCACCGAGATCAACTGCGTGGGCCGGCGGGCCGAGATCCCGTAGCGCACCGCGAGCTTCGCCAGCGTGGTGGTCTTTCCGCAGCCGCAAGGTCCCACCAGGGCCACCATGCGGGGCCGCGCGCCCGACCCGCCGAGCTGCGCGTTGCAGGTGACGCGGCGGGCGATTTCAGAGGCCAGCGCACGGGACAGGCTCGGGGTGGCGGGGGCGGCGGAGCGCAGGTGGTTCAGGACGTCGTGGGCCAGTTCCGCGCCCACCCCGGAGTCGATCAGGGAGGCGAAAACCTCGGCCAGCTCGGGAGTATTCGGGTAATGGGTGGCGGCCAGGGCGTTGGAGCGGGTCACGGCGGCCGCCATGCGCTCCATTTGAGCGCGTATAGCAGCCAGTTCCGAGGAGAACTGGGAGCCATCCGCCTGCGAGGACGGGGTGGAGGTGGCGGGCGCCGGCATAGGGAGGGAGCCGTCGGCGGCGGGTTGCGGGGGAGCCAGGGCCATGACCACCTCCCATTCGCCTAGATGCCGCGCCTCGGGCGGGGCCTTGCGAGAATGCACCAGCAGGGCCTCCGGCCCCATTTCCCGCCGCGCCATCTCCAGCGCCGCGGCGACGTTTACGGCGAAATACGATTTCAATCTCATGCATTCTCCTTAGCCGGCGCTTCTCCCACGCCGTTGCCCTGAGACGCAGGAGATGCCCGTGGATACGAGGCGCGGCGGGCGAGCCGATTGATCGGGGTGCTCCAGTCCGCCGGAGGCGGCATGCCGCGCGGCAGCGCCCGGCGAACCGAGGCGTACTCAACTGTACGTCGAGGGAGCCGGCCAAGCGCAACGAAGTAGACTTGGGGCTTTCGTGCGTCGCGTTTCATTGGACGACGCCCAGGGAAACCACCTTCACCCCGGGCGGGATCTCGCTGTGCGAGATGAAGTACAGGTTGGGGAGCGAAGATTCGGCCAACTGGCGGAGGAAGGGACGCGCTCCGCTGCTGGCGATGGCGGCCGCCGGCGCCTCGGGATTCCCCGCCACGCGGCGAATGCGATCCAGCACCTCGCGGATGGCCTGCGGCGACAGGTTCCAGTGGCTGGAGAATTCGCCGTGCTCGACCGAGGATTCCACCATCTGTTCGAGCGAAGCGTCCAGGAAATAGGCCGGCAGGTCGCCGCTCGAGTTCAGGTAGGGCTTCACCACCACGCGCCGGATGGCTTGCCGCACGTACTCGGTCAACAGCAACGGGTTCTTGGTGATGGAGGCGGCCTCCGCCAGGCTCTCCAGAATGGAAACCGAATCGCGGATGGAGACCCGCTCGCGAAGAAGGTTCTGTAGAACGCGTTGCACCGCAGCTAGAGGGAGCAGTTTGGGCACCAAATCCTCCACCACCCGCGGATGCTCTTCGGCCACCCGGTCCAGGAGCCGTTTGGTGTCCTGGCGGCTCAGCAGTTCATGCGCATAGCGGCGCACGATTTCCGAGAGGTGGGTGCCCAGAATGCCGGTAGGGTCCACCACGGTGTAACCGGCGGCGCGGGCGGCCTCCAACTGCTCGGGGCGTATCCAGACGGCCGGAATGCCGAACGCCGGCTCCTTGGTGGGCAGGCCGTCCAGCGGCGTAGTGGGCCGGCCGGGATGAATGGCCAGCTCGCAGCCCTGCGGCATGTCGAAGCGGGACACCTCGGCCCCCTTGAGCAGGATGACGTACTCCCGGGAGTGCAAGGAGAGGTTGTCGGTAACGCGCACAGGTGGAAGCAGATACCCGAGTTCGGTGGCCAACTGGCGGCGGATGGCGGCGATCCGCCTGAGCAGCGGGGAATTCTGGCCGCCCTCCACCAGCCGCACCAGCCCCAGGCCCACCTCGACGCACATCGGCTCGACGCGCAACAGCGACTCCAGGTTCTCCTTGGGCACGGCCGGCGTCTGGGCCAGCGACGCTTTCTCGGCGCTGGCGACCTTTTGGCGCATGCGCCAGGCCAGCACGCCGATGCCGGCGCCCATGGTCAGGAACGGGACCTTGGGCAGTCCCGGAAAGGCGGCCAGGGCGAACAGGACGCCGGAGGCCATCAGCAGAGGCTGCGCATTGCCGAAAACCTGCTTGCGGACTTGCGCGCCCAGCCGCGCATCGGCGCCCGCGCGGGTGACCACCAAGCCGCCCGAGATGGAGATCATCAGGGCGGGAAGCACGGTCACCAGTCCGTCGCCGATGGTCAGGACGGTGTAGGTCTCAATGGCCCGGCGCAGATCCATGCCGTGCTGGAGCACGCCGATCAGGAAGCCGGCGATGATGTTGATGGCGGTGATCAGGATACTGGCCACGGCGTCGCGCTGGGTGAACCGCGAGGCGCCGTCCATGGCGCCGTAGAACTCGGCTTCGGCGGCTAATTGCCGGCGGCGCGCACGGGCTTCCGGCTCGTCGATGAGGCCCGCGTTGAGGTCCGAGTCGATGGACATCTGCTTGCCGGGCATGGCGTCCAGGGTGAAGCGCGCGGTGACTTCGGAGATGCGCACCGCGCCGTGATTGATGACCACGTACTGGATGGCGATCAGGACCAGGAAGATGACCACGCCGACGATGTAGTTGCCGCCCACCACGAAGGTTCCGAAGGCTTCGATGACGTGCCCCGCGGCGGTGGTGCCGGTGTTGCCGTTGAGCAGGATCAGGCGGGCCGAGCTGATGTTCAATCCCAGGCGGAACAAGGTCAGCAACAGCAGGGTGGTCGGAAACACGCTGAACTCGACCGGGCGCAGGATGTACATGGCCACCAGCAGCACCACCACCGAGAGCGTGATGTTGGTGGCGATCAGGATGTCCAGCAGGAAAGCCGGCAGAGGCGCCACCATGGCCAGCACAATGGCCAGCACCGCCAGGGGGACCGCCAGTTCGGCCGCTTTGGCGCCGGTGGTCTGCGCGGAGCGGGGCGGCGGTGCGGGATCGGCGATGGCGAGAGCTTTGGCGGCCATGATTTAGCCCGGCAGACGGTTTCCCATGATGCGATAGATATAAGCCAGCACTTCGGCCACCGCACGGAACAGGTGCGGCGGAATCTCCTGCCCCACTTCCGCCGTTTTGTAGAGCGCCTGCGCCAGCGGAGGGTTCTCGATGACCGGCACCTGATGATGGATGGCCAGCAGCCGGATGCGTTGGGCCACGAAGTTGCGTCCCTTGGCGACCACGATGGGAGCGGCCATGGAGTCCATGACGTAGCGGATGGCCACCGCATAGTGCGTCGGGTTGACCACCACGGCGGTGGCCTTGGGGACCTGGCTCATCATGCGCCGCCGCAGCCATTCGCGGCGCAACTGGCGGAGACGCCCGCGGACCTGCGGGTTCCCCTCCGTCTCCTTGGATTCCTCGCGCAGGTCCTGCTTGCTCATACGGAGGTCGGCGGTGTAACGGCGGTTCTGGCGCCACAAATCGACGGCGCCCAGAATCACGAACATAAAGGCCGCCTTCCACAGCAAAGACTGCACGGAGATGGCCATGTGGCGGGCGCCCGTTTCCGCCTCTTGCAGCGGCATTTTCAACAGCGTGCTCCAGTTGTCCTGAACGATGCCGTAGACCGCCGAGGCGAACAGCGGCAACAGCACCGCCGCCTGCAGGAGCGACGGGATGTTGTGGCGCGGCAGCTCGCGCAGCTTCGCGAGCGGGCTCAAGCGCTTGAAGTTGGGCGTCAGGCTCTTCACCGAGAGTCCCCCGCGCGTGACCCCCAATTGGGCCGACAGGCTGGCCAGCATCAGGACGCCGCCGGAGATTCCGAGCGGCAGAAAGTCGCGCCGCAGCACCAGCCCCATCAGCCGCGTGACTTCGTTGGCGCTGAGCCGGGTGGTGAAGGCGGCCTGGAACAGGTAGCGGGCGGTGGCGATCACATGCCAGCAATAGGCGGCGCCGAACCAGGCCATCAGGGCCGAGAAAGTCAGGAACTGGAAGGCGCCCACGGCCTCGCGGCTGGTCGGAAAGCGGCCTTCCCGCCGGGACTGCTCGATGTGGCGCTGGGTCGGCTTCTCGGTTTGCTGGCTCTTGTCCGGCATGGCGTCAGAGCGCTCCGAAGATGCTCGAAAGAGTGTGGTCGGCGGCGGCGCGAAAGACCGGCAGGAAGAACCCGATCACGATGGCCAGAAAGGCCAGCGTGGCCAGCATCTTCACCGGGAAGGACAGCGCCAGCAACTGCAACTGCTGGTGCATCCGGCCCATGAGCGCCAGGGCGATTTCCACCAGCATGAGCAGCACGATCACCGGCAGGGCCAGCCTCAGCCCGGTGGAGAACATGGCGGATCCCAGGTGCAACACGGTTTCCGCGGTCGAGAGTTTGAGGACGAACGTGCCCGGAGGATAGACCGTCAGGCTGTGGGCGAAGCCGCGCAGAATCTGGCGGTCCAGGCCCATCGAGAACATGAGCAGCCCGGCGGTGAGCTGCGCTAATACTACCAGCACGTTGCTGTCGGCGTTGGTGTTGGGGTCGATGGTGGCGGCGTAAGAATAGCCGGCCTGCACTCCGAAGGCCTGCGTCGCCAGCAGCAGCGTCTCGATCAGCAGCGCCACCCCCAGGCCCACGGTCATGCCGAAGCTCGCCTCGCTCAGCAGCCAGACGGCCAATTGGCCGATCCCCAGATCGGTCACCGTCACCACCGGCCACAGGGGGAGGAGCGCCAGGGTAAAGCCGAGGGATAGCGCGACCCGAGCCGGCTCCGGGCCGGCCGTCATCCCGGGCAGGGGCACGAACACGAACGCGCCGCCCACCCGCGCCAGCACCAGCAGGAAGCCGATCAGCGTTCCCAGCGATATCGACAGATCAACGGGCATAGCGGCCCAAGTCGCCGAAGATTCCGGTGGTGTAGGAGAGCAGCTGGCCCAGCATCCAGGGCAGCGAAAGGAACAGCGCCGTCAGAAACGCGGCCAGACGGGGCACCGTGCTGAAGGCGCTGTCCTGCATCGAGGTGAGCACCTGGACCAGACTGATGAACACGCCGATGGCGAAAGCCGCCACCAGCATGGGCGCGGCGATCCAGAAGGCCATCATTAGCGCCTGTTTCACGATGTGTATGGCAAATTCCGGAGTCATAAGGACCTTTCGCCCGGCGCTGGCTTCGATCGGTCTTCGGTTGGGCGCCGGGTGCGGAGCGGTGTTAATAGAAGCTCTTCACCAAGGAGCCGATCACCAGGTTCCAGCCGTCCGCGAGCACGAACAGCAGTAGCTTGAAGGGCGCCGAGAGCATCACCGGGGGCAATTGAATCATGCCCGCCGAGAGGGTCACCGAGGCCACCACCAGGTCGATCACCAGAAACGGAAGGAACAATACTGCGCCGATCTGGAAGGAGGCCTTGAGCTCCGAGAGGATGTAGGCCGGAACCAGAATGGCGAGGTCCAGATCGGCGGGCGTGCGCGGGGCGGGCCGATGGGTGATTTCGATCAGCAGGCGGACGTCTTTCTCCCGCGCAAAGCGCCCCAGAAAGACCTTCAGCGGCTTGGAACCTTCGTCGAAGCCCTGGGCCGGCGTGAGCAGACCCTTCTCGACGGGCTCCCAGCCCTTGGTGTACATGTCCATCAGGACCGGCTGCATGATGAGAATGGCTAGGAACAGCGAGAGGCCGATCAGGACTTGGTTGGATGGGGTGGCTTGCGTGCCCAGCGCCTGGCGCAGGAAATGCAGCACCACCACGATGCGCAGGAAGGGCGTCACCGACATAATGACGGCCGGCAACAGCGTCATCACGGTAAGCAGCAGCACGATCTGCATGGGCACGCTGAGCGATGCGCCGTGGACCGCGCCCAGGGTGAGGTCCGGCGCGGCAGCCAGCGCCGCGCGGGACGCCAGCACCCCGGCCATGAGCGGTAGTTTCACTGCGCCTCCGACCTCGCGCGTCCGGGCGCCACGGGCAGCGCCAGGCTCTCCAGCAGGGTGCAGCCGCCGGAATGCGCTCCAATCAGCAGAGCGCGATCCTGGACGCGCACCAGGTGCAGCGTGTGCTGGGGCGAAAGAGCCAGCCGCTCCAGGGACTCCAGGCGCCCGCTCCCCTTTCGCGGCCGCAAGATTCCTCCCCGCGACGCGAGGCCACGCCGGCGCAACACCCACAGGGCCGCCGCGAGCAGGCCGAAGACCACCCCTACCGCCGCCAACTGGCGTAATAGTTCCATCCACTGCCTCCTCCCGTGGACCAGCCCCAACGGGTCCTACCCCGGCCCGTCGAAATCCGTCAGCCGGATGCCGAAGGTGTTTTCGAGAATCACGATTTCCCCCGTGCCGAAGCGAGCGCCGCCGACATAGACGTCCAGGGTCTCGCCAGCCGAGCGGGTCAGCCAGATCACGCTGCCCGGCTCCCAGGCCATGACCTCCTCGAGCCGGGTGAGCTTCTGGTCGAGTTCGATCTCGAGCTTGACGGGAACGTCGGCCAGGTGCTCGATCTCTTCGGAGGGCGTCATGGTCGTCTGAGCGGCTCTTTATCGTTTCAGGTTGATGGTGTCCTGGCTCAACTCGTCCACCGCGGTGACCACCCGCGCGTTGGCCTCGTAGGCGCGCTGGTAGATGATGAGATTGGTGAACTCGGTGGCGATGTCCACCGTCGAACTCTCGATGGCGCCGCCAACCACGGTGCCGCGGCCGCCGGTGCCGGGAACGCCGATGGCCGGCAGAGCGGTGACGGCGGTGCCCTGGAAGTTGTTATTCCCGGCCGCGATCAGGCTCGAGGAGTTGCGGATGTTGGCCAGCGCCAACTGCGCCACCTCGAGCTGCTGCCCGTTGGAGTACTGCGCCAGGATGATGCCGCCATCGGCCAGTCCGATGCTGGTGAGCGAAGCGGCCGCCGAACCGTCCTGGGCGTTGGCCGAAACCGCCGACGGCTGGGCAAACTGGGTCAAGCGAGGAGCGCTCGAGGAGTCGTAGAGGGACCAATTCAAGGCCATGTTCTTGGCGCCGTCGGCGAGGCCCACGATGGGCACAGCCACGTTGGGAGTGGTGGAGGGTGGCGAGATCATTAAGCCGTTTTGGTCGAACTTGATGGTGCCCGTGGCCAGCGGGGCCGTCGGCGCGACGGTCATGTCGGCGCTCGGAATGGTTACCGCGTAGGTCCACTGGTTGGCGGTGGCAGACATGGTGAACGTCACGGTGAGGGTGTGGGAGTTGCCCAGCGAGTCGTACACCTGCATGGGCGTGGAAAACGTGCCGCTGGTTTGCCCGGCGACCGCGTTCGAGTCCAGGTTGAGATCCATCGAGAAGTTCTGCGTGGCGATGGGGGTCTTCATGGTGCCCACGGGAACCACAATGTTGCCGATGGGCCCGGCCGAGTTCACGGTGCCGTCGGCGCCTTCCATCCAGCCCTGCACGTCTTCTCCGGTCATGGTGGTCAGGTTGCCCGAGCTATCCACCTGGAAGTTGCCTGCCCGCGTGTAGAGCATCTGGCCCTGCGCGCCGCTGAGGATGAAGAAGCCGTCGCCCTGTATGGCGCCGTCCAGCAATCCGGTGCTGCTCTGAATGGCGCCCTGGGTGAACTCGCGGGTGGTGAAGGGACGGCCGGTGCCGAAACCGACCTGCGTCTCGCCCAGTCCCGCGCCCAGCGACTCCGTCACCAGATCGCGAAAGGAAACCGAGCTGGCCTTGTAGCCCGGCGTGTTGAGGTTGGCGAGGTTGTTGCCAACCACGTCCACGGCGGTCATATCTGCGCTTAGCGCCGAAAGGGCTGTCGAGAATGCAGTGAACATATTAATTCCCCGTAGTCGAAGTTGTGGCGGTCGTTGTAGCCGCGGTAGGCGTTGGGTCCCCTAGAGCGGTGTCCACATTCGAAGCCAATCCCTCCAGGTCCGATCGCACTAGCGACACTTGTTCCAACTCGCTGAACTGAGCCAGTTGCGTGACGAACTGAATGCCGTCCATGGGAGTCATGGGATCCTGGTTCTCGATTTGAGCGACCAGCAGTTGCAGGAAGGTCTGCTCCTGGGCCAACGGATCGGCGGCGGCGCTGACGGCGGACGCCGCACTGGTGGGCGTGGTGGCGGTCTGCGTGTTCGTGCCAAGCAAGTTAAGCGCTGACGTTGCCATGCAATGAGATCCTTTCCGAATTGGTTTGCGGCGAGCCGCTCTCCTCGAGCAGGTCCAGCCATTGCGGCGCCGTTTTATCCTGGTCGCGCCGTTGGCGCTTGGAGGAATCCTCCGCGTCGCCGCCCTGGTTGCCGCGGCCGGAGCCGGAGGAACCCTGCTGGTCCGTGCCGCCGCGAAGCTGTTGGGCGGAGGTTCCCGAGACTGCCGAGACACCGCCCACGACGGCCGCCGAGACCACCGGCCGCCAGGTTTCCGTGCGATAGCCGCTATGCTCGAGTTGCGTTACCAGATCGCCGAGCTGGTTGCCGAGCGATTGGTTGAGGCTGGGGTCGGCCGAGCGCACGGCCACGTGCAACTGGCCGCCGCTATCCAGCAGGCGCACTTCAACCGGCTCCGGCGTGACGCCGTCCGAGGCTGTCTGAGGGATCACGATCGAAAGCTGGCGCACCGGCTGCGGCCCCAGCTGGGCGCGGGCGGGTTCCACATCCAGCGGGGCAGCCGGAGCGATATCCTTAGCCGCTGTCGCCGGCTGGGCCGTCGAGCGCAGGAGCGGGCCGGACCCGGCTGGAACAGTTGTGTCGGCGCGCGCGCCAGCGGGTTCGAGCACCCCGCTGGAGCTCTCGGGGCTCGCCTTCTCCGGCTCTTTCGAGGAGGCCAAGCGGATCGAAGGCGCAGCCAGGCTAGGGGTTGTGCTCGCGCCCTCCGCAGCCGGTGGGGGCACCGGGATCGCCGCGGCGTCGTTCTTGGCCGCGCTGGCCGCCGGCGAGGACCCATCGGATGCGGCGCTCCCGGAGCTCTGTTCGGTCAGCCGCGCGGCGAAGGCCAGTTCGGTCTTGGCAGCGGCCGGTTTGCCCGGGCTGGGGAGATCCTCATCCGGCGCCGTGGCCGGGAGGGCCGCCGGTGGCCGCGCGGCATCGCTCCCCGTGGATCGTGAGGCATCCGGTGCGGCCGGTTGCGGCTGCGCCGGAATGGCGGTTGGGACAGCCCGGCTCGGCGCGGGTGAGGCCGCAGCGGCCGGGACTGAAATCTGCTCCGTCCGAAGCCTGTCGGGCGATCCCTTGGGATCTGCCGGGCTGGCGGCTGAAGCGACCGCCGGAAGGGCAATCGGCGCCACGGCCGCCGGCGCCGCCGCGGGCGCGGAAGCCGGAACCTGGGCCAGGTTCGTTCCTGTATCCTTCGCGTCGCCGCTGGCCGCCGCGGGAACGGTCGGACTCCCGGGCTCGCTGGCGGCCTCCGCCGTATCGCTTGGAGCGGCCTTGGTGGGGGCTTTCTTGCCATCCCCAGATGCAGGCTGAGCCGGCTTGGGAGGCGCGGCGGCGGGCGAGGAGCTGGGAACAACCGGCCCGCTCGAGACCGCAGGCGGTTTCTTGGCCGCCTTCGTAGTCTTGGCCTGAACTCCCGGATTGGTCTTCGACTTCCCGCCCGAGCCGGAGGCCGTCGGGTCCGCCGCAGCCTCCAGCTCCGCGGGCATGGCGGCCAGCAGAGCGGCGATTAGTCCCGGGAACTCCGCCGCAGCCTGTCCCCCGCTGGCACTGGCCGGCGCCGGCGACCGCGCAGGCGCCGCGGCGGGAACCGGGCCCAAGAAGGAGGGAAGGCTTGCGACGTTCACGCCACCCTGGGAGGCAGTTGAGTGGCCTTGGTTGGGACGGCCCGTTTTCAAGCGCTTAGGCGGGTCCCGCGACTACGAGATCTTGGCGCGCCGGGCCGCATGACCGGAATTTGGCGCTCCGAAGCACCCTCCCATATCCGCTCTTCGGCTGATTCTCCTCCAGTTTGAGCCGCTTTGCCCCACGGCCCGAGAATTGCTCTCCTGGCCCTGGAGGACTCCGAATGGATCCGCTCATGGTTTCGGCAGCCAGCGGCATGCGATCGCGCATGGAGTCGCTGGACATGCTGGCCAACAATCTGGCCAACGCCGCGACCACCGGCTACAAGACGGATCGCGAGTCCTATAGCACCTACATGGCCCAGGAAGCCGTGGACGCGGCGCTGGCCGGCGACAGCCCCCCGCCCTCCGCGCTGCCGGTAGTCGAGAAGAACTGGACCGATTTCTCCCAGGGCACGCTGACCGCCACTAGCAACCCGCTGGACGTGGCGCTGGGCTCGAAGGGCTTTTTCGTGGTCAGCGGTCCGAGCGGTCCTCTGTATACGCGCAACGGCAGCTTCCACCTGTCTTCGGACGGCACGCTGACCACGCAGGATGGCTACGCCGTGCAGGATTCCAGCGGAACCACCATCCAGGCCACCGGCGTGGGCCCCATCGAAATCGTGGGAGACGGCACGGTCTCGCAGGACGGCGCGGCGCTGGGGCAACTGGCGGTGGTGTACCTCCCTCCGGGCGCCGCGGACAAGGCCGGCGCGAACTATTACCGCCAGACCAGCGCCCAGACCGCGCCCAGTTCGGCCACGGATGTCCAGGTGTACCAAGGCAAGCTGGAAGCCTCCAATGTGGCAACGCCCGAGACGGCGGTCCGGCTGGTGAGTCTTCTGCGCCAGTTCGAGATGCTGCAAAAAGCCGCCAACCTGGGCGCGGAAATGGACCAGCGCGCCATTCAGGACGTGGCCAAGGTGAACCCGTGATAAAGGAGCATTGAGATGATCCGAGCTCTATTCAGCGCGGCCAGCGGGATGACCGCGCAGCAGATGAACGTCGACAACATCGCCAACAACCTGGCCAACTCGAACACCACCGGCTTCAAGGCGCGGCGCACCCAGTTCCAGGACCTGATGTACCAGAACGTCATCCAGCCCGGAGCTGCCGCCAGCGCGCAGACGACCATTCCCAGCGGCCTTCAGTTGGGATTGGGGACGCGCTCCTCGGGCAACGAGATCATCTTCACGCAAGGCAGTTTCTCGCAGACCGACAACCCGCTGGACCTGGTGATTCAGGGGAACGGTTTCTTTCAGGTGCACTTGCCCACCGGGGAGCTGGCCTACACGCGCTGCGGAAGCTTCCAACTGGACCGCAACGGCAACCTGGTCACCGCCGACGGCAATACGGTGGAACCGCAGATGACCATTCCGGCCAACGCCCTGTCGATCACCATCGCCAGCGACGGCACGGTCAGTTGCACCCTGCCGAACCAGACGGCGGTGAGTGTGATCGGGCAGCTCCAGCTCGCCGGTTTCGCCAATCCGGCCGGCCTGAACAGCCTGGGAAGCAACCTGTACGCGCCGACCGAGGCTTCGGGCGAGCCGACGGTGGCCGTTCCGGGCGGGGCGGAGGGGCTGGGATCGCTGATGCAGGGCTACACGGAGTCGTCCAACGTGAGCGTGGTGACGGAGTTCATCAATCTGATCGTGGCCCAGCGGGCTTATGAAGCCAACTCGAAAGTAGTCAAGGCGGCGGACGACATGTATTCGCAGGTCAACAACTTAACGCGATGATACTTCTGGCGGCAGTGATCGTCTCGGGGTGCTTGGCGGTGGCCGGCGACCGGATTCGGGCGGGCGACCTGGCTCGGTCCGTTCCGGAGCTGGCGGCCCTGCCCGCGGATACTCCGCTGGGCTATGCGCCCATTCCGGGGGCGCGGCGGATTCTGAACGCCCGGGACCTCCAGCGCCTGGCCGCGCAGCATGGCATCACCCTGGCCGCGCTCCCTATCCTGTGCGTGGAACGCGCGCTCCAGCCGCTGACCGAAGAGCGAGTGCTGGCGGCGTTGCAGAAGGCGCTCTCCGGCAGCCAGGCCCGCTTCGAGCTGGTGGGTTTCAGCCACATTGCGGCGCCGCCCGGCGAACTCGAGTTTGCCCGCTCCGGGTTCCAGGCGCCCCCGGCCGGCTCGAATGCCCCGGCGTTATGGCGCGGCCAGCTCCGTTACGACGGCAACCGCAGCCTGCTGGTCTGGGCGCGCGTGCGGGTAACGGTAGCCGGCCAGCGGCTGGTGGCGGCCGGGCCACTGGAGGCCAGCCGGCCCATACAGCCGGCCCAGGTGCGGGTCGAGACCTCCGGATTGGCGCCGTTCAGCCAGCCAAGCCTCGTGTCCTTCGACCAGATTGCGGGCCGCGTGCCGCGGCGGCCGATCCACGCGGGGGAAACCTTGTCGGCGAACCTGCTGGTGGCGCCGCTGGCGGTGTCGCGTGGCGATACGGTGAAGGTCCAGGTCTCCAGCGGCGGCGCGCAACTCACTCTGCCGGCCCAGGCGGAGTCCGCGGGCCGGCCGGGCGAGACCATCCTGCTGCTGAATCCAGCTTCGGGCCGGCGGTTCCGGGCCCGCGTGGAAGGTCCGGGAAAGGTGAAAGTCGATGCGCAAGACGATTCTGGGCGGAGTGGGGCTGTGTCTGCTGACGCTGGCCTCGCCGGCCGCTGACAAGAAGCCCAAGCCGCCGCAGGTCAAGGCTACCCCGGTGGAAACCTACATTCAAGAAGCCGCCGTGCATGCGACCAATTTCGGCGGCCTCGGCACCACGCCCGGCTCGACCTGGCAGCCCGGCGGGATCTATGGGGACCTGACACGCGATTTGCGGGCCAACCAGGTGGACGACATGGTGACCATCGTGGTCAGCGAGAGCGCCTCGGCCGTCTCGACCGGGTCGACCCATACCGCGCGCGCCTCCAGCGCCCAGCACTCGGTGACTTCGCTGTTCCGGCCGGTCAACGCGGGCGGGGCGCTGGCCAATCTGCTGGGCGCCACGGGGGCGCAGTCGCTGCAGGGCGATGGAACCACCAGCCGGTCGACCACTCTCTCGGCCACCATCTCGGCGCGGGTGACCAACGTGCTGCCTAACGGCTACCTGGCGCTCGAGGGAATCAAGAGAATCGTGGTGAACTCGGAGAACCAGACGGTAACGGTGCGCGGCGTGGCGCGGGCCGCCGACATCGCTACCGACAATACGGTCCCCTCCAGCAAGCTGGCGCAACTGGACGTGCGGATCGACGGGAAAGGCGTAGTCAACGACGCCATCCGCCGTCCCTTCTTCCTCTATCGCCTGCTGCTGGGGCTGCTGCCCTTCTAAGCCATGCGGAATCGAATCCTAGCTGCGCTCTTGTTGCTGGCGGGCCTGGCGGGCGCGGCCACGCGGCTGAAGGAACTGGTCGCCATGGAGGGCGTGCGCGACAATCAGTTGATCGGCTACGGGCTGGTGGTGGGCCTGGCCGGAAAGGGCGACCGCCAACAGGCCCTGTTCTCGGCCCAGAGTCTCGCCAACTTGCTGCAACGCATGGGGGTCACGGTTTCGCCGACCGCCATGCAGGTCCGCAACACCGCCGCCGTGATGATCACCGCGACGCTGCCGCCCTACGCGCAGCCGGGCACGCGCATCGACGTGACCGCGGCGGCCGTCGGGGACGCTTCGACGCTCCAGGGCGGCCTCTTGCTGATGGCCCCGCTGCGCAGCGCCGACGGGCACGTCTACGCCCAGGCGCAGGGGCCGGTGGTCACAGGCGCTTTCACGGCCGGCGGAACGGGCGCTCAGAAGACCCTCAATCACCCCACCGTGGGCCGCATTCCGAACGGGGCCATCATCGAGCGGGCCGCCCCCACGCCCGCGCCCTCCAGCCCTTTCAAGCTACAAGTCCGCCAAGCCGATTTCACCACCGCCTCGCGCATCGCCGAGGCCATCAACAAGCGCTGGGGATCGCCCGTGAACATCCTCGCCCGGGCGGAGAATTCGGCGCTGGTGTCGGTGGCCATGCCGCCCATTTATTCGGAACAGCCCGCCGAATTCCTGGCCGAACTGGAGAACCTCAGCGTGGAGGCCGACCGCCCGGCCAAGGTGATCGTGAACGAACGGACCGGCACCATCGTGATGGGCAAGGAAGTCCGCATCTCGCCGGTCGCCATCATGCAAGGCAACCTGAGCGTGGAGATCCAAACCGTGTTTACGGTCTCGCAGCCCGGGCCGCTGGCCACCGGGACCACCGAGGTGGTTCCGCAGACCACCGTGGGAGTGAAGGAAGAGAAAGCCAGGAACATCGTGCTCCGGCAGGGCGCGACGGTCGAGGAACTGGTGCGCGCGCTGATGGCCATCGGCTCCACCCCCCGCGACATCATCGCGATTCTGCAGAGTTTGCAGGTCGCGGGCGCGCTGGAAGCCGAAATCGAGGTGATCTGATGCCGATTCAGGGAGTGAGCGCCGTGCAGGTTGGCGCGACGGCGCCCGATGCGCGCCCTACCGCGAAGAATGCCAAGGACGCGGGCGTCCAGTTCGAGTCCCTCATGATGGGGCAACTGCTCAAGACCGTGCGCGAGGCGGGCCAGGGAGGCTGGCTGGGAACCGGCGACGACGAGGCCGGGTCCACCATGATGGAGATCGCCGAGGAGCACCTGGGACAGGCGCTGGCCGCGCAGGGCGGCCTGGGCATCGCTAATCTGGTGACCCAGGGCCTGGACAAACAATCCTAACGGCCCCGCCAGACCGCCGCCGGGAAATTGCGGCTAATGCTGCCGCCCCTCGCGTTCGATAAGATCTATAGAAGGGACCGATGCGGATCGGCAATGTCAACGCGGCGGTCGTGAAACCGGCAGCGGGCCAGACTGCCCCGAGTCCCCCCGCTGAGGCAAGCCGCGGCACCAGCGCCGCGCCCGACGATGCCGTGACCCTCTCGCGCCTTTCCGAGGCGGTGGGCGGCTCCGGCCCGGGCGAAGCGCGTCTCAATCAACTCCGGCTCGAGGTCCAGGCCGGCACTTACCAGGTTCCCGCCGCCAAGATCGCCGCGAAGATCGTCGATTTCCACACCAAGCAGGAGTGAGGCGGGGAGCCCAGTCGCCGGACGGGCAGCCGGGCGTTCTGGTAAAGTCCGGATGTTGATCTGTTTCACGCCTGTGTCTCCAGCGAGGTGAATTGATATGCGATTCCGAACCTGGATCTACTCCGCTATGCTGTGCTCTCTGGCCGCCCTCTCGATGGACGCCGAATCGAAACCCGTCCCGGCCATTCCGCATCTGGAACAACGCGGGAACTCGACGCAGTTGATCGTGGATGGCAAGCCCTTTCTGATCCTGGGCGGCGAGTTGTATAACAACTCCGCGACCAGCCTGGACTACATGCGGCCAATCTGGCCGCGGGTGACCGCGATGCACCTGAACACCGTGCTGGCGGGCTTTTCCTGGGCCATGCTGGAGCCCTCGGAGGGCCAGTTCGACTACACTCTGCTGGACGGCCTGATCCGCGACGCCCGGGCGCACCATCTGCGCCTGATCTTGCTCTGGTTCGGGAGCTGGAAGAACTCCTGGTCCAGCTACGCGCCCGACTGGGTGAAGAAGGATTTCGAACGATTCCCGCGCGCCCAGCTAGCCAACGGTTCCGGGACGGAGCGGCTCACGGCGTTCAGCGAAGCCAACCGCGACGCGGACGCGCGCGCTTTTGCGGCGTTCATGCGGCGCATCCGAGAAGTCGACGGCGACGCGCATACGGTGATCATGGTCCAGGTCGAAAACGAAGTGGGCATGCTTCCGGACGCACGAGACCACTCCCCAGCGGCTAACGCGGCCTACGGCCAGCCCGTGCCTCGGGAGCTGATGAACTATCTTCGAGAGCATAAAGACGCTCTGAATCCGGAACTCCGCGCCAAGTGGCAGGCCGCGGGATTCGGGACATCCGGGAACTGGGAGGCCGTGTTCGGCCCGGGGCTGGAAACCGAGGACCTGTTCATGGCCTGGCACTACGCCCGGTACATCGGCAAGGTGGCGGAAGCCGGCAAGGCCCAATACAACCTGCCTATGTTCTCCAACGCGGCGCTCATTCGTCCCAGTTACGCTCCCGGACAATACAATAGCGGCGGCCCGCTGGCTCACTCCATGGACATCTGGAAGGCCGGCGCGCCGCAACTGGATTTCCTGGCGCCCGACATCTACTTTGAATTCAAGAAATGGTGCGGTGAGTACGACCGGCCGGGAAACCCGTTGTTTATCCCGGAGGCAACCGGCGGCGTTCCAGGCGCGGCCAACGCCTTCTATGCCGTCGGAGGGCACGGCGCGCTCGGGTTTTCGCCGTTCGGCATCGACGGGATGCCAGGCGCCGACAGCGAGGAGGAACTTTCGCGCAGTTACGACGTTTTGTCGCAACTCGCGCCGCTGCTGCTGGAAGACGGGCCTAAGGGCCGGGTGACAGCGGTGTTGCTCGAAGAGCTGACGCCTTCACAGAGGGTGCAGCTTGGGGACTACACCCTGAACGTGTTCGCCAGCTGGACAAGGCGGCCGATGCCAGCCGGACCGGAGTATCCCCAGGATCCCCAGGTCCGGACGCCGCATGGCATCTTCGTGGCAGTGGGGCCGAATGAGTTCTACCTGGCCGGCAGCGGTTTGACCGTAACCTTCACCCCGAATTCGCCCGGACCTCCCATGGCGGGACTCGCGACCGTGGAGGAAGGCGGGTTTGTGGATGGCCGGTGGAGACCGGGCCGCACCCTCGCGGGCGACGACACCGACCAGGGAAACGCCATTTCGCTTCACGGAGGCCGCGGCGCCGGAATCCTTCACGTCACCTTGTACCGGTATCGCTGAGTTCGAATCTACCCGGTTTGGCAGGGCCAGCCGGCCGAGTCCCGCGCGGCGAACCGAGGGGTAGCGATTACTGCCCTGGGGAGGACGCCGGGGCGGCGCACTTCAACGGGAGGGGCGTTAGGCTCACGCAGCAAACGCGTTTCGCAATTGCGTCGGCCCCCCTCCACTGACAGTGTTGGCCGGTTGCAGGGCTGGTACGCAAAGAGGAACAATTGCCCCATGAGCTTCGACCTGTATTTTTGTCGCCAGCCTGGCTCCGAAATCGATATCGCCAAGGTCCGGCGCCACGTGATCGGGCTGGAACACACGACGGAATCACGTTCGGACGACGGCAGGCTCGTCCAGTTTGAATACAGCAATCCAGCAACTGGTGTTTACTGCCTGTTTGACCTCATGACGGGGGTTGAAATGGAGCAGGAGGAACCGCTAGTCCTGCCGGACTCCTACGTCAACACGGGCTTGTCAGTCTCGATCAACTTCCTTCGGCCGCATTTCTTCGCGCTGGAGTTGGTACCAATTGTGTCGGGTGTAGCCGACTACTTGGGCCTCTCGCTGTATGACCCACAGGAAGACCGATTGTATGCGCCGGGCACCCCATCCAACATGCTGATCCAAACCTGGATTGCACATAACGAGAGAGCCACGCAGGCCCTCGCGCAAGACGATGAGCCTATACGAATGCCTTACCTGCCGCGTCAGCAATCCCTTTACTGGTGGCAGTACGCCCGCGCTCGTGAAGCACTTCAGAGCCGGCTGGGGGAAGACGTGTTCGTACCTTCAATTCTGCTTATGGCGGATGACCAGGAACGCGTGAAGTTGACCGTCGTTTGGTCAGCTGTAGTCCAGCGTCGCGCCTTCCGGTCCAGGCACCTTCCTCTTCCGCAAGTCTTTCCGAAGTGCGACTACCTCATACTAGCCTGGCGCAGAGGTGACGCAGAGGAGATGAGCAAGGCCGTTGTGCCGTATTCAACGGTGATCGCGCCGATGGCAAACCTCCTCGAGGACATAGACGGGCCCGTGGACGGGATCAAAATACTTCGGCCTGCGAGACAGGTGGAGGCATCCTCGATCTATAGTGGGTTGCTCAAAGATGGGAGTTTGGACGAGATGAAACGGATTGCTGCAGACGACTTTGTGGACGTGGTGCCTTCGTAGAAGGCGCGGACCCCAAGCCGGCCGTTGCTCGCGAACTACCCTTTCTTGATGGTCGTCGGCCACTTGGACGCGCATTCGCCAATCCGTCGAAGTGCCAAAGCCGTCCAAGCTCCCGAAACGCCCCGTTCTGGCAAATCCCGGTCGCTCTCAGTCGCGCGCTCAAATCGGGAGGGAGTGAGGAGTCCCCGCCAGGCCGGACAGACTTCCAGCACGGCGCTCGAGAGCGGCCTGCGATCGGGAGCGAGGGCCGGGCGCATCGTGGGCGGCAGCCTTGCCACTACCCAAGCTGGCCCGGCCTGTCCAGATCCGCGGCCATGGCCAGCACGGCCTCGGGCGGAAGCTGCTCGATCACCTGATTCGTCTTCTTGTCCACGATGCGGACCACCGGCCGGTGAGTCTGCGCGTCCATGGCGAACGTCAGCTCGCTGTCCTGCCCCATCATTGCCGTGGCGTTGATCGCCTTCACGGCCTGGATCACCTGTTTATTCTCCGCGGCTTTCTCCGGCGGCGCGGCCGCCACGACGCCAGCCAGCGGCTGCCCACCCGCGTGTACGGCATCAATGCTGGTCATATTCCCTCCCTAGGACGAATGCAATTCCTCCTATCACCTCGCCTTATCGACCGAGGAGGGTGGGAGTTGAGGATTTCTTCGGCGAGTCAGGCCAGGTTGAGCGCCTGCCGGGCCGAACCTGGCTGCTTCTGGATCTTCTCCTGGAGCAGCAGGAGGGCGTAGATGAGTTGCTCGGGGCGGGGCGGGCATCCGGGGACGAACACATCCACCGGAACCACCTGGTTCACGGGGATCAGGGCGTAATTATTGAACACGCCGGTGGAGGTGGCGCAGGCCCCCATCGAGATGACCCACTTCGGCTCGGGCATCTGCTGGTAGAGCTGGCGGATGATGGGCGCCATTTTGTTGGAAACCCGGCCCGCGATGATCATCAGGTCGGATTGCCGCGGCGAGCCGCGAAACACCTCGGCGCCGAAGCGCGCGATATCGAAGCGGGAGGCGCCCATGGACATCATCTCGATGGCGCAGCAGGCCAAGCCGAAGGTCATGGGCCAGATGGAGTTCTTGCGCGCCCAGTTCACGGCCCGGTCCAGCGTGGTGGTCAGCACCGCGTCGCCCAGATAGCGGTAGTCGTCCCGATCGATGCGCGCGAAGAACTCCGCCTCCCAGCCGGCGGCTCCCGCGCTGCCTTCAGGCTCCATACCCATTATTCTCCCACGGATTCGAGCCGGGCCGATATGCAACCTAGCGGCCTCTGTCCGCGGCCGCGAACGCGCGCCGGAGGATCAAGCTAAAATCGGAAGAAGGCACTGGGCTTAATGACCACCGGGACCGTTCAACTTTCCGAGAACTACCTCCAGGCGCTGGATCGCGCCGCGCATGCCTGGGGCATCGAGCCCGGATACGGTGACACCTGGGGCGGACAGCACGTCACCTCGCCCGAAACCAAGAAGGCGATCCTGAGCGCGTTGGGCGTCGCGGTGGGGAGCCGGGAGGAACTCGACCGCTCCGTCGAGGAACGGCTGTGGAGCGAGTGGAACCGCCTGTTGCCGCCGGCCGCGGTGCTGGGCGAAAGCGCCCAAAGCTTTCCGCTGCACGTTCCGCTGTCCCTGGCCGGCGGCTCGGCGGAGCTAGCGATCCATTGGGAAGGCGGGGAGGTCGAGAGGCGTTCGATCGCGCTCGCCGAGCTGGCTAACTCCAGCCGGGCCGAACTGCGCGGCGTCTCCTTCGTGCGCAAGGAAGTGCCGCTCGCGCCCTCCGCTCCACGCGGCTACCACGACGTCGAAGTCCGGCTCGCGGAAGGCGGCCGAAGCGCGGCCATGCGCCTCATCCTTTGTCCGGACCGCGCCTGGGTTCCCCCGGCAATTCGCAACGGCGGGCGCGCGGGCGGCCTGTCGGTGGCGCTGTACGGACTGCGTTCGGCCAGGAACTGGGGTTGCGGCGATCTCACCGACCTGCACGCCGTCGTCGATTGGCTCGCCGACGACGTGGAGGCCGGCTTCATCGGCTTGAACCCCTTGCACGCCATCCCCAACCGCCAGCCGTTCAACATCAGCCCCTACCTGCCCAGTTCGACTTTCTTCAAGAACCCCATCTACCTGGATGTAGAGGCCGTCCAGGATTTCCGGAATTCTCCGCGCGCCCGGGCGCTGCTGAGCGGGCCGGAGATCCAGGCCGAGTTGGCAGCGCTGCGGGCTGCCGAGTTCGTGGAATACGAGCGCGTATACGCCCTCAAGCTGCGGGCGCTGAAGCTGGCGTTCGCGACTTTCCTGCGGGAATTTCGCGCCTGGTCGCCGCGCGCCGCCGAATTCCGCGCCTACGTCGAGCAGGAGGGCGAATTGCTCGACCGCTACGCCACCTGGTGCGCGCTCGATGAATGGCTTCACGCCCGCGACGCGGCCTGCTGGGTATGGCCGGACTGGCCGGTCGAGTTTCGGGACCCGGATTCGCCTGCCACGCGTCAGTTTTGCGCGCGGCACTGGCGCGCGGTCCTGTTCCACAAATACGTGCAGTGGCAGATCGAGTTGCAACTCGAGGCCGCCCAGGCATACTCCCGGCGCAAAGGGCTCTCGCTGGGCCTGTATCACGACCTGGCGCTGGCCACCGACAGTTGCGGCGCCGACCTGTGGGCGCATCGGCCCTTCTACGTCTCCGGTTGCCGCGTGGGCGCGCCGCCAGACGGCTTCTCGCCCAAAGGCCAGGACTGGAGTTTCCCTCCGCCCAACTCCGAGCACCACCGCGAAACCGGCTACCGGCTCTTCGCGGAGTCGATCCGCGCCAATTGCCGGCACGGCGGAGCGCTGCGCATCGATCACGTGATGCGCTTCTTCCGCCTGTACTGGATTCCGGAAGGCATGGACGCGACCGAAGGCGCCTACGTCCGCGACCGCAGCGACGACCTGCTGCACATTCTGGCCCTCGAAAGCGTGCGGCAGAGGGTGGTGATCGTCGGCGAAGACCTGGGCACCGTCACTTCCGAGATGCGCGAGGCGCTGCACCGCTTCGGGCTGTACGGCTGCCGGGTCCTGTGGTTCGAGAAGAACGAGCGCGGCGACTTCCGGCTGCCTAAGGAATACCCCGAACAGGCGCTGGTTTCCGCCACCACGCACGATCTGCCCACGCTGGCCGGATTCTGGACGGCCCGCGACGTTCAGGCCCGCCACGACGCCGGCCGGCTGCGCGACGAAGCCGGCTACCGCTGGCAAATCGAGGAGCGCGAACGCGAGAAGCAGAAGCTGCTCGACACTGTCTTCGCCGTGGGGCTGCTCCCGGAATGGTTCCCGCGCCGGGCCGCGGATATCCCGGAGCTGACCGGGGAGCTGCACAACGCGCTGGTGGGATGGCTGGCCTCGACGCCCTCGGCGTTGCTCGCCTTGAACCAGGAAGATCTCACCAAGGAAACCGAGCAGCAGAACCTGCCCGGAACCACCGCCGAGTATCCCAACTGGCGGCGCAAGATGCGGCTTCGCGTGGACCAGCTGCGCTCGCTGCCGGCGGCCCGCGACTTTACCCGCATGTTCCGCCACTGGCTCGAGCACACCGGCCGCGCCAACCGCCCCGTCGCGGCGGATTAAACTGAATTCAGTAGCCACGAGCATGGTTTCGTTTCTTCACATCGCGGACAAAAACGACGAGGCGTCCATAGTCAAGAATGGGATCCGAGCTGTTAAGCATAAGGCGGGGCCTCGCGGAGTGTACGCCGTCCCGGTCGTCCCGAATTACGCGACAACGCATCAGTGGGCCAGAGAGTTGAAGAGATCGGGTGTCAGGACATTGATCTGCGTGCAGTTTAGGATTCCGAACGATGAGTTAGTTCTGGTCGGCAAGTACAACGGAGAAAAGCTGGAGATGACCGCTTCCGAAGCGGCCGCGGCATTCCTGAAGCACACCGATCCGATGGGATTGGAAGCGATCGTTCCCCGGAGAATCATGCCCAAGGAAATCACGGGCGCCTATCTGGCGCCGCGGATAGCCGGCTGGCGCTACTCTCCGGATGCCAAAGGCAAGCCGCCGTTCTGCCATTGCAAATTCTGTAATCGCGGAGAGATACGAGCTCAGCGCCTGATTCGGGAAGACGGCTAAGCGCGCGGGGCGGCGAGCGATCTCAACGTTCATCGGCGTTCCGGCGTCAAACTGATGGACGGGATGGCGCTATCCAGCGCGATGTTACACTCCAGACGCACCAATGCCGCGCCCGGATGGACAGGTGGAATTGGTTGTCCGCAGAGCCTCATTCGTCCCTCCGGTCTTTCACATAATCGACGGGGACAGCGTCATCGGCTTGTAGCTGCCTGGGCCTTCATTCACAACGAGCGGTGGCACTCCGGTTGACATCCAAGATAGTGCAGAGCAAGATGCGGCTCTGCGTGGACGAACTGCGCTCGCTGCCGGCGGCCCGCGACTTCACCCTCATGTTCCGCCACTGGCTCGAGCAGACCGGCCGCGCCAACCGCCCCGTGGCGGCCGATTAGGGGTGTCGATCGCTACCCGAGAGCCAAACTAGAGGCTCAGCGGATTCACCCATCGCAAACCGTCGAATCGCGCAAAATCGCCGTCGGTCGAACAGAGCTCTAGTCCGTGCTCGATCGCCAGGGCGGCCAGATGGGCGTCGGGAATCAGTTTCGCCCCGCCGCCGAGCCGGATCAAAAGGCGTCCCAGAATCTCCTGGTGCCGATTGCCCGGCAGCGGCGCCCAGGCATTGCGGGCGCTCAGCCAATGCTCCACCTGCCGCCACGCCACCTCTACCGGCGCAGGTCTCTCGTAGATGCGGGGATTGGCGACTACGCGCATAAAGCCGAGCAGGCACTCCCAAGGAAGACCCACGCGGGCGGATTCGCTCAGCTTCCCATCCAGCCACCGGACAGCTCTTTCGTGCAAAGGAGCTCTGCGGTCCCAGGCATAGACCAGCAGGTTGACGTCGACCAGAATCATCTGCCGGTCCCGCTCCGTTCCGCCTCGTCCAGAACCTCCCAGACATTGTCCAGGTTGGGAAAATAGCAGCTCCCCAGATCCACCGGCTGGGTACGAAACGCCTGGGTTTTGGCGGGTGAACTCAAGCGTGCCAGACCTTCCCGAAGAGCCTCGTTCACGATTTGTTTGAAAGTGGCGTCTCTGGCCTTGCGCATCTGTTCGAGCAATGCCGCAACATCGTCATCGAGGCTGAGCGTGGTCCGCATACATCAAAGCATAACATGTTTGATGTATTGATGTCCATTCTTGGCTTCTCAGTCTGGACACGTTTAGAACTTTCGTGGTCCGACTTGCGGTGCGACCGAACACATGGACGCCCATTGTTCTCAGGATGATAGCTGTGAAACCGCCAACCGCATCCACGGCGGCCCCCACATTGGACACACGCCGAGCTCCCCGCGTGGCGAATGGGCCTCACAATCGGATTCGCTGGTATTCGAGATGCCTTTTGAGACGAGATACCACACCTGACGGTACCGAAAGCCTACGGCAGTCATTGCAAACGGGCTGCCGCGCACTTGAATGGGAGAACCTCTACAGCGCCATCGTCTCTATACCTCGCAAGTTCTGCCATCAGCGCAGCGAATTGTTCTACGCTAATGGGCTCCCATCCATCTCGCTGGCTTCCGATTGCGTGAAACGTCAAGACGTGCCAGCACCCGGGTCGCACCCAATCGGAAACCTTGTCGTTAGCCGAAATCTGGCGGCAGTCTACGTTGAATCTGTCAAAGGATCGATCGCCGCAGACGGCATAGTATGGCTTCCCGGCGCCTCCTCGCGCTTGCTCATATCCAGCATTTCTCACAGCATCGGCAAGGTAGGCGTGAGAGCTGTAGAACGGATAGCAAAAGGACGTGACCTTCGTCTCGAGCCAACCCTCGATCAGCTTTTTGGACTCACAGGCTTCGGCTGTCGGGTTGTCTGGCATTTTTTGTGGGTCGTGAGTAAGACTGTGGCTGCCAATCTCATGGCCGTCGTTGATCAGCCTTTTCAAGTTTGCGATGTCATCTTCGCGCCAATCGATCTTCCACCAGTCGTTTCTGCTACCGGCCCAGGAATCGTGTCTTGGGTCTTGATTGGCGCTCAAGAAGAAGGTGGCCCGTATGCCGTGGCCGTCGAGAATGGGGACGGCATTTTCAAACTGGCACCGGAGACCATCGTCGAAAGTTAGCGAAATCAGTGATTGCATGACTAATCTTAGCGCCGGTTCCTAGTACATGCCCGACGAGGTCTCTGGCGAAAGGCGGTCTTGCCAAGTGAAGCTCACCAGGGAAAGTGAAACGATCTTGAAGCGAGATTCTTCGAGGTCGACGCAGGCTGGCACTAAGCCCGTGTTATCGGCACCAAACACCACGGCTCCTCACGCAGGACTCGAACCCACGACCCTTCGGCTAACAGCCGGGCCGGCTGCCGCGCCAATCAGCGCGCCGCCGGCCCAAATCCCAGGTATTGCACTTCCTCTTCCAGTTCCAGGCCGAAGCGCTCCCGGACGCGGGCTTTCAATTCGGCGGCCAGCTCGCGAAACTGGCGCGCTGTGCCCCCTCCGGCGTTGTAGATCAGGTTGGCGTGGTAGTCCACCACGTGGATTCCGCCGTGCGCGAGGCCCTTGGCGCCCACCTGCTCCAGGAAGTATGCGGCCGGGACTTTCCCTTCGCGCTCCACTTCCGGCGGAACGGCGACGCCCGGCGGCAGCTCGCTCGCCAGCAGGTTTTTGAAGACGCTTCCGGCGCACTTCATGGTGGGCGGGAACTTGGTGTTGCGCAGCGCCAGGACTTGATCCGCCCTGCGGCGCAGTTCGGCCGCATCGCCTGCCACCAACTCCAACTCGGCCGAGAACACGATCCACTCTTTGTGCCGCTTGAAAACGCTCTCGCGGTAACGGAACTCACATTCGCTGCCCGCCAGCGCGCGCTCGGCTTGCCCATCGAAGAACGTCACCCGGGCGGCCACCTCCGCGATGGAGCGCCCATAGGCCCCGGCATTGCCGTAGATGGCCGCGCCCAGCGAGCCGGGAATGCCGGCCAGCGTCTCCAGGCCGCCCAGTCCCCGGCCGATCGCGAAATCGACCACCGTTTGCAGCTCCGCGCCCGCCTCGGCCGTGACCCGGTTGCCCTCCGCCGCGATGGCGCTTCCCGTGAACCGCAGCACGATCCCGCGGTATCCCTCGTCGGCCGCAACCAGGTTCGTGCCGCCGCCGATGATGCTGTATTCCAGGCCGCTCAATCGCGCCACCCGGACGGCGGCGACGAAACTGGCCGCCCCATCCGCCTGGGCATAGATGTCCGCCGGCCCGCCCAGGCCGAAGCGCGTGTAGAGGGCCAGCGGCGCACTCGCCGAAACCTGTACATTGGGAATCTGGCCCAGGCCGCGGAGGGTCTCGTCGATGGCGGTCATCGGTTTCCACATCATTATCCCATCCATAGAGGAGGATCTTTAGATGCCCTCCTCCGGCTTTCCGGGCTTTCCGGCCGATGCGCTCCCGTTCCTGCGCGGGCTGGAGAAGAACAACCGGCGGGAGTGGTTCGAGCCGCGCAAGCACGTCTATGAAGACCAGGTCAGAGCGCCGATGCTCGAGCTGGTGGCCGCGCTGATTGCCCGTATGAGCGCCTTCGCCCAAGAGTTCGCGATGGAGCCCCAGCGGGCCGTCTACCGCATCTATCGCGACACTCGCTTCAGCCACGACAAGACGCCATACAAGACCCACATCGCGGCGTCGTTCACGCGGCGCGGCTTCGAGAAGCACTCGGGCGCGGGCTATTACTTCGGCCTCTCGGCGAAGGAGATCGACGTCGCCGGCGGAGTGTACATGCCCAGCCCGGATGAACTGCGGGCCATCCGGCTGCACCTGGTCGAGAACCACGCGGAATTCAACCGCATCCTGGGCCGGCCGATGGTTCGTAAAACGCTGGGCTCGCTCACAGGCGAGAAGCTGAGCCGCGTGCCGAAAGGATTTCCGGCGGAGCACCCCTCGGCCAGCCTGGTGCAACACAAGCAATGGCTGTTGTGGAGCAAGCTGGACCCGGCGCTGGTCACCACGCCCCAGCTCTTCGTGGAAATCCTCCAGCGCTTCCGCGCCATGGCCCCGTTCATCGACTTCCTCAACGCCCCGCTCGCCAGCCTGCGCCGCAAACCGGACCCTCGGGCGTTTCTGGACTGAGCGAAGCCGGGCCTATTGCACGGCGATGGTGAGAGATTGCAGTGGGCCTGCCAGTCCATATGGTGTCACCGTCAACGGGACCGCCGGCCCCGTGTCGGCCTCCTCGGGAATCTGGAAATTCACCTGATCCACACCCGCGACCAAGCCCGGCGCGGCGCCCGCGTACGAGGCGAACGCCAGCGTCTTTGAGCCGCCAACGCCTATGAACATGGGCATCGACAAACTGGTCTGGCTGCCGATCGGCGTGATTTCGCCGTCCGTCTCGGGAGGGTCCGAATTCCCTGCGCCAGTCAGCCAGATCGCAACGATGGAACCGCGCGGGGCGGGATTCGAGGCCGAGTTGAGCGTGCCGTCCTGGTTGAGTGCGGCGACCTGGCCCTGGCCGGAGCCGTCGCTCGTAAAGACGCCCAGGTTGCCGGTGAGTCCCACGTGCCAGAGGGCCAGCGTGGTCAGAATCCCGACCGCGTTCGACGATTCCCCTTGAACGGTTACCGCGAACTCCGCGGTCGTGGGAACCTCGAACGGCACAACGGCGTTGATCTGGCCGCTGGAAACGTAGAGCAGGGGCGCCGGTACGCTGTTTACGAGCACCTCGACGCCGCCGAGCTGGGTTGGCAGTTGGCCATTGATTACCTGGGCGGCAACCGGCGTCGCGGGGCCGATCCCCGCGCCGAACAGCGTGACCAGCTCGCCCGGAGCAATCACTGTAGGCGCGTAGCTGGCGGAGTTCAGCACGGCCCCCAGCCAGACCGGGGGAGATGCCGTCAGATCGGCCTTGACCACGTTCCCCCACGCAGCGGACGACGACTCCAGCGTTCCGTACCCGGCCATATACAAGTGGCCGGCGGCATCCAGACCAATCCCCTGCAGCCCCGCCCCCCAAACACTGCCGCCCGAGAAGTACGAACCATAGAGCACATTCGACCCCGTCGCGTCGTACTCCAGAACATAGCCGGCCAACCCGACGTAATTGCCGCCTTCCAGGGCGCCGGGAGTCATGGGGAGGTTGTCCCACGAGGTGTTGCCCCCCAGGTAAACCTCTCCGGCGGCGTTCACCACTATGTAGGCCGTGTACTGCGTGTTTACGGGGAGCGTCGTTGAATAGACCAGCGTCGATCCGTCCGGGCTGAGCTTAAAGAGCGCCGCCAGGGATGACCCGTCAGTAGTGACATAGACGCCGCCGGACGGATCGAGAGCGATGCTGGCCCCCACGGTAGTCCTATCCGACCAGTCCCCCAGGTAAGTGGACCAAAACAGCCCGCTGCCCGAGGCGTTGAGCTTCGCCACAAACACGTCCGTACCGCCCATCAGCGTCTTCTGGGCGCCCCGTATCGCGCCGGGGAAGTCCGTCGATTGGGTCGCGCCGGCGACGTAAGCCTCCCCGTTCGCGTTTACCGCGATGCCAGTGGCGGCGTCGGCGCCGGACCCGTTCAGGAGAGTAAGGTAATCCCATCCCGAGCCCGCTGCGTTGAGCTTGGCCACGTAGTTGGGGACCCACTGGGACCCAGGCTGGGTTTGGAAGGCGCCGGGCGTGGCGGTCATGTTGCCGCCCGCTATTCCGGCCACATACGCATTGCCGGACGGGCTGATCGCCAGGCCCGCAATGCCCCCTGCGTCGAACAGAAACGAGTAGATCAGAGAGCTGCCGTCGGCGCTAAGCTTCGCGACAAATTGGGCCAAAGAGCGGGAGGCGGTCGTCGTCGTGGCGGGGAAGCCCGGCGAAGTGGTCCATCCGGCAACATAGACGTTCCCGGCGGAATCGAAGGCAATGCAGTTCACGAACTCGTAAATTCTGCCGCCGAGAAAGGTCGCCCAGACGATCTTTCCGGTGGGGTCCAGCTTGGCCACGAACGCGTTGGCGCACTCGCCGGGATTCTGCTGGCATAAGGGCACGTCGACGCTCAGCCGCGTCTGATACGCGCCTGGCGTCACGGGAAAGTCCGCTTCGCTGGTCTCGCCGCCAACGTAAACGTTGCCTTGGGGATCGGTGGCCATGGCGCTGACGGCCGAACCTGTCGCGCCGAGTTGAATCGAGTAGATCTGCTCCGCCGCCCAGCACGGCCCGGCCAGAATTACCGCGAAAATCCAAAGGCAACGCAACATATCCCGATTATACGGCGATCTTTCGCCTCCCGGAGCTTCAAACCGTTGCTCCCGCGGCCGCCGCAGCCCGGCACGAAGCTCCCGCCGCAGCCAGCGCCCCGCCCCACGCTGGCGACCGAAGCCAGGCTTTGGCGCTGTGAGAGAATGAGTGTTGCCCATGGTAATCGACGGGGTTTACTACGCGCTGGCTTTCGGGGCCGGCGGCGGGCTGGCGGCTTGGCTGGCCGGCCCGGCCTATGGGCTGCCGTTGTGGCTGCTCGCGGCGTTCTGCCTGTACTTCTTCCGCGACCCGGAGCGTCAGATTCCCGAAGGCGACGTAGTAGTCTCGCCGGCCGACGGAAAAGTGCTGGCGGTGCGGCCGGACGGCCCCGGCAGGGCGCGCATCAGCGTCTTCATGAACGTCTTCGACGTGCACGTGAACCGGGCCCCCATCGGCGGGCGCATTACCGGCGTCTCTTATCAGAAAGGGCGCTTCCTGGTGGCCAGCCGGGAGCGGGCCGCCATACAGAACGAGCAGAACCTGGTGGTTGTGGAAGGCGGCGGCAGCCGGGTCGAATTCCGCCAGATCGCGGGGCTGATCGCGCGCCGCATCGTGTGCTACAAGCAGCCCGGCGACGAAGTCGCGCGCGGCGAACGGGTCGGGTTGATCAAGTTCGGCTCGCGGGTGGACCTGTGGCTGGGGCCGGAGTGGTCGGTCGAAGCGAAGGAAGGGGACCGCGTGAAGGCGGGCTCCAGCGTGCTGGCGCGGAAGAGGTAGCGGCCAATGGGTGTCCGGGACTTTTCAAGGCAAATGACCGATCCGAATCTGCCGCACCTGAAGCGGCGCAAGGCGGCCTACGCTCTGCCCACCATGTTCACCGCGGGCAGCGTATTCCTGGGCTTCTTCTCGATCATGAATTCGTTCCAGGCCGCGATTCGGTCCCGGTTGGGGGGCCGGGGACCAAATGGCCTCTTCGAAGTGGCGGCCGGCGCCATCGTGTGCGCCATGGTGCTGGACGGACTGGACGGGCGGATCGCGCGGCTCACCAACACGGCCAGCGATTTCGGGCGGGAGCTGGACTCCCTGGCCGACGTCATCGCCTTCGGGATCGCGCCCGCCGTGCTGGCCTTCGCCTGGGGAGTCCAGCCGGCCATCGGCTCGGCGTCGCAGCCCCTGCGCGAGTACCTCCAGAGGGTGGGATTCTTCATTCCGTTCCTGTACCTGATCTGCGGGGCGGCGCGCCTGGCGCGTTTCAATATCCAGAAGAACCCGGTGCCCAAGAACCCCGGCCGGCCGGACCGCAAGTACTTCGTGGGCCTGCCGATTCCAGCGGCGGCGGCGCTGTTGGCGGCCATTGTGTACGCTTCCGGCGGGCGGCCGCTCCAGTATTGGCCGCTCACGGTGGCCTGGCTCATGCTGCTCGCCCTGCTCTCGTTCCTGATGGTCTGCACGTGGCGCTACTGGAGCTTCAAGGACATCCAGTTGCAGCGGCCTCGATCCTGGCTGATCGCCATCGCCTTCGGGGTCCTGATCTACGCCATCTGGGCGGCTACGGCGATCGCGCTGCCGGTGATCTCCGGCCTGTATGTCGCGAGCGGGATTGTGGTGCGGGTGGCAGGCGCGTTGCGGCGGCGATTCAAGCGTGCGCACCCGCAGCCGGAGCAACAACTTGGATAAGACAAAGCCCATTGCGGCGATTGTGGGAAGCGGTTCGCTCCTCGGCCGCGAGGTGTGCGACGTTCTCGCCGGAGGCCCCTTCGCGACCAAGCTGATTGGGGCGGATAAGGACGAAGCCGGCCTGCTGGTCGAAGCCGGCGGCGAGCCTGTGGTCCTGACCGCCCTGGATGCCGGCAACCTGGCCGGGGCGCAGGTGGCGTTTCTGGCCGGGTCGGCGGAGTCCAGCCACATCGCGCTGGAGATGGTCTCGCGGTTAGCCGCCCCGCCGGTGCTGATCGATCTGACGGATGTGCTCGAGAGCCGCCCCGGCGCTTTCCTGCGCGCGCCCATGGTCGAGCCGGCCAACTACATTGTTCCCTCGGGGCCCGAGCACGCCGTCGCGCACCCGGCCGCCATCGTGCTGGCGCTGGTGCTGGCGCGGCTCCAGCGTATCCGGCCCATCCGCCACAGCGTGGCCCAGATCTTCGAGCCGGCCAGCGAGCGCGGCCAGCGCGGTCTCGAGGAACTCCAGAAGCAGACCGTGAGCCTGCTGACCTTCAAGCCGTTGCCCAAGACGGTCTACGATCAGCAGGTCGCCTTCAACCTGTTGGCCGGCTATGGCGAGCAGGCGCTGGAACCCATCGAGAAGGTGGAACGGCGGATCGAGCGGCATCTGGGCGCGCTGCTAAGCCTGCATGGAGGAATCCCCATGCCCTCGCTGCGGCTCATCCAGGCCCCCGTGTTTCACGGCTACAGCCTTTCGTTGTGGGTCGAGTTCGAGGAGAATCCCGGCCGCGACGTCTTCGAGCAGGCCCTGCGCGCGGCGCCCCTGGACGTGCATGGCGCGGATCTCGAGCCGCCGAACATCGTGGGCATGGCCGGGCAGAACGGGATCGCGGTGGGCGCGATTTCTGCCGACCGCAGCCAGCCCCGCGCCTGCTGGTTCTGGGTGGTGGCGGACAATCTGCGGATCACCGCGGAAAACGGCGCGGCGGTGGCGCGCACCATGATCGGAAGAACGGGAGCCTCGAGGCCTCAATGAAACTGGGGATTTGTATTGCCGCCGGAGTGGCCGCCCTGCTCGCGGCGGGCTGCGGCTATCATGTCGGGGGGCGCGGGGACCTGCTGCCCAAGAACATCCACACCATCGCCATTCCGGCCTTCAAGAACATCACCACGCGCTACAAGCTGGCGGAACTGCTTCCGGCGGCCCTCACCCGCGAGTTCATCGCGCGCACCCATTACGACGTAGTGACCGATCCAAGTACAGCCGACGCTGTCCTTACCGGCGCAGTGATCCACTTCGACAGCGGGCCGGTGATCTTCGACCAGACCACCGGGCGCGCCACCACCGTGCAGGTGTACGTCCGGCTCCAGATCATGTTGCGCGAGCGGGCCACCGGCAAGGAGCTCTATTCCCGGCCCAGCGTCGAGTTCCGCGAGCGCTATGAGATCAGCGTGGATCCCACCGCCTACTTCGAGGAGAGCGAAGTGGCCATGGACCGCCTGAGCAAGGACGTGGCGCGCGCGGTCGTCTCCGCCATCCTCGAGAAGTTCTGATGACTCCTCAGCAGTTCCTGACCCACCTCAAACAGCAGGAGCCCGGGCCGGCCTGCCTGTTCCTCGGCCCGGAGCCCTATCAGCGGGATTTCTGCCGGCGGGCGCTCCTCGATCGGGCGCTGGCCGATCCCGAGGAGCGGGCCAGCGGCTTGGCCCGGCACGACCTGGAAGAGAGTTCGCTGGAGGCCGTCCTCGAGGACGCCTGCTCGCTCTCGCTATTCACCCCGCGCCGGGTGATTGTGGTCTCGAACGCCGAGGCGGCTCTGCCGCGCGCCAAGGGGGCCGGGGAGGATATCGGCGCCAGGAGCCCGGATTCGAGCGCGGCGCTGGCGCGATATTTCGAGAATCCCGTGCCGGGCGTCGTCCTGCTGTTCGAAGCGGGCCGCTTCGATTTTCAGGGCGAGGATAAGAAGAAGCTCGAGCGCGTGCGCAGCTTTTATTCCGCCGTTCCCTTGGTGGTGGAATTCCCGCATATGACTCCGCAACACGCGCGCCAGTTCGCCGAGCGGCTGGCCCGGCGGGCGGGGCTCCAGATCGCGCCGGCCGAGCTGGACCAGTTGGTGGAAGCCCTCGGCGCGGAGGCCGGCCGCATCGCCATCGAGATCGAGAAGCTGCGCCTGTATGCCGCGGGCGGAAAGCCCATCGGAGCGGCGGAGATCTCCGAACTGGTTCCCGAGGCGCGCGAGTCCACCATCTTCGCCCTGGTCTCCGCGCTGGGACGCAACGCCCGCGGCGAGTCCCTGGACGTGCTCGACACCCTCATCCGCCAGAGCGAGTATCTGCCGCTCGCGCTCAGCTTTCTCTCCACCCAGTTTCGCCTCGCGCTAATGGCCAAGGAGGCCCGCCTCGCCAGCGCCCAGCAGATCCAGGGGCACTTCGCGAAGCTCGGCATGCAGATGTGGTCCTCGCGCGCCGAGCAGGTCTTTCAAACCGTGTCCAGGTTCTCGCGGAAGCAGATGGCGGCCGCGATCGTCATGATCTACGAGACCGACAAGGCGCTGCGCGATGCCCGCCCCGACGACCGCGTGGTCATGGAGGATTTCATCCTGCGCCTGACCGCCGGAGCCGCGCGAGGCGCCGGTTAACCTCGCCTGGCGATGCCAACAGGCCGGCGCACCGATTGGCCCAACGGGGCGGAGCCGGCCGCGTGGCGCGGAAATCGCGGGCCTGGAAGCGGTCCGTGACCGCGATGACCGCCACGCCCATGGGCCGGTATTCGTGCAAGCCCTGCGCCCACGCCAGGTCCCGGTCGATCCACGGGGCGAACGCCATTTGTTCGCCGCCCTACCGGAATACTACGAAATACCGCTCCGATTCTCCCAGCCGTCCCTCTTTAGTAATCTCGAAGGCTCGTCTTACCAGTTCGATGTGAGCCGCGTGGCGCCTTGGATGCGCTATCGTCGCGACGATGCGTCCGGTGGCGGTGAGGTTCTCTCTGGCCCGCTTCAGAAAAGCTTCGCACAGGCTGAGCTTAATGTAATTGAGAGATTCCGAAAAAAGAATTACGTCCACCGGGTGCGGGAAGTTATATTCCAACATGTCGCCCACCAGAAAGTGTATCTTCGGCGATTCGTACTTGTGTTTGGCGATCTCGATGGCCACCGGCGACAAGTCCACGCCGAGGGCGTCTTCAAACGCGTCTGGGTTCAGATGGCTGAGAACGGAAGCGGTGCCGCAACCGAACGCCAGAATGTGACCGTGGTGGGCGTACTGCTCGATGGTGGCGATCAGATCCTCGCCCCTATCGTCGAAAAGCCATTTCCCGCTCTTGTACATCTGGTTGAAAGCCCAGCGCCGGCCGGCTGTACCGCAGCGCATGGCAATCGCCTGAATGCCGCGGCCGGCCAGGATGCTCCGCAGATTAAGCACGTCCGAGTGCTCCTTCTCTCCCGTCCCTGTGGCGGACAGCGGCGAATCTCGCCGGACCTCGCTTCGCTGGTACGCCGCTGGTCGTCGGGGATCGCAGGAGGACCTTCAAGAGTGTACTCACCACAGTACCATCTGAACGATCTGCGGCGCCGATCTCGCCGCGCCGCGCGCCGTTCCTCGTCGACAGCCTTCCCACCCCATCTTTCCCCATCCCCTCAGCCATTTGGCCATTTCATCCCCGCGTTCCCCGCTCCGGCCGGGTTTACCCTGGAGCCGAGGCGCTCTCTGCCCAGCCAACGTCGGATCGCAGCCAACCGCCCAACGCGCCTGTTACGAAGCCCTCCGCGACGCCCGGCCCGACGACCGCGTGGTCGGGGAGGATTTCATCCTGCGCCTGACCGCCGGAGCCGCGCGAGGCGCCGGTTAGCCCGGCGCGGCCGCCTGGGTGCGGCTGATCGGCACGCTGCTGGTAGAGAAACACGAAGACCGGCTCACCGGCGAGAAGGCGTATCTCACGTTTGAGGACGCGACCGCCGAGGAGACTACGGCGAAAGTGACGACCATGGCGGTGGGCCAATGAGGAAGGAGGCGTTTCTGGGTGCGAGGGCGCTGCCCTCGCGCTCCCGCGATTTGACGCGTTTTGCGCCACCTTGGATGCGGAGAGGGGTGGGGTTGCCGCCGCTGCCATTCCGGCCCTTGAGTCGGCGCTCGGGTCGCACCTCTGCGTCGGTCGCGGTAGGGATGCCGATCGCTCGGCGCCCCCCGCACAGATCCCCACATGCGGATTTCCCGCATGGGGCTCCTGCCTGGGATGAATGGCGTCGAACCGCTGACCAGGAAAGGGATGGAGTGCGCGCTGCGTAACTGTTTGAAAAGGCTGGTCGGGCCGCCGAGATTTGAACTCGGGACCTCTTGCACCCCAAGCAAGCGCGCTAGCCAGGCTGCGCCACGGCCCGATCACGACTATTCTAGCGCGTTTTACTCCCCGCTTTTCTCCGCCGTAGTGGCCAGCACCCGCACGTGGTCGCCCGCCACTTCCACCCAGCCGCCGTCGATCTTCAACGCGCGGCGGCCTTGCTGAACCTGCCCGTCCCTGGTTATGCTGGCTGTAGGGCTGGAATCCTATGGCTGACCGAGAGCAGCTTCACGAGGTCGTCGAGCGATTGCCGGCGTCTGAGTTGGACGCGGCACTGCGATATTTGAGATTCCTCTGGTACGACAGCCAGGAAGAGGAACCGTTGGACGCGCAGACGGCTGCGAAACTGGACGCGGCCAGGGCCGAGGGAGGCCAGTCCGTCGCGCTTGAGGAGATCAAGCGCCTCTACGGCCTGTGATGCGAAGAGTTGCGTTCCTTCCGGCAGCGCTCCGCGATTTTGACGGACTTGATCGCGTCACGCAAGGCCGGGTGATTGCCGCACTGGAGCGATTCGCCGCTACTGGCCATGGAGACGTCAAGCGGCTCCAAGGCCGTGTCCGGGACTTCCGGCTCCGCGTCGGAAAGTGGCGGGTGTTCCTTGACCTCAACGCGCCTGAAGCAGTCCTGGTAATCGCAATCGACAACCGCGGCCAGGCATACTGAGACAGTATTAGCGGTATGACAATCGCGCGGATCACGACCGAAAGCTCCATGAGGAGGAGAACCAAGATGGCCTTGAGCGGCCGGACAACTTCATTGATCCTTCGTGCTGTCGCCCTTGGCATTGTGCTTTCCGGCAGTATGCTGGGGCAGACAGTTTCGAACGGCCCAATTCTGTACCGCATCGTCCTGCCGCGCGCTACGGTTTGCGTTGGAGACCGTCAACTGGAGGTCGACTCTGAGCTGCGAAACATCGGCCAGCACGCAGTTTCCTTGTCCCCGGCCGGAATCGGAGCGCAGGTTTCGTTCGCGAACCGCCCATGCTCCCTGAAAGATGGCTTTCGTAGCAACACCGTCTCGGGGGACCCGGATCCAGCCTGGAAGGGCGGTAGCATCGTGACCCTGGCTCCAAGTGAATCGTTCAGAAAAACGCTGAAGTTGGAATTGGATCCCGATTTCTTCGCGGAGGGCGTCTACAGGGTTCGAATCGCCTACTCCGGCCGGTATGGCGGCGCGGGAAGAACGGGATTGTTCGCCGGGACCCTCGATTCCAACGAGGTTCTCTTCGAGGTTGAGGATTGCTCTGATTCCTCGGCGCGGAAGCACTAAGCCGGGGCCTCGATACGTGCCTTTCACTCCCCGCTTTTCTCCGCCGTGTTGGCCAGCACCCGCACGTGGTCGTCGGCCACCTCCACCCAACCGCCGTCGATCTTCAACGCCCGCCGCCGGCCCTCCACCGCGTAGCTCAATTCGCCCGCGCCCAGCTCCGCCAGCAGCGCGGCGTGGCCCGGCAGGATGCCCAGGTAGCCGTTGGCCGCCGGGATCTGCGCCTCGCTCACCCGCTCGTTCACGAGCTGCCGCTCCGGCGTGGCCACTTCCAGCAGAAACGTCTCCGCCATAGCGCTCCCGTCAGGCGCTGGCCTTCAACTGCTCGGCGCGCGCCAGCACGTCCTCGATGGTCCCCTGCATCCAGAACGCCTGCTCCGGAATCTCGTCGTGCTTGCCGTCCACAATCTCCCTGAAACCCTGGATGGTGTCGGCCAGCTTCACGTATTTGCCCTGCATGCCGGTGAACTGCTCGGCCACGTGGAAGGGCTGCGAAAGGAAGCGCTGCAGCCTGCGGGCGCGCGAGACCACCTGCTTGTCGTCGTCGGAAAGCTCGTCGATGCCCAGGATGGCGATGATGTCCTGCAAATCCTTATTGCGCTGCAGGACCCCCTTGACCCGCT
>JBKQQG010000071.1:0-5270 GCA_052144455.1 Bryobacteraceae bacterium
CGCGCGGCGAGCGCCAAGCCGTCCATATATGCCGCGAAGCGTTTCTCTTGTGGGCCTGGCGCGGAGAGGCGTGATCCCACGAAACAATTCTACACCAGTATGTTCTTTTATGACCCAGTAGTACTAAGTTCTTTGTTTACAAACGGCGCTTGATTTCCCAAGCTGGACGTCGCGGGTTCGAGTACCGTCTCCCGCTCCATAACTCATTTGGAATGAGTGGCAGGAACCCAAGACAGCCCCCCAAAACCTACCCTCTTTTGCACTACAGTAACGATCCTCGCGAAGCCTTCCTGTTTAACATCCGTACCACCTCACGTGGGCCCGTTGTTCCTACCAATCGTAACCGAAAAGTCTCAACGGAACTGTAACGACCGCCTGCAGTTACGCCGGCAGTTCCGCGGCCGGCAATTCCGCCCCATCTCTCCTCCGCAGTAGTGATATCCTGTCGATGAAAGGTGGAGGTGCTATCGATTATGGCGATCTTGAGCCGGTTGCTTGTCTCCTTGGCCGCTGTGCCGCTGCTCGTGGCCCAGGCGCCCAAGCAAAAGATTACTCGGGCCGCGGACCTGCCCGTTTTCACGTACAAAATGGAACCGGCCGTGGAAGACGTTTTGCAGTCGGACCAGAAGTTCGCTGCCCTGGCGGCCGAGATTCGCAAGAACGTCGAGTCCGTTCTGGCCAACTACGAGATCGAGGACAAAGCCACCTTGCGGGGACTGCTCTCCACGCTGGCCGCGCTCGACATGCTGGATGGCCGCGATGCGGAAGCGCTGAAAGTGCTCGACCAGGTCCGGGATCTCCAGGAGAAACCCGCGCAGAAGCTGCTGAGCGGTCTGACGTCGCGCTCGATCCTCCAGGCGCGCGCGCAAACGAAGGATCGCAACTCGCCCGAATACCGGCAGGCCGTTGCCAAGAGCCTGCGCGCGGCCCTGGATGCCATGCCGTACCAGGTAATCGAGAACGACCTGAAGCAGCAGAAGGCCAGCGCGGAAATCATCAGCAGCTCCCTCCTGGTCGGTCAGATCCAGGCCATGCTGGACCCGGCGCTCAAGCAGAACGGCGGCACGCTCAGCTCGGATATGGCGCACGGCTTGCCCAATACCCGCTTCGCGCTGACGGAGGTTATCCCACTCCAGAGCACGCTGGTCGCGGTCTACGGCGACTACCTCACGGCGCACCGCATGACCAAGCAGGACATCTGGGCCGCGCGGTCCGTGCAACTGCAGGCGGGCCAAGGCTACACCCCGGTGAACGTCGCTGTCTGGGATTCGGGAGTGGATACCGGCATTTTCAAGGACCGTCTCGTGCGGGACCAATCCGGGAAGCCCGAGCTGATTGCCTTCGATCTGGAGTCGCGACCGTCCTCAGGGGAACTGTTCCCGCTGACGCCGGAGCAGCAGAAGAAGGTCCCCACCCTCAAGACCGAGTCGAAAGCCTTCTCCGACATGCAGGCCAACCTGGATACGCCGGAGGCCTCGGCCTTGAAGAAGACCCTCTCGGCGCTTAAGCCGGACCAGGTGAAACCGTTCATTGAAGATCTGAGCCTCGCCGGCGACTACATGCACGGCACGCACGTGGCCGGCATCCTCATGGACGGAAATCCCTACGCGCGGCTGGCGGTCGGGCGCATTTCATTCGACTACAAGATGATTCCCGATCCGTGCCCGTCGCCGGAGTTGGCCGAACGCGGCCAGAAGGCCACCGGCGAGTATGTGAATTTCTTCAAGCGCAACGGCGTGCGCGTGGTGAACATGAGCTGGGGCGGTTCGGTAAAGGAGTATGAGAACCAGCTCGAGCTCTGCGGCATTGGCAAGTCCGCCGACGAGCGCAAGAAGATCGCGCGCGGCTATTTCGACAGCGACAAGGCCGCGCTGGAGAAAGCCTTCGCTTCGGCGCCCGGGATTCTGTTCGTCGCCGCGGCCGGCAATGCCAACAGCGATTCCACCTTCGAGGAGTTCGTCCCCTCCAGCATCCGCGAGCCGAACCTGCTGACGGCGGGAGCCGTGGACCTGGCGGGCGACGAGGCCAGCTTCACCAGCTACGGGCCCACCGTCGCGGTTCACGCCAACGGTTACCAGGTGGAAAGCTATGTGCCCGGAGGCGACAAGCTGAAGTTCTCGGGCACATCCATGGCCTCCCCGGGCGTTGCGAACCTTGCGGCCAAGATTCTGGCAGTGAACCCGAAACTCAAGCCGGAAGAGGTGATCGCGATCATCAAGTCCACCGCCGATCGCACGCCCGACGGCCGCCGCAACCTGATCAACCCTCGCAAGGCGATCGAGGCGGCGAAAGCGAAATAGGGCCCGCTCCACCACCGCCCCTGGCCCCGCGAGGCCAGAATCGGCCTGCACCGCCCGAGCATCGTATCTACGAACACTCAGGGGGTGCGTGAAGCGGGGCGTCGCGAGTTCGCTTGCCCCCGTTTGCTGGGCCCCCCTGACTCCAGAGGGTCGATGCTTGTTGAGAAGTCCCCTCCCCACCAATGCCGTTTCGAGAAGATCAAGCCGTCTCGGCACTTTGACTTGAGGTCCTCGCGGCCCAGAGGTAATATCCAGTTACCTTCCGATATTGCCCATCGTCTCCAGAGCCCGTACGTCGCTCGGGGTCCAACGCGGGCCGTGACGCGCGCGCTTCTGGAGTGCCGCTTTCCGCGGCCGTCCCGTGTTCTGGCAATGGTCGCCGGCGCCCTCCCCAGACTGGCGCCGGAAGGCAAATGCGAAACGTGTTTGGTATTTCGCGCCAGCGTCATATGAGGCCGGGGCTTTCCGCTTCCCAAAGGGGGGTGCAGTACCGGCCCCGTCCGACGGCGTACCGGAACTCCTGGCGGGGGTCGGGTACCGGGACTCTTACGGTACCGCCGCGCATTGACAAGTCCATGTAAATATGAGCACTTAGTGTCTAAGACGCCGGTACGGGCGGAGACCGGGCGCAAGCTGCAGCGCCGCCAACGAGAGCGAGTCGATGGTAGACCAGGTGCAAGAAACACGGAACGGAAACGCAATGCGATCCGAACCGTTTGCAGTGCACCTGTACCGGCGTTTCCTAGGCGGAGAGTCCGTCCAACAACTGGCCATCGGGTTGTCCATCCCGGAAGATCGCGTCGGCCAGCGCATCCGTGCGGCGACCCTGTTCTGCGAAACCCAGAAGGCGCAAGAGAATCCGATCGCGCCAGGAGGGCCGCCTGGAGCAGGCCGGCCAAAGCCGCCCCGTCCGGCAATCCGCGAGTTCTTCCCGCCGGGTCGCGCCGGAATGGGAGAAATGGATAACGCGGCCCCCGATGCAGCGCTTCCCCCGGAGCGGATGGAAGGAGCCGGCCCGGACTACCGCCAATGGGAGCTTCCCGAGACGGGGAGTTCGATTCGGCTGAGCCTGGAGGCGATGGATCGGCTGGAACGGGAAGCGCTGGCGAGCTTCCGATCAATCGCCAAGCGCGGCTCGGAAATCGGAGGGCTTCTGCTGGGGCAGGTCTCGCGCGACCTGCGTACCATCGCAATCGCGGATTACGAACTGGTGGCCTGCGACTACACCCGCGGTCCGATGTACCAGCTCTCGGAGGAGGACGAGAGGCGGTTGGAGGCCGCCGTCGCCCGGCCGCGGGAGTCGCTCTCGGTGGTCGGGTTCTTCCGCAGCAACACGCGGAAGGAGCTGGCTCTCGACGCCAACGATACCGCGTTGACCGAGAGATACTTCCCCAGCCGGGACTCGCTCGTCCTGCTGGTGAAGCCGTTCTCGATGAAGCCGAGTTTGGGCGGCTTCTTTCTGCCCGAGCATGGGCCGGCCTCACCGTCGATCGAATTCGCGTTCCGGCGGAGTCGGCCCGGCACGGACGGCCCTGTGGCGGAGCGTATCCTTGCCAGGCAGGAAGCGCCTGGCGGCGCTCGTTTTCCCGTTCGGGCGGAGCAGGCTCTCGCGCCGGCTTCAGTGGCGGCGACTGAGGACCGGGTCGCGGCGACCCTGTGTCCGCCGGACGAGGCGATGGCCCCTCCCGAGCCGGCCAACCCCGTCCCCGCGCCCGCGCCGGTTCCACCGCAGGAGGCGATACTCGCGCTGCCGCACCCGGAACCGGACACAGCGGGGCTTGCGGCGCGACGGAACAGACGCTCGCTGTGGGTCCTGCTGCTGGCCGCGGCGCTGAGCGGTGCAGTGTACTCGGGCTACAACGTGAGTGGTCCCGGCCCCCGGACTCCTGTTCCTGTGGACGATGCGCTGGCCCTGAAGGTCGAGCGCGCCGTCGGCCAGTTGCGGTTGAACTGGAATCGGACTGCCTCCGTCATCGCGACGGCACAGAAGGCGACCCTGTCCATCGTCGACGGGACGCAGGAACAGACCCTGAATCTCGATCTGGGCCAGCTCCGCACTGGCAGTTTGGTGTACAGCCCCTCCACCCCCGACGTGAGCTTTCGACTGGAATTGATCGACGTGAAGAACGGCAAGAGCGTTACGGAGTCCGTATGGGCGACGACCGGGCGTCCCTCGGCGCTGGGCCCGCTGCTGGTCAAGCAGCCCGACCGCCGCGACAGAGAGAGGGGACTTTCGCCTCGGCTCGCCGCCCCGCCGTCTTCGACGCAACGGCTCGCGCCCATCGCACTCAGCCGGCCTCTCCGCCCCCGAACTGCTTCGGATCGTTAAGGATCGCGGCCGCAGCCGTGCGTCGGTCACCTTCGAAACGTTCGGCGGCGCAGCGCCTCCGGGGGGTTCGGCTCGCCGGGTTCCTCGCGGGTTCTGCTCGCTCACATCGGGGCTTCCGGGCACCATCGCGACCGCTCGGGTTCGCGCCTCACCAGCCGCGCGCGGGACGGAGTAGGAACGGGAACTCGGCCAGCATCCGGTGAGCGTAGGACTGACGGCCACTCCGACGAGAAACGCCCAAACCGCGGGTGTGGCCGCTCAGGCGAGCACGGCGTCCCCCCTGGCTTCCGATATCGGGGGATGACGCACGCGAAGAACTGGCGATGGGCCCCTGCCATCGCCGGCTCGATCCGCTACCGGCTGGTGCAGAACGCCCACCGCATCGAACTCAAGGGCGAATCCATGCGCAATAATCGCCGCCCGAAGAGAGGCAAGAAGAACGCAAAAACTGCTCCGGCCGCGCCAGCCACCCTGGAATGGTGTAGACGCGGGGAAGGCGGCGTCATGGCGCCATGACGATGTTCATCGTGTTTGCCGTCTTTCCGTCCAGCGTCAGCGAAATTGGCACTGTCCCCTGGCCCCCCAGGCATTGCGGCAAGGTCAGGTTGACCAGGTCCACCCCCACAAAGGAGCCTAGCGCC
>JBKQQG010000072.1:0-16562 GCA_052144455.1 Bryobacteraceae bacterium
GCACCGCCGCCCGTCTCACTTCCCGCTCGCTCATCCATGTCCTTCCCACCAGACCTCCTCAAGGTCTAGTTTGGAGGGACATTTCTATCGAGTCCAATAGGGGACATTATCACAGAGGTTCAACACCGTTCACGGATTCGGACCTGGGCGGATGGGCCGGAGGTGCGCCGGACCTCCTTCGAGGGGCGTGAGGACCTCGGAAACCGGAGGCGGCGCGCCGAGCGAGGCGGACGGGGCTTGCGGCGAGGCTGCGGGCGGGCGGGAATTGGGTTCGTGTGGCGCGGGGTGCGGGGGAGCGGCGGGGCGGGGCGGTTCGAGAGGCTCGTTGTGCGGCTCGGGAGTCTCGGGGCGCCCGGTTTCGCAGGGCGAAATGGGTTCGTACCGCGCATTCTGTTTTGCGGGCGGGGAGGGGGGCGTGCGGCGATCCTGAAGCTCGAGGAGCATCTTGAGCGAACGGAAGTATGCGCGCTCGATGGCGGCACCGTAGCGAGTTAGGCGGCTGAAGGCGTCGCCCCCGGCATTCTTCTGGAAGACCCGGCCGAGGATGCGGGTGTGCGCATCGAAGCGCTCGTCCGGGGGCAGAGAGGCGGGATCGGCGTAGGGTTCCTGGCGGTCGCCAAGTCGAGCTTCGCGGCGGTCCCACTTGGTGATATAGGCCGACTGGGTGTCGAGGAAGCCGATCTCGATGCGGAGGAGGCGCTCCATGCGGAACTGGGCGCAGGCAAGCTGCTCGACGAGGCAGGTTTCTTCGGGGCCGACGGGATGATACTGGGCTTCGCGGCCGGCGAGGAGAGCGAGGAACTCTTTGCGGTCCTCTTCGGGGAGGACGCAGGAGCGGGCCAGGAGGCCGTGGCGGACGGAGTTGAGCGCGGCGCGGGCCTTGCCTTCGGGGGTGCGCGGGCCGGTGGATTGGGTGGCGTTCAGGCGATTGGCCTGGAGTTGTTTGTCAGATGACATAAAGATACCTTTCAAGTCCAGAAGAGCAGGCGCGGATTGGGATGAGGCTCTTGGAAATTGGTATGTTATTGCGGGGGTGGGAGATAGATATTGGGTGGGGGCGTGACTCTGGAGTCGGAAGGTGTAGACTTGATACGTTGAAAACTCGCCATGTTTGAACAAGCCTTCAAGAACATCGACGATGCCCTGCGCAAGGAGGCTGGCTGCACCACCGAACTGGACTACACGGAGCAGACCTCGTGGCTGCTGTTCCTCAAGTACCTGAACCAGTTGGAGCAGGACAAAGCCGACGAAGCCGCGCTGGTGGGCAAGAAATACAGCTATGTCCTCGACAAGCCCTACCGCTGGGAAGAATGGGCCATGCCGAGGGGCAAGGACGGCGAGATCGACCGGAGCAGGGAGAGGATCGGCGACGACCTTCGGGACTTCGTGAATCTGATGCTGTTCCCTTACCTGCACGGGTTCAAGCAAAAGGCAACGGGGCCGAACACCATCGAATACAAGATCGGCGAGATCTTCGGCGAGATCAAGAACAAGATCTCGAGCGGCTACAATCTGACCGAGATCATCGGGCACATCGACGAGCTGCGGTTCCGTTCCCAGACCGAGAAGCACGAGTTGTCCCATCTCTACGAAGCCAAGATCAGGAACATGGGCAACGCGGGACGCAACGGCGGGGAGTATTACACGCCGCGCCCGCTGATTCGAGCCATGGTGAAGGTGGTGGGGCCCAAGATCGGCGATACCGTCTATGACGGCGCGGTGGGGTCGGCGGGCTTTTTGTGCGAGTCGTTCGATTTCATGAAGGCCAAGCCCCGTCTCAACACCAAGGATCTCGCCACTTTGCAGAGTCGCACCTTTACCGGTAAGGAAAAGAAATCGCTGGCCTACGTCATCGCGATCATGAACATGATCCTGCATGGCATCGAGGCGCCGAACATCATTCACACTAATACACTCACGGAGAACCTGGCCGACATCCAGGAAAAGGACCGCTTCGACGTCGTGCTGGCCAACCCGCCCTTCGGCGGCAAAGAGCGCAAGGAGGTGCAGCAGAACTTCCCCATCCGCACCGGGGAGACGGCGTTTCTGTTCCTGCAGCACTTCACCAAGATTCTGAGGGCCGGCGGGCGCGGCGGCGTGGTGATCAAGAATACGTTCCTCTCGAACACCGACAACGCTTCGGTGAGTCTGCGCAAGCTGCTGCTCGAAAGCTGCAACCTGCACACGGTGCTGGATTGCCCCAGCGGCGTCTTCCAGGGCGCGGGAGTGAAGACCGTGGTGCTGTTCTTCGAGAAGGGCTCAAGAACCCGCCAGATCTGGTACTACCAGCTCGATCCCGGCCGCAATCTGGGCAAGACCAACCCGCTCAACGACGAGGACCTAGCCGAGTTCGTCAAGCTGCAAAAGACGCGCGCCGTCTCGCCGAAGTCCTGGATCGTGGACGCCAGCGCTATCGACCCGGCGACGTGCGACCTCTCGGTGAAGAACCCGAACGGGGGCGAGGCGGTGGCGCATCGCAGCCCGCGGGAGATCATGGACGAAATCGCGGCGCTGGACGCCCAGAGCGCGGAGGCGCTCGAAGCCATCCGGAGGCTGCTGTGAAGATCGCGCCCGAGTGGATGGCCGGCATCCGCGAATTGATCGCGGGGGCGCGGGCGACCGTGGCGCGTGGGGTGGACCTGGTTCAAGTCCACACCAATTTTGAGATCGGCAGGCGGATAGTCGAGGAGGAACAGCGCGGTGAAGACCGGGCCGCTTATGGGGAAGAGATCCTCCGGGCCTTGGAAGAGCGGCTGACAGGCGAGTTTGGCAAAGGGTTCTCGTTTTCGAACCTTAAGTCCATGAGGCTGTTCTACTTACAGAACCAGGACCGAATTGGCCAGACAGTGTCTGGCCAATTCAGCGCACCCTCAATTGGTCAGTCAACGACTGACCAATTCAGCACCCCAGCAATTGGCCAGACAGCGTCTGGCCAATTGGCAATTCTCCAGTCGCTGACTGGAGAATCGGGACCTCCTCCCCTCCGCCCCTTCACCCTGAGCTGGTCGCACTACGTGTTCCTCCTCCGCGTCAAGAACCCGGACGAGCGCAGCTTCTATGAGATCGAAGCCAGCGGACAGAATTGGACGCTTCGCGAACTCAAGCGGCAGTTCGATTCCGGCCTGTACGAGCGCCTCGCCCTCAGCCGCGACAAGGAGGGCATCCGCAGGCTCGCGCGGGAAGGGCAAACCGTCGGGCAGGCGAGCGATCTGCTCAAGGAACCGCTGGTCCTGGAGTTCCTGGGGCTGGACGAGCGCAGCCGCTATTCCGAATGCGATCTGGAATCCGCCATCATCGGCCAGATCGAGCGCTTCCTGCTGGAGATGGGCAAAGGCTTCCTCTTCGAGGCGCGCCAGAAGCGGTTCACCTTCGACGAGGACCACTTCTTCGTGGACCTGGTGTTCTACAACCGCCTGCTGCGCTGCTATGTCCTGATCGATTTGAAAATCGGCAAGATCGCCCATCAGGACCTCGGGCAGATGCAGATGTACGTGAACTACTTCGACCGCTTCGTGAAAACGGCTGGGGAGAACTCCACCATCGGCATCCTGCTCTGCAAGCAGAAGAACAAGGCGCTGGTGGAAATCACGCTGCCCAAGGACGCCAACATCCACGCGCGCGAGTATCAGCTCTATTTGCCCAGCAAGGACGAATTGCAGCGGAAGCTCATGGAGTGGGTGGGGGCGAGGGGTGGCGGGGATGAGTAGGGGGGCGGCGAGGAAAGCGTGGGACCTCAGGAGAATCGGCGATGTCGCGGTCGTGTTTGATGGCCCACACGCGACGCCCAAGACGGTAGACGCAGGCCCCATTTTCCTGGGAATAGGTGCGCTGCAGGATGGGGCAATCAATCTGGGAGAAACACGTCACGTAACGCCGGAGGACTTTCGGCGGTGGACCCGCAGGGTGAGGCCGCAAGCCAAGGACGTTGTTTTTTCGTACGAAACGAAGCTCGGGGAAGCGGCGATCATTCCGGAGGGGTTTGATTGTTGCCTCGGCAGGCGCATGGGACTCGTGCGCTTCGATGAGAAGCACGTAGTTCCACGCTTCTTCCTATACCAGTACATCTCTCCCCGGTTTCGTGACTTTTTGAGCGGTCGGACAATTCGGGGAGCGACGGTTGACCGGATTTCGATCAAGGAGTTTCCTTCGTTCCCAATTGCTGTCCCGCCGCTCCCCGAACAGCGGCGCATCGTCGGCATCCTCGACGAAGCGTTCGACGGCATCGCCGCCGCCAAAGCCAACGCCGAAAAGAACCTCCAAAACGCCCGCGCCCTGTTTGAAAGCCACCTGCAGGCCGTCTTCGCCCAGCGCGGTGAGGCGTGGGTAGAGAAGAAGCTTGCCGAGGTCACCACGAGTATCTCAACCGGCCCCTTCGGAACGATGCTGCACAAGTCAGACTATATTCCAGACGGTATTCCGCTCGTGAATCCGATGAACATCGTCGACTCACGCATCGTGCCATCGAGCCGGATGATGGTGAATGAGGAAACGAGAGATCGCCTCCGTGCGTACGTCCTTCGAGCTGGCGACGTCGTTGTCGGACGGAGAGGGGAATTGGGCAGATGCGCCCTAGTGACCGGCGACGAAGCGGGTTGGATCTGTGGCACCGGTTCGTTTTTTTTGCGACTCTCGAAGATAATGGACGGGAGGTTCTTTGTGGCCCTCTTCAGTTCGAAGCAATTCAGAGCCCGGCTGGAGAACGATTCCGTAGGAACCACTATGAGCAGTCTGAATCACGGCATTCTCAACGACCTGCCGATTCTCGTGCCACCCATAGCTGTGCAAAAGTCAATCATGGCCAGAGCGGACGAAATCTCGTGCGAGGTAGAGCGTCTCGAATCCATCTACCAGCGGAAGCTCGCCGCGCTGGAGGAATTGAAGAAGTCGCTCCTGGACCAAGCCTTCTCCGGAGCGCTATAGGTCATGCCATGAACGAAGCGGAAACCAGGGCCGAGCACATCGATCCGGCGCTCAAGGCGGCGGGGTGGGGCGTGGTGGAGGGCAGCCGCGTTCTGCGCGAGTATCCGATCACGCTGGGCCGGATCGAAGGGCACGGGCGGCGCGGGAAGCCGCTCGTCGCAGACTATGTGCTGGTCTATCGCAACCACAAACTGGCTGTCGTGGAGGCGAAGGCGTGGAACGAAAAGGTGACCGAAGGCGTGGCGCAGGCGAAGAACTACGCAGGGAAACTCGCCATCCGGTACGCCTATTCGACCAACGGCCAGGGCATCTATGCGATCGACATGAGCCAGGGCACGGAGGGCGAAGCGCCCCGGTATCCCGGCCCCGAAGAACTCTGGAACCTGACCTTCGCCGAGGCCGACGCGTGGCGGGACCGCTTCGCCACGGTTCCCTTCGAGGACAAGGGCGGCTTCTTCCAGGGGCGCTACTATCAGGACCTGGCCATTGATCGCGCGCTGGAAGCGATTGGCGCCGGGCGGGACCGCATCCTGCTTACGCTGGCCACGGGCACGGGGAAAACCTTCATCGCCTTCCAGATCGCGTGGAAACTTTTTCACAGCCGCTGGAACCTGAGCCGCGAGCCGTCGCGCCGCCCGCGCATCCTGTTCCTCGCCGACCGCAATATCCTGGCGAACCAGGCGTACAACGCCTTCTCGTCGTTCCCGGAGGACGCGATGGTGCGGATCGCCCCGGATGACATCAAGAAGAAAGGCAAAGTGCCGAAGAACGGCAGCCTGTTCTTCACCATCTTCCAGACGTTCATGAGCGGGCCGGAGAAGGACGGAAAGCCTTCGCCCTATTTCGGCGAGTATCCGGCGGATTTCTTCGACTTCGTCGTGGTGGACGAGTGCCATCGCGGCGGGGCTAACGACGAGAGCACCTGGCGCGCGATCCTGGATTACTTCGGGCCCGCCGTGCAGCTTGGTCTCACGGCCACGCCCAAGCGCAAGGACAATGTGGACACCTACGCCTACTTCGGCGACCCGGTGTACATCTACTCGCTGAAAGACGGAATCAACGACGGATACCTTACTCCGTTCAAGGTGAAGCAGATTGCCACCACGCTGGACGAGTATGTCTATACGCCGGACGACCAGTTGATCGAAGGCGAGATTGAGACAGGGAAGCTGTACACGGAGCCCGACTTCAACAAGATCATCGAGATCAGGGAACGCGAGGCGCACCGGGTGAAGCTGTTCATGGAGCAGATCAACCAGGAGGAGAAGACGCTGGTTTTCTGCGCCACGCAAGACCACGCGCTGGCGGTGCGCGACCTGATCAACCAGATGAAGAGCAGCCGGGAGCCGGAGTACTGCCAGCGGGTCACGGCCAACGATGGGGCGCTGGGCGAGCAGCACCTGCGGGACTTTCAGGACAACGAGAAGAGCATTCCGACCATCCTGACCACGTCGCAGAAGCTGTCCACGGGCGTGGATGCGCGCAATATCCGCAACATCGTATTGATGCGACCTATCAATACGATGATCGAGTTCAAGCAGATCGTGGGCCGCGGGACGCGCCTGTATGACGGGAAGTACTACTTCACGATCTACGATTTCGTGAAGGCCTATCACCACTTCAGCGATCCGGAGTGGGACGGCGAGCCGGTCGCGCCGGAGCCCGCGCCGGAACCGGAAGCCCGCGTGCGGCCGGATGCGCCGCCGGAACCGCCCGGATCGGCAGCCGAGCCCGGCCCGCGCCCCCAACGGATCAAAATCAAGCTGGCCGACGGCAAAGCGCGCACGATCCAGCACATGATGGTGACGAGCTTCTGGCACCCGGACGGCACGCCCATGTCGGCGCATCAGTTCCTGGAAATGCTGTTTGGCAAGCTGCCGGAGTTCTTCCGGGACGAGGACGAGCTGCGCGCTCTGTGGAGCGATCCCGATACCCGCGCCAGGCTGCTGCGGGGGCTGGCGGAGAAAGGCTTCGGCAGCCCGCAGATGGCTGAGATGCAGAAGATCATCGGCGCGGAGAAGAGCGATCTGTACGACGTGCTGGCGCACATCGCGTACGCGTTGCCACCGCTCACCCGCGAGGAAAGAGCCGCTCGTGCCAAAGTGGCGATTCGCACCCGTTTCGGCAGCCAGCAGCAGGTGTTCCTCAATTTTGTGCTCGCGCACTACGTGAGTGAGGGCGTAGAAGAACTGGAGCGGGAGAAGCTGACGCCCCTGCTCAAGCTGAAGTACCACGACGCCATCGCCGACGCCATCGCCGATCTGGGCCGGCCTGAGGAGATAGGGGTTCTGTTCGCGGGCTTCCAGAAGTATCTATACCAGCCGGTGGCGTGATCGCTCTCGCTTGGAACGCACAACACAAGCGAACCCGCGTGTTAGCATGTGGCTAGGATGCTGGAGAACTTCAGAAACTTTCAGGCGCGGGACCCGTTTGGCGAAGTGTGGGAAGTGACGTTTCTTTGGCTGCAGACGGCGATCTCGATACGGCATAGCGATGCGGTGGACGTGAAGTTCGCGATCAGCGGCGGCGGGCGGCGGTCGGAGAAGGCGATCGCGCTGCCGCATCCGTGCCTGCTGGAGTTGAGCCGCAAGACGGGCCGGCCCATTACCGATCCGTGGTGCTCGCGGCTGGCCGCCGGGCATCTCCGGCACATGATCGAAACCGGCGAGGACATGGAGAAGACGCTGGTCACGGTGCGGCTGGAGGACCTTGAGACGCCGGGCAGAAGCCCGGCTGCAGGCCGGAAGGCCTGACCCCACAACCCACGCTACAATGGAAGGTTTCCGATGGCCATACCCGAGCCGGCGGTTGCCTTCATGGCAGCTCAGATCGAACGGCTGCGCAAGCTGGGGCGCAAGCGCAGGATCGTTTTCCCGGAAGGCGACGACGCGCGGGTGCTGGAAGCCGCGGGGCGGCTGGCGCGGGAGGGCGTCGTGGAGCCGATTCTGATCGGGAAGCCGCCCGCGAGCGCACCGGCCGGCGTCACCTTCATCGACCCGAGCGAATCGCCGCTGGCGAACAAGTACGCGGCGATCTATTACGAGCGGCGGCGGTCCAAGGGGCTCACGCAAATGGAGGCTGGCGGCGTCGCGCGCGGCCGGCTGCACTTCGCCGCATTGATGGCGACGGCGGGCGACGCGGATGGCGTTTGCGGCAGCGCCGTACACACCACCGCGGAATACGTGCGCTCGATCTTGCAGTGCATCGACCTGCGGCCCGGCGCACGCCGTTTGTCGAGCGTACACATCATGGGCGTGCGGGATGCGCGGTACGGGCACCGCGGCCTGCTGGCGTTTTCGGACGCGGCCATCATCGCCGTTCCGTCTTCGGTCGAACTGGCCGAGATCGCCATCGCCACCGCGGAGACCGTGCGCGCCGTGTTCGGCGTGGAGCCGCGGGTGGCGCTGCTCTCCTTCTCGACCAAGGGCAGCGCGAAGCATAAGGAAGTGGATCGGGTGACCGCGGCGCTCCAGTACATACGCGAGCGCGCTCCGGGGCTTAACGTGGATGGCGAATTGCAGGCGGATGCCGCGCTGGTGGCGGCCGTGGGCCAATCCAAGTCGCCGGGGTCGACGGTGGCGGGCTACGCCAACACGCTGATCTTCCCCGACCTCAACTCGGCCAACATCGGGCACAAACTGGTGGAGCGGCTGGGCGGCGGCGCGCTGCTGGCGGTTCTGCTGCAGGGGATTGTCAAGCCCGCCAGCGTCATTCCCCGCGGCTGCACCGCGCAGGACGCCTACCACACGGCCATCCTTACCGCGGTCCAGGCGGGAGGCGGCTAGCGGGCCGGCATGTTGCCCTTCAAGCTGGTCTACCATCCGGGCTACGACCTGAACCTGGGCGACCACGTCTTTCCGTCGCAGAAATTCCGCCTGCTGCGCGAACGGCTGCTGGGGGATGGCTTTGCCGCGCCCGAGGATTTCGTGGAGCCCGAGGCGGCATGCGAGGAGGACCTGCTGCTGGTCCACGACCGGGATTGGGTGGAGCGGCTGCGCACCGGCACGCTCTCCTTCTACGACATTCTGAAACTCGAGATCCCGTATTCGCGGCAGATGGTGAAAGCGTTCTGGCTGGCCGCCGGCGGCGCCACGCTGGCCGCACGGCTGGCTTTGCGCGACGGTGTGGGCTTCAACGTCGGCGGCGGGTTCCACCACGCGTTTGCGGATCACGGCGAAGGATTCTGCGCCATACACGATTGCGCGGTGGCCATCCGGCGCGTGCAGAAGGACGGCCTGATAGAGCGGGCCATGGTGGTGGATTGCGACGTACACCACGGCAACGGCACCGCCGCCATCTTCGCCCGGGACAAGAGCGTCTTCACCCTTTCCATACACCAGTTCAACAACTACCCCGGCGAGAAACCCGCTTCGGACATCGACATCCATCTGGCGGACGAGACCGGCGACGAGGAATACCTGGAGCGCCTGCGGGACGCTTACGTTCCCGCGCTGGCGGAGTTTCAGCCGCAGCTCGTGGTGTACCTGGCCGGCGCCGACCCCTATTGCCAGGACCAGCTCGGCGGGTTGTCGCTTACGCTCCACGGTCTGCAAGCCCGCGACCGGCTGGTGCTCGCGACCGCCCTCCTACACAGGTTTCCCGTCGCCATCGCGCTATCGGGCGGGTACGCGGTCGATCTGGAGGACACCATCACCATCCACGCCAACACCGCCCGCGCCGCGAACGAAGTGCTGCGCTGCGTGGGGTGGGGCGGCGCTGGGAGAATCTGAAGCCAGGCTGCGATTGCGACTGAATATTCATTCCGCTGCACGTTGCCGCGCCAAGTTTTCCCTGTGTTTTGAGTGGCTTGCCAGTTTCTGCATCTCCGCGTGGATTTTTAACCCCACTGCAACGTGGTTCTGATATTCTTTACCGGTGGGGGTTGGGACCAGTGCCTGCGCTCGTGCGTGTGGGGGAGGAATGCCGATACCATCCAGCGCAGCTACCGGCCAAGCAACAACCACGCTTAAAAGGCCCGTCGATCCCCGGTTCGAAGACTCACCCGGAGCCGAGGGTCCCAGATGGAAATCTTGGCTTGGAGAGGTTCACATGAAATCAAGAATCGCCGCATTGCTGTTGTTGTTCTCGGCGCATGCCGTATTCGCCCAGTCGGCCGCTGGCGTAGCGGGAATCTCCGGCGTCGTGCGGGATCCATCCGGCGCGGTTGTGCCCGGCGCCAGCGTGGTGATCTCAAACGAAAGCCGAGGCATCGCGCGCACACAGACCACCAACGACGCCGGGCTATTCAGCGCGCCGGCGCTAATCCCGGCGCCCGGCTATCGAGTGAAAGTGACAGCGCCGGGCTTCCGACCCTATGAGGCCACGGAATTGGAACTGCAGGTCGGGCAGAACCTGGATCTGCAAGTTAGCTTGACTATCGGCGGCGCCGCCACGGAGGTCCAAGTGACGTCCGCGGCCCCGCTCATCGAAGACACCAAGACCGACGTTTCCGGCGTGGTGGATACGCGTTCCATACAGGAGCTGCCGATCAACGGCCGCCGCGTGGACTCCTTCGTGTTGCTGCAACCGGCGGTGAGCAACGACGGTTTCTACGGGCTGCTGAGTTTCCGCGGCGTGGCCGGGCAGAACGCGTTCCTGGTGGACGGCACCGACACCACCGAGCAGTTCTATAACGAGAACGCCGGCCGCACGCGCATCGCGGCGCAGATCTCGCAGGACGCGGTGCAGGAGTTCCAGGTAGTGTCGACCGACTACTCGGCCGAGTACGGCCGCGCCATGGGCGGCATCGTCAACACGGTGACCCGCAGCGGCAGTAACGATCTGCATGGCACCGCCTACTGGTTTTACCGGAGCACCGCTTTCGATGCGCGCGACCCGTTCCAGGCGTACGTCCCGAGCGAGAAACGGCAACAGGCCGGCGGCTCGATCGGGGGGGCCATAAAGAAGGACAAGCTGTTCTACTTCCTGAACACCGAGGCGACACGGCGCGACTTCCCGATGGCTTCCAGCCTGAATACCACCGCGGTCAACGGCGCGACTCAGACCTGGAATAGCTGTGGCGTTGCCAGCGGCGGATTTGCAGCAGCCACCGCCGCACAATGCTCGGCCATCAATGCGCTGTTGCCGCGCTTCTACGGCCAGATTCCGCGCACGCTGGCGCAGGAGCTGTATTTCGGCAAGCTGGACTATCATCTATCCGAACGGAACACCCTGACCGCCAGTTTCAACTTCATGCACGATCTGTCGCCGAACGGCATCCAGACTTCCGTCTCGTCGACCAGCGGAAGCGCGCTCACCAGCAACGGCGACGACGCCGTGACGGTGCGCAACGGCAGTCTGGCCTGGGTTTCCATCCTCACGCCCAGGTTCGTGAACGAGTTCCGGTTCGGCGTCGCTACCGACCGCCAGGCGGACACCTTCGACAACGCGGAATTGGGCCAGGGTCTGGGTTACCTTCAGACCTCGGTCAACGGCACACAGCTAGGTCCGGCCAACTACCTGCCGCGCGTGGAACCGAGCGAGCGCCGCTTGCAGTTCCAGGACAACGCCACCTGGACCAAGGGCACGCACACCATCAAGTTCGGCGCCGATATCGCCAACACCGCCGATTACGTCTACTACATCAGCAACTACTTCGGGAGCTACACCTACCAGAGCGTGAACGCCTTCGCGCTGGATTACGGCAGCACCTCCGGCGTCAAGCACTGGCAGAGTTACACGCAGACCTTCGGGAATCCCGTACTGGATACCACCATTAACGATTACGGCTTGTACTTGCAGGACCAGTGGCGGGCCACCAAGCGACTGAACATTACCATCGGAGCGCGCTGGGAGTATACGCAATTGCCGCAACCGACGGTGTGCAACCAGGATTACCCGCTGACCTGCCACATCCATTCGACGCCGGACAACCTGGCGCCGCGCCTGGGCCTGGCTTACCGCCTGACGGACAAAACCGTTTTGCAGGCGGGCTATGGCCTATTCTACGCGCGCTTCCAGGGCGGCACGATCGACGACCTGTTCACCTCCGGCAACGGCATTTACCAGACCAGCGTCAGCCTGGCCGCAACGCAGGCGGCGCAACTGGCGGCTGGCCCAGTGTTTCCGAACACACTGAGCGCCGTGCCAACCGGCGGCTCCGTTTCCGCCGCGGCCCTTCAGATGCTCGCTCCGAACCTCAAGACGCCGTATTCGGAGCAGGGCAACATCGGCATACAGCGGCAGCTCACCTCGGACCTGGCGGCGACCGTCACCTACATCTGGAGCCGGGGCGTTCAGCTTTACGGAATCCGCGACCTCAACCTGCCAACGACGACCACTAACTTCACTTACACCATCGACGACGCGAACGGCAACGCGGTGGGAACTTACACTACGCCGGTTTACACGGGGAGCCGCCCCAACACCAAGTACGGCACCATCGCCTACGACGAGAACGGGGTCAACAGCTACTACAACGGACTGGCGGTGGAGCTGAACAAGCGCTTTTCCCATGGGCTGCAAGGGGTCGCCTCTTACACCTGGAGCCACGAGATCGACGACGGCCAGAGTTACGGCGAGAGCACCAACAACCTGTTCCTGAGCTCCCCTACTTACTGGCTGGACAATGGCGACTACAAGGCCGACAAGGGCAACGGCACGCTGGATCAGCGCCACCGCTTCGTGCTCTCCTGGGTGTGGTCGCCGACTTTCACGAAGCGCACCGGAGCCTTCTGGCGGTACGTGGTCAACAACTGGCAGCTTTCCTCGATCACGACTCTGGCCAGCGGCCACCCGTATGGCAGCGAGCAGATCACCACGAAGGACACTCCCGTGACCGGCATGTTCTCCAACAAGAGCCTGAACGGGACGGGCTTCAGCTTCCGCGTGCCGTGGCTGCCGGTGAACAGTTACATGCTGCCGGCCAACTACCGCTCGGATGCGCGGCTCACCAAGGCGCTTCCGTTCGGGGAGTCGGCGCGCTACAAGCTGTTCCTGAACTTAGAGGTGTTTAACCTGGCAAACACGTGGTCGGCCACCGGCTTCACAAGCAGCCAGGCGTACACCGAGACCAAGGGCGTGCTCACGCCGACGCCAACGTTCCTGTACGTGCCCTCGGCCGACGCCGGGTTCCCGGATGGCACCCAGGCACGGCGCATGCAGATCAGCGCCCGCTTCAGCTTCTAAGGCGCGGGGACCGGGCGGCAAGGTTCCGCCGTCCGGAAGCGCGAGCGCGCCTTTTGCGGCCCGTCTGGGGGGAGGGTGGTCGAGCCCTCCCCTCAAACGACCGCGACAAGCTCTTGACAGGAAACAATCTATCGTTGAGAATGGTTCTGGCCGATATAGTAGGCATAGCCTTAGCCTCGCGAGGCTTGAAACATTAGAACGAGATTATGTTTCCTGATGGCGCGCCGATGGCATACCGGAAGATGGGTTGCAGACTGGGCTATCTGGCCGTAGCTCTGGCGGTTCTGGCCGGGGGAGTGGCCCTGGGCGACACTGCGCCTCAGAAAAAGAAGACGAAGAAGACTCCGGCCATTCAGGCCAAGCAACAGACGGGCGTCTCCGCTAAGGCGACCCCCGCCGCCCTGACCAGGCGCACCGCGCACCGTTCTCGGGTGCGGCACCTCTTCAGTCCCTGGACGGAGCCGACCTACGCCAACTCGACCGACGGCGACCGGGTGGAGGGCGAGAATCCGGTGGTTCGCCGGGCCGCCGTGGAGGCGTTGGGGCCTTACAACGGCACGGTGGTGGCCGTGGAACCTGCCACGGGGCGCATCCTGGCGATGGTCAACCAGCGGGTGGCGCTCAAGAGCGGCTTCCAGCCCTGCTCGACCATTAAGATCCCGGTGGCGCTGGCCGCGCTGAGCGAGGGAATCATCGACCGCACCACGCCCATCCGGATCTACGGGCGCACTCGCGTGGATCTGACACAGGCGCTGGCGCATTCGAACAACTACTACTTCGCCAACCTGGGCATCAAGCTGGGCTACGACCGCTTCAGCTACTACGCGCGTCTGTTTGGCCTGGGCGAGAAGGCCGGGCTGAACATCGAAGGCGAGGAGCCCGGTTACTTCGCCGACGCTCCGCCCAAGAACGGCGGGATGGGGATGATGACCAGCTTCGGCGAGGGGATCGCGCTGACTCCGCTGGAGCTGGCCGCGGTGCTCTCGGCGGTGTCTAACGGCGGCACGTTGTACTATCTGCAATACCCGCGCAGCTCCGAGGAGATCGAGCAGTTCGTGCCGCGCGTGAAGCGCCACCTGGATATCGCCCAGCACGTTGCCGAGATCAAGCCGGGAATGATGGGCGCGGTAGAATTCGGCACCGCGCGCCGGGCCGTTTACGATCCCGAGGCCCCGGTCTGCGGCAAGACCGGCACCTGCACCGGTGGCACAACCCACCTGGGGTGGTTCGGCTCGTTCAACGATTTCGGGCAGAACAAGGTAGTGGTGGTGGTGCTGCTGACGGGCGGGCGCGGGGTGAGCGGACCCACCGCCGCGCAGATCTCGGGCAACATCTACCGGAGCCTGGAACATGAAGGCTACTTCAGCCGCCGTCCCACATTCTCGCCGGCCGTGCTAATGCCCAGGTAGAGGCGCGAGCACTCGCTCGCCCATCGCGTATTTCAGTTCCTCGATCCCTTGGCCGGTCACGCTCGAAACGGCGTAGAAGGCCAGGCCCTTTTCGTTGGCCATGCGCTGGAGGGACGCGAGGCGCTGGGGGTCCTGGGCGGCGTCGAGCTTGGTGGCGACAACCAGCATGGGCTTGCCCGCCATCTCCTGGCTGAAACTGGCCAGCTCCTTCACGACCACCTCGAAATCGTGGACCGGATCGCGCCCGGTGGCTTCGGAGACGTCCACCAGGTGCGCCAGCAGCCGGGTGCGCTCGACGTGGCGCAGGAAGCGCGTGCCCAGTCCGTGTCCCGCGTGGGCGCCCTCGATGAGTCCGGGAATGTCCGCCACCACGTAGGTGCGCTGGTCCTCGAGGAGCACCACGCCCAGATGGGGCTCGAGGGTGGTGAACGGGTAGTCGGCGATCTTGGGGTGAGCCGCGGAAATGCGGGAGATGAGCGTGGACTTGCCGGCGTTGGGGAAGCCGACCAGGCCCACGTCGGCCAGCAGTTTCAGCTCGAGGCGCAGCCGCCGTTGATCGCCGGGACGCCCGGGCTCGTGCTCGGTGGGCGCCTGGTGGGTGGAGGTGGCGAAGCGGGCGTTGCCGCGTCCGCCCTTGCCGCCGCGGGCCACGAGGTACCGGTCGCCATCCTGGGTGAAGTCGTGCAGCAACTCGCCCGTATCGGCGTCGTAGACCACGGTCCCCACCGGGACAGGCGCTTCGATGGAGGCGCCTTCGTGTCCCGTCCGATTGCTGCCTTCCCCGTGACGGCCGCGCTCGGCCTTGTGTTCCGGATTGAAGCGGAAATGCAGGAGGGTGTTGTAATGCTCGCTGGCCACCAGCGTGACATCGCCGCCGCGCCCGCCGTCGCCGCCGCTGGGACCGCCCCGCGGCACGTGCTTCTCCCGGCGGAACGCCAAGCAGCCATTGCCGCCATCGCCGGCCATGACCCGGATGACGACTTCGTCGATGAACACTACGATGCCGCTTTGATGGAGATGAACTTGCCGAGCCGGCCGCGGTCGCGGAACTCGACGATGCCCGGAATCTTGGCGAACAGCGTGTCGTCCTTGCCCCAGCCGACGTTCTCGCCGGGCTTAAACTGCGTGCCACGCTGCCGGACCAGGATGGATCCACCGGTGACCAGTTGGCCGCCGAAGGCCTTCACTCCGAGACGCTGCGCGTTCGAATCGCGCCCGTTGCGCGAACTGCCCAATCCCTTTTTGTGCGCCATGCCGTGCTCCTACGCCACGATCTCGTTAACCTTCAGCCGGGTGAAGTTCTGCCGGTGGCCGATGGTTCGCTTATATTGCTTCTTGCGCTTGAACTTGAACACCTTGATCTTTTCGCCGCGGCCCTGCGCCACGATGGTGGCCACGACCTTGGCGTTGGCCACCTCGGGCCCGGTCAGCATCTGATCGGGCTCCCGGAAAACGGCCAGGACGGTGTTCAATTCGAGCGCCACGCCCACTTCCCAGGGCAGAGTTTCAACCTCGATTTCATCTCCGGCGGAGACGCGGTACTGTTTTCCACCCGTCTGTATCACAGCGTACATAGGAACCTTCCTGTTCGGTGTTGCTTGGGGGCCGCATCAAAGCGCGTGCGGGCGCACCATAACGGAGCGCGCCCCGAAGGTGACAATAGACTATTCTACACTACCGAGGGGGGCGTTTGCCAAACGGCGAATTGGGTCACGTAAAATGTTACCCAGAGGCTATCGGTTGGGTCAGGTAAGAATGTAACCCAAACGGGCGCGAGGTATGGCACCTCTGAAGGGTGGACATGCACGCGCGGAAGCAGTACTTGGCAGACATCGAGAAGGCATACGAGCGGGCGGATGAAGGCGGCCGAACGCGGCTGCTGGATGAGGCCCAGAAGCGGACGGGGTACCACCGGAAGTACCTGATCCGGGTGCTGAACCGGGCCGTGAAGCCGAAGGCCGTCAAGCGGCGGAAGCGCAGGCGAAGAGCCGAATACGGCGCTGCGGTGACGACGGCGCTGGTGACGATGTGGGACATCTTCGAGCAGCCCTGCGGGCAAAGGCTGGCGGCGATTCTCAAGTCGCAGTTGGACCGGCTACGGCGGCT
>JBKQQG010000073.1:0-7885 GCA_052144455.1 Bryobacteraceae bacterium
AACGCACACGGTTCCTACCTCGGATATTGGGATATTTGGCGTCGAAACGCACGTTCGGATAAGGTTGCAGGATTTGGATCGGCGGTAGCCGGCTACCCAGACCTTCCCGAAAGCGCTGCCCGCTCAAACAACTGCGCTGGCTTCGCCGCCGAAGCGTTTGAAACCACATGCGCAGCACGTCGTTGCGGAACGCCTTCAGTCGCGCCCAGTTGCCCGGGATCGCGTGATATTGGAAGTACCCCCGCACCACTTGCGCGAGCCATTTTCCGGTCGTGGCTGGCGATACATGCATTCGCACTCGCAGCTTGGCCCGGATATCCTTGAGCTTGGCTGCCATGCGCTTGCCGATCGTCCTGCGATGCACCGTGAAATAGCCCGTCTTGTGGCTGGTCCCACAAATGTGGGTGAAACCCAGAAAATTAAAGGTCTCCGGCTTCCCTTCTCCTCGCTTCTCCCGTCGCTCCCTGGCATAGCGCCCGAATTCAATCAGGCGCGTTTTCTCTGGGTGTAGCTCCCGCCCGAACTTCCGCAGCCGTTCCCGCAATTGCTCCAGGAATCGTTCCGCCTCTTCTCGATGCTCGAAGCCCAACACGGCGTCGTCCGCATAGCGCACGATGATGACTTCCCCGCACGCCTGCTTCTTCCGCCACTGTTCCACCCACAGATCCAAGACGTAATGCAGGTAGAGATTGGCTAAAATCGGCGATCCGGAACGGACCCGCAAACCGGGGATCACCGACCCTTGCGGACTCCCTTCCTTCGTCTCGCTCCACTCTCCGTCTTCCATCACGCCCGCCTTCAACCATTTCTGGATCAGGCGGACCACCCGCTGGTCACCAATCCGATGTTCCACAAACTGGACCAGCCACTCGTGCTGGAGTTTGTCGAAAAAGGACCGGATGCGGAACGCACGCAATCGTGTCCAAGTCGAGAATCCCGTTCACTTTTTTGCGCACGATTCCAACCCACAGCGCGTCCAATGCATCTTGTTGGCCGCGCCCCAGCCGGAATCCGTAGCTGAAGCCTAGAAAGTCCTCTTCCCCTATCTGGTTGAGTACCGTCCCTACCGCGTGCTGGACGACCTTGTCCTCCAGCGCCGCGATCCCCAATGGTCGTTGCCGCCCATCGGCTTTCGGGGTGCCCTCTGGGCCCCAGACTCTCCGCGACGGTTGCGCATGATACGACCCGCGATGGACTCGCCCAGGCAGGTCGCTCCAGCGCGCCTCCAGGCCTTGTCCATATTCTTGCCACGTCACCCCATCCACTCCCGGCGCCGCCTGTTTCTTCAGGCTGTAATAACTCTCCCGGAGCAGGTCGATGCTCACATGGTGCAGCAGGGCTGTGAACTTCAGCTTCCCATCCTGCTTTGCTGCTTCGCGCACACGCTCCAGCCCGCTTGGCCCGCTTTCCCGGCTCGGCGTCCGGCACAGGTTAGGCTGCCGCGTGTTCTCCTTGGTCAGCGGCCTTCCCTCCGGGGTACCCTCTGGGTCCTCCGCTGGCGATTGCTCGCTTTTGTTCGGCTGCTTCGCCGGTACTACGCCGCTGTACGACTCCCCGCCGCCGTGCATGAGGGTCTTATGGCTCATCGCCTTCTCCCCCCGGCCCGCCCACTGCCCGCGGGCGGTAATGGGGTCTCCCGGTTCTCGCGCATGAAGTTTCTCCGCATGCTTGGGGTCTTCGACTCCGCAGGGCCGCGCCGCACTCGCGTTGGCGTGCGCCGCGTTGTAGCCTTCCGTGCTGCCTGACGCCGTCGGCTCCCTGCACCACGCGATTTCGGAGCTCAATGCCCAGCCTACAGATACCCCTGTCCAACGCTTCAAGTGCAGCCTTACGACTGCCCGCGCATGGCTCGGGGCCAGGTTGGTTCGCTACACCTTCCCTGTACGACTCTTTCATTCGCTACTCCATGCCGGTAGGAATACCGGCATGGCAGGCGAAACGCCTGCTCCACGGTGCGCCGCGGACCGCCCCACGATTCATTCTGGACACCGCAGCGGCTTATTTGAGTGGCATTGGGCGCTTTCGCCTCCCGGCCGATTTTTTCACAGTCCCGTCAGGGAGCGTTTGCCGGCCGGCGCGGAAATAGATAGCCTAGGAACATGAGCAGGCAAACAGCCCAGCTTCCAAGGGCTTTCGAGGCTTTGCCAACGGAAGCTGGAGACCACGCTGGAGCGTTATTGCCGAATGCTATCCTCAGATACGTCATGCGGCTCCTGTTGGCGACCGTTCTGCTGGCGTTCTCCGCCGTTGCCGCCGGCGGCCCCTGGCAGCAAATAACCGTGCCGACCGCGCGCCAAGCGGCGGCCAACTTCTTCACTCCCCCCGCCGAATACGGAATGACGCTGTGGTGGTACTGGAACGGGGAGATGACGGAAAGCGACATCCTCAGCGACCTGGATGAGATCCACGCCCACGGCGTCACTTGCGTCACCATATGGGCTTACTACGGCCTGGAAATCGATTACCTCTCCGACACCTGGTTTCAGCGCATCCAATTTGCCGTCGACGCCGCCCGCGACCGGGGCATGCGTGTGTGGATAGCGGACGAGGGCAGCTACCCCAGTGGATTTGCCGGCGGCGCAATCACCAACCAATATCCCCAGGACCGCATGAAGGCGCTGGTGGCCGTCTCCAGCGTCACCGCCTCGGGCGGCATACCGGTGGCGGTCAATGTCTCCGCGCAGGACCTGGGCGCCTGGGCGACGGAGCGCAGCTCCGGGGCCGTGGTCACGCTCCAGATCGTCAACGGCAAGATCAACTGGACGCCGCCGGCCGGCACCTGGCAGATCACGCTGGTCGAGTGGCAGTATCGCACCCAGCCGACGCGCTATGTGAACAACCCCGGCTTCCCCAAGAATACCCAGTACTCGATGTTCGACTTCCTCAACGCCGGCGACACGCGCCTGTTCCTGAGCATCGTACACCAGAAGTACCAGAACGTCATCGGCGACGAGTTCGGCAAGACGGTGCTGGGGTTCAGGGGCGACGAGCCGGAGTGCTACGCCGTCCCCTGGACCGACCAGTCGCTCAACGATTTCCAAAGCAGCAAGGGGTACGACCTGACCGCGCTGCTGCCCGACCTGCTGGTGTCCAATCCTTCCCAAGACGCGCACCGCGTGCAGGCCGACTACTGGGACGTGTGGTCGGCGCTGTTCCGCGACAACTTTTTCAAAGTGCAGGCGGATTGGTGCGCCGCCAACGGCATGGAGTACATCGTCCACCTCGATAACGACAACGATATTCCGCTGCTGGTGCCGACCACCGGCGATTTCTTCCGCGCCCTGCGCTACGTGCAGGTGCCGGGGGTGGACGCCATCTGGCGCCAGATCTGGCCGGGCACGATCGCCGATTTTCCCAAGCGGCCTTCCTCCGCCACGCACCTCAACGGCCACCCGCGCGCGTTCACCGAGAGTTACGCCGCTTACGGCCGCGGGCTCACCCTGGAGCAAGCCAAGTGGGTGATGGACTTCCAATTCGTACGCGGCATCAACCTGATCGAGAACAATAGCTTCTTCTCCGACACCAGCCAGTTCCGCGAGTACTTTCTTCCGCCCGACTGGCGGACCAGCCCGCAGTGGGTGCAATTCCCCATGCTGGCCCAATACGCCAACCGCGCCAGCTACCTGCTCTCGATCGGCACCCCGGCCGCGAGCATCGCGCTGTTTGAGCCCACGGCCAATCTCTGGCTGGGCGACACCACGGCCGACAGCGCCTCGCTCGTCATCGCGCGCCAGTTGCTGGAATCGCAGCAGGACTTCGATTTCATCGACGAGCAGGCGCTCACGGAAACGGCCACGGTGGAAGCGGCCGGCCTGCGCAACCTCAGCGGCCAGGTGTACCGCGCGGTGGTGGTCCCGCCGGGCAGCGTGCTCTCGGGCGCGGCGCTGGATACGCTGCACCAGTTCTCCGACGCCGGCGGAACGGTGATCTTCGCCGGAAGCAAGCCGCAACTGGCGTACGACCAGACATTCCGCGGCGCCTACGCCCCGGCGATCGACTGGGGCATAGTCGATGCAAATACCACGCTGAGTGCGCTCCCCGCTTCGGACGTGCAGTTTTCCGCTCCGGCCCCGGCGATCAAATACCTGCACCGCCGCTGGCAGGACGCCGACCTCTTCTTTTTCTTCAATGAGAGCGACAGCACGCAGCAGGTGGACGCGGTCCTGGCCGGCACCGGGAAAGTGCAGGACTGGGATGCCGAGACCGGCGCCATACGGGGGATCGCGCCGGACAACACGGCGGGCCCGGTGACCCTGCGCCTCGACCCCTACGGAACCCGCTTCGTGGTGATCGGGGCAGCGCCGGCGAACCTCGCCCCGGCGCTGCCCGTACCGGCGGGGCAGGCCACGGTCGCCGCCGTCCCCGGCCCGTGGCAACTGCAGATCGGCCAAAGCCAGTTGACGACGCCGCTCATGACATGGTCGGCGTTGGGTATGCCCCAGTTCTGGGGCGCGGCGCTCTACACCACCGGGTTCACCAGCAACTTCCAGCCGGGCACTTCCCTGACGCTCGATCTCGGCCAAGTGCTCTACTCGGCGCACGTTTGGGTGAATGGCCACGACCTCGGCGCGCGCGCCTGGCGCCCCTTCACCTGGGATGTCACCAAGGATCTCCAGCCGGGCGACAACCAGATCGTGGTGGAAGTGCGGAACACGCCCGCCAACGAACTCTCCGGCGACCCCGTCCGCCTCGCGCAAGTGCAAGCGTTGGGGTGGCTGCAGGGCTCCTACTATTCAACCTACAGCGTGTTCGACGCCCAGATGGTGCCCTCCGGCCTGATTGGCCCGGTCGAGATCGAAGCCCTGCCACAACGACTGGTTCGCCAACCGCCAAGGCACGCCAGACGGTGGTTTCCAATCTAAACCCGGATTTCCATGGCCTGCCTCCGCTGGCGCAGTCTCCGCCATCCCCGCGCCATCTCCCAATGTGCTATCTTTTGCGTTGCCGTACCACTTCACCTGGCGGGGGGAAGCTGAGACATGAGTCTGTTTGCGACCAAATCGGTCAGCTACATCATTGCCGAATCGGAAAGCGGTAAGCATCATCTCAAGCGCACCCTCGGTCCGGGCAACCTGATCGCGCTGGGAATCGGCGCCATCATCGGCGCGGGCCTGTTCTCCCTGACGGGTATTGCCGCCGCGCAAAACGCCGGTCCCGCCGTCACCATTTCCATGATTGTGGCGGCCATCGGCTGCGCATTCGCCGGCCTGTGCTACAGCGAGTTCTCCTGCATGATTCCCGTGGCCGGCAGCGCCTACACTTACGCCTACACGACCCTGGGCGAATGGATCGCGTGGATCATCGGCTGGGACCAGGTGCTGGAGTACGCCATCGGCTCGTCCACCGTCTCCATCAGTTGGTCGGCGTACGTGGTTTCACTCCTGCGTACATTCGGCATCCATCTGCCCGCGCAATGGATCGCCGGCCCGTTCGAGCCGGTGACCCTGCCCGACGGCAACGTGGTGCAGGGCATCGCCAACATCCCCGCCGTGATCATCGTATTCCTCATCTCCATGCTGCTCATGATCGGGATCAAGGAATCGGCGCGCACCAACGGGATCATCGTGGTGATCAAGCTGGCGGTGGTGGCGACCCTGATCGGAGTCGGCTGGATGTTCATCAACCGGGCCAACTACGTGCCGTATATTCCCAAGAACACCGGCGAGTTCGGCCACTTCGGACTGAGTGGCATCATGCAGGGCGCGGGGGTCATTTTCTTCGCCTATATCGGCTTCGACGCCGTCTCCACGGCCGCGCAGGAGGCCAAGAACCCGCAGAAAGACATGCCGGTCGGCATCATCGGCTCGCTGGTGATCTGCACGGTGCTGTACGTGCTTTTCGCCGTTGTCCTCACCGGAATGGTCCCGTATACCCAACTCGGCGTGGCGGCGCCGGTAGCGGTGGCCATCGACAAGACGCCTTACATCTGGATGAATGACATGGTGAAGTTTGGCATCATCTGCGGCTTTACCTCCGTGATTCTGGTGATGCTGCTCGGGCAATCGCGCGTGTTTTACTCCATGTCGCGCGACGGCCTGGTGCCCGCCGTTTTTTCCGATATCCACCCGAAATTCAAAACGCCCTGGCGGTCCAACCTGCTGTTTTTCTTCTTCGTCGCGCCCTTCTCCGCGTTCCTTCCCTTGAGCATCGTGGGAAGCATGACCAGCATAGGGACCCTGTTCGCCTTCGTGATCGAGTGCGCCGGGGTGTGGGTGATGCGGGTGAAGAATCCCAATGCCCCCAGGCCGTTCAAGACGCCGCTGGTCCCGCTGGTGCCGATCCTGGGCATCGTCTGGAACTTCGCGATGATGTATTCGCTGGGCTGGTCCAACTGGCTGCGGCTGATCGTCTGGCTCATCATCGGCCAAGCCATCTACTTCCTGTACAGCCGGAAGCACAGCCACTTGCGGAAGGCGGGCCACACGACCAGCCGCTGAGGCCGCTCCCCGGCCCCGCCACTAGCGCTGCCCCACCCGTGTGGAGTAACCTCTACCATGAGGGGTAGGGCGCCGTGAAGCAGCTTTCAAGCGTTGTCTGGTCCGAAGGCATGTACCTGGGGCCGCACCATTTCCAGGTGCAGAGCCGGTATTTCGAAGACTCCATCCAATTCGCCGCCTCGGCGCTGCGGTTCGAGGCCTACGGCTTCGTGGGCTTTGGATTGGACGCCGAAGCCCTGCGCAACGGCACCCTCTCGCTGCTGCATGCCCGCGGCATCCTGCCCGACGGGCTGGCGTTCCATATGCCCGAATGCGACCCGCTTCCGCCGGCGCGCAACATTTCCGACCTGTTTCCGCCCACCCGCGACAAACTCACCGTGCTGCTGTCTATCCCCGAGCGAAAAGCCAACGGGGTCAACTGCGTGGCCGCCGGTGCGCTCGACAGCTCGCGCGCCCGCTACGTGGCCGAAGCGCAGCCGCTCTCCGACGAAACCACCGGGCGCGACGAGAAGCCCGTCCAGTTGGGGCGAAAGAATTTTTCGTTGCTCCTCGATACCGAAGCCCAAGCAGGAGTCCTCGGCATGCCCGTGGCGCGCGTGATGCGCGACGGCTCCGGCCATTTCATTTTCGATCCCGACTTCATTCCGCCTGCGACCGTCATCTCGGCCAGCGAACGTTTGATGCAGATTCTCCAGCGGCTGATCGAGATCCTCGACGAAAAGAGCGCCGCGCTTTCCGCCCCGGTGGGGTCGGCGGCGCGCTCCTGGTCGGAGTACTCCACGCGCGACATCGCCAGTTCTGGCTCCTCCACACGGTCAACTCCGCGCTCGCTCCCTTGCGGCAACTGTACTCGGCGCGGCACATCCACCCGGAGCAGCTCTTCGTGCAAATGTTGCAACTGGGTGGCGCGCTGTGCACCTTCGCCATCGAATCCCATCCCCGCGAACTGCCGCTTTACGATCACCGCAATCTGGACCTCTCGTTCGGAGCGCTCGACCATCACATCCGCGCCCACCTGGAGACCGTTGTCCCCACCAACGTGGTTTCCGTGCCGTTGCGCAGGATGGCCGACTACCTCTATGAGGGCGAAATCACCGACCAGCGATGCCTCGACCGCGCGCGCTGGGTGTTCTCCATTCGCGCCCCCGTGGGCGAGGTCGACCTCATCGCCAAGACCCCGCAACTGGTCAAGGTCTGCTCGAAAGCCTTCGTGCCCAAACTGGTGGAGCGCGCGCTGCCCGGCATGACGCTCACCCACCTCCCCACGCCTCCCGCGTCCATCTCCGCCCGGGTGGACGCGCAGTATTTCGGCGTCAGCAGGTCCGGCCCTTGCTGGGACCACATCGTGCAGAGCCGCCTGGTGGGCGTGTACGTGCCAGGCGAGCTGCCGGAAGCCGAACTGGAGCTGTCGATCATTCTCGAATCGTAATCGGAGGAGTTTCAGCCAT
>JBKQQG010000074.1:0-4658 GCA_052144455.1 Bryobacteraceae bacterium
GGGGTGTGGGGGTACAACTACTGGCAGACGCCGGGTCAGACGATAGGGACGGACCGGCTGGGGTCGGTGACCTACCGGGAGTACACGGGGGCGGCGTATTATCAGCCGTACGGGGAGGAGGAGACGCCGACGGGGAACGACACGCAGAAGTTCGCGACGTACACGCGGGACTCGGCGACGGGACTGGACTACGCGCAGAACCGGTACTACGCGAGCCAGATTGGGAGGTTTACGACGGCGGACCCGTACCGGGCCAGCGGGGGGCCGGCGGATCCGGGGAGTTGGAATCGGTATGCCTACGTCGGGAACGACCCCATAAACCACAGAGACCCTTCGGGCCTGCTCCCTGTGTACCAGTGGCAGGGTGGGGGGGATGACGACTCCGACGGTGGGTGCACCGTGGGCTGGGCCTGCCCGGGCGACGATGTTGGGTTGGACGACGGGGAGTTCGTTTGCTCTGCCAACCAGAGCACCGGATCGTTTTGGAGCGGGGAGCCGGACCCGACCCCCTGCGCCGTGACGCGGAAGCCGAAGAAGAGGCGGCCGCCGAGATGCCCACCCCTTTACCAGAACTGGATTAACGCCCACGGTGCCGACGCGGCGACGGTCGCGGGGCAGATCGGCACGAGTGAGGCAGATATCCTCGCGCTCTCAGCGTACGAATCGGGATGGGGAGGCGGCAGCTTTGTCATTAATGGTGGGGACGCCTACTTCAATTTGGAAAGCAGTAAGCCCGCACAGAATTCCCCGAACCCTGCAACCTTCGTGTACTCCACAGGGTGGAGAACGGCTAGTCAGCCTACGACCCTTCCAAATGGCAAGCAGGTGTGGGCCATCGTGGCACAATACGCTAGTTATTTGGATTCGGCCGAATCGTTCGCTTACTACAAGGGAAGCCTCTTCAAGGGGGTGACCGACCCCTTCACGTTCGGAACCATTGCACACGCAAACGGTTTCGGCATCGATCCCGGCACCTTTACGTCTATCGCAGACGTGTTCGTGAGGTGTCTACGATGAGGCGCGGCAGGCATGCGTGCACTGGATGCGAGCGGGTCCTCCGCCTGGCACTTGCGCTTGGGCTCGGTGTCGGGGCATTGGCACGCGATCACACAATTCCCGAGAGCACTGCACGGAAGCTCGTGCAAGAAGCCCTGGTTGTTCTTGGCGAGAACCCCTCGTCGGTTCAGATTGGCCACTGGACGTACCATTGGGCGCCGGAGTTTTACACCTTCTCGGCTTGGCGTTCGAACGTAAAGGACAATCTGCTTATAACGTACTATCTCGCGGTGAACCCATGGAATGGTGAGGTCTGGGACGCCATGGGCTGCAAGCGGATCACGTCGCCGCAAATCCAGAAAGAACAAGAGGCCATCTGGAAGCGATCCCGGCTGCCTGATGAGGCCCGAAAGGCGCTCCACGAGAAATCCCCTGCGTGCTGCTCAGAAATCGAGGCGCAAGAGCCGGACGGCGAGGGTCCTCCTTAGAGCGGGTGTTTCGTGCACTCTCCGCGCTTTCGAGCAACGGCGGCCTGATGTTCGCCGGCTGCCGCCGCGATAGCGCCACGAACCTCGATTACGCTATGAAGTGCTACTGCGGCAGCCGGATTGGGAGGTTCACGACGGCGGAGTTCCATGTGTCAAGCGCCGAATCCACAGCGGCGCAGAGTTGGAGTCGCTATGTTGGTGCCGTCGGAACCTCCAGTTAGGGCGACCTCCGCCGGCGGCAGCGTCACCAGCTACCTGTACCAGGGCAACACTGGGGATTCCGGCGAAGGCGAACACTGATTCCGGAGAGAACGCGAACGGCATTCCGGGCCGAAGGCGAACAGTTCTCGGAGCGCAGCGACGCTGGCACTTCGATTGTGCAGGAAGTGTTCGGCTTCGTCAAGAAAAAGTTCTCCGGAGCGCAGCGGAGGCAGGGCGGCTGCGGCGGAGAAAAGGGTGCGGGGAAAGGGGCGGCAGCCCTTGTCCCCGCCTCAGCACTCAGAAGCCCCGGCGAGCGTCAGCTCGACGATTGCGAGCCTCGCTTCTTGCGCATCGAGTCACCCCGCATTTCGATGCGATGGGCGTTGTGCACCAGACGGTCCAGGATGCCGTCGGCGGCCGTGGCATCGCCGATCTGTTCGTGCCAGCGGGCCACCGGCAGTTGCGAAGTCAGGATCGTCGAGCGCGTCTGGTAACGATCCTCGCAGATCTCCCAGAAGTCGCGGCGCTCGGTTTCCGCCAGCGGCGCCATGGCCCAGTCGTCGATCACCAGCACGTCGATGCGGCCGAGCCGGGCCAGCAGACTGCGCAGACTGCCGTCGGCGCGCGCCAGCGCCAGGTCGCGGAACAGCGCCACGGCGCGCGTGTAGAAGGCCGAGTAACCGTCGCGGCAGGCCTTCTGCGCCAGCGCGCAGGCAAGGAAGCTCTTCCCCACGCCGGTGGGGCCGAGCACGAAGATGTTCTCGTGCTGAGCGGCCCAAGCCGAGTTCTGGGCCAAGGCGCGGAGCACGCTCTTGTCCAGACCGCGGGAAGCGCGATAATCGATCTCTTCGACGCAGGCTCCTTTCAGCTTGGCGGCGTGCAGCCGCCGCGCCAGAGCCTGATTCTCGCGCCAGGTCCACTGTTGGTCCACCAGCAGACCCAGCCGTTCCAGAAAGCTCAGCTCGCGGGCCGCCGGATCTTGCTCCTGCGCCTTCAAGGCGTCCACCATGCCGAGCAACCGCATGGCCGTCAGTTTTTCCATCATCGGTTCTTGCAGCATATGGGTTCTCCTATTCGAAGTACTCCGATCCGCGGATGTTGTCGTGCGGCGGCGTGGTGGAGGGCGGCGGAGCGGACAGGGGAACTTGGTCCAGCGAGTTCCTCAGGATCGATTCGACGCTCTTGTAGCGGCAGGCGCCCGTGAGCAAGGCGCGCTCGGCCGCCCCTTCCACGCGCACGGTGGAGTACTTCTCCGCCAGCCGGATGATACCCAGACAACCGCGATAGCCCATCTCGGGATGCGGCTTGTCGTTCATGATGCGCTCGAACAACCGCGCGGTGTGGGGGCCGATGGTTTCGGCCCAATGCACCATGCGCGAGGGCGTCCACTCCAGGTGGGCGCGGTGGCTCTTGGGCCGGTGCTCGTCGATGGTGATGGCCTGTCCGTGCCCCCGGCCGCGCAGATGCGACGCCACGCGCGCGCCCTTGTGCAGGAGCTCGACCGTGGTGGGCGTGGAGCGAATCTCGACTAGTTCGTGCACCAGGTTGTAGGGCACGCTGTAGAAGTTGGAATCGAAGGCGACGTGATAGTCGATGTTGACCCGGGCGCGGGACCACTGGCTCAGATCGAACGGCTCGGTGGGCAGCGGCTGCAATGCGGGCCGGTCCACGGACTCCCACAGGCTGGCGCGCGTGCCTTCCTTCTTGCGGAAGGGGCGATGGTTCAGCCTGGCGAGCAACTCGCGGATCGCCTGGTTCAGTTCCTCGAGCGAAAAGAACTTGCGGTGCCTGAGCGCCGCCACAATCCAGCGTTCCGCCAATTGAACGGCGTTTTCGACTTTGGCTTTGTCGCGCGGCTTTCGCGGGCGTGCTGGCAGGATGCCGAAGCCGCAGTGCTGCGCGAAGTTGTAGTAGGTCGGATTGAGATCCGGATCGTAGCGGTGCGCCCTGGTCACGCCGGTCTTGGTGTTATCGGGGACAGCCAGCGCCGGGATGCCGTGAAAATGTTCGAAGGCGTGGACATGGCCGCGCAGCCAGGCTTCCATCTGCTGATCGCGCATCGCCTCGGCCCAGGTGTAGGAACTGGCCCCGAGAACGGCCACGAACAGCGGCGCCTGCCAGACTTCGCCCGTGTGGCGGTCATGGACGGGGATCGTCGTTCCCGCCCAATCCACGAACATCTTCTCGCCCGCTTTGTGCTCCTGCCTCAGCACCACGTCGAGCTTCGAGAGCCACCGCTGGTACAGGTAGCAGAAGCGCGAGTAGCGGTAGCCGTCCGGGTTGGCTTGCCGGTATTCTTCCCACAGCAACTGCAAGGTCAGGTGTTTGTGCTGGCGCAGTTCGGAGTGGATCGAGGCGAAGTCGGGCAGCGGCCGCGCCGCGCTCTCCGCCACGGCCGTTTCCACCGGCGGGAACAGCGCGGCCTCTATTCGCGCCTCATCCCAGTCTTCCGGCAGGGGCCAGGTGAGGCCCGCCGCCTCGGCTCGCTTCAGGTACTTGTGAACCGTGCTCACCCCGATCGCGCAGCTTCGCCCGATCTGCTGGTAGCCCAGTTTGAGTTCATATCGGAGGCGTAGGACCTCCCGTAGTTTCCGCATGGACAGTCTCCTGGCCGGCACGCTGATCCTCCCTTGGAGGGTTCATTGTGCCGGTATGATGTCCAGCGCCGCTACGCCTGTGGAAAACATTCCGGGCCATCGTGAACGCCATTCCGGGAGCGGGCGAAAACCGTTCGCCTTCCCGCCGGAATCGCTGTTCGCCTTCCGCCCGGAATCCTGTTCGCCTTCACCCCGGAATCGTTTTCACGTTCACCCCGGAATCCCGTTCGCCTTGCCCCGGAATCCGCACAACACCACCACCATCACCGATCCGGCGGGAAAATGGAAGACGTACGCGAGCGACGCCATGGGGAACCTGATCCAGGTGACCGAACCCCCTCCGGGAAACGGGACCTACCAGACCAGCTACACTTAT
>JBKQQG010000075.1:0-3882 GCA_052144455.1 Bryobacteraceae bacterium
CAGAAGTAGCCGGCTGCGTTGTCCGCCGTGAGATTCATCAACGGCAGGACGGCGACGGTCCTCGGCGATTTCGCGACTGCCTCATGCGCGGCTGCGAAAGCCGGCAGGTAGCTGCCCGGCCGGTAGACGATCCGGTAGGATTCGCCGCTGCCCTCGGCTGCGTAGTAAGCCGCCAATCGCTCCCGCAGCTTTCGCGCCTGTACCCGGACGATGTTGTCCTGACGTGGATCAAACGACTCGGGACGGCCCAAAGCCTCGACGCCGATGATGTACTCTTTCAGGCTGTCGCCTCTGCCGGCCAGAGCCGCTTCGACCGTATACCGAAGCAGCCGGCGAAGGGATTCCGAAGCGCGAAAACCCGAGCTTGCCAGAATCAGTTCGAGTTGCTCGCGCACCGTCCCCGCCGACGGCGCGCTATCACCCATGGCATATACTGTAGCACCGCAACGTCGGGGCGCCCTTGAACTCAGGCGTTCATCCCGGCGGCAACAGCCGATTCCCAACGAAACGCTCCCTGCCGCGCCTCGACCGCGCCCAGCCCGCCCGGCAGGTGATAGCCCGCGAAAAGACACCGGTCGGCCACCGCCCGATCCAGCAACTGCTTTCGCGTGCGCACCGTTTCCGCGGGAGACAGATCGAAGGCACAGACCCAATCCGGATGTTCGAATTGAGCCAAATGAACCAGTGCGTCGCCCACGTAGAGCAGTTGCTGCCTTCCCGAAGAAACCAGCACGGCGGCATGCCCGGGTGTGTGGCCCGGCGCGGGAAACACCAGTACGCCCGCCGCGATTTCCGCCGGCCGGTCGAGCAGGCGCAGGCGGTCTCTCTCGGGCGCCACGTGATCCCGAACGGCGGCCGCCATCGCAATCTCTAGCGGCCCGAGGCCGTAGATCTCACAGGCCTCCAGCCGGGCCTGAGTCTCGGCGGCCATCCAGAACTCGTACTCCTTCCGCATCATGACCACCGCCGCATTCGGAAACATCTGCACCCCGGCGATATGGTCCGGATGCGCGTGGGAAAGGACCACCGCATGGATATCTTCCGGTAAGAAGCCCGTCGCAGCCAGACTCTCCGGCAGCTTTCCCGTGTTGGGGCCGAGTGCGCCCGCGCCCGTGTCGATCAGAATTCGCGTCGATCCGGTATCGACAAGCACCGCTATATAGGGGGCAGTGATCTCCGCGGGCGGCTTGCCCTCGGGCGGCAGCGTGGTCCATCCGGGGTAGGTCAATTCTCCGTCGGCCAGAGTCCAGCAGTCATAATCGCCGATGCGGAATCTCTCAGCGCCTCTCATGAACTCCTCCTCGTGGGGCTGCATATTACAGCATGCTCCCGAAATGAGTTCCAGACAAGCGGGGCGGGGTTCGAAGCCCGGCAGCATGGAGGACCCGCCCGTTGCCTGGGAACCGATCGCGACCCGTCTCTTACTGCCCGCCGCGGATCGCGACGCACGTGCCGGTCTCCTCGGACCCAATCGCAGTCTCGAAGCAGGTCATTCCGTGCGGGATCAGGTTCTTGAAGTCGAACGTTATTCCCTCCAATGTAAAGGGGTTGCTCGACACCAGCTCCGCCGAGCTAATCATAGTGCCCGAGTTTCCGCCATCGAGGCTCTGGAAGAGTCCTGCTTTCCTGACAAACGTGGCCACGGGTGTTCCCCAGGTGCTCCGTTTGGCCAAGTTCGTCCAATCACGCGAATCGGGCCTGTCTGTGAAATAGATAGTGGCGGTTCCGGTGGGAATCAGGAAAAGGGTAAAGTCCGGACTGGAGGGCACCGCTACGCCGCTATAATCCGAAACCCAGACGAGGTAGGCATGTCCCTTGTCGGCGGTCGAGGGTTGGGGCAAGGACGCGAACAAGGACTCCGGTTGGAGATCTCCAAGGAGCACGGGGTACCAAATGCAAACAGTATCCGTCGAGGACCCACCGTTCGTATAGGCCAGGACCACGTTCCCAGCGCCGGCGGGGGGGGCGTCCTTGTTGGAGGCCTGCATCGAGGCGAATGACCCGAGGACCAAAATTCCCAGTAGTACGATCGTTGCGAGTTTCATACAATCTCCTTTTCGTTTTGAGTTGGTAGCGATCAGGTCGCGTCTCGCCGGAGCGGAAGGCCTTCGCGGCGAAGCTGCCATTACCTGCCGCTCACAGAATGAGGCATGCACGCATCTCTCCACAAGACTTCACGGGTGAGCAAGGGGTGAACGTTCACGTGAAGGCAGGGGCGGAGGCGAGCAAGCCCCGGGCGCGCAGAGCATCGAACAAAGGTTCGGCCGGGACGAATATCGCCAAGCCGGTGCGCTGCTCATAGGCCGTCTCGAGCTCTCGAATCGCGGCGTCCCAGTCGCCCAGCGCCGTATCCACCACAGCGCGCTCGTGGGCGGTGACGGCGCCACGCGCCTCCAGCCGGAGCAATTCTCCCAATACCTCTTGCGCGCCTTCCAGGTTTCCGCTCGATGCATAGGCGAACCCGAGAGTGCCGAGCAGATGGGGCAGGAAGGAGACCCCGTCCAACTGCTCGCGTACTTTCAGGCAGGTGTCTACCGACTCCCGATACCTGCCCTGGGCCGCGTAGACCCTCGCGAGCAGAATGTAGTCCCGGTGGAATCCGGGATTGAGCGCGATGTTCTTCCGGCACTGTGCGATGGCGTCGTCAAAGCGCCGGTTCCAGTACAGAACGAACACGACATCGTTCGCGATGGGCGCCGAAAGCGGGTCCAGCCGTTCCGCTTCCCGGATTTCGTCGAGCGCCTGGCCCATTCTTTGCATGGGAATCAGACCGAAACAGGCGTACCAGTGGTGGGCCGTGGCGTAAGCGGGATCCGATTCCAGCGCCTTGCGCCAGCGCTCTTCGGCGGATTCGAACTTTCGATCGTACAAGGCGGTTACGGCTGCCAAAGCCGACCATGCCGAGGCCAGGCCTGGGTCTATGGCGAGCGCCGTCATGGCCGCCTCCCGCGCTTTGGGCATGCAGACGTGCGGCAGCGCCAGGCCATGCATGTTCATGAGCACATGACACTCGGCGATTCCAGCCCAGGCTTTGGCGGCGCCGGGGTCGCGCCCGGTGGCGGCGGTGTATAGTTCCAGCGCCCGCCGGAATCCGGTCTCGGAGCGTTGGTTCCAGGCGTGGCGCGCTTGAAGATAGAGTATAGCGCCCTCGGCATCCGTGGCCGAAACCGCCGGCGGGGTTCCGGAACTCAGCGCGGACGCGATGGAAGCCGCGATTTCCGCCTCGATTTCGAGCACATCGCGCGATGTCCGATCATACCGGGAGGCCCAGATCTCGCAGCCGTCGGCGGCGGAGAGCAACCGAATAGTGATGCGATAGCGATCGCCCGCGTTACGCACGGCGCCCTCGATCAGCAGATCGGCGCCAAGCCGCCGGCCGATCTCGCGAACGTCCGCCTGCACGCCCTTGAATCGGAAGCTCGACGTCCGCGCGACCACACGTAAACCTTCAGTGCGGGCCAGCAAATCGATCAGTTCTTCGGCCAGACCATCGCAGAAGTACCCGGCTGCGTTGTCCGCCGTGAGATTCATCAACGGCAGGACGGCGACCGTCCTCTGCGATTCCGCGACTGCCTCATGCGCGGCTGTGAAAGCCGGCAGATAGCTGCCCGGCCGGTAGACGATCCGGCAGGGTTCGCCGCGGCCCTCGGCCGCGTAGTAAGCCGCCAATCGCTCCCGCAGCTTGCGCGCCTGTACCCGGACGATGGTATCCTGGCGCGGATCGAACGACTCGGCACGGCCCAGCGCCTCGACGCCCAGCGTGTACTCTTTCAGGCTGTCGCCTTTGCCGGCCAGAGCCGCTTCGACCGTATACCGCAGCAGCCGGCGAAGGGATTCTGAAACGCGAAAACCCGAACTTGCCAGGATCAGTTCGAGTTGCTC
>JBKQQG010000076.1:0-8000 GCA_052144455.1 Bryobacteraceae bacterium
GGCTTCGTCTCGCGACTACGCCTTGCGCTTCGGCTACGGTTGCCGTCGTCGGCTCCGATTGGCTCCTTTCATCCAACAAGATTCCGCCCATGCTGGGCACACCCTGCGGCCGGGCTTCGGCCCGGCGTAATTGGGCATGGGGGCGGATTCGAATTCCGCCCCCAAGTGGTTCGTCAGCGACTGATGGATGTCTTGTCTTCTTGGGTGACGGCGATGCCGGAAGCGGCGGGCACCGCGATGGCTGCAGAGATCCCGACCACGGTTGCGACGGTCGATAGGCCGCCAGCCGTGGTGGCGCCGACTGCGGCCGCCGCGCCTTTGGCGGCTCCGCCAGCGGCAGCGCCGGCCAGGACGGACTTGCCCAGGACCTTGAAGGTGAGCACCCTGACGACTTCGGTCGCCCCCGCAACGGGCTGGGCCAAAGTGTCGATGGTTCCTGTGAACTGGACCCGCATACCGAGGGCGGGCGCTAGGTCTTCGCCCTTGAGTTCGACCGTCACGCCGGTGGTTTCATCGGTGAGCAGATAGTGGCCGTCGCGCTGCAAGACAGCTCCAGTGAGGATGGTAGGAGCGGCGGCTCCGGCGACCTGGGCCTCCAACTCGAGGGCCTTGCCTGGGGCGATGTTGGCGACCAGGACTCCGTCGGAATTTGTGACGCGGACCGATCCGGCCAGTGCGGTGACGTGGATCTGGCGAGGTCCGTCCAAAGTTACCAGAGCGGTGGAATCGGGTTGAGCGGCGAGGATGCGCAGGGTCGCGGCCTCGATGGGATACGTGGTCGAGCCGGCTATCTGTCCCTGCCCGCGCTCGAGCACCAGGCGGTCGCGGCACACTTTGCCGCGCGAATCGGCGCCCAGGATCATCCTCCCGCCGTGCAGCCAATGAAGCTCCGACGGTGCGCGGTCGGTTTCGATGACGGCGCCTTCGAACAAGGTGGCGTTTCCGGTCACCCGGGCGCCGTCAACCTGGAAGCTACCCCCGGCCGATACCATTCCTATAGCCGGAGTGGCGGCCAACGCGCAGGCCAGGCTTCCAGCAAGCGTCATAACAGCGAACACTCTGACAATGTTCTGATACACGGTTTCTCTCCAAGGTGGTTCGTTCACTGCAATCATCGGAGGCGCAGGGGGAAGAGAGGAGACTCTTGAGGTGTATTCCAGCGCGGCCTAAGGCGTTCGCTCCCCGCCAGGGCCGGAACTGGGCGCGGCGGCCTCGCCGAACTTTACCGTGGATTCCGCCGCGAAGCGCTGGTAGTTGCTGTACCGGATGCTCAGCCGGACGCGCTGCGGGCCTACCCGGAAGTCCAGCGTGTCGTCGGCGTAGGTGAACAGCGGAAAGCGCAGATCGCCATCCACCGGTCCCCACAGCGTGGTGAAGTGCGGGAAGAGGTTCTCGCTCTTCAGGCTGCGCATCTCGGGGACGGCCTTGCCTTCCGTACGGACCATCGAGTAGTCCTTCTTGGAGGCCCACAACAGGCCGTCGAACAGCCGCTGGCCGGCCAGGATCTGGCGCGGGCGGACTTGCAGCACGTAGCAGTCGACGCCGTCCATGGTCTCCTCTCCCTTGAACCGGGTTTCGTAGAACCAGAGCTGGCCGGAGTCGAACAGGAAGGGCTGGATTTCGCGGATGTCGCGGAAATCCTCCTCGGTGAGTTGAAGGCGCTGCAAGGTCTGAAGAGGCTTGCCGACCACCTGCTCGCTGCGTTCGGCGAGCGGCGAGAAAACCACGTCGCGGATCTCCCGGTACTGGCCGGCCCGTGCGCCGGCGGGGCTGAGTTCTTCGACGACCACCGTCTGGCGGTAGGTGTACTGGTCGCGGGCCCGGCGGGCCTGGGTGGTGCGCTGGGCCACGCGGAGGGCCAGATCCGGCGGCGGGCTTTGGGCGCGGACGCCGAGTGGCCAAAGCAGAGATACTAAGAGCATGCCGGTGAAGGTCTCGCGGCGCGAAGTGGCGGTCGGGCTCATAACCGTTCTGCTGGCCGTATCCATGGGCGGAGCGCTATACGCCCATTTCCAGAGTATACCGGCCTGGCTGGCCGCGCCCCTCGTCGCGGCCTTCGCTTTGGAAGCGGTCTTCTACCTGACCGCGGGCTGGGAGCCGGCCCGCCGCCTGGTCGAGCAGCGGCTGAGGGGGCCGGCGCTCGCGACCGCCATGACTCTCAGCGGTGTGCTCCCCTACCTGATCTATGCCGCGCCCACCGGCTTGTTCCGCTGGACGGCGCTGTTCTCGGTGGCGGCCCTGGCCGCGCTGGTCTCCTTCTGGTACGTCGCGCTGCCCCGACGCTCGGCGACCACCCTGGCCTTCGTGGCCCTGGTGGCGGGGGTCCTGCTGGCCGGCCTCTTTCCGTCCATTTACGGCACTCCTGGGCCCGGGCTTAAACTAGGCATCCTGGGCGAGTTGATGTGGACCCGGCTGGCGATCCTGGCCGTGCTTTCCATGGCCCGCCTCGAAGTGCGCGGGTTCGGGTTCCTTCCCACTGGCCGGGACTGGGCGGCCGGCTGCGCCAACTTCGCCCTCTTTCTCCCCGTGGGCGCGCTGCTGGGCTGGATGCTCAGGTTCTCCCCGTTTCACCTGCGTCCGGGAGCCTGGTGGCAGACCGCCGCTTCGGCCGCGCTCACCTTTCTGGGAATGCTCTGGGTGGTGGCCCTGCGCGAGGAGTTCTTCTTCCGCGGCCTGTTGCAGGAATGGTTCGATTCCAAAGTGGGGCTGGTAGCGGTCTCGGTAGTCTTCGGGTTGGCGCACCTGCCCTTCCGCGGGTTCCCCAACTGGCGGTTCGCGATTCTGGCCACGGTGGCCGGTCTGTTCTACGGGCGCGCCTATCTGGGAGGACGCAGCGTGCGGGCGGCCATGGTCGCCCACGCCCTCGTGAACACCGTCTGGAGGGTCTTCTTTAGCTGAAGACGCATCTTCGCGAGAAAAAACGGCCGGCTGTGCGATAATGTGCGAGAATCTCTAAAGAGACTGTCATGTCGCTGTCGGAATTCCCGGAAAGGGCGCCGCGTCCCCTCCGGGAAATCGAGGAAGATTTCGACGAAAGCGAGGGCCGGGAGGAGCGGTTCCCCGTAGTAGGAGTGGGGGCCTCCGCGGGCGGGATCGAGGCGTTCACGGCGTTGCTGGAACACCTGCCCACGGACACCGGCATGGCCTTCGTCCTGATTCAGCATCCGGACCCCCGGCATGAGGGCATTCCCAGCCATCTGCTCGCCCGCGCCACCGCCATGCCCGTGAGCGAGGCCGGCGACGGGACCCCGCTCGCGCCCAACCAGGTCTACGTCATCCCGCCCCATTTCGACATGGCGGTCGCCGGGCGGGTGCTCCGGCTCGCGCCCAACGACCGCCCCGGCCCCCAACCCATCGACACTTTCCTGCGCTCCCTCGCCAGCAGCCGCCGGAACAAAGCGGTAGCGGTGATTCTTTCGGGCCCCGGCTCGGACGGCGCCCTGGGAGTGCAGGCCATTCGCGAGGTAGGCGGCGTCGCGCTGGCCCAGGACCCGCAATCGGCGAAATTCGACGGAATGCCCCGCGGCGCGATCTCCACCGGCTGCGTGGATTTCGTTCTCCCGCCCGACCGCGTGGCCGGCGAACTGGCCAGAATCGCCCGCGAGCCGCGCCTCATTAACCGTACCGCGGCGGAAGAAGACGTGGCATTTCGCAACTCCGAAAGGGATTTTGCCGACATTCTGGATCTCTTGCGCGCCAGCAGCCACGTGGACTTCAATCTTTACCGGCAATCCACGGTGCGGCGCCGCATGCTGCGGCGGCTGGTTCTGCTCGGCCTGGAGAGCCCCGCCGACTATGTGCGCCGCCTCAAGGGACACCCCGAGGAACTGCACGCCCTGGCTCAGGAGATCCTGATCCGCGTCACCCGCTTCTTCCGCGACCCCGGCGTGTTCGAGGTTTTGAGCCAGCAAGTGTTCCCCAGTGTGATCCGGAGAACGCCGCCGGGCCGGGGCATAAGGATCTGGGTGCCCGGCTGCTCCACCGGCGAAGAGGCCTACTCGCTGGCCATCTGCTTCACGGAAGTGGCCGAACGGATGGAAAGCTCCGTCCCTTTGCAGGTTTTTGCCACCGATGTCAACGGAACCGCTATCGAGCAAGCCCGCCGGGGAGCCTACATCGAAAACATCGCGGCGGATGTTTCCTCCGATCGTCTGCGACGCTTCTTCGTGCGGACCGGGACGGAATTCCAGGTCGGCAAGAGTCTGCGGGAGCTTTGCACCTTCTCCAGGCACGACCTGCTGAGAGACCCTCCCTTTTCCAGGATGGACCTGCTGAGTTGCCGCAACGTTCTGACTTACCTAGACTTGCCGCACACCAGATGGTTATCGTTATTCCACTTCTCCCTGAATCGCGGCGGCTTCCTGCTGATGGGAAAGTCCGAGACGGCGTCCTCTTCCCCGGAGCTATTCGCGCCCCTGGACCAGGCCGCCTGCCTCTACGTCAGGCAGGATTCTACGGAAGCCCCGGTGCGCCCGCATGGCCTTCCCGGCGCCTCGCCGGCCTTCCATCCACAGCGCGAGTCCGCCGCGGTGGGCCACCGCTCTCTGGGTAAAACGGAACTCCGCAACGAGGCTGACCGGATCGTCGTGGAACGCTACGGGCCGCCTCGAGCCATCGTCAACGAAAACTTGGAAGTTCTGGTTTACGGCGGCGATACCGCTCCCTACCTGGCGCCCTCCCGCGGCCTGCGCAACGAATGCCTGCTGGATGTCGCCCGGGAGGGCCTGGCCGAGGTCTTGGCGAATGCCGTTCGGACGGCGGCCAAGGAGCGCGAGTCGGTGAGAATCGAGCGGTTGGAGCTTCGCGAGGGCGACCGGCCCCGCGAATTCGGCCTGGAAGTCTCCCCGATCAGTCCCGCGGGCCGTCACTTCCTGGTGGTCTTCGAGGAGCGCCCCCGGTCATACCCGTCCCACCCCGGAGAGGCCGGCGCTTCCGTCCAACAAGACCTCTGGAGGCTCGAGAGGCGCGTCAGCCGCCTGCAGAAGGAATTGGCCGCCAGACGCGCGGAGCGCGAAGCCATGATGCTCGCGCAGGAAGCCGCGGAGGAGGAGGCGGTAGCGGCCAACGAGGAGTTGCAGAGCCTCAACGAGGAGCTGCAAAGCTCCAAGGCGGAACTCGAAGCCGGCAACCAGGAGCTGACCAGCCTGAACCGGGAACTCCAGGTGCGCAATGCCGAGTTGAGCGATGCCCGCGAGTTCGCGCAGGCCACTCTGGACACCGCTCGCGGCTCGCTCGTGGTGCTGGGGCCCGATCTGCGCGTGATCAAGGCCAACAAATCGTTCTACCGCCTGCTGGGCGCCGCTCCCGAGGCCGTCGACAACCGTTTCCTCTACGATTTGTGGGAGGGGCAGTGGAGCGCCCCGCGCCTGCGCCATCTGCTCGAGGAAGTTCTCCCCCAGAACAGCGCCATGGAGGATTTCGAGTGGGTGTATGTCGACCCCGTGATCGGCCGCAGAATCCTCCTGTTGAATGCCCGGCGCTTCGAGCGGGCGGAACGGATTCTCCTGGCCGTGGAAGACATCACCGCCATCCGCCGCTTCGAAGACGAGTTGCGCCAATCTCAGAAGATGGAAGCCATCGGCCACCTGGCCGCCGGCGTAGCTCACGACTTCAACAATCTCCTCACCGGCATCATCGGGCGCGCCAGCCTGGCCCTCGACGGTCTGCCCAGGCGCGACCGCCGGCGATCCGCCCTAGAGCAGGTCATCCAGGACGGCCAGAAGGCGGCCGACTTGACGCGTCAGCTTCTGGCCTACGCGGGCAAAGGCCGGACCTTTCTGAAGCGCGTGAATCTGTCCGAAGTCGTGTCCGAGACCAGTCGCCTGATCCAGGCCTCGATCCCCGCTTCCGTACGGCTTCAATTGGAACTGGACCAGCATCTGCCGCCCTTGCTGGCCGACCCCGCGCAGATGCAGCAGGTGGCGATGAATCTGGTAATGAATGGCTCCGAGGCCATTGGCGAGGCCGGCGGCAGGGTGCTCGTGAGGACCGGCCGCCAGACCGTGACCCGAGAGCGGCTGCCGGATCTTCCCGCCAACCAGAAGGCCGAGCCCGGCGACTACGTCTTCCTGGAAGTGCAGGACACCGGCTCCGGCATGGACGACCAGACCAGGAGCCGCATCTTCGATCCGTTCTTCACCACCCGCTTCATGGGGCGTGGCCTGGGCCTGGCCGCGGTTCTGGGTATCGTGCGCCAGCACCGGGGAGTGGTGCAGGTTCATAGCGTGCCCGGACAGGGGAGCACGTTCAGGGTGCTGCTGCCGGCCGGCGACGATGTAGTGTAAACTAGCCCGCATGTCCGTCGAGATCCTCCAGCGCCTGGAAGAGGCCAAGCGGCGGTTTGGACCTGGAGAGGGACCGCGGACCGCGGAGTTGATTGCGGCGGCGGCCCGGGAGCATTTCCCGGACGCCCCGTCCCTCACGCGGTTTCACGAGGCTCTCCTGTTCCTGCGCGCCTATCCGGCCAGCCCGGAGGTGGCCCTCGCGGCGGACCAGGTCCTGGCTGGCTTCGCCTCCAGAGCGGTCGGCATTCCGGGCTTGGACGAGCCAGAGGTCTCCGGCATCGCCGGAACCTCGGTTTCCGCCGTGTTCAGCTACCATGTGGCTCGGCGCCTGGCTGCGGCCTATCCGGGGCGCGTCGAGATCGATTGGGACGGCTACCCGGCCGACCGCCTGGGACGCTGGTTGCGGCCCAGCCTGCCACTCCTTGAAGAGGATTGGACGGTCGAGGCCAACGTGCCCTACCGCGAGTGGATGCGGGCCGCCCAAGGCGCTGCAGCCAAGGACCTGGACTGGCTCCTCCATCGCTTTCCGCCCGACCAGTACGATGCGCTCGAGTTGCCCCTGCGCTGGGAACTCGGCGACACGGATTCCACCCGCACGCGCGCTCGCATGGATGCCGGCCCCATCTTCTTCCAGGAAGTGCCGCTCGACCGCCACTGCTCTCTGGCCCAGGAGTCCCCGGAACTCGAGCTGACGCGCCTCAGCCGGGCCGAGGGATTGCGGGCCATCCAGCAGGCGGTGGATCGCTCCGCGGCGCGCTATCGGGAGCTATACGGATTCACCTACGGCGATCCCGCGAACGTGCTGCGGGCCGAGGCTGGCCGCGGCGTGCGGTTCACCTTGTGGGGCCTCCTTCCGGACCGCCGCCTGCCTTTGCGCGCCTACCACTGCGCGGTGATCTCGAAGAATGGCGTCCCCGTGGGCTACGTCGAGACCCTCAGCCTCTTCGAGCGCATGGAGGTCGGCTTCAACCTCTATTACACCTTCCGCGAAGGCGAGTCCGCCTGGCTCTATACCCGGCTGCTGCGCCTCTTCCGCCAGTTGATGGGCGTTCACTGCTTTTCCGTGGACCCCTACCAGATCGGGCTCCACAACCCCGAGGCCATCCACTCGGGAGCCTTCTGGTTCTACCGCAAGCTGGGCTTCCGCCCGGTGGGAGAAAAGGCCGAGCGCCTGCTGGCCATCGAGGAGAGCCGGATCGCGGAGGATAGCCGCTACCGTACCCCGGCCGCGACCCTGCGCAAGTTCGCGACCAGCCCGCTAGTCTACGACGACCAAGCCTGCTGGGATCGCTTCCGTGTGCGCAACCTCGGCCTGGCCGTCCAGCGGAAAATGGCCGAGCGCTTCGCCGGCGACGCGGACAGGATGCGGCGCGCCGCCATGGTGGCCGTGCGCCGCGCCCTGGGGACCCCGCTCCATCCGGCCGACCAGCCCTGGGCGCTCGTGCTCTCCCTGATCCCGGATCTCCAGCGCTGGTCGCCCTCCGAGAAGCGCGCCGTAGCGCGCATGTTGCGCGCCAAACGAGGCCCCGACGAAACAAGCTACCTGCAAATCATGGCCCGCCACCCGCGCCTGCGCCAAGCTGTCCTCGCCCTAGTACTACCGGGTCATAAACAGTAGGTCTCCCAAAGTCTCTGCGGCGTGTCCAAATGGGGCCATCTGAGCCGTCAAGAGAGTTCGGCACTCGACCGACGAAGAAGCTGGAGTGTAGACGGGAT
>JBKQQG010000077.1:0-27464 GCA_052144455.1 Bryobacteraceae bacterium
ACCCGGTCGGCACATGCTGCGTCAGCACCGCCATTCGCAGCCACGCCGCGTTAGCTCCGAACCGCCCGCACGGCATCGCCCCCGCCGCCAGTTCGTTCTTCGGCACATCGTGCAGCGCCTCGATCGAACCCGCCTTCTCGCGGCGCCATTCCAGCAGTTTCCTCGCGCTCCAGTCCCACCGATTTGTGGCCACCGCGAAGTAGCGGAATTCAGCCCCGTCGCCGAACAACTCCCCTTGCCGCTTCCGCACCCGGATGGCCACGTACCGCAGCGGCCCGGCTCCTTCCGGCCGGTCCTCTTCTTCCGGCCAGTAGTTGGTCGGGTCCGCGCCGGCGCCGCTTCGCTTCCACGCAGCGTTTCAGGCTGGCGGGAACGCCCAGCGAGCGCGCCGCGCGCACCAACGGCGGGATGCCGGCGCAGGCGGTGAGCGCCTCCTCGGCCGGTTCCCAGTCGTGCTCAAAAGGCAGTTCCCCTTCAGCGGGTGAGCGTTTCAGCTTCTTCGGCAGGGCCCTCGTTCCCAGCCAGGCAATTTGGCGCGCAGTCGGTGAAATCGGTCTTCTTCGCCCACCCACCGCCCACCTCGGCTCCCAATGGCACTCCGAAACGCCTTACGCGCGGATTGCGGACAGTCGGCGCATGGGACGGCGATGGCGCCGCGCGCGGATGGGTTTGGTAAAATGGAAATCCAGAGTACGCGCCATGCCCTTCCTCGAGAACCAGTTTGAGAAGAACGTCCTGGTGACGTCGGTGGACTACGTGTTCAACTGGGCGAGGAAGTCCTCCCTGTGGCCGCTGACCTTCGGGCTCGCCTGCTGCGCCATCGAGATGATCGCGGCCAGCGCGGCGCGCTTCGACATCGCCCGCTTTGGGGCCGAGGTGTTTCGCCCCTCGCCCCGGCAGTCGGACCTGATGATCGTGGCGGGGACGGTGACCCTCAAGATGGCCCCGGTGCTCAAGCGCCTCTACGATCAGATGCCGGAGCCGAAATACGTGATCTCGATGGGGGCGTGTTCGAGCGTGGGAGGGCCTTTCAACACCTACGCGGTGCTGCAGGGCGTTGACAAGATCGTGCCAGTCGACGTTTATGTGACAGGCTGTCCGCCACGGCCCGAGAATCTCTTTTACGCTCTGCTGAAGTTGCAGGACAAGATCGACCAGATGACCACGCTCGCCAAGCGGCCCACCGAGGTGCGGCTGGACGAGTCGATGCTGGAAGATTTCAAGAAGCAGGTCATGATCGCCCAAGTGCAGCACCCGGCGTGACGGCCGGCCCCCCCCTCGTGTTCTATAAGGACGCACAACAGGTCTATCGGGTCCAGGAGCTGGAGCGCTATGGCTGGCTGGAGCACGGGTTCGGAACCCGGCTATCGGAAGGCTGGCCGGGCGGGTCGCCGGTGCGGCTGCAGCAGGTCCACTCGGCCATTTGCCTGTGTGCGGACGGCTCGGCGGACCTGCCGGGCCCGGCCGACGCGTTGATCTCGAACACTCCGGGCCGAACCCTGAGCGTGCGGACCGCCGACTGTATCCCTATCCTCATGGTGGACGAGCGGTTGAGAGCCATCGCCGCCGTGCATGCCGGGTGGCGAGGCACGGTTCAACAGATCGCCGCGCGGGCCGTGGAGGCGCTGGCCGGCCGGTATTCTAGCCGGCCGAAGGATCTGGTTGTGGCTATCGGGCCGGGCATCTGTGGTAAATGTTACACAGTCGGCGCGCCAGTGGCCGCGCAGTTTCAGGAGTGGTTCCCCGAACGGACCGGCCTGGACCGCGCAACCACCGTCGATCTGACCGAGGCGAACCGCCGGCAATTGGTCGCGGCAGGGGTTCCGGAGGGGCGGATCTGCACCGGCGCTCCATGCACCTGCTGCCAGAACGAGGAGTTCTACTCCCACCGCCGGAGCGGCGGTGATCCCGGTCGCATGATCTCCGTGATCGGAATCCTCCCCTAGGCCAGCCCGCACTTCTCGCGCCTTGCCCCGGCAAGACGCAGGAGATGCCCGTGGATGCGAGGCGCGCGAAGGCCGGCGAACCGAGGCGTACTCGACTGTACGTCGAGGAAGCCGGCCGAGCGCAACGAAGCAGACGCTGGCATATCGTGCGTCGTACAGGCGCCCAGAGACACCAAGGGCGCGGGGATCGGCCCGCGCCCTCAAACAGCCTAAGCTGCGTTCATCAAGAGACTCTCGAGAGTCTCCGTGGCCTCGCGCTCGTGGCGATCCGCGGCCTCCTGGCACCGTATGCAGAACGGCGCCCAGGGCACGGCAGCCAAGCGTTTGGGGCTGATGTCTTCCTCGCAGTGCGCGCAGACTCCGTACGATCCATCGTTGATGCGTCGCAGCGCGGCGCGCACGTTCCGCAACAGGTTGGACTCCCGGTCCAGATTGCGAATGGCCAGCTCACGCTCGGCGGCGCGGGTCACCTCGTCGATCGCGTCCGGGCTCTTCTCGATGGCGATCTCGTCTCTGCGGCTCAAGATGCCCGCTAGATCGGCCTGGCGGGCCTCCAGGATTTGGCGATACTTGGTCAGCTCACTCTTCGTCATGTCATTCCCCTCCCCATTCCGTTAACATAGCTTAATGACTTCTTTTCCCGTTGTCCAGCGAAATCTTATGGACGCTGCCCGACGCAGAAAGTTCCCGGCAACCCCATGGGCAAGCCTGGGGACCCGCAGCTCCCCTGTGGGCTTCCGCCGGCCGCCGGTTTCTAGTCGCATCCTTCGCTTCCATACTCAACTAAGACTCGCTCAGAGCAATTTTGGTTCCAAAAATATTTGTGGCTCCCTCTGACCACAAGTTATTATTGGACGCCAGTTTTCTCCAGAAGTTTCGCATCGGCTCAAAAAAGATTCATGGGATAGGGAAAACCCATGAAATGGTACTAGTTGAGAAGAGGGGAAGTCCATTACGCAACCCCCTCCAACAGGCCCAGCGGCCTTCCCCCTTGAGGCTACTCCCGAATCTCAAAAGTCCCAAAACTCAGGCCCAGTTCCCTTCTGTCGGGCGGAGCGGTGAACGTACGCTCGACCTCTACAGAGACCTCAACACTTTGTTTTCCAATAAGTTGCGGCGGAATCTGTAGAGCCCAGCGGAAGCGCGCGTCGCCGGTGGACAGCCGCAGGACCGGGAGTGGGATGCCGTCGATGCCCACCAGCACCCGCAGCGGACGACCGGCCACTTGCACGGCGGGACAGACCCCCTCGAGGTAGAGCTTCTCGGAGATGGAGCGCGGCCCGCCCAGACGGACCGTGGCGCGCAGCGGCATCCAGCGGCTGCCTTGGTACACCTCGTACCAGGAAGGGCCCAGTTGCCGGGCGAAGGCGGCTTGGCCGACATCCACGCGCCGAGGATCCCCAGGGTCCCAGTGGCGCCGTGCCTCCACATAGTAGGACAGGGTGACGGCCCGTAGCCGGCCGGCGTCGGGAGTGTACACCACGGCGCGCTGTTTCGTCAGCAAATCCATGAGGATAGACAGGGGGATCACAAAGTCGGAGACGGGCTCCCTTTCGGGGTGGGGCTGGATCCGAGCCACTGCCTCGGGCGCCAGATACACGTCGTGGACGCCCACCAGTGCGAAGGGCCTGGGGAACACGCCCGTCCAGAACAGGTCCGAATCGATTCCGGTGAAGACGATGGTCTTGCCGGGGTGGAGTTCGCGAACCCGCGCGGCGCCCCAGACCAAAGTCCGGACGGAGTGGCTGCGATCCACCACCACCTGTGTTTCATTTCGGCCAACGACCACGCCTGCCACCAGGTAAACGGCGGCCAGCGCGACAGCCAACCCCTTCACGTACCACCGCGCGCGAAGCGCCAGAGCCAGGGCCCAACCGGCCAGCCATGCCAGACCGGCCGTCGGCAGAGTGAGATAGTAGGCCTGGACGTGATTACGGAGCGGCAGCACCGGCAGGAGCACGACCACGAACCAAACCAGCGGCAATAGGAACCGCCATTGCCGCCGGCGCACCTTCCAGGCCGCCAAGCCAGCCAGCGGCAAGGTCAACAAGAGGGTGCCGGCAAGGCCCACCCAGCGCGGCGGCGCGTGGATGACCAGGCCCAGACGGGCCGGCCCCAGCGCCCATTGCCAGTAAGTCCATAGAGTTCCCAACAAGGAGCCGTCGAGGCGCCAGACATAGGCGGCGCCGGCGGCCTGTACCGGGGCCACCCAGAAATGCACCGCCGCATACGCGGCGGAAACCAGGAACATCGGCCAGACCTTCCGCAGGTAGGGGCGCGCGCAGCAGAGCGCATAGGCGGCCGCCAGAGCCGGGTAGACAGCATTGGTTTCGAGCGCCCCGAACCCCAGCAGGAAGACCACCCACTGCGCGATGAGGAACCGCCGTTCGCCGGCTTCGGTGTAGCGGACGAAGCAGTAGAGCGCCAGCAGCAGGAAAGTGCCGCACAGAACTTGGTTATAGGCCGAGGTCCAGGACATGACCATCGCCAGGCCGCCGTTCACGGTCCAGAGAGCCGGCGCCAGGAACGCCGCCAGCCGCGAGCCGGTCACGCGCCGGACCAGGAGACCAAGCAGGACCAGATTGGCGAACTGGGTCAGGAACACCGCCGCGCGGAAAGGGGTCGCCCAGAGACCGAAGATCGCGTAGAAGACCAGAAAGAAGGCGCGCTCGCTGAGCGGGCGGATGGTCCCCTGGGCCATCGGCACGAACAGAGCCCGCATGAGCGAGGGCAAGTCGGTAACGCTCGAGCCCAGGCTCAGCCAGGCGAAATCGTCCTGTTGGAACCAGGCCCGCAGGCCCGGCCAGTAGAGGGCCAGGCAGAGCAGCGAGGGTACGGTCCAGCAAGCGATGATCTGAAGGCGCTTCATACAATCGTATCCAGCCTTAAGATGGTACCATCCACCGGAGAGCCGGTCGTGGGATAATACCTTTTCTTCGGTGCCGCCCCTAACCACCAATCCGGTCGGGAACGCCGCTTCCCGCGCCCCTGGCCGCAGCCTCGCGAACTGGTTCGCGCTGGCGCTGTGCCTGGCGTTCTTCCTGCAGGGCCTGGTTCTGATCCCCTATCTGGGCGTTCAGAACGACGAGGCTCTGTTTGGGATGGCCATCTACCAGCCGCTCACGGCCGAGTACAGCGCCCGGATTTTTGGGCATGCGGTTCCGACCATGATCATGAGCTATATCGGGGCGCTGAAGGCGTGGATCTATTTCCCGATCTTCCAGATCTGGCCGCCCGCGCCGTATTCCTTGCGCATTCCGGTGCTGCTGTTCGGCACGCTGACGGTCTGGCTGTTCTTCCTGCTGGTGAGGGACACGGTGGGGGTACGCGCGGCGCTGGCGGGATGCGCGCTGCTGGCCTGCGATCCTATCTTCCTGCTGACCAACACTTTCGACTGGGGGCCGGTGGCACTGCAGCATCTGTTGCTGGTGGCCGGGGTGTGGCTGGTCGTCAGGTTCTACCAGCGGGGCGGGATGATCAATCTGGGCGCCGGCTTCTTCCTGCTCGGACTGGGGCTGTGGGACAAAGCTCTGTTCGTATGGATGCTGAGCGGCCTGGGCGTGGCCACGCTGGCCGTGTTCCGGCGCGAGCTGGCTAGCAGGCTCAACTGGCGCAACGCCGGCCTGGCGGTAGTTTGCTTCCTGGCCGGCGCCTGGCCGCTGGTGGCTTACAACAGGGAGCGGCCCATGCAGACGCTCAGCGCCAATGCCAACTTCTCGACATCCCAGTTGGACAGCAAGCTCGTTCAGATGAAGGTCACCCTGGAAGGGGGATCGCTGCTGGGCTACCTGGTGCGCGACGAGCCGGCTCCGCGCCCCGGCCGGCCCACTTGGATGCTGGAACGGTGGTCGGTGGCGTTGAGCGAAGCGGCGGACGAGCGGCGGGCCGGGTACATGGTGATCGCCTGCGTGCTGGCGCTGGCGCTTTTGCCCTGGTTATGGACTACGCCCGCCCGGCGGCCGATGCTCTTTTCGCTGGTTCTCATGCTGGTGGCATGGGCGCAGATGCTGTTCACCAAAGACGCGGGAGGCAGCGCGCACCATACGGTGCTGCTGTGGCCGTTTCCACACCTGCTGGTGGCGGCTGCCTTCGCCCAGGCGACGGGCGTACTGCGCCGCGCGGGGCCGGTGGCGCTGGCCGCGCTGGTCGCGGTGGTGTGCGGTTCGAATTTGCTGGTGACCAACCAGTACCTGGCGCAGGCTGTGGTGCGCGGCCCCGGCGCCGTCTGGACCGACGCCATCAATCCGCTGGCCGAGTACCTGAAACAACTCCCCGCTCAGCGCGTCTACGTCATGGACTGGGGCATCTTCGACGCGATACGCCTTCTCGATCAGGGGCAAGTGGCGCTGCGGGTGGGGAGCGACCAGGTCTCGAAGGAGAAGATGGACTCTAGCGACCAGCAATTGGTCCGCGAGATGCTGGCGGCGCCGGAGACGGTCTTCGTCGGCCACACCGAGGGGAATGAAGTGTTCAGCGGCAGCAGCGCTCGATTTGTGGCGGCGGCCGAAGCGGCCGGGTATCGCAAACAGGTGCTGAGAGTGGTCGGCGACGGCCGGGGCCGGCCGATTTTCGAAGTTTACCGCTGGGCTCCCCAGAGCCGCTAGCAGCTCATTTCGGCTCCAGCGCAACCCTCCGGACAATAAGCCCGAGCTCGCGGGTCTCGATTTCCCCGGCGGCCAGAAACTTGTCCAGGGCGAAATCGATCTTCACGGGACCGGCGGCCAGAAGCGTGCCGGGTACGTCGCGGGAATAGGCGTACTGTCCCACCTGGGTGTAGGTTTCCGGCGCCAGGGGCAGGCCTTCCACCGAGGCCGCGAGCGTGATCGAGTGGCGGCGGGTAATTACCGGCTCGGGGATGGAGAGATCCAGAACCAGCCGCGCGCCGTGGCGCGCCGCGCCGGGAGGCGGCTGGAGAATTACCGAAAACTTGCCCGCCGTCCAGCGCCACTGAGACCGCTCGGTGTCGTAGAACCCGCTCAGCAGTTGGGCCGCCCCGCGGGCATCGTTCGCCGCGACGTCGCTGAGCGGGGGCAGATTCTCGCCCTCGAGCGTGTCCACCCGGGGCGGATGCCTCTGGCAGGCGGCCGGCAGGAGGGCCAGGGCCAGCGCCATCGCGATACCGATTCGTCCGCGCATCTTTCCAGTGCAGTCTAGTGCGGAGGCCGGTAGTCCGGTGGAAACGCCGCGCCTTCGCCGAAGAAGAACTCCTCCATCTGCTTCAGCAGGAACTCCTGCGCCTCCGGCGTGCCCAAGTTGAGCCGGTACTCGTTCACGATCATCTTCATGCGCTCGACCCAGATCTTCCAGGCCTCCTTGGAGACGTTGTCGTAAATGCGCTGCCCCAGCGGATGGCCCTCGAAGGGCACTTCCTCCAGGCCGGGCATCTCGCGCTGGAACTTCACGCAGAACACCATGTGGGGGGCCGGCTGTTGCTCGTTACCCATGCTCTCCTCCAAATGGTCAGGATAGCGCAGAGTGCGCCTCAGGCGGCGCCGGGCAGGCACCGGCCTTTGTTGGCCCGGCTGCCGGCTAGGTACTCGGAGAGCTTCAGCGGCTTGGCGGCGCCCTTTTCGAGACGGCGCTCCACGGCCCGGCGGTAGCGGCTCAGGACGCGCCGCCGGTTGGCTGCGCCAAGATCGCTGCCTTGGATGTCCAGGAGCAACTCGACTTCCCAGGGCCGAAAGCAATTCCGGGTGCTATCGCCCTTTTCGAGATCGCGCATCAGCCGGTTGAAGCGCGCCAGAATGCCTTGGCTGTCTTCCACGACGGAACTCCCCCTAGCGCTTATCGGCCCGAAGAGCGGTGGCTTGAGCGGGCATCCGCGGCGCGGTTCTTGTGCTGGCGGGTCCAGGCGAGCTAGAATCACCGCAACGGGGAGGAGACGCGATGCTGTTGGGAATGCCCGCCATCGGCGTTCGATTCGACCTCAATCGGGTTGCGAGCGGCAACCATGAGTTGGCTTGCTGGAAGATCTTTTGGCGCGCCATCGACCCGGAATCTCTGGTGGATGCGAACTTATACGAGGGAAGCTCCGCCGCGACACTGGCCGGAGAGGAGAACGTCTTCTGCCTCGCGATTCAGGCCGGTACCCCAGGCGAAATCGACCGGGTGAGAACGGCTATGGCGGCGAGTCGGGAGTTTCAGGCGGTCTGCGCTTCGCCGATGTTCGTGGAGGGGCAACTGTGCGTGCGAGAGCGGCTGCCGGACGCGGGCAAGGTGGACGCGTACGGGGACATCGTAGGCCGCGGCCGCGCTTGCCACCTGGCCCTGGCCGCGGTGCAAGAGGAGCGCCAAGGGGGCGCCCCCGAGGAGCCATGGACAGCGCCTTCCGGCCCTCCGCGGCAAAAACCCGCCTCGGAGCGGACTCGCCTTCTGCCGAAGCTCGGCTCCTTCGAGGACTTGCGGAACTTCCTGGCGACGACTTTCACGCCCCGGCAGTTTCCTGCGGCGGGCGGCGCCATGTACTGGGTGACGCCGGAAGAACTCTGCGACATCGTGGAGGCGTACGCGGGCCTGCTGATGGTGGAATTCCGGGAGTACGCCTGCGCCGCCTCGAAAGACATGTGCACCGTCAGCCTGTTCGAGAAGCATCCCCCGGGCACCTGGCCGATTGAATTCAACGGCCTGTTTCCGTTTGCGTCGGCCGCGGATGCCCGCCGGATCGGCGCGGCCTGGCGAACGGCGCCCGAGTATGCCAACGTGCTTCCCAAACTGGCGGGGATCCGGGGAAGATACCAGATCAACTTCTGCAAGGGCGAGGAGATTTCGAGATCGGAGATTCTGCCCGCCGAGCGCCGCACTCCGCCGGGCTTGCTATGGAGCAGGATCGGGGAGCGCCTGGAGCGCGTGCAGGCGGCGCTGAGGCAGGAAGCCGAGGAGCAGGAGCGGCGGCGGGCGGAAGAGGAAGCTAAGCGGCAAACCGATGACGCGGAACGGGCAAGGATGGAATCGCAGCGCCGGTCGCTCCAGCAGTGCGTGGTGTGCGGGCTGGGCCTGAGCGTCCTCGACAGAATGCGCGGCCGCGACCGGCATGGCGCGTGCGAGGGAAGCCGATGAGCGTCGAATCCGGCGTGCTGGTGGTCCATTGCAGCGACGCGCGCTACCAGGCGGCGTTCCGCGAGTTCGTGCGCAATGGGTTAAAGGTGGAGAGTTACGCGCTGCTGGCGGTGCCGGGCGGCCCGCAGTGTCTGGTTCCCTCGGAGTTTCTGCCGAAGTTCCCCTGGGTGGGCCGGCAATGGGTCAAGTTCCTGGCGGACCTGGGCAACGCAGGGCGCGTGATCCTGATCGCGCACCAGGATTGCCGCTGGTATCGGGATGCGCGGTTCGCTCCGGCGCCTGCCGACTTGCGCGCCAAGCAGATCCAGGATCTCGGCCAGGTCTCCGCGTGGCTGCGGGAGCGCTTCACCGGCGTCGGCGTCGAGTGCTACTACGCCAGCCAGGAGGGTGGCGAGGCGGCCTTCGACAGCGTGTAGCGCGGCGGCGGCCCCTTAGCCTTTTAAGTCGCGGAAGGCGTCTTCGATTTCGCGCCGCGCTTCCGGGCCGGCGGGGATGAGCGGGAGACGGGGCGGGCCGCCGTAGTAGCCGTTCAGATCCATGGCGTGTTTCAGGCCAGGGATTCCGTAGCGCGTGGTAACTAGCACGGCGGCGCGGGCGATGCGGTTCTGCCAGTCCTGTGCGGCCTCGTATTCGCGCGCGCGGCAAGCTTCCCAGATGGCGATGGCCGCATAGGGCGCCGCATTGGCGAAGGCCAGCACCGCGCCCACCGCTCCCACCAGGAAGGACGGGTAAAGCGTCGTGGCCGAGCCCACCAGCACCTGGAAGCCGGGCTTCACCTCGCGGATCATCTGCATGACCTTCTCCAGGTTGCCCGAGCTCTCTTTGATGGCGACGATGTTGGGATGCTCGGACAGGGCTGCGACGGCCTCCGCCGGAATATCCAGGCCGGTGGTCTGCGGCCAGTTGTAGATCAGGATGGGGATGGGCGTCTGGTCGGCGACGGAACGGAAGTACAACTCCTGGGCCGCGGCGTTGTTCAGCAGGTTCTTGTAGTAGTGCGGCGTGCGCACCATGGCGGCGCGATAGCCCATTTCGGCGGCGCGCTTCGTGAGCGCGACGGTCTCCCGCACGCTCTCGACGCCCGTGCCGGCGATCAGCAGTTTCCCCGGCGCCGCGTACTCTGCCACCCACTCCCACATCTGACACTTCTCATCGGAAGTGAGCATGACGCTTTCGCCCGTGGACCCGCACACCACATAGCCGGATAGCGCCGCCAGGTTCCACTTCTCGACGTTGTGCCGGAGCTTGGCCCTATACAGCTCGCCTTCGCGAGTGAAAGGAGTCGCGATCGGGGGGAAGATTCCCTGGAGCTGCATGGCTTAAGGCGGGGCAGGGGATCGCCCTGCCCCGGAAACAACCTGTTACTTCACCTTGAAGAAGATGATGGCCAGGGTGTAGAGCGAGAGAGACTCGATGAACGCCAGGCCTAGAATGAGGAAGAGCTGGATGCGATCCCCGGCGCCCGGGTTGCGGGCGATGCTTTCGCAAGCCGCGGCTGCGGCCTTGCCCTGCGCCAGACCGCAGAAGGACGACGCGATGGCCATCGCGAAGGCGGCGCTGATCCACAGCCAATGGGCATTGGACTCCGCGGTAGGGGCGGGGGTTTGGGCGAAGACGGGGCTGGCCAGTACGAACATTGCCAGCAGGAACAGCCACAATCTCGATTTCATTTCTGTTTCTCCTTGAATGAATCTCGCTCCCAGTTGGTGGTTCCCGGCCAAGCTTCTGCAGCCGGGCTCACACTGGAGCGGAAAAAGCCGTTATGAATGCGCACTCTCGTGCGGCAGGGCCTCGCCCACATACACCATAGTCAGCAGCGCGAAAATGTACGCCTGAAGGATACCCACAAAAATGTGCAACCCCATGAAGGGCAGGGGCAGCACGATCGGCACCAGGGACATGAATGCCAGAATCACCAGCTCGCCCGCGAACATGTTGGCGAAAAGACGGATGGTGAGCGACAGCAAGCGGGCCAGGTTGCTGATGATCTCGATGGGGAACATCAGCTCAGCGAGCCACCACACCGGTCCGCAGAAGTGCTTCAAATAGCGAAGCACACCCTGGGTCCTCACTCCGACGTAATTGTAGTAACAGAACGTCGCCAGCGCGCAGCCCAGCGGAACCGCGGGAAACATGGTTGGGGATTCCAGCGAGGGGACGATTCCAATCAGGTTCGAGAAGAGGACGAAGAGAAAGATTGTGCCGAAGAACGGCACGTAAGGGCGGCCGCGGCGGCCAATCACGCCGTCCGACTGGCCGCTGATGAAACTGTGAACCATCTCGGAGAGGTGCTGCCCTTTGCCGGGGCGATCCATCGACAGGCGCGGGCGCAACAGCGCGAACAGCAGGATGATAATGAGCGCCACCAGAACTTCCATGGCCACGAAGTTCGTCCAGGGGTGGGCGGGATTCTCGGGCGGGACATGCAGCCAGCGCAACGCCGCCGTGGTTGGCCCAGCTAGGAAAGCGTTGAAAAGAGCCGTGACCCAGAGTTCATGTTCGGGCATGGGCTATCTCGTAGAAGATCTCCAGAAAAAGCGCGCCCACCGTGACGAAGAGGCCGGCGACGAGCGCTATGGCATTCATCCCAAAGACCTTCACTATAACATAGCCGGCGCCGCCCAGAAGCAGGTAGCGAAACACTAGAAAGAAGAACAGGCGTTTGCGGGGAGGGCGCGCGCCCGGACCCAGCGCCGACACCGCTTGCTCGATCCAGGAGAAGTTCAAACCGGAGGCCACTGCGCCTAGCAGGAAGGCCAGCCCCCAGCGCCAACCCTGGAAGCAGAGCCCGGCCAGCGCTCCCGCGCAAGCCAGCCCGGCTATGCCCCGGTGGATGCGCCGCACCGCGGGCTTGTAGACGCCAGCTTCACTTTCCATCTTGGTGCGTCTTGACCTTCAGCTCGCGGAGCAGGGCGATGAATCCTGCCACGGACCCCAGCACCAGGAAGATCACCGCCAGGAAGCCGGTGTGAAAAAACCGGTCCAGCACGTATCCGGCGAAGTAGCCGGCAAACGTGCCCGCGGGCAGCAGCATGCCCAGCGACAGATAGCGGCCGGCCTGTGCCCAGATATCGTCGTCCCGGTCCATGGCGTCGGATTCAGTCTACTATATCGCCAGCCGTGCGCGGCTTGGCGGCGACACTAATCGCGGTACATCTGCGCCACCGCGTCGCGGAAATTCTCGAGCACTCGGGCGCGGCGCACCTTGAGCGTGGGCGTGAGTTCGCCGCTGGCCAGGGTAAAGTCGCGGTCCACGATGCGGAATCTGCGGATCTGCTCGAAGGAGGCGAGGGAGCGGTTGACGTGCGCGATGGCCTGGTACACCTCGTGGGCTACCGCATCCGGCCCCTCGAGAGCTTCGGTCGCGGCGGCGCTGACGGTGACCAGCACAGCCAGGTACGGCTTGCCGTCGCCGAGGGGAACCACGTGGCCGACGATAGGCTCCGAACGGAACAACTCCTCGATGCGCGAAGGATAGATCTTCTTGCCGTTGGAGAGGACGATCAGATCCTTCTTGCGGCCCTTAATGGAGAGGTAGCCGTCCGCGTCCATTTCGGCGATGTCGCCGGTCCAGAGCCAGCCGTCGCGCAGCACCTGCGCGGTCGCCTCCGGGTCCTTGTAATACCCCGCGAACAGCGTGGGGCTGTGCAGCAGCAATTCGCCATCCTCCTCCAGACGCACGTCGACGCCGGGCAAGGGCTTCCCGATGCTGCCCGCTCTGGGGCTCCCCGGCCGGTTGATGATCACGATGCCGCCCTCGGTGAGTCCATAACCCTGGATGAGCGGCACCCCGATGGCCAGGAAGAACTCGTTGAGTTCCTTGCCCAATGGCGCCGAGCCGGACGCGCACACGCGCAGGCGTCCGCCAAATCGCCGGCGCAGGCGGCCAAACAGGAGCCGGCCCGCGAGCTGCGGCAGAATCCGCCTGGCGAGGCTCCGGCGCTGGCCGGCCTCCCGCGGCCGAACGGCTTCGAGCCCGAGTTCCAGCGCCGCCTCGAATAACCTCTGCACAAGGCGGGAGCGTTTCCGCAGTTCCGCGCGAATGCTGGAGTGGGTACGCTCCCACAGCCGGGGCGGCGCAACGAACAAGGTTGGCCGGATGCGCTTCAGTTCCTGGGGCAGCCTGAGCAGGCTCTCGGAGAACCACACCGGCAAGCCGCAAGACACAGGGAGCAACTCAATCACCAGCCGCTGCATGATGTGCGCGGAGGGAAGGAACGCGAGCGTGGAATCGCCCGGCCCCAGATCGAGCACCGGGGGCGCCATCTCGAGGTTGGCCAGCAGCGCTCCGTGCGCGACTAGCGCCATCTTGGGCTCGCCGGTGGCCCCGGAAGTCGGATACAGGATGGCGGCATCGGCCGGGCCGACCTCTTGCTGAAGGCGCGCGAGCAGGCCGGGCTCTGCGGCCAGCGCCTCGCGCCCCAGGCTCCGCAAGGCCTCCAGGGACAGCGCGCCTTCGGCCTCGCCGGTGAGCAGGATGAACTGCGCCGCCGGAGTGAGCGCGGCCTCGCGCAGGCGCGCCAGCGTGCCGGCATCCTCGACAAATATCGCTTTGGAATCGCAGTCCCGCAGCATGCGGCCCAGCTCCGAGGGCGGATAGCTCGGATAGAGCGCCGCCGCGATGGCGCCGGCCGTCATCACGCCGAGATCGGCCAAGTAGAACTCGGCGCGGGTTTCCGAATCCAGCCCCACCACGTCGCCCTTCCGGATGCCCAACGCCCGCAAGCCCGCGGCAATCTCTCCGACAGCCCGCAGGTACTCGTTCCAGGTAGTGACGCGGTAATCCCGCCGGCCGTCCTCGAAGCGAGGCTGGTGAAGGGCGGGGGCGTCGCCGTATCGCGCGGCGGCCTGTTGAAGCAGCGAGTAGATGTTGCGCTCTGGCATCTCAGACGTTCACCGGGACGCAGACCTTTAGCCGGACCAGCCGGAAAAACAACTCCTTCACCTGCCCCAAGCTGCGTTCCCGAGGCCAATCCATGGCCTGGCTGAGGGAGTCCGCCACCTGGCCGATGGTGCTCTCTCCATTGAAGTAGTTGAAGACCAGCAGGCTCGCCTCGTCGGTTGCGAACAGCTCGACCATCCGGCTCGCGCCAGCCAGCCGCGCCAAGACGCGCCCTTCATGGGGCACGATCCGGACGCCGGGGCAAACCCGCGGGATCAGCGCCGCAATCGCCTCGTCGGAAAGCTGGGGCAACTCCGAGAGCTGCCGGTTGGGTTTCCCCCGAAACTCTTCCAGCCAAGTCACGGTCTCGCGGGCGAGGTACCTGAAGTAGAGCCGGCGGTCCACGGGATTTTCAGGTCTCATCCGTCCTCCAGCAAGTGCCGAGGCGCCATACTTGCAACCAGACAATCATACTAAAGCTGGCTCCCGGCTTTCTCTTTCAGCTCCCGCAGCATCTCGCCGAGGAACCAGGAGCCGCTGGCGGAGAGCGATAGGCCGCGCTCGCTGCGATCGATCAGTCCGCGTTCCAGCCACCGTTGAACCGGCGCGCTCTCAGGTATCGAGGCGGCCATCAGCGCCGCCACTGCGGGCCTAATCTTTTGTTCGAGAGCGTTCTCTTCGACGCCGCCTTCAAGCGCCGGCCGGGCGCCGCTTGCGAGGTACTCGCGAAGCTCCTGATGGCGATAGTGGTACGCGCCGAACACCCCGTCCGCGGCCGGGCCCAGGGCCAGCAGGTCTTCGCCGCGGACTAAGTGCGTGTAATACAGGTTAGTATCTCGCTCGCGGGCGTAATGCACGAAGTGGTTCTTACGATAGCCGCCTCCGGTCAGGTACCGGTCGGCCGCCTGGAACAGCTCGTAATCCCGCGCTGGGTCCTGGGCGATAATGCCCCGGCGCTCCAGAAACCGCCGATTCCGGTCCGAGATCTGCAACTGGTAGAGCGAAAAGCCGTCGACGCCCAGCGCCACCAGGCGCTCGAGGCTCCCGAGCAGGCCCGCCAGAGTTTGCCCCGGCAGGCCGTAGACCACATCCACCGACACGATGAATCCGCCCTGCAGCGCGAGCGCCAGCTTCTCCTCGACCGCGCCCGCCGGCTCCCGCCTGCCGATGGTCCGGCGCACGCGCTCCTCGAGGGTCTGCACGCCGGCGTGAAGCCGCGTGAAGCCCCACTCGCGCAACTGCTCGAGGTACTCCGGCAAGAGCGCGCTGGACGTGGATTCGAGTGCCCACTCCGTTTGCGGCGTCGTGCGGAGGCAGCCCCGGCACGCCTCCAGCACACGGGCCATTACGGACGGGCTGAGGCAAGTGGGAGTCCCGCCGCCGAAGTGAACCGTGGTCACGGGGCGGCTGGCGAGCGTTCCCAGGCGCGACCAGGCCTGGATCTCGGCCGTGAGCGCCCTGGCGAACTCCTCCTGCTGGAGCTGGCCGCGCGGCCCTAGCGCGACCGAGTAGCAATCGCAGAAGGCGCAGCGCCGGTCGCAGAAGGGGATGTGGACGTAGACGGAGATCGGTCCACTGGTCTTCGATTTCGAGAGCATTTCGGAGAGGCGGCGCCAAGCCTGGGCGCCATCGTCTTCATAGCCGCGCTCGGCCCACACCGGCGGCGGCAAGCTGCGCGGCCGCAGCGGGTAGGGCGTGGGCGCCGCCTCGAGAATCCAGGCCTCGGCCAGGCGGCGCTGCACCAGGCAGCGAAAGGAGGGAACTTCCGGAGCGGCATCCAGCACGGCGCAACGATCCGGGCACTCCCGAGCGCAGTGGCAGACGTTGATGCAGTCGAGACACATCGGAGGAAGCGCCAGGGCCTTGCGGCGATGGGCGGCGATGGCTTCCGCATCCAGCAGGTACTCGCTACGACTCTGGTCCCATTTCCCGACAACAAACGGGGCGGCGCCGGGCGGGCGGCCATCGGTCGCGAAGAAGCAGGCCGTGGCGGCGCCATCGGGCAACAAGTGCAACGTATCGCGCAAGAGGTCGCAAAACGGGCCGTGAATCTCGTCCAAGCGCGCCCCGGAAATCGAGAGGTCGCAGCCGCGCGCACGGGCTTGGCGTTGGGCCTCCAGGAAGTGCTCCACGAACCACTCCGCCTGCTCCGGCCGGAACGCCCCGGCCCGGTAGACCGGTTCGAAGCGCATTTCGACGGCGCCCAGCGCCTGGTGGAGATACTCGACGATCTCCGATTGCCGCTCGACGGTTTCGGGAGTGATGGTGGCCCGGACCTGGAACCGGCCGCCGGCCTCGCGCAGAACCCGCGCCGTGCGCTCGATGTGCGGCGACGTGGGTCCGCCGCCGGCGAGCGGGCGCTGCCGATCCTGGATATCCGGGGGCCCATCGCAGGAGATCTCGACCAGGTCGAGTTCGCGGCCCAGCCAGGCGGCCCGCTCCTCCTCTATCACACCGTTGGTTGCCAGGACCCCGAACCAGGCGACCTCGGCTTCGGCCGCGATCGCCCGCGTCCCTTCGACCAGGCGAACCAACGCTTCCCAATCCAGAGCAGGCTCGCCGCCTCCGTGCAATACCAGGTGGAACCGTTGGCCCTTCCGCGCGCAGGAGCGGGCCACCAGCCGCGCGGCCCCGAGCGCGGCTCTCTCGTCAATCACCGGAGCGCCGTCGCCGCGGCCGGCCGCCGCGTAGCAGTAACCGCAAGACAAATTGCATCGATTGTTCAGGTAGACGGTGAGGCACTCTGGAGCGAAGGGCGCCTCGGCCAGGCGCTGCCAGGCGGCCTGAGCTTCGCCGGCGCAGCGCAGCAGTTCCTCCGAAGGCCCGGTGGCCACGCATCCCGGCGCATAGTACACCCGCGAGCCGCCGCGCTCTACGCGGAAGGCCGGCAGCGTCGAGTGGACCCGGCTAGTTCGGATACCAGTAATGGCTGCCTCCGCCGCCGCTCGAGTAACTGACGCAGGAACAAGTGTGCCCCACGCAGGAACAAACGCTCACGCACGAGCACACCGCCCCCGGCACGCAATTGCAGGTGCATATGGCGCCCGGCGGGATCGGCGATCCGCAGGCCTGCGTGTAGGACCCGCCGCCGCTGGTGTACTGGATGCCTTTGGCATCGCTGGAGCTGGTCTGGAGGTCCATCAGGCAGAACGGGAACGGCTGGCCGTCTGGGAGCGACCACAGTTTCACGGTCTTGTCTTCGCTTCCCGACGCGAGGAGACGCCCATCCGGGCTGATGGCCAGGGCGTAGACCACGCCGCCGTGCCCCTGGAGCGTCCGCGGCGGGGTCCCTGCGCCGAGCGACCACAGCTTGATGGTTTGGCTGGCTCCGGCCGCCGCCAGAAGCTTCCCGTCCGGACTGAAGGCCGCCGCGTTCAAATTGCCCGCTTGCCCCGGCAGGGTTGTGAGCAGATCGCCGCCGGGCAGCGACCAGAGCTTGACCGTCCGATCCCAGCTCGCCGAGGCCAGCGTATGCCCGTCCCGGCTGATGGCCAACCCGCGCACTGCCGCCGCGTGCCCTTTGAGCGTCTTGATTTCCTTGCCCGCGGGCAACGACCACAGCTTGATGGTTTGATCCCAGCTTCCCGAAGCCAGCAGACGCCCATCCGGGCCGATCGCTACCGTGTTCGCTTGCGGATGCAGCAGGTGGATTCTGGCGCGCCCGCCGGCAGCCAGCGGCCACAGCTCGATTCCCTCGCTCTCGCTGGCCGTCGCCAGCAGGCGCCCGTCGGGGCCGATGGCGAGCGCGACCGGCGAGCTAGCCGGGATATTCCCGAGCAGGTTCCCTTCGGGCAGCGACCACAGCGCGACGCCCTGGTCCCGGCTGGCTTTCGCCAAGACCAGCCCATTCGGGCTGATGGCCACCGCGGAAACCGCAGCATCGCCCTGGCCCTTCAAGATCTTCATCAGCGCGCCGCCGGGCAGCGACCACAGTTTGACGCTGCCGTCGTCGCTGGCCGAGGCCAGCGCCTTTCCGTCCGGGGTGAAGGCCAGCCCCTTCACTCGCTTCCCGTGCGCGGCAACGCCTTTGCACGGCTCCGGTGGGTGTTGCGGCCCGCAGCCCGCCCCCGCCGCCCCGCCAGCCACCGCCGCCGCAGCCGCCAGGTCGCGACGGGTGAGCTGCCAGCCCGACCGGCCTCTTTGAATCGCGTAGATCTCGGGTTTCAAGCCGCCTCCTCCACGGGGCTAATTCGGATGCCAGTAATGACTGCCGCCGCCGCCGCCGCCCGTATAGCTGACGCAGGAACACAACTTGCCCGGCACGCAGTTGCAGGTACACACGGCGCCGGCCGGGACGCGCGAGCCGCAACCCTGAGTGTACGACGCTCCGCCGCGGGTGTACTGAATCCCCTTAACGTCGGTGGTGCTGACTTCGACATCCATCAAGCAGGGGTGAACCTGGTCGCCGTCGGGCAGCGACCACAGCTTGATGGCTCCTTCTTCGCTTCCCGTGGCCAGCAGCTTCCCGTCCGGGCTGATGGCGACCGAGTACACCCACCGCGAATACCGGGTGAGGGTATGCAGCAGCGCGCCATTCGGCAGCGACCACAGCTTGACCTGCGTCGTTTCGCCCGCGGCCAGCAGCCGGCCGTCCGGGCTGATGGCGAGGTGCGATCCCCCTCTCCCAATGGTCTTCAGCAACGCGCCGTCCGGCAGCGACCAGAGCTTGGCGGTCCAGTCGGCGTCGCCCGAGGCCAGCAGCTTCCCGTCTGGGCTGATGGCGACCGACTGCACCAACCCCGAATGCCCGGTAAGGGTTTTCAGCAGCGCCCCCGATGGCAGAGACCACAGCTCGATGGTCCCGCCCCCATTCCCCGAGGCCAGCAGCCGGCTATCCGGGCTGATGGCGACCGATTCCACAGAGCCCCCATGCCCCTTGAAGGTCTTCAACAGCGCCCCGTCCGGCAGCGACCAGATCTCGACGGCGCCCTGGTCGCTACCGGAGGCCAGCAGCTTCCTGTCAGCGCCGATGGCGACCGAGTCCACCCGGCCCGATTCCGCCGCCAGGCGTTTCAGCAGCGTCCCATCCGGCAGCGACCACAGCTTGACGGTGCCGTCCTGGCTGCCCGAGGCCAGCAACCGGCCGTCCAGGCTCATGGCAAGCGAGAGCCCCCCTCCTGCCAGGGTCTTCAACAGCGTCCCCTCCGGCAGCGACCACAGCTTGACCGTGGTGTCGCTGCCCGAGGCCAGCAGCTTCCCGCCCGGCTCGAAGGCCAGGCTCTTCACGGGTCCCTCGTGCGCTGCCGCCCCTCTACAGCTTGGGCCGCAGCCCGGCATGGCCGCCGCGCCAGCCACCGCGGCCGCGGCGGCCAGGTCCCGCCGGCTAAGCTTCCAGCCCGATTGGCCTCTTTGAATCGCGTACACTTCCGGCGCTTCGTCCTTCATCGTAGTACTCCCGACAGACGGTGCATTCGTGACAGCGGCGCCCGCAACGCAACGTGCGGGCGTAGAATTCCTCGTCGATCTCGACCGGCTCGAGTGGCGAAGCCGGCCCGCCTCCGATCTCGTGCGGCGCAAGCGCCCGGCGGTGGACATAGGCTCCCAGAACCCGGCGGTAGGTGGGGGCGTCCCGGAGCGTCACCCGGCCGGCCAGCTTCCATTCGTCGGCCAGGCCATCCAACAAGTGCAGGTGCTGCGGCAGCACCCAGGCGCCGGTGAGCCGCATCCAAGGCTCGCGCTCGAGCAGTTCCTCGCACAGCGATCCGGGCCGCCCGACCCCCGCGCCCATCTCATGGAAATGCTGCACGCGGTAGGGGCAACCGGGCAGGCAGGCCTCGTTCACAATCAGGCGAATACGGCCCGCAAACGCCGCCCGCAGCGCCTCGATCGCTGGCAGGTCGCGCATCACGCGGCTGGCGGGGACCAGCGTGTCGCAAATGCCCTTCAGCATGAGCGCTTGGTTGGGCTGGGCGATGTCCATCAGCACGGAAGCGGCCAGCGGCAAGGCGGGGAGCGCATCGCGGATGCGGGTGGCCAGCAGCAGGTTCGCCACCGTCGCCGAGGAGATCCCGAACTCTCCGATCATCCGCCTCAGCGCCTCGACGATCGCCGGGGCGATCTCCTCGACCGGCCGTGGCAGCGTGATCGGATTCACGAGCACCGCGCGCGGCAGCCGGCTGCGCTTCAAAAACGAATCCAAATGCTCCGTGGGCTGCGGCGGGCGGCCGGAGGCGGCCACTTCCGAGGGCAATGGGAAATAGACCTCGCGAATGTGCGGGCCGAACTCGCTCTCCATCCGCTCCCAGAACGCTAGCGGCTGGTCCACGTATGGGATCACCCAGCGGCGGGCCGGCGCGGGCTCGGCCTGGGACACCGCGGACGCCGCCGGGCGCAGGCGCTGCATCGCAGCCGCCAGGCATCCGTGGTGGCAGGGGGCTTGGCAAATCGCGCACTCGCGGAAAACCCCCAGCTTCCGGTATCCGGCGAAGCGTGCGGTGAAACTGCTTCGCAAGACGCCGGCGGTATCCGATTCCGAGAGCGGTTCGCGTGCCAGCGCGCCCAGCGGATAGCAGGAGACCACTCGCCCGTCGGGAAGAATGTCCAGCACCGGGGAGCAGCGCGTGCCGATGTCCCGGGCGGCCTCGCCGAGGGACTCGAGAAAGCCCGGCGGGAACATGCACGGCACGAATCCACAGTCGAAGGATGGCTCGACTCCCGCTTCCCGCGCCGCCGTCAAGAACCCGGCCAGCCGCGTTCCCACGGCTTGGTAATGCACCGGATGCAGGAAGCGGTTCGAGGCGTCCGCGCTGGGGTGCGCGAGGCCGAATCGAATGCTGGGCGCCAGATTGTACTCGCGGATCAGGTCCAGCAGAAAGCTGGGATCGAAGGCCGGGGAGTGTATGTTGAGGCCCAACGTCACGCGGTTTCCCAAGCGTTCGAGAGCCCGCGCCTGTCTCGCGTCTCCCGGCGCGACGTTGATCAATACGGCCACGCGCTCCGGCGGATGGCTCTCCAGCCAGCGCAGGGCCGCCTCCGGCATCCGCCCATTCGAGAAGACCCGCACACGCAGTCCACGCTGGATGGCCATCCCAGCCAGGCGCGGGAACTCCGGATGCAGAGTGGGCTCGCCGCCCAGCAGGCGCGCCTCGCCGATTCCGGAGCGTTCCAGAAAGTCGAGCGCCCGCTCAAACGTCTCGACGCTCATGTGGGAGACGCCCGCGCGCCGTTCGGCGCCCGCGAAGCAGTACGCACAATCGCGATTGCACGCGCTGGTGAGGGAGATGTTAGCCACAGAGAAGCTCCGCCTCCCGCCACTCGGCCACCGTCTCTTGCACCAACATCCGCGCCGCCGCCGGCTGGAGCGATGCAATCGCGCATAGTTTGACCGCCATCCGCTCGCAATCTTCGCCGCGCGTGAGAAAATCCCAGATCGCGGCCCGCGGGTAGCCGACCAAAATGGTCTCTCCCGTGGCGCCGTGAATCAGCACGACTCCGGCTGCCTCCACCGCCCAGCGCACCTGTTCCGCTATCCGGCATCCGCTCATGCAGCGCCTCGCGAATCTTCCAGGCGGTCGCTCGGCCACAGAGCCAGACGCTGCATCTGGGCCGGCTCGGCAACCAACTCGCCGGTCAGCGGCTCCTGGCCCAGCCCGTCGAGCAACGAACAGGCCGTAATCAGGCGAGTTTGTATGCAGAAATCGTCGTAGGCGGGCGAGCAGCCGGGATACGAGTGATTCACCTGGCAGCCTCCGGCGCAGGACCAGCGGCAGAAACAATTTCGGCAACGCGGTTTGTCCGCCACCAGCCGGCGCAGGCGCTGCACGTCTTCCGGCGGCAATTCCAGCCGGCCGTCCGCGCCGAGCCGGCCCAAGTTGAGATCGAGCCCGCGCGCCTGCCAGTCGCGCTCCTGCAAGTAGCAGGCGCTCACGCGCCCATCGGGATTGACGATCAGCGTATCGTTTCCCACCGGGCAGAAGGTGAGGCGCGGCTCCTGGGTGGCCGCGGCTGCGTAGACCGGCTCGACGCCCCGCTCGCGGGCCAGGCGGCGGGCGCTCAGAAACTGCGCCGCGAAGGCGTAGGGGTCGGGCGGACGCAGGCCGGCGCGTTCCGATTCCAGCGTCGGCTGGAGCGTCTCGAAGTCGATGGAGCAAGGCTGAAACTCCTGTGCGAACCAATCCACCGTCTCGGCCAGTTGCTCGACGTTATCCTGGGCCACGCAAATGCGCAGGCACAACTCGGCGGGCGAGGCGGCGAGAGCGCGCGCGGTCGCCGCTACTTGATCGAAGCATCCGCGGTGGCGATCGTGAACCGCGCGGAAACCGTCGAACGAAAGCACGACGGTGTCGAAGTAGTCGCCGACGAAGCGGGCGCGCGCTTCGCTATAGACGCCGTTGGTGGCGACTTCCAGGCGCGGCAGCAGACCTTTCTCCGCAGCGGCGGCTCGGGTGCGATGCACGGCTACATCGACGACGTCCGGCGCGGAGAATGGCTCGCCGCCGAAGAAATGAACGTCCAGCGTGCGCCGCCCCGCGCGCGCGGCGTAATCCGCCATCCAGTCCACGGCGGCTGCGGCCAGCGCCAGGTCCATCTGCTCGCCGCATGGAGTCGCGCCAAAACCGCAGTAAGCGCAGGCTAGATTGCAGGCGCGCGTGGGAACCAATCCCAGGAACGGCGGGTTGACCGGCCCTTCGCGCGGAAGCGGTTCAGGCTCCGGCGGCTCGGCCAGCGCCGCGCACAGTTGCTCTGGGAATTCGGCGAGCGCGGCGCGGTTCACCAGCGCCGCCACGCGATGAAGCGGCGCGTACACCAACCACTTGTCGAAGACCGGTACCGCGAATACGTCTGGCGGCATCAGCACTTCTCGTGCGGCGGCTGGCCGCAGGCCGGGCAAGTTGGCGGCTCGTGCCAGAACAGGCCGCCCGAAGCGGCGATCTTTTCGAGGATCTGGTCCTTGGTCAGCTCGCGGATCACGTGGCAGCGGGAGGTGCCGTTGAACTCGCCGCCTCCAGTCGCGACCATCCATTTGTAGTAGCAGTCGCCGCCGCAACTCCACTTAGCGAAGCAGCCGCGGCAGTATTCGCGGTTCTCGACGGCCTGGGCGCGCAGGTGGTCCAACACCGCCGGGTCGAAGACGTAGCCTACGCCATCCGCCGCCGGCTTCCCGTAGAAGAACACGCCGGCGCAGGGGTTGTCTTCGCCGAACGCCTCGAAACACGCCGTGACGTTGCCGTCCGCCGAGAGGCAGAAGTTGTCTTTCGAGACGCTGCAGAAATGGTTCAGCAGCGCCCCCGCGCGGGCGCCCGAGAAATGCACCTGGCAACCATGCGAAGTAGCGCGTTCGGCGGCGGCCCGATAGGCCTCGATGAATTCGTCCGACTCCGCCGAGGCCGCCTTCGCGCCCCGGCCTAACAAATAGACCGGCTCGATCTGAATCGAGGACGGATGGAACTCGGAGGAGAGAAACTCGACCGAGTCGGCCAGCGTGCCGATGTGCTCCGCGGTTACCGTCAGCCGGATGCCGTAGGGGAACTTCGCCTCGTCGAACCGCCGCAGCGTGTGAATCACCCGGGCGCTGGAGCCGCTCCCGGAAGCGGTTCGCCGGCACTCGTCGTGAACCGGCGGCAACCCGTCGCAGGACAGGCTGACGCCGCCCACGTGCGCCAAGATCCAATCGATTTGCGGATCGCTGAGCAGGCCGTTCGAAGCCACGGAAGACCGCAACTCGAGCTGCAGCGCCGCCGCCTTTTCCCGCGCGTAGTCGAAAGAGGCGGTGAGCACCGGCCAGTGCACCGTCGGCTCGCCGCCGCCGTGATAGCCCACTTCGAAGTACGGCGACCGGCGCTGGATGGCATTCGCGGCGACGAAATCGATCCCGCGCCGGGCCGTATCGAGCGTCATGTACTTTGGCGCCGCGCTGCCGGCGGAGGCGTAGCAATACGTGCAGCGCAGATTGCAGGCGGTAGTCAGAAAGAGCGTCACCGAGACCGGCTGCGGGTCGCCGTGACAGGCGGCCGAGGGATGATTCTCCGGCCCGGCATCCAGGATTTGAAGCGCGCGCAAGAGATCGGCGAGCGAGCCGTCGGGGTCCGCCGCCGCATCGTACAGGCCCTTTTCGAGCTGCGAAAGGAAATGGACGACCTGCGCATTGGCGACGAAAGCCGACCTCCGCGCGGGAGCGTAGACGATGTACTTCCCCTCCTCCAACGGAATGCTGAACACCTCCGCCGAGAGCGCGGGAGTGGGCCGGCCCGGCGATTCGTCCCGAGCGCTGCTGGGTTCCGGGGTCATTCGCGCCGTATGAGTCATTGTATCGGTATTGGGGCTAGGCGCCCATCACCTCCGGCTCAACCGGCGGGCCGTCGAAGGCCACGGCCGATGCGTAGTCGGGCGCTAGGTCGAGTTCGCGGAGGTTCCAGGGCGGGGCGTCCTGGCCGGGCCGGACGCTCAGTCGGTTGAGCGGCGTGGAAAGCCCCGTTCCCATAGCCTTCAGTACGGCTTCCTTGGCGGTCCACAGGCGGAAGAACGACTCGACTCCCGGCGTCGCATCCAGCCAGGCCCGCTCCTCGCCGGAGAAGAACCGCGCGGCGATGTCGCGCCCCGCGGCATCTGGGCGAATCCGCTCCAGGTCGATTCCCACTTCGCGGTTCCGGGAAACCGCTGCAGTGGTGTATATCCCGGAGTGCGACAGGTTGAAAGAAACGGCGCCTGCGCCGGCCAGGCACGGCTTGCCCCCGGCTCCCGCGGCGAATACCAGGCTCTCCGGCGGCACGCCCAGGTATCCGCCCAGCAACCAGCGCAATCCGGCGCGGGAGCTTGTGGCGCGGATGCGGTCCCGCGGAAATCGGAAGCGCGCTGCCGCGGCCCGCTCGGAGGCGGACAGCACCTCCGCCGGGAACGCCTCTATGTCCGTGCGCCAAAGCCAAATGTGGACCGGCGCCGGCTCGTGAAGCAGTTGGCGCCGCGCCCTGGCGATCAACTCGGGCGCCAGTTCCTCGGTCACCCCACGGATTTTACCATCTCTCGCATCCCGGCCCCGGCCGGCGGCATCTCATAAGTGCATGAGAACCATTGCGTCCGTTGTGACAGGAGTGTTGCTGATGGCTTCCGCTGCGTTTCCCGCTTCCGGGATCTATGATTTCACGCTGAACTCGATCGACGGTCGGTCCGCGCCGCTGGCCGCTTACGAGGGCAAGGTGTTGCTGCTGGTGAACGTCGCCAGCAAGTGTGGCTTCACGCCGCAGTATGCCGGCCTGGAGGGAATCTACCAGAAGTACAAGGACCGCGGGCTGGTCATTCTCGGTTTCCCCGCCAACAACTTCGGCGGGCAGGAACCCGGCACGAACGCGGAAATCAAAACCTTCTGCTCCCGCACCTACCAGGTCACCTTTCCGCTGTACGCCAAGAGTTCCGTGAAGGGCGACGATATCAACCCGCTTTACCGTTTCCTGACCGACAAGAGCCTGAATCCGAAGACCGGCGGCGAGATCCGCTGGAACTTCACCAAGTTCCTGGTCGGCAGGGACGGCGCCATCGTCGCGCGTTTCGAGCCCAACGTGAAGCCCGACTCCGCCGAGGTAGAAGCCGCCATCGAGAAGGCGCTCCAATAGGGACGCAAGACCATCTGGGCGCCACCCATCGGCGGGTCGCGCTGGTTTGTTCGGAGGGGCAGACGTGGCTGGGCAAAGGGTTCTGGTGGTGGATGACGATCCCTTTGTATTGCGGATCGTGGCCACGATGCTCCAGAGGGCCGGATACGAGACCGTGACTGCACCGGGACCACTCCAGGCGCTCGAGATGGTCACGATCAAGGGCGGCTTCGACCTGGTGATAACCGATGTCATCATGCCCGTAATGTGCGGGCCCGAGCTGGCCAGCCAGATTCGTCTCCTCGCCCCTTCGTCCAACATCCTGCTCATGACCGGTTGCGCCTCCGAGGGGCAACTCCCCAAATGCTTCCCCTTTCTCGGGAAGCCGTTCGCGCTCTCCGACCTGTTGCGCGCCGTGGAAAGCGCTCTGCAAGCATCAGCCCCGCCCCGGTCGGCAGCCGCCATCCCGAAGTAGAACCCACGGCGCAGCGCCATCCTGCCAGCCGGCGAAGCGTAAACTGAAAGTGTCGATGCACGAACTCTCAATCGCCTCCTCGATCCTGGACGCCGTTCGCACCGAGAGCGCGCGTCGCGCCGGGGCGCGCGTTCACAAGGTGGGGGTGCGCATCGGGGAGTACTCGGGCGTCGCCAGCGAGAGCCTGCAGTTCTGTTTCGACGCGCTGGTGAAGGATTGCGGCCTGGAGCCGCTGGCGCTGGATATCGAGGTCTGCCTCGCGGGCGATGGCGTGCGCGGGGACGAGCTCGACCTGAGCTACCTGGAGATCGAGGAGCCGGAGACCGCATGAATCGAATTCCATTGGAACGGAAAGTCCTGAGCGAGAACGACCGGATCGCCGGGGATCTGCGCCGGGCTTTCCAGGCACACGGGATTCTGTGCCTGAACTTCATCAGCTCGCCGGGGTCGGGCAAGACTTCGCTGCTGGAGCGGACGCTGGAGGCTTTCCCGGCGGAGACCCGCGTGGCCCTGCTTACCGGCGACATTCAAACCGACAACGATGCGCGGCGCCTGGCCCGCTTCGGCTTTCCCGTGCGCCAGGTGACCACCGCGGGAGCTTGCCACCTGGATGCCCGCATGGTGGAGCAACACCTGCAAGAGTGGGACCTGGCGAAGCTGGATCTGCTGCTCGTCGAAAACGTCGGGAACCTGGTGTGCCCGACCAGCTACGACCTGGGCGAAGCAGCCAAGATCGTGGTGCTCAGCGTTACCGAAGGGGAGGATAAGCCTCTCAAGTACCCGGGCATTTTCCGGAAGTCCGAGTTGATGATACTGAACAAGACGGATCTGCTGCCCTACGTTCCCTTCGACCTGCGGGCCGCTCGCGAGAATGCGCGCAGCATCCATCCGGAGATTGAGATTCTCGAGCTTTCGTGCCAGACCGGCGCGGGCCTGGACGCCTGGATGCGCTGGCTGCGCGCGCGCATGGAGGCAACACCCGCCGGGCCGGAATGATCCGGATGGTGAGCGCGGAAGGAATCGAACCTTCAACCTACTGATTAAGAGTCAGTTGCTCTGCCAGTTGAGCTACGCGCCCGATTTCGGTGGACCTTCACTTTTATAGCACACTCTCCCGGGTCTTCGCTCCCTATTCCGAGCGCTACTCGAAATCCTGCGCCAGTTCCTCCAACTGTTCCGCCGTCAGCGCCTGCTCGGCCTGGTACGCCGGGTGATCGATCGCCAGGCGCGCCCCGTCCCGCCAGCGCGCCCGCTGCTCCGGCGTCAACGGAAACTTCAGGTATTGCACGGCGCTCAGCCTCTCGGTCGATATCTGCCGGGTGTCGAAACGCGCGCGCGAGGGAGGCTCGCCCTCCACGGCCAGCCACACGTGGTTCTCCAGCCCCAGCAGCTCGCGCAGCGCCACCGCGCGCTCTGGCTCCGATTCGTACTCGATCAGCAGGCTGGCCGACAACTCGCGGTGCCGCGGGATCAGCTCGTTGTAGGTATCCAGCTCGTGCCGCACGGCCTCCGGCTCCACGATGCGCTCGATCCGCAGCATCTCCTGAATCTGGTAGCGTACCGTCTCGCGGTTCTCGAAC
>JBKQQG010000078.1:0-49553 GCA_052144455.1 Bryobacteraceae bacterium
TCGACAAACACAACGACAGCCCGAAGCCCTTCGTTTGGACTGCCAAAGCTTGCGATGTTTTGGAGAAGGTCAGGCGTGCCCGCGCGGCGCTGGATAATCGTTGATCTGCTTGCCGCAGACCACTAGGATACAAGGGGGGCATGGGCGCCAATCCCCCCTACCAGTTGGTGCGCAATTTCCGCTTCCATCGCAGGTGTCACACGGATCGAGGGGGTGAGGCCGGCAGAAGTGGCGCTCGGGGCCAAGTCTCCTGAAAATCGCGACCGCCGCCCGCCGGGAGGAAGCGGTTCTGGGCTACACTGAGAAGGACAAGGCGGGCCTTTCGTTGATTCGCGGCTTTCTGGCGGTTTTTCTTCTCACCACTGGTTTGGCTCTGGCGGCGCAGCGAACCTCTGCCGAAGAGGGCGAGCTCGACGCCAGCCAGAAGCTGTTCGCCGTCATGGCGGCGATCAACGCCGCAGGCTACGACGCCGAACTGAAATCGCCGTCCAATTCTCCGCTGCGCGCGGTGGTGAGGCGGGAGGTGGCGGCGAAGAATCCAGCCTGCCTGGAGGAATTGCGGACATTCTTCGCGGTCCACCGTCGCGACGACGCGACCGCCGAGCTGAGCCAATACGTCTCGTTCGCACTCTCGGTGGGCGACCCGCCGGGCTTCGAGTTCCGTTACAAGACGAATGAGCTGCCACCCGATGTGGCGGCTCTGGACGGATTCCAGGCGCTGCTGCGGAAGTTCTACGCGCAGGCGGGTATCGAGCGGATATGGCGCCAGTCGCAGCCGGCGTTCGAGGAAGCGATCGCGCGCTATCACCGGCCAGCCCGGGAGGCCCTGCTCGCGGTGGATGCTTACGTGCGGGCTTCCACCAGTCCCAACCTGCAAGCGCGTTTCCAGGCTTACGTGGACCTGCTGGCGGCGCCGAACCAGATCCAGACGCGCAGCTACAAGAACGACTCGTTCGTGGTGCTGACGCCATCCGCCGAGCTGCAGTTCCAGGACTTCCGGCACGCGTATCTGCATTTCCAGGTGGACCCGTTGGCGGTGCGGTATTCCGAGGAGTTGGACAAGAAGAAGGCGCTACTCGACTTCGCCCAGGCGGCGCCGGCGCTGGAGGATTTTTACAAAGCGGATTTCCTGCTTCTGGCAACCGAGTGCCTGATCAAAGCAATCGAGAGCCGCTTGGCTCCGGCGGGCCAGCGGCAAGCCGCGGTGGACCAGGCGTTTCGGGAGGGGTTCATCCTGACGCCCGTCTTCGCCGAGGCGCTGCCGGCCTACGAGAAGCAGGAGCAGTCGCTGCGCTTCTACTACCCCGAGTTGGTGAAGGCCATCGACTTGAATCGCGAGGACCAACGGCTGGCGGCAGTGGTGTTCGTATCCGAGCGTCCGGCCCGCAGGGCCAAGGCGGCGCTGGTGGAACAGCCGGCCCCGTTCACCGGGGCGCGGAAAACGCTCGAGGAGGCGGAGCAGCACTATCGCGACCGCGACTTCGATCAGGCCAAGACCGCCTATCTGCGGGTACTCAACGAGACCGGCGAGCAGCCACTGCACGCCAAGGCCTACTACGGACTGGCGCGGATCGCCGCGAACCAAAAGGATCCGCAACTGGCGGAGGACCTCTTCGAGAAGACGCTGGCCTCGGCAGCGGATGCCGAGGTGCAGGCCTGGTCGCACGTCTACCTCGGCCGGCTGGCGGACGCCGCCGGGGAGCGCGAGCAGGCCACCCGGCATTACCAGGCCGCGCTGGATGTCCAGGGAGGATCGGACGCTGCACGCAACGCCGCCCAGCAGGGCCTGCGTGAAGCATTCAACCGCAAGACACAGCAGCAACCCTAAGTAGAATACAATCGGCAGAGCAGCGATACAAAGGAGCTTATTCATGATCGGACGATTTCTGGCTCGGGCGCTATGGGCGCTCGGGACCGTTTCCATGGCGGTGGCCGCGCAGGGCCAGCCCGCCGCGCCGGCCGCCAGGCCGCCCAGAGCCAAGTCGGCGGAAGAAGCGAAGGCATTGCAGGCCTTGGCCACAACCCAGGACCTGGACGCGAGGATCAAGGCCGCCGACGAGTTCGTACAGAAGTTCTCGGACTCGGAGTTCAAGTCCACGGTGCTGGTGGTCCAGGCGGAGGACTACACGCAGAAGAACGACCGCGCCAAAGCGATCGTGAGCGCCGAGCAGGCGCTGGAAGCCGATCCGAAGAGCTACATGGCGATGCTGCTCCTGGCCCGCGCCATCGCGCAAACCACGCAAGAGTTCGACCTCGACCGCGAGGAGAAATTGGGCCGCGCGGAGAAGTACGCGAACTCGGCGATCGAGATCCTGAAGACCGCTCCCAAGTCCAGCCCGGCACTCACCGACGAGCAGTGGGCCCAGGGAAGGGCGGACCTCACCGCGCAGGCGCATGAGGCCCTGGGGCTGGCGGCGATGGCGCGTAAGGACGACAATACAGCAATCGCGGAATTCAAGGCGGCGGTCGACGGCAGTAACCCGCCGGACCCTGCCACCCTGGTGCGGCTCGGTTCGGCCTACGACCGTGCGAAGAGATACGATGACGCGATCGCCGTGCTGGATCGGGCCATCGCGATGCCCGACGCCCTTCCGCAGGTCAGACAGGTCGCCCAAACCGCGCGGGCGCACGCCATGAGAGCCAAAGCCGCGGCCGCCGCGAAAGCCGCGGCCTCCGCGGCCCCGGCCGCGCCGGCAGCCGCCCAGGCCCCGCCGGCAGTTGCTCCTCCGGCCCCGCCCGAGCCTCGGAAGCCGTAAGATAGTTTCCGGATGGGCGCGCATCCGGAGGCTCTCGAGAACGCAGCCGGGTATTGCTTTGGCAACCGCGACCAACTTAAGCGCGCCCTCGCGCAGGTTCCCAGTCCGGTCCTTCTGGGAAGATAGGGAGGGAACGGAAAGGAGCAAGGGCATGAAAACGAAAGTGAGTTGCTTCGGCGCTCTGGCTTTTGCCGCCCTGCTGGCGGGGGGCACGGCCCGCGGCGCCAGCGATTGCGGGTCGATTCAGCTGCAGCTTGCCGGGTTGCCGGCCAGTGGGGGAACGGTTACTTTGGGCGCCGGCACATGGATTTGTTCGACGCCTCTCATCGTGAACCAGAACAACGTCAGCCTGATCGGCTCTGGCCCCTCGACCATTCTCCAACTCGCCCCGTCTGCGAACTGTCCGGTTTTGATCGTCGGGAGCTCGGCCCCGGCTCCGGCCAGCGGAGTCGCGAATGTGACCGTGGCGTCGCTCGCGGTGGACGGCAATCGCGCGGCGCAGCAGACCGAGTGTTGGGGGGGAGATTGCTCTACCCATCCAGTGCACAACGACGGAATCCTGGTTCGCATGTCGTCGGACGTTGTCGTGAGAGATGTCGCGGTGTCGAGCGCCGCGAGCGGCGGCTTGGTCGTGGAGCTGGGTTCGGTGCGGGTCCGCGTGTCGGGCCTGACCTCCTTCGACAACGCGTACGACGGGCTGGCCGGGTACCAGACGACACAGAGTTCGTTTTCGGACCTGAGCTTGCACGACAACCTCGCCGCCGGCCTCAGCTTCGATTCGCAGTTCAACAATAACATCGTGCACAATGCCATTTTGGCTTCGAACCACTCCGACGGGATCTTTATGCGGGATTCGACCGGCAACGTATTCGACACCCTGCAGATACTGAATTCGGCCCAGGTGGGTATCTTCCTGGCCCAAGTCGATACCGATGCGAGCACGCCCGCGTCGTCGAATGTGTTCTCGGGCGTGGTCATTGAGAACTCGGGCGGGCCGGCGATGCAGGTGGCCAACGCCAGTTGCGTGAACAACGTCCTCTCGGGGGCAGTGCTGCTCGGAAACGCATCCTGCGTGTCGGAACCTATACCCGGATTGGTGAGGACTTCTTCCGTGGTCTGCCCTCAAGGCGGCGGACTTTTCTTCTACCCGTTGTGAGCGCCCAGGGAGGCCGGCTCCGGCCCCGCCGAAAGCCCCGCCCCCACCCGCGCCTCAGAAGCCGTAAGATAGTCTCCGGATGCGCGCGGATCTGGAGGCTCTCGAAAACGCGGCCGGATATCGCTTTGGCAACCGCGACTTTCTGATCCGCGCCCTCACCCACACCTCCCACGCCTACGAAAAGGGCCAGCAACCTCTCAACGACAACGAGCAACTGGAGTTTCTCGGCGATGCGGTGCTCGGATTCCTGATCAGCGAGTGCCTGGTGAAGAGCTACCCCGCCTACCGCGAGGGGCGGCTGTCGATCATCAAGAACTATCTGGTCAGCGCCTCCCGCCTGCATGAGGCCGCGCAGAAACTCGAGCTGGGCGAATACCTGCTGCTGGGCCGGGGCGAGGAGTTGAGCGGCGGCCGGGTCAAGAAAGGACTTCTCGCCGACGCCGTCGAGGCGCTGATCGCCGCCATCTACCTGGACGGCGGAATAGAGGCGGCGCGCGAATTCGTGGTGCGGCATGTATTCGCGACGGGCGCGGAACACGAGCCGGGCGCCGAAACTCCGTTCACGAACTTCAAGGGCGCACTGCAGGAAATCGCCCGCTCGCTCAACCTGCCGCCGCCGAGATACTCGATTCTCTCGGAGCACGGACCGGCGCACGCCCGGCGGTTCACGGTCGAGGTGCGCATCGGGGAGAACCTGGTGGGGCAGGCCGAAGGCGATTCCAAGAAGGCCGCCGGGCAGATGGCCGCCCGCGCGGTGTTCGAGCAGTTGATGGAGCGGGCGGGCGAGGGCTAACCTCGGCCCGGCTTCTTGAGTTCGATCGAGAGCTGCTGGCACTTCTTGTAGAGATGGCTGCGCTCGAGACCCAGGGCCCTGGCGGTCTCGGTCATCTGGTAGTTGCGGCGCTCCAGCTCGGCCAGCACCGTCTCCCGCTCGAAGGCTTCGACGCGCTCCGCCAGCGCTCCCCGCGCAGGCCGGCCCACCGCCGGGAGAGCCAGTTCGACCGCGCCGCGATCCACTTCCGCATCCGACAGCAGCAAGAGCCGCTCGACCACGTTGCGCAACTCGCGCACATTGCCCGGCCAGGGATAGCACCGCAGTTCCTCGATGGCCTCGGGCGCGAAGGCCTTGGGCTTCCAGCCATTCTGATCGGCGATCTGGCGCGCGAAGTGAGAGACCAGCACCGGGATGTCCTCGAGGCGTTCCCGGAGCGGCGGCAGGCGCAGTGGAAAGACGTAGACGCGATGGTAGAGGTCCTGGCGGAAGTTGCCGCCTTGCACCAGTTCATCCAGGTTGCGCAGCGTGGCCACGAGCACGCGGGCATCCACCTGGACGGGCGGGCCGCCGCCTACCCGCTCGACCTCGCCCTCCTCGAGCACGCGCAGCAGCTTGGCCTGCATGGCCAGCGGCATGTCGCCGATTTCGTCCAGGAACAGCGTGCCGCGGTGCGCCTGCTCGAACTTGCCCACGTGCCGGACGACGGCGCCGGTGAAGGCGCCCTTTTCGTGGCCAAACAGCTCGGATTCGATCAATTCGGCGGGAACGGCGGCGCAATTCAGCGTGACGAAGGGGCCGGCGCGGCGGGGACTGCGCTCGTGCAGCGTGCGCGCAATCAGCTCCTTGCCGGTGCCGGTTTCGCCCAGAATGCAGACCCGCGTTTCGCTGGCCGCCACGCGCTCGACTTGCGCCATCACGCGGCGCATGGCCTGGCTGGCCCACACGATCTCGTGCTTGCCCACGCGCTGGCGCAACTGCCGGTTCTCTTCCTCGAGGCGCGCGAGTTTGAGCACGTTGTCGACGGTCAGCAGCAGCTTCTCGGTGGAAAGCGGCTTCTCGAGGAAGTCCACCGCGCCCAGCCGCGTGGCCCGCACGGCCATCTCGACGTTGGCCTGCCCGGAGATCATGACCACGGGGCTGGAAACTCCCGCCGCCTTCAAGTCGGCCAGCAGGGCCAGACCGTCCCGGCCGGGCATCACCACGTCGGAGAAGATCAAGTCGAAGCGCTGTGCCCGGGCCAGCTCGAGCGCCCGGGCGGCCTGATCGCAGACCGTCGCTTCGTGCCCGGCCAGACGAAAGGCGCGCGCCAGGGAGGCCAGCGTGTTGGCGTCGTCGTCCACTATCAGCAGGTGCGCCATGCCGGAGCCTCTATCCTACCCGATTCCGGGGCGGCTTATCGCTCCCAATGGATGCGCAGGCTGGCCACGGAGACGGGGCCGCGGTCGGCGTTGTAGGCGGGATTCTGCACGTGCTGGTAATCGAGAGTGAGGGTCCAGCCCTTGAACACATTCCAGGCGTAATATGTTTCTACGATATCTTCCGGCCGGTAGCGATCCAGCCGGCCATCCCCGAGCATGAAGCCCATCCCGCCCGCGGCCAGATAGCTGCGATGATCGCCGGAGATGTAGTTACGGAGGCAGGCGGCGGCCGCCTGATCCTTCTTGCGGCGCCAGAGACGGCCGTTCACGGAAAGGCCGCCGCTCACGGTCCGGTCGATTTCGGCGAAGGCGAAAGATCCGGTTTTGCCGTCGTTCCAGCCGTAGCGCCCGAAAGCGCCGACGCCTGGCGCGATTTCCTGCTCGGCGTTCAGCCCGAACCCGTATTTGAGCGAGCCGTTGCGGCGGGTGGCCGTTACATCCGGGATGCCGGCGGAGCGCAACGCCTCGAGGTAAGTTCCGGCGTCGGCCTGGTTGGCGAAGCCCAGCACGCGCAGAGCGCCCGGGTGCTTTCGCGGAGCGAAACGCCGCTCCCACTCGACCACGTTGCCGCGGTTCCTGGCGACGCGCGTATCGAGGGTCGGACCGTTGGCGACGGTCGGCTCCATGGCGCTGGCCAAACGGAGCGACCAGGCCGGCATACTCAATTCCGCGTAGGCGCCGATGGTGTAGCCGCGAATCTCCGCCGGGTAGTCCCAGGCCCCATTGGTCATGAGCGCCCAGTTCATGAACTGCCCGCGCGGATCGTGGGTATAGCTGTTGACGTCGAAAAAGTCGACCACGGAGAACTTGCCGGCAACCAGCGTCAGACGGCGCGTGGGCTGGCGTCCAGCCACCTGGTTGACGCCGTCATCCACGGGTTCGGCCTCCGGCCCAAGCGGCACAGTGATGCGAGCGTAGCCGCGTGCCGGATACAAGGCTGGAGTCGCGCTGGCCACGCGCGGCATTTCTCCGTTGGTGAAACCGGCGATGCCGGTGACGTTGCCGAAACCCTTGCCACCCGCTAGCTCCGGGTTGAAGACGAACTCGATGCGGGAGTTGACGCGAAAGGCCAGGAAAGCGGTGCTGGTCAGCGAGACCCGGCGCTCGGTGTGCGGAGGCAGGCTGTTCGCCCCCTCGTAGGGAGATGGAAAGGCGCCATGCTCCTGGCCGATCGAAGTGGCCTGAAAATGGACGCTCCAGCGCTCGTCTTCGGGCGGTTCGGCGGGCGGGTCGCCGGCCGTCTGTCCCAACGCGGCGGGCAGCGGGGACAGGAAGCCCAAGACGAAGTATAGAGCAAGCCGGTTCATCAGGTTTCAGTCCAGAATGCGGTGCTTGAGGTTCATCACGTCGCGGTAGGGAACTACTCCCAGAATGACATCGTTTTCCCCGGTGATGGGCAGCGCCCGAAACCCGTAACGCAGGAACATGTCCGACGCCTGCTTCATGGTGCCGCTCGCGGGAAGGCCGATGACGTTCTCGACCATCAGGTCCTTCAGCAGCCGCTCATCCTCGGCCGCGAACATGTCCCGGATGTCGATGACGCCCAGCACTCTGTCCGACTCGTCGACGATGTAGAAGTACATCACCACGTCCATCGATTTGGCCTCCTGGCGGAACCGTGCGCGCGCCTGCCCCACGAACATCTCGGGCGGACACTTGAAGAAGTTGGGCGTGGCGAAGTTCAGGATCGTGGTGTCCTGCCGCTCCATGATTTCTTCGATCTTCGCAACCATCGTGGGATCGAGCAGCCGTAGGATGGTCCGCTTCTGGTCGCCCGGCAGGACGGACACAACATCGGCGGCCTGACCGGGGGTCATGTCGCCGATCAGTTGCGCGACCCGCTCCTTGCTCAACGAGATGACGATATCCCGCTGAACCGCTGGGTCGACCTCCTCCAGGGTATCGGATGCGTGTTCGGTGTCCAGGCCTTCGAGCAGCACCACACGCTGGGAGCTGTCAAGTTCTTCCAGGATGTCGGCCAGGTCCACCGGGTGGATGTCGGAAAGCTTCTCCTTAAGGACGCTCAGCTTCACGTGTCCGCGCAAAGCGCCCAACTCGGGAGGAAGAGGCTGGATGTACGACCACGGGATCAGGCTCTCTTCGGATACGCCGGATCGTCGCAACAGAAGGCTGGCGAGCCACCCGAAGCCAACTCGCCGCAACAAGCCGGAGCGGCTGATATCGACGTCCGCGACGTACATCTTGCCGCCGGTCGTCACGAGCCGCATGTCGTACACCACCTCGACTTCGCGGTCGTCCATATCCAGCACCTTCTTGTCCAGCAGATAGTCCTTCAGAAGGACCTCCTCGGACGCGAGCGCGCGGACGTAGGTCGCGGGATCTTCGATATCCAGCGCGACTCCCCGCGGGCCGAACGAGCGGACCCGCTGCAGCGGAATTAATAGCGACGGCTCACCGAAGGGGCGGGCGATTTGAAAATGGGTGACCTCCGCCAGCTTGCCCTGGTCCACCGCTACCAGGTCGCCGAGCGTTCCCAGCCGTTTGCCATTTAGATAGGCGCGTGCGCCAACAAGTTGCGTCAGGAAGAACGTCTCTTCCTTCGTGTTCTTACTCGCTCCGTTCACGGGTCACCTCCATCTAGCGAACCGCTTGAATGAACTTGAATACGAGAATGCCGACGAGCAACACCAGATACCCCCGTAGTAACCCGAGGCAAATCCGGACCAGCCGGGTCGTTTTCATGTGCGGCGTGGCGTACTTCTTGTTGATCGCCCGCACGGTGTGAATCGTCTTCTTGAAAAACGTCACGGTCATGGCTTATCCTCCGGCTGTGTCATTTCAAGATATTCGGGAACAGCGCGCTGATCCCGTACAACGTCGAAACCACGATGACCATGGCGGTGATGCCGATGTTGGCCACATTCTGAAAGAGCGTGTTCTTGTACTCGCCCATTGTTTCTTCGTCGTTGAGCAGCAGGATGAGAAACACCAGCGCGGCGGGGAGCAGCGTGACGGCGATCACCTGGACAAACAACGTAATCAGCACCAGCGGCGCCCCGGGAATCAGGACGACCACGCCGGCGAGCAACAGGACCAAGCCGTAATAGGCGTAAAACCACGGCGCCTCCTTGAGGTTGCGGTTCAGCGAGTGGGCCCACCCGAAGACCTCGCCGAAGGCCCAGGAACTGGCGAGCGAGATACAGATGGCGCCCAGGAATCCGGCGTCGAAGAGGCCGATCGCCAGGCAGGCGCCCAGATGTTTGTTGATGCCCATAAACTTGATAGCCGCGGTCGCGGCATCGCTGATGTTCTGGCCGGGCAGCAGGGTGGCTGTGAGGATGATACAGAAGGCGGCCACCACCACGGTCAGCACGGAACCCACCGCCGTGTCTACTTGTCCACCGAGCATATCCTTTTCCTGCAAACCTTTGTCGACCACCGCGCTCTGCTGAAAGAAGATCATCCAGGGGGCGATGGTGGTGCCGATGTTCGCCATCAGTAGGAAGAAGAGCGCGTTCGTGAATCCTCCCGGCGGCAGATGCGGAATCAGGCTGCCGCGCAGCACCTCGTGCATCGGCGGGTTGATGAGGAAGGCCGCGGGAATGTAAATCAGGTTGAGGCCGCAGAAAACCAAGGCGAGTTTCTCCCAGGTCCAGTAGCGGCCCTGGAGAACCATCGCAAACATGACAATCCAGGCGCCGACGACCGTCACCAGGGGCGGCACTCCGAAAATGCTCATGGCCGCGGTCATGCCGATGAATTCCGTGATCATGGTCAGGAAGTCCACCAGCACGAGGTCGAGCAGCGAGAACCATCCCCAGAAGGACCCGAAGGCGTGGAAGATCGCCTCGGCGTGGCCGCGTTTGGTGACCGATCCGAGGCGTACCGTCATCTCCTGGACGTAGTAGGCCACCGGTCCGAGCAGGATCAGAAACCAGATCAGATGAAAACCGGTTTGGGCGCCGGTGACGGTGTAGGTCGTGATGCCGCCGGCGTCGTTGTCGGCCACCATTACGATGACTCCCGGCCCGGCGATTAGCAGGTACAGCCTGAGCACCTTGAGCAGCTTCTTGTACCGGTAATAGAGCTTCGAAAGAAGGTTCATGATGCACTAAGTTCCCAGCCGGCAATCGGGATACAGCACCGGCGTTGCCACTCGGACGCCATGTCCGTCCGTGCCTCGCGACACGGCGGTTACACGGCGCTCCGAAACGGCGCGATAACTACCGGGGAGCTGTCGAAGGAGAGTTAGTAACTATGGCCTTCGGCTCTCCGCATTCGCCACTGGTCGCGTGAAAGAAGCGGAGGCCGGAGGCAAACCAAGCCTCTAGATCCGGCCGGACCGCACCTTCCACGAATTGCCGCCTGCGTCAGGAGGCTGATCTTCGTTTTCGGGTACCATAAGCCTTTCTTCGGGACGAGGAAAGCGAGGGAGGAAATGAAAAAGACCATTTCCCCCGGAGCGGAGAAAATGGCCTACTACCGCGAACGGCACTCGGTCGGATTCCCCCACTGGTCCAAGCTTCAGCACCGCGCGCCGTAAGAGATCGCCGGGACCTCAGCCACCTTAGGAAAACCCTTAACCCGGGAGTTCCTGGTCTACCCTTACGCCAGCATCTTTCGACGCTTCAGGGCAGTGGCCTGTTTGCCGCGCGGACGCCTCGCCTACCGAGGATCCACCGGACGCCGGGTTGCCAAGAATCGAGCAACTTCGACGCCCAACCGAAGTGTAACGCACCTTCTGAAATTCTGTCAACACAAAACGGCATGGAAGAAGCGAGAACCGAATCTCCGGCACTCCCGCGCCATCGGCCAACCTGCTATGTTAAGGAATTGAGTCGTTCTTCACCCACGGAGGACAGTCTTGCGGACCACTGCTATCTTCCCTAGAATCGCGATCGCCTGCTGCTTCATGGCCGGCGCGCTGGTTTCCCGCGCGGATGCGGCCGACGTGCGCGTCGAGGCGATCATGGTGAAGCCCGCCAGTCCAACCCCGTCGGCGCTGTGCGAACTCAAGGTGCTCCTGAAGAACTCGGGCAGCCACAGCGCTTCCTATTTCCGGTTCGAGGTGAAGGTCGCCGGCAAGAGTCTGCCGGTGTACAAGGTGTACAGCTACGCGATCCCGATCGACGCGGGCGCAGCCGGCGAACTGGCGCTCTTCAATTTCTACAGCCCGGCGGAGGGCAAATCGTTCGAGGTCCAGGTGACGCTCCTCGAAGCGCAGTGGGTGGATGTGAAGAAGGAAGGGAAGATCTCGACGACGACGCCGGCCGGCGCGGTGGCGGGCCTGCCCACCGGCAATTCCCTTTTGGTGAAGCTCGCGCCGCCCAAGAGCTGAGCGGCCGCACCTACAGCAGCGTGATCGCGGGAATAATCATCGGATGACGGCCGGTGCGGTCCAGAATCACGCGCTTGACCGCGCTCTGGATGGCGGCGCGGGCGGACTCGAGTTCGTCCGGACCGGAGATTTCGGCATCCACGACCGCGGCGGAGACAGCCTTGCGCACCGCCTCGACGAACGGCTCGGCATCCTCGGCCGACACCACGCCGCGGGCGACGACATCCGGCCGCCCCACCACTTCCCCGCTCTGCTCGTCGACGTTTACCACCACCACAACCACGCCTTCCTCGGAGAGGTGGCGGCGGTCCCGCAGAACCGCTTTGCCGATGTCGCCAACTCCCAGGCCGTCCACCAGCACGCGCCCGGCAGGCACCTTGCCCGCCAGATGCGCGCCCGCGGCCGAGAGTTCCAGAACCTCGCCCGCGCCCAGCGTGAAGATGTCCGAGCCGGGCCATCCCATGCCCTCCGCCAGTTTCTTGTAGCGCGCGATATGCCGGAACTCGCCGTGCACCGGAACCACGAAGCGCGGCCGCGTCAGCGCCAGCAGCAGCTTCAGCTCGCCCTCATTGGCGTGCCCGGAGACGTGCACCTGCTCGACATCGTTGAGCACCACCTCGGCCCCCAGCCGGCACAGGCGATTCACCATGCGGTAGAACTGGCGCTCGTTGCCCGGAATGGGGTCGGCCGAGATGATCACCAGATCGCCGGGGCCCAGCTTGAGCTTGCGATAGGAGCCGGCCGAGAGCACGCTGAGCGCCGAGGCACGCTCGCCCTGGCTGCCCGTCGCCAGGATGGTCACTTTGCCGTCCGGGACCAGGGCGACGTCGTCGATATCCACGAACCACTCGCCCTCCGGGTAGTGCAGGTAGCCCAGGTCGTGCGCGACCTCGATATTCTCGCGCATGCTGCGGCCGATCAGGCAGATCTTGCGATCGTGCTGCACGGAGAGGTTGATGACTTCGCGGATGCGCGCGATGTTGGTGGCGAAGCTGGAGACCACCACCTTGCCTTCCGCCCTGGCCATCAGCTCGTGAAAGGTCTGCACGACGTTGGTTTCCGAAGGCACCCAGCCAGGGTCGCCGCAGTTGGTCACCTCGGTCATCAGAGCCAGCACGCCCGGCTTCGCCGCCAGCGCGATCTTCTGCAGGTCGGTGGCCGGCCCGGCCAGCGGCGTGTGCTCGATCTTGAAGTCGCCCGAGTGGATGACGCGCCCGGCCGGACAATCGATAATCAGCCCCACCGCGTCCAGAATGCTGTGCGTCACGCGGTAGAAGGAGACGTTGAACTGTCCCAGCGCCAGATCGCGATCGGGATCGATTTCGTTCAGCTCGCAATCCGCCAGGTGCGGATGGTCGGCAATCTTGCGCCGCACCAGGCCCAGGGCGAAGCGCGTGCCCCACACGGGCACGTGCAATTCCTTGAGCACCCAGGGCAGCGCGCCGATGTGGTCCTCGTGGCCGTGTGTAAGCACGATGCCGCGCACCGAGTCGGCTTTGCCCAACAGGTAGGTGATGTCGGGAATGACGGCGTCCACGCCGAACATTTCCTCGTCGGGAAACATCAAGCCGCAATCCACCACCAGAATGTCGCCGCCGTACTCGTAGACGTAGAGATTCTTGCCGATCTCGCCGCTGCCACCGAGCGGGATGAACCGCAACGGCATCGTCTGAGCTACCATTCGCGTCAAACCTCCCGCCGGGCGCCGGACTGGAACTCGCGCCACGGCATGAACGGGCCTTCGATACAGGAGAGCGCGCCGGATGGGCTGGCGCACTTCCCGCAAATACCGACTCCGCAACTCGTCATGTATTCGATGGAGCCCAGAATTCGCTCCTCGGAGACCATTCCCCGCTGGATCTCGAAACAGCGGCGCACCATGGGAGCGGGACCGCAGTTGATGAAGGCCATCCGCTCCCGCTCGGGCTGCGGCAGGCGGGCGGCCACTTCCGCCAGGAACTCGGGGGCAAAGCCGTGGCGGCCCAGGCTGCCATCGTCGGTGGCCAGCGTCACTGGCCCCAGACGCTCGAACTTATCCACGTCGAAAAGTTGCTCGCGAGTTCTGGCGCCCAGCAGGAACACTTCCCGGTTCCCCGGCTGCAATTGATGGGCGATTTCGAGTAGCGAAGCGATTCCCGTTCCCCCGCCCACGAACACCAGCGTGCTGTTCTCGAAGCGTGGCACACCGCGTCCATACGGCCCGCGCAGCAGAATCTCCGAGCCGAGCGCCAGGCCGGCCAGGTGCGCGCTGAACTCGCCCACCACGCGGACGACCACGCTCTTCTCCGACGCCGAGAAGATCGCGAACGGCTTTTCGCCCACACCGGGCACGCAGAGGAAGAAGAACTTCCCCGCCAGATCGCCATCGCGATAGTCCGCCGGCAGGCTGTCGAAGGCGAGCTTGAAAAGGCTGGCGTCGTAATCCACGCGCGAGAGAATCCGCGCCGTTGCGTAATCCATGGGCACGGCGGATTCGCAGGAGCGCCGGCAGCGGTCCTCGCGCGGGGCGCGGCAGAGGTCGCCGTGAAGCTCGGCCAGGTAGTCCCGGAACTGCGCGCTATCCAGGCCGGTGAGCGCGCTACCGATGCCGAACAGGTCCGCGCCGGCCGCCGCGTATTGCCGCACGTGCTCGGAGGAGGCGATGCCGCCCATTCCGATGATGACCGGCCCGTCGCCCACCGCCTTGCGCACCTGCTCGACCGCTCGCAGGCCCAAAGGACGGATGCCATCCCCGGAGAGGCCGCCCACGCGATTGTGCAGGATGGGGCTAGCGCCGACCTCGGCCATCGCCGGGCCAATGGTATTGGTGAGGGTGATGCCGGCCGCGCCCGCCGCTATCGCGATGGCCGCGCTTCCCGCCAGGTTCGGAAGCATGGCCGAGAGCTTGACGAAAACCGGGGCATCCGCAATTCGAACCACCGCTTCGGTAATCGCGCGGAGTAATTCGGTATCCTGGCCGACCTCGGCGCCATAGCCCTTGGCGTGCGGGCAGGACATGTTCAGCTCGAAGCCGTCCGCGATGGGTTTCAGAATGCCGGCCGCCTCGACGAAGCTGGCGGCCTCGGAGCCGAAGATCGAGACCAGCAGGAACTTGTCGGCGGGAACCTCCAGGCCCTCGCACTCCGCGAGGAATTGCCGGGCGCCGGGGTTGGCCAGGCCGACCGCATTGATGTAGCAGCCCGGAGCGTAGCGCGCGTAGATCGGCTCCCGGTACCCCTTGCGCGGCGCGGCGCTGATGCTCTTGGTGGTGACCACGCCAATCGACGGCGTCTCCAGAAAGCACTTCCGGATGGTGGAGGCGTGCGTGCAGCGGATTCCCGACGGAATCAGGAACCGGCCGCGAACTGTCTTTCGCCCGAGTCGATAGGGTTGGTCGAAGGAGAAGAGCCGCATCGTTTGAAACACTCAAATGATACCAGGAACGCGGATGAGGGCTGGGGATCGGGACGGCGGGGCGGGCCCGCGGGGCAGCCAGTCGTTGTCAGTTTTCCAGGCGGGCGTTAGACGTCCGGTTGATAGCTAGGATGGGTCCCCGAGCCGTCTCAGGATGTGCTTGGCGAGGAAGTCGGCTATTTCCCGATGCCGGGGCACGGGTTGAGAGCGGCCAGTTCGGGGGTTGGAGTACCAGTCGTGATTCCCGCCATGCCGCACCAGGACACACCCGGCGTCCTCCAATTTGCGGACGAGATCGGTTCGTTTCATCCGACGGTCAGTTCGGCGACCCTGCGGACTCCAGGGATTTCACCGCTCGTGAGGTCGCGGTACAGATCCCGCAAGTTCTCCTGAAGTTCCGGCAGCGTCAGGCCTTGCGTGAGGTAGTCGGGAAACTCCTCGAAATAGCCGAGCCACACCCCGTCTTGCTGCCAATGCACGTAGCGGACGGCGCTCATGAGACTATTCTACTCGGAGTCGGCGAGCCACGGGAGCGCGAATGAGTAATGCCATGCGTTATCAACGTTCGGCGCGTTTAACGATTCGCGAAGATTCTCGAGTTCTTCTGAATCTCCATGCGGGCCGGTTCCTCGCAGACGTTCCATGCACTCGCGCCGGAGACGCTCGACCTCGGCAATCCGCTCGGCGGGCGGCCGGCTCAGCCAGTAGGCCAGTGAGGCGTTGCGCGCATGAACTTCCTCGATGCTGACCAAACGCATGACCAAATCCATTGCCTCAAGATAGCACGCCAAGCGCCGAGCCGGCTGGCACGCGCGGCAGCCACCCGGACAACTTACTCACGCTCTTGCCAGCGCCTCGAGGACGCGGGCCGGGGTCATGGGCAACTGAAGGACTCGGGCGCCGATAGCGTCGTAGATAGCGTTGGCCACTACCGCGCCCATGGTGACGATCGCCGGCTCGCCGCCGCTCGACGGCGGAGACTCCCGGTTCTCGATCAGCACGGTTTCGATCTTGGGCAGCCAGGAGAAGCGCGGGGTCCGGTAAGTGTCGAAGTTACGGTCCAGCACTTCGCCGTCCTTGAAGCGGACTTCCTCGCTGAGCGCGTAGCCCAGCCCCATCATGATGCAGCCTTCCATCTGCTGGCGCGACCCGTCGGGGTTGACGGTGAGGCCCTGGTCCTGCGCCGATACCACTCGTTTGACCTGGACATGCCCGCTCGTCTTGTCGGCCACGACCTCGGCCATGGTGGCCACGTAAGTGCCCGAGTAAATGCCGCAGGCCACGCCTACTCCGCGTCCGCTGGGCGCCCGCCCGGCCCGCCACCCAAACTGTTTCGCCACGGCCTCCAGCGCCCGCCGCATCCTGGCGTCCGAGAGCTGGCTCAATCGGAACTCGAGCGAATCGCGCCCGGCCCGGGCGGCCAGCATGTCGATCTGCGATTCGCGCGCGAAGGTGTTGGGGTTGACCGATGGCGCGCGCCACGGCCCGACCGCGAACGGGTGCATGCCGGGAGGATTCCCGCCCATCCACTCGCCGGAGGAGACCGTGCGCTGATGCGCGACGTTGTAGAATAACGTGGCTTCCCGTTCGCCGGCGCCGCAGACCTAGTAATCCCAGAAAGCGATCGCACCGGCCGCGGTCAAGCCGGAGCGGATCTTCACCACCGCCGCCGGCCGAAAGGCATCGTAGAAGAACTCCTCGGCGCGGCTCATCACCACCTGGACGGGCCGGCCGGCGATCTTCGCGAGGCGCGCCGCTTCGATAGCCTGCCGCGATGCGCTCTTCCCGCCGAAGCCCCCGCCCACATAGCGCGCAATTACGCGCACGTTTTCCGGCGCCAGTCCTAGCGCCTGCGCCAATTGTTGTTTCAAGGGGAACGGCGTTTGGGTCGAAGCCCACACCGTGACCTTGCCGCCTTCGATGCGGGCCACTGCGGCGTGGGTCTCCATCGGCGCGTGCGCCACGTAACTGTTCAGATAGGTCAGATCGAGAACGCTCGCAGCCAGTTTCTCGCCTTCCGCCAGGCTGCCGCTCGCATGCACCACGTGAAACGGGGACGCTGTCTTGAGTACGTGGTCGAAGACGGACCGGTCGTCGAAGCTCGGCTGCGGCCGGTCGAAGCGGGCCTGGATGAGGCCGAGCGCCTGCTCGGCCACGTCGGGCCGCTCGTGGAGCACGGCAATCAGATCGCCGTCCTTCACCACGCGCACGCCGGCCACCTTTTCGGCAGCGCTGGTGTCGGCCTCTTTCAGGGTGGCGCCGTGCGCGGGTGGCCTGAGAATCCGGGCATGCAGCGTGCCGGGAATCGACATGTCGCCGGCGTACTTGGCCCTGCCGGTCACCTTCTCGATCGCGTCCTTGCGCCGGGGCGATTGCCCGATCACGCGGAAGGCCGCGACGGGCTTCAGGGGCGTCTTCTCCAGATGCCGCTCGATCCGCCTTCCCTGAACCAGCTCCGCGTAACTGACCCGCTTCCGGGGCGCGGAGGTGTCGCTGACGACGCCGGCCTTCACCTCGAGACGCTCCGCCGGCACTTGCAGACGCTCGGCCGCCATCTGCACGAGAACCGCCCGCGCCTCGGCACCCGCGGCACGTATCACCGGGCCCAACATGCGGGTGCTCAGCGATCCGAAGGTGCCCATGTCCCAGGGACACAGGTCTGTGTCGCCCAGCAGCATGTCCACGGAGTCCAACGTTACGTCCAGTTCCTCGGCCAGCATTTGCGCGAGCGAAGTCGTCACGCCCTGGCCCAGTTCCACCTTGCCCGCCATGGCCGTGACGCGGCCGTCCTCGCCGATTCGCAAGTAGGCATTGAAATCCGACGGAGGGCCCTGCCAGGTGGGGAGCTTCGCCGGCTCCTGGAACGCCTGGAGCGGTTCGACCCGAAAGAATACGAACAGTCCGGAACCTGTCAGCGCGAACAAATCGCGGCGGCTCAGCTCCAATCCCGGTCTCATCGCGCGCCTCCATGCATCGCGGCGGACGCTTCCTCGATGGCGTCCAGGATGCGCGTGTGCGCCCCGCAGCGGCACAGGTTATCCTCCATCTCGCGCAGGATTTCGGCCCGCGCCGGACGTGGCGTCTTCAGCAACAACGCATAAGCGTTGAGGATCATGCCCGGCGTGCAGTAGCCACACTGAAAGGCGTGATGTTTCGCGAAGGCCTCCTGGATGGGGTGCAACCGCCCGTCCCGGTCCAGACCCTCGATGGTCAGCACGCGCTTACCCGCCACGTCCTTAACCGGGGTCGAACAGGACCGGACGGCCTGATTGTCCACAATCACTGTGCAAGCGCCGCATAACGCCGCGCCGCAGCCGAACTTCGTCCCGGTGAGGCCGAGGTCGTAGCGCAGCACCCACAGCAGCATGCGCTCGTCATCCACCGTTACCTGCGCCGGCTTCCCGTTGAGCGTGAATGATATCCTTCGCTGCATCCGAGCCTCCTAGCGCCCGCGCTCCCAGGCACTGAAAAGATAGTACAACAGATCGGCGCCCGATGTGCCACCCGGCCGGTGCGTCTTGCTGTGGTCGCCGCAAGTGGCGTAAAATCAGGTAAGTAGGAATGTCGGGGCGTAGCGCAGCCTGGTAGCGCACCTGCCTTGGGCGCAGGGGGTCGGCAGTTCAAATCTGCCCGCCCCGACCAATACGATCAAGCGGATACGTCCCCTGCGGGCCGCGTTCCAAATCGGCTCACCTATTTCGGCAATTCGGTTTTGCCAGCCACGTTGAATTTACCGGTCTGAACCGAGGCTGCCTCCTGAGGCTGTGCACCACCCAGTGAGACGGTGTATTCACCAGGCACGATCACGCGATTGCCCTTCCGATCAACTTGGCCCAAGGAGCGCGGATCAATTGTCAGGCTGACGTGAGCCGACTCGCCCGGACCCAAACGCACGCGCTCGAATCCCGCAAGCACACGCAGAGGAGTCTCAAAGGCCTTAGGCTGCGTGAGGTAGAGTTCAACGACTTCATCTCCCGCCGTTGCGCCCGTGTTCTTCACGTCACCTTCTACCGTGACCGAATCACCGGACTTGACCTTCAATGGCGTAATCTTCGGGTTGTCGTACGCAAAGCTCGTGTAACTCAGTCCGAAGCCGAATCCATAGAGCGGCTTGTCCGCGAAATAGCGATAGGTCCGGCCACGCATCGAATACTCCTCGAATGGTGGGACCTGGCTCAGCGACGAATAGAAGGTCAGCGGAAGGCGCCCGGCAGGATTGTTGTCGCCGGCCAACGTCTCGGCAATTGCCGTTCCACCCTCTTCTCCGGGATACCAGGCTTCGACAATCGCATTAGCATTCCGCTGCGCCCAATTGACGGCCAGCGCGCTGCCGTTCTGTAGCACGACAACCAACGGCTTTCCGGTAGCGGCGAGCGCTTTCAACAGATCTTCCTGGGCCGCGGGCAAATCGATCGAAGTGCGATCGCCGCCGCTGAACCCCGCCAGCTTCACGGGCATCTCCTCGCCCTCCAGGGAGGGTGAAAGCCCGACGAACGCGATGGTCACCTCCGACTGCTTTGCCGCCTCGACTGCCTGATTGCGCAGCACATCCGCCGGAGCCTGCCAGGTAAGGTCGATGCCGGCGCTCCCCGTTCTGTGCAGGTACTCCAGACGGATCGGGTGGGGTTGCGTATCGCCGAACGTCACAGGCGCTTCGAAAACGGCATCCCGATCACCGGTAGTCGCGCCGGGACTTTGAACCAGCAGCTTCCCGTCCAGGTAAAGCCGAAAGTCTTCCGCGTTCTCGCAGGAATAGCAGTAGTTCACGCGCACACCCAGTTTGTACTCGCCGGGCGCCGGCGGAGTGAAGCTGCCGCTCCAGCGCACCGAGTAATTGTCGCGCTGCAAGCCGTCTACTGGAACAACCTTGTCCCAATTGAAATTGATGCTGCGGTCGGTCCGCGCAAGGACCGGCGAGCCACTCAAATCGGGCGAGCTGAAGTACTCGCCGGTAAGTCCATAGCCCGAACCGCTGGCAGGGTGAAGCGCGGTATGCTCAATGGGCATCGCGAAACCCTCAACCAGCGTCGAGCCCTGCGCGTAAGCCACTTTGGCGGAGGAAAACCGCTTCTTAATCCCATCCAGTGGATAGACCGGCAAAGGCAGCGGTCCGTTGTAGTTGCCTTGCAGGGACTGTATTAGCTCGGCGGTGGGACCGGCCACGGCGATGCGAGCGATCCCGCCTTTTAGAGGAAGTACGCGATCCTGGTTCTTCAGCAGCACCATGGATTCCCGCGCCGCGCGCAGCGAGAGTTGGCGATGATCCGGCGAGTTGACCTCGCTCATGGCAACGCGCCCATAGGGAAAACCGGACGGCGGGTCGAACATCCCGAGCTTGAATCGCGTCCGGAAGAGGCGGCGCAATGCGGTGTCAAGATCGGATTCCTCGATCAAGCCCCGGTGGACTGCGTCAACCAGTGCCGGGAACGCATGCCCCGTCCCGTAACCGCATTCGAGATCGGCGCCAGCCTTAACGGCAGCGGCTGCCGCGTGGGCCATGTCCGGGGCGTAGTGGTGTCCGGTGTCGATGTCGGCGACGGCGGCACAGTCGCTGACGACGTAGCCGCTAAACTTCCACGCGTCGCGCAGATGGTCGCGTAGAAGCATGGTATTAGCGCAGGCAGGCACTCCCTCAACCGAGTTATACGCGCACATCACGGACTGGGCGTGCGCCTCGGTCACCGTGGCCCGAAAAGCGGGCAAGTAAGTGTCCTCAAGATCGTGCGGCGAGACATCCACGTTGAAGCCGTGCCGCAGCGACTCGGGGCCGCTGTGCACCGCGTAGTGCTTCGGAGTTGAGACCACCCGGAAATATTGTGGATCGTTTCCCTGCATGCCGGTGACGAAGGCCACCCCCATCCGGCTCGTCAAGAACGGATCTTCACCGTAGGTCTCCTGGCCCCGCCCCCAACGGGGGTCGCGAAAAATGTTGATGTTGGGCGCCCAGAACGTAAGCCCGAAGAACGATTCGTGCTGGTCCTTGCGCATGGCTTCGTTGTACTTGGCGCGCGCCTCGGTCGAAACCGTCTCGCCCATCCCGTGGACCAGGCCGGCGTCCCAGGTGGCGGCCATCCCAATCACCTGAGGAAAATTCGTTGCGTACCCGGCAAAGGCGACACCATGCAGGCCCTCGTTCCACCAGTCGTACTTCGGAACGCCGAGCCGCGGGATGGGGGCCGCATGGTCCTGCATCTGCGAGACCTTCTCCTCCAGCGTCATGCGGCCGATGAGGTCGTTAACGCGCTGTTCCAGCGGTAACGCCGGATTCATATACGCAGGTTGAGCAGCTACCTCTTGCTGGGCACGCACGGGGAAAGCGAGTGCGAGGCCGGCCAAAAGTCCGAGAAAGCCGCTCACGAGAGGAGCGCGGAAGCTAGACATGGAGATTGCCAACTCCTTGTGCATGAAGGTTCTTACAAGACCTACCATTATACCCGGCAAGGCCGGGTAGACATCGTCGCACGGGAATCTCCTGGGTCGCATCCTCGGCTGTCTGTCGCCAGAACCGAATCCGGACAAACCGGGGAGGCGTCGAGCGATGTTGAGGACGCCGCCATTGGACGTGACGCGCCGGTGCGGCGCCGTGCGGCGAGACCAAGGGACCCGCCTGGGCCGTATGGAGCGCGCATGAAGGGCGCATGCCCACATCACCGGCGACACGTCGGCCACTCAGGACGCGGCGGTTCGGTGCGTTGCATTTCCCGGCTGCTGCAGCCCGGATCCGAAGATCCGGCCAACTCCTTGATTCTTAGGCGCCTCAGAGCAGGGAACTTCTGGAAGAAGCCGGGATCCGCTTGGGGCGCAGGGGGCCGGCGGTTCAATTCTGCCCTCCCCGGCCATAACATCGCCATTTTGCCTCTTCAGAGTGCCCTCTCGCCGGAGGAAAGGCTGTGCCGCCCGCGTCAGGGGCACGACGGCCCGGTCGCCAGCCCGTCGAGCGGCGCCCGAATCCGTGAACCTCACCGCCTTGACGTATGTACAAAAGGTACGCACAATGAGGCCGTGGGCTTCGAGTGGGACGAAGAAAGCAACGCTGGAGTCAACTTTCGCAAGCACGGCGTCCGGATGCCAGAGGCGATTCCGGTCTTTGACGATCCGTACGCCATCACGATCGCGGACGATGAATCCGATCCGGACCAGCGGTGATTCGTCACGCTCGGCGTGGGTACGGTGGGCCGTTTGCTCGTAGTCGTCTATACATGGCGTGGCGAAAACGTCCGGATTATTTCCGTTCGTCCAGCCGAAACCCACGAGCGCGAGCAGTACGAGGCAGAACGATGAAAGACCGATACGATTTCAGCAAAGGCAGGCGGGGCAGAGTGCTTCCGCCGGAACCCGAGCCTGAGGGCAAGACCCGGATCACGATTCGGCTCGACCAGGATATTGTGGATCGCTTCCTCCAAATGGCGGAGGAATCCGGGGGCGCCGCCGGCTACCAGACGCTCATCAATGCAGCGCTGCGGGAATACCTCGACGGAAAGACGCCGAAGTTCGAGGATGCGCTGCGGCGCATCATTCGCGAGGAACTGAATTTTCGGGCGGCCTAAGCCGAGCGCGACCCGCGGCCACCGAGCCGCCGTTGGCGGCAGGTTGGGATTCCACAGGCACGGGCGATGTCACAGAGCTTCCGTGAAGGCCTGTTTGCGCCGCTTCGACCTGGTAACGCTGTGACGCTCGACGCGAGAGGACCGGAAACTCCATGAAGCAAACTCGTGAAAGAAAGAAGGCCCCATCGGCCGAGGCCATTGCTAAGATGGCCGACCGCGGCAGAGACGTGTCCAGGTTCTTCACGAACCGCGGCAAGATGATGCAGCCCATTCAGCGGGTGAACGTGGACTTCACCGCATCCATGCTCCAGGAACTCGATCAGGCCGCGGCCGAGCTGAACGTCAGCCGCCAGGCGCTAATCAAGGCGTTCGTCCGCCAAGCGCTCGACCAGCATCACCTCGCGCAGAGAGCGCAGAAGGCCAGTTGATGATCCCTTGCCTGCTCCGGTCGCCGATCCTGCCTAGTCACTCGAACGTCAAGATGACCGATTGATACGCGAAGTTGGGCAAGGACCACATCGCGAGGACAGGAGAGGCGTGGTGTGGGTGGAACCAGGCCCAAGGGCCGCAGTTGCTGGCGACGGGGTCCCCGGGAGGCGCAGAACGACCCTCTCGGGACTGCAGGACAGGCATTCATGAGAAGAAGACGACCCTCAGCCGCTTGACAAGGCCGGCCGCGGCTGCGTTATACTCGACCTGGTTGCCGGAAAGGCAACCCTCACCGGCAAGCGAGGAATGTAAGGGAAGGCGGTGCAAATCCGCCACTGCCCCGCAACTGTGAGCGACAGGTAACGGCTGCGCCAGTCACTGCGAAAGCGGGAAGGCCGGGCAACCCATCCTCAGGGACGAAGCCGTGTCGCGAGTCAGGAGACCGATTCCTCGTGGATGAGAACGTCGTTCCGCGGGAGAACGTCTCATGCAGTGCGCAGGTTCCATTCTTTTCGCTGTCACCTCCCTTCTGTTATCGGCAGGCACGGCTAGCGGCGCCGAGGGCGCCGTGGTCGATCCTTCCGGACGGCCGGTTCCAGGCGCGCGGGTGGAGTGTGCGGGTCAATCCGCCACCACCGGCCCCGACGGCCGCTTCTCGTTCCCTCAAATCGAACGCTGCCCGGCGGCGGTCTCCGCGCCGGGCTTCGAAACCATTCACCGGGATATTGTTTCGGGCGCCCCGGCCCGCATCGAGCTGGCCATCGCCGGGCTTAGCCAGCGGCTGGTGGTCTCGGCCACCCGGCGCGAGACCAGTCCGGAGGAGGCCGGCGTGGCCGCCAGCGTGGTGAGCGGCACGGACCTGGAACAGCGCCAGTCGCCATCGCTCGCCGATGTGCTGCGCGAAGTGCCGGGCCTCGCGGTGTCCCGCTACGGAGGGCCGGGCAGCCTGACTTCGCTCTTCGCCCGCGGCGGCGACAGCACCGGCGCCCTGGTGCTGGTGGATGGCGTCCCCATGAACGATCCCGGCGGGGCCATCAATCTGGCGGGATTTTCGACCAGCGAGGTGGACCACATCGAAGTAGTGCGCGGCCCGGAAAGCGCGCTGTTTGGAGCGGAAGCCGCCTCGGGCGTCATCCAGATCTTCACCCAGCGCGGGGATCCGGAGCAGACGCTGCCGCACGGATCGGTTTCCTACGACCGCGGCAGCTTCCAGACCGACCACTGGACAGCCAGCCTGGCGGGTGGCTCGGGCGCGCGCTTCGATTACGCTCTAGGCGCCGAGCAGTTTCACACGGTGGGGGAATATCAAAACGACTACTTCCGGGACACCACCGGCTCGGCCAACCTCGGATACAGGTTGTCGGACGCCACGCAGATCCGCGCCATCTTCCGCAGCTTCGACGCCATGCTGGGCACTCCCAACCAGGTGGCCTACGGCATCTACGCCCTGCACGCCAACGAGGCCACGCGGGACACCGCGGCCGGCATTCGCGTGGACGACGCGCGCGGGAGCCATTTCGCGCAGAGCCTTTCGGTCAGTTATCACCGCTCCTGGGACCTCTCGGTGGACAACTACACGGATGGTCCGTACAACATCGCCGCGCTGGTCCGCGAGGTCGCGGAGCCGGTAGCGCGGGTCTACTTCGAGGGGCTGGTCGATCCCTCGGCGCCGGTGCCGCCCGGCCTGACGCTGGTGACGGAATCGGTGACCCTGTATCCCTACGATCCCTACCTCAGCCTCAGCTCGCGCGAGGATCTGTCCTACCAGGGCACGCTCACCCACGCGGGCGGGGCTATGGTCTTCGGCTACGATTACGAGCGGCAGGGCGGAGAGGTGGACGCGAGCCATGTGGAGCGCGACAACCACGGCCTGTTCCTGTACGAGCAACGGTTGGTGGGGCGGCGCTTGTACCTCTCGGGCGGCGTGCGCGTCGAGCGCAACAGCGCCTTCGGCATGAAGGTGACGCCGCGCGGGGCGGCCAGTTACCGCCTGGCCAGTTCCACCTACCTGCGCGCCAGCGCCGGCATCGGCATCACAGAGCCCAGCCTTATCGAGAATTATTCGAACGACGAGTGGTCGGTGGGGAATCCGAGTTTACGGCCGGAGAAAGCCATTAGTTACGAGGCGGGGCTGGTCGACGAGCGCTTCGGCCGGCGGCTGCGCAGCGAGGTCTCGGTGTTCGCCAATTCGTATAAGGACCTGATCGTTTACGTGTCCAATCAGTTTCCGGGGACCTGGCAGAACATCCAGGCCAGCTACGCGCGCGGCCTGGAGTTCTCGTCGCAGGCCAAGCTGACCCCCTGGCTGTCGCTTTCGGGAAACTACACCAGGATGTGGACCTGCGTCACGCGCTCCTACGAGCCGGATTCGCTTTACGACGGCGTGGGGCAGGAGCTTCCGCTGCGGCCGGGCAACTCCGGGGCGGCCTCGGTTGCGGTCGCGCGGAAACGCTGGCACGCGCAGACGGGCGCGGTGCTGGTTGGCGAGCGGCAGGATAGCGACTTGTTCGGCGTCACGCGCTCGCGCGGCTATCAGAGCGTGTACGCCTCCGGGTCGTTCCGCCTGAATCGCAACGTGGTCCCGTTCCTGCGCGTCGAAAACGCGCTCGACAGCCACTACCAGGAGATCCTGGGCTACCCGGCGCAATCGCGCAGCGCGTACGGAGGGTTGCGCTTCCAATGGTGAGGCGGCTCCTATTCGTGCTGTGCGCCGCGGCGGCGGTGGGCGCCGCGGAGCCGCGGCGCATCGTCTCGACCTCGCCCAGCATCACCGAGATGCTCTACGCGCTCGGGCTGGGCGACCGCGTGGTGGGCGTCACGACCTATTGCCATTACCCGCCGGAGGCCGCCCGGAAACCGAAAATCGGCAATTACCTGCAACCGAACCTGGAAACCATCCTGGCGCTGCGGCCCGATCTGGTGGTGGCCGAGATCAGCGGCGTGCGCCACGCGGAGCATCTGGCGGCGCTCAAATTGAATGTGCTCGAAGTGGACGATGCGACCATCGCGGGAATCTACGATTCCATCCGGCGCATCGGTGTCGCGGCGGGAGCGCAGGCGGCGGCCGGGGCGCTCACCCTGCGACTGCGCGGCTCGCTCGATGAGGCGCGCCGGCGAACGGCCAGGCTCGCGCCGCCCCGCGTGATGTTCGTGGTGGGCCGCGCGCCGGGCAGCCTGGCGGAGTTGGTGGTGGCCGGGAAATCCTCCTACCTGGATGAGGTGATGGCCATCGCCGGCGGCACCAACATTTTTCACGACACGCTGGCGCCCTATCCCAAGGTCACGCTCGAGGAAGTGCTGGCCCGCAACCCGGAAGTTATCGTGGATATGGGCGAGATGGCGGAAACCACCGGCGTCGCGGAGTCCGACAAGCGCGCCGTAGTGGCGCTGTGGAGCCGCTTCCCCACGCTGGCCGCGGTCAAACAGCGGCGGGTCTTCGCCGTAGCTTCGGACATCTTCGTGGTGCCCGGCCCGCGCGTTGTCGAGGCGGCCCGCGCGTTTGCCAAGATGTTCCATCCGGAGGCCGGCTGGTGAACCTGTTCTCGCTCCGCGAGGTCGGCATGCGCTACGACGGCGTCGAAGTGCTGCACGCCGCCAGTCTGGAATTCGCCGGGCCGGAGTTCGTCGCCGTGGTGGGACCCAACGGCGCGGGCAAATCCACGCTGCTGGGCATCATGGCGGGTTTGCGCCCCAACTACTCGGGCCGTTGCGAATACGCCGGAACGGAGGTGTCCCGCTGGCGGCGCCGCGCCTTCGCGCGGGAGGTCTGCTTCCTGCCGCAAAGCCTCAAAATGGAGTTCCCGTTTACCGCCGAGCAAGTGGTTCTGATGGGCCGCACGCCGCACTGCGACGGCTTGTTCGAATCGCCCGAGGATTGGAGCGTGGTGGAGCGGGCCATGCAGGCGACCGGCACGCTAGAGTTTCGCGGGCGCGATTTCCGGACGCTGAGCGGCGGCGAGCGCCAGCGGGTGATCCTGGCCTCCGCGGTGGCGCAGCAGCCGCGGACCCTGCTGCTAGACGAGCCCACCACGTTTCTCGATCTGAAGCATCAGGTGGCCATCTACAAGCTGCTGCGCGAGCTGAGCCGCCAGGGACTGCTGGTGGTCGCCGTCACTCACGATTTGAATCTGGCCGCGAGTTACGCCGGGCGCATCGTGGTCTTGGATGGCGGGCGCGTGGCGGCCGACGCGCCGCCCGAAGAAGTGCTCCAGCCCGAGACCATCCGCCGGGTCTTCGGCGTCGCAGCGTGGATCCAGCGGGGGCCGGGTGGCAAGCCCTGGATGGTCTATGGGGAGTAGGCGCTTCTGGCTGGCCATCTCGATCTCGGCCGCGGTGGCCGTGGTGGTGCTCTGCGTGGCGCCGCTGATTGGCTCGGCCTCCATCTCCTACGGGCGCGCCTGGGCCGGGCAATCGCCCGACCATGAGATCCTCTTCGATACCCGGCTGCCGCGGGTGCTGCTGGCCATGCTGGCGGGCGGAGCGCTGGCCGTCGCGGGCGTGCTGTTTCAGGCCTTGTTGCGCGATGCTCTGGCCACCCCCTATACGCTGGGGATTTCCAGTGGCGCATCGTTGGGCGCGGTGATCGCCATCTGTCTGGGCTGGCGCGGAGTGGCGGGGATCTCCGGGCTGTGGCTGTGCTCCTTCGCAGGCGCCGCGCTGGTGCTGTTTCTCGTGCTCGGCATCGCCTCCGAAGGCCGCCGCATGTCGTCGTTCACGCTGCTTCTGGCCGGCATCTCCATCAATACCATTTGCCTGGCGGCCATCCTGGGCTTGCAGTACACGGCCAATTTCGGCCAGACCTTCGCCATTGTCCGCTGGCTGATGGGTGGCCTGGACGCGGTGGAGTATTCGACGCTGGGCTGGCTGGCCCTGGCTACGTTGCCGGCGGTCGGGATCGTCTTCGCCATGGCGCGCGACTGGAATCTGATGGCGGTGGGCGAGGATTGGGCGGCCGCCCGCGGCGTCCACGTTTCGCGCCTCATCCTGACCGGCTACCTGCTCGGCTCCTTCTTGACCGGGTCGGTGACCGCGCTGACCGGGCCCATCGGCTTCGTGGGGCTGATCGTGCCGCACGCCTTGCGCCTGCGACTGGGAGCCGACCACCGCGTGCTGATTCCCTGCTCGTTTCTGCTCGGCGCGGCCTTCCTGGCGTTTTGCGACACGCTGGCCCGCACGGCGCTGGCGCCCACCGAAGTGCCTGTGGGCGTGGTAACCGCGCTCCTGGGCGGGCCCTTTTTCATCTGGCTGCTGCGAAGCAAGCGGCGCAGCCTGTGGCTATAGCCCTCCGGCATCGCATAAGATAAAGGATTGGTCAACAAACTCGTCCTCGAGAACCTGAAGTTCCGGCCCGTCCGCACGGCGCTGAGCGTGGTGGCCATCGGCGTGGAAGTCACCATGATGCTGACCATCGTCGGGCTGAGCCAGGGCATGCTGGCCGATTCGCAGAAGCGGGCGCGCGGTGTGGGCGCCGACATCATGATCCGGCCGCCCGGCACTTCCGCGATGAACCTCAGCTCCGCGCCATTGCCCCAGAAAATGGTGGAGTGGGTGGAAAAGCAGCCGCACGTGGCGATTGCGGTCGGGAGCATGAATCACCCCGTGGGCGGACTGACGCTGGTGACGGGCATCGACCTGGATCGCTTCAAGGCCATGAGCGGCGGATTCCGCATGATCAAGGGCCATCTGCCCCGCAGGCCCGACGAGATCCTGGTGGACCGCTACTACGCCCGGCAGAACAAACTGACCGCGGGCTCTAGGCTGAACCTGCTGAACCGGGACTGGCGGGTCAGCGGCGTCTTCGAGGAAGGCAAGCTGGCTCGATTGGTGGTGCCGCTGGCGGTGCTTCAGGACCTCACTAGCAACACCGCTAAGATTAGTCAGATCTACGTCAAGCTGGACGATCCCGACGAGACCGACGAGGTAATCAAGGACCTGAAATCCAAGCTGCCCGACTATCCGATCTATTCGACCGAGGAATTCGTTTCCATGTTCGCGGTGGACAAGGTTCCGGGTCTGCGGGAGTTCATCGCGGTGATCGTCGGGCTTTCGGTGGTGGTGGGATTCCTGGTGGTCTTTCTCTCGATGTACACCGCGGTGCTCGAGCGCACGCGCGAGATCGGGATTCTGAAGGCGCTGGGGGCCTCGCCCGCGTTCGTGCTGGGCATCCTGTTCCGCGAGACGCTGCTGCTGGCGATTTTCGGCTCGGCGCTGGGCATCGGATTCTCCTACTGTACGCGCTGGCTCATCATGACGCTGGTGCCTGCCTCGCTCACGCAGATCATCGTGTACGATTGGTGGCCGATCGCCGGCGTCATCGCGCTGGCCGGAGCGCTGCTGGGCGCGGCTTACCCGGGCTGGCGGGCGGCCCGGCAGGATCCCATCGAGGCGCTGTCCTATGAGTGAGCCGATCATCGAAGTGCGCGACTTGCGCAAGATCTACCGCGCCGGCGACGTGGAGATCCATGCGCTGCGTGGCGTGAACCTAACGGTCGAGGCGGGCGAGCTGCTGTGCGTGGTGGGGCCGTCGGGCTCCGGCAAATCCACGCTGTTCCACATCCTGGGCGGGTTGACGCCGCCCACCTCCGGCCAGGTGCTCATCGGCGGGCGCGATCTGAGCCGGCTCTCGGACGCCGAACGAACCGAGCTGCGCAAGAAGATGGTCGGGTTCGTCTTCCAGAAATACAACCTGCTGCCCACGCTCAGCGCCGCCGATAACATCGCCATCGCCCGCTACATCGCCGGCACGGGCACGGTCCAGGACCCCAAGTTCGAGGAAATGCTCGAGCTGCTGGGCATCGGCCAGCGCATGAATCACAAGCCGCGGGCTCTCTCCGGCGGCGAGCAGCAGCGGGTGGCCATCGCGCGCGCCATCGTGAATCACCCGGCCATTCTGCTGGCCGACGAGCCCACCGGCAACCTGGATTCGAAGAATTCCGAGGCAGTGCTGGGAGTGCTGCGCGACCTCAACGAGCGGCTGGGCCAGACGGTGCTCATGATCACCCACGATCCCAACGTGGCCGCCTACGGCCACCGCATCGTCCACATGCTGGACGGGGAAATCGTGGAAACCACGCACCCCGGCCAGAATCGCGATTAATTCCACTCCATGAGTGTGACTTTCGGACGCCGGCGCTCGGTCCATGTGCTAGAATCCCCCTATGTCGCCAGCAGGCGAGCCAGGCGCGACGATCCTGGTGGTGGACGATGAGCCGGCGTTGTTGGGCTTGGTCGGGACCATGCTCTGGCGGGCCGGATACCAGGTGCTGGAGGCCTCCGCTCCTAGCGAGGCGCTGCGCATCTCCGCCGAGCACCCCACGCCCATACAACTCCTTCTGACCGACATCCGAATGCCTGAGATGAACGGATACGAACTGGCGGAAAGCATGAAGACCATCCGGCCGGAGGCCAAAGTGCTCTTCATGTCCGGATACACGGACTCGGTCCTGCAGGCCGACACGGGCCGGCTGGTCGGGGACGCGCCGTTGATCCGCAAGCCGTTCACGCAGCACAAGCTGATTACCAAAGTCGCCGAACTCCTGGGCGATGGCGCCGCCTCCGCCTGAGGCCGCGAAATCCATAAGATTTTCTGATCGCTCCCATAGAAAGGTTCCGTTTGGCGGGCCTCGCGCGCCGAGGGATGATATGTGAGAGGCCTTCTCAAAGTGTATCGATGGAACCATGTTGTTCTAATCGCGCTGCTTAGTTCCGGAGCGGCGCTAGGTCAAGCGGTTACGGACGGAGAAAAGCGTTGGGCGGCCATGCAAACCGCCGTGAACAACGCTCAATCGGCGGGAGATAACGCCTGGATGCTGGAAGCGCCGCGCTGGTGCTGATGATGACCGGCCCGGGCTTGGCCCTGTTTTACGGCGGGTTGGTGCGCAAGAAGAACGTGCTGGGCACCATGATGCAGAGCTTCATTCTGATGGCCACGGTTACCGTGCTGTGGGCGGTGGTGGGTTACAGTCTGGCCTTCGGAGAAGGGAACTCGTTTGTCGGCGGTTTGCAGCATTTGTTCCTTAGAGGCGTGGGAGCGGCGCCAAACGCCGATTACGCGCCCACCATTCCGCAGCAGACCTTCATGATCTATCAGCTCATGTTCGCCATCATCACGCCGGCGTTGATCAGCGGCGCATTCGCCGAGCGCATGAAGTTCAGCGCCATGCTGCTGTTCATGACCCTGTGGTCGCTGCTCGTGTATTTTCCGATGGCCCACATGGTTTGGGGCAAGGGCGGGCTGCTGAATGCCTTCCTGGGCGGCCGGTTCCCGTGCTTCGACTTCGCCGGCGGCACGGTGGTTCACGTCACCTCGGGCGTTTCGGCTTTGGTGTGCGCGTTATATTTGGGGAAGAGGCAGGGATATCCGCAGGAACCCATGAAGCCGCATAACCTGGTGATCAGCGTGATCGGGGCCTGCATGTTGTGGGTGGGCTGGTTCGGATTCAACGCGGGCAGCGCGCTGGCCGCTTCGCCGCTGGCCACTAGCGCTTTCGTGGCCACGCATTTCGGCGCGGCCGCGGCGGCGTTGGGCTGGGTGCTGGCCGAGTGGATCCGGGGCGGCAAGCCCAGCGTGCTGGGCGCCATCTCCGGGGCCGTGGCCGGATTGGTGGCGATTACGCCCGCCTCGGGCTTCGTGCAACCGTTCCCCGCACTGCTCATCGGATTTACCGCGGGCGTGGTCTGCTACTTCATGGTCACCGGCATCAAGCACATCTTCGGCTACGACGATTCCCTGGACGCTTTCGGCGTGCACGGCGCCGGCGGAACGCTGGGTGCGCTGCTGACCGGAGTGTTCGCCACTTTCCTGGTGAACGATGGGTTGAGAGACGCGCTGGGGCGGCCCAAGGCCCTGGGCATGGTGGACGGCAACCCCGGCCAGGTGGTAAATCAACTGATAGGCGTTGCGATCGCCTGGGCGCTGGCCATCGTGGGCACGCTGATCATCCTCAAGGTCTGCGACCTGCTGATCGGCGTCCGCGTCGAGCCGCAACAAGAGACCGAAGGGCTGGACCTGAGCCAGCACGGTGAGGAGGCCTACAACTTAGAGTCGTAGGGCATACCATGAAGAAAGTCGAAGCGATTATTCAACCGTTCAAGCTGGAAGAAGTCAAGGAAGCCCTCAAAGCCATCGGGGTGGACGGGATGACGGTCTCCGAAGTGCGCGGCCACGGCCGCCAGAAGGGCCATAAGGAAGTTTACCGCGGCCAGGAATACCAGGTCGATCTGCTTCCCAAGGTCAAGCTGGAGCTGGTGGTCTCCGATGCCCGGCTGGAGGAGGTCGTAAAGACCATCGCCCAGTCGGCCCGCACGGGCAAAATCGGCGACGGGAAGGTCTTCGTTTATGAAGTTGCCGAAGCCGTTCGAATCCGCAATGACGACCGAGGGGAATCTGCCCTCTAGCGTTAACCCGCTCGAGCAGCGTACCAGTCTGGTGGAGGGCGTGGTGCGAGAAGCCTACCTGCGCTTTCTCGAGCCCGCGCTGCTGGAAGGGTTAACGGTGCTGGCGGTGGGCGGATTCGGGCGGCGCGAGCTGTTCCCCTATTCGGACGTCGACCTGCTTCTCCTGGTCGCCAGCGCCTCGCTCGCCGAAAGGCAGCGCCCCGCGATTGCGGCCTTCCTGCAAGATCTTTGGGACCGCGGCCTGCGCGTGAGCCATTCGGTGCGCGCGCCGGCGGAATGTTGCGAGCGCCACGAGCAGAACCTCGAGCTGACCATCAGCTTGCTCGACGAACGCTACCTGGCCGGCGATCGCGCCCTCTACGACAAGCTCGGCGCCGGCCTGCCGCGCTTCCTGCATGGCGAGCGCCAAGCCATTCGCAAGGGCCTCTGCCAGATGGCTCGAGAACGGCACGTCAAAGCCGGCGGTTCCATCTATCAGCTCGAGCCGAACGTCAAGGAAGGCCCGGGCGGATTGCGGGACCTCCACGTGGTGGGTTGGCTCGGCCAGCTTCGCGGCGCCCAGCCCGACCGCATTCCGCGCCCCGTTCCTCTCCCCGAGTTGCTCGCGGCGCGCGATTTCCTCTTCGCCCTTCGCACCCAACTCCACGAACGGGCCGGCCGCGACAGCAACCTGCTCACCTTCGATTTGCAGGAGGAGATCGCCGAGCAATCCGGCTCCGAGGCAGCCCGCTGGATGCGCCAGTTCTACGGCTACGCGCGGGAGATTCACCGCGCCGCCCTGCGGGAGATCGACCTGGCCGAAGAAAAGGGCAGCAACCTGCTCGTGCAATTCCGCGAGTGGCGGTCGCGGGTCTCCAACGCCGAGTTCTTCGTTTCGAGGGAACGGGTTTATTTCCGCGCGCCGCAGCGCCTGGAACACGAGCCGGCGCTGGCCTTGCGGCTGTTCCAGTTCGTGGCCCGTCACGGGTTGCGTCCGGCGCCCGAGACCGAGCGGCGCCTGGCGGATCAAATGCCGGTTCTGCGGCGCTACTTCGCCGCTCCCCAATCCGCGGCCTGGGCGGAGTTCAAGCCGTTGCTCTCCTCGCCGCACTGCGCCCTGGCTCTGCGCTCCATGCACGAGACCGGCATGCTGGCGGCCGTGGTGCCGGGCTGGCAGGGCGTGGATTGCCTGGTGGTGCGGGATTTCTATCACCGCTACACCGTGGACGAGCACACCCTGGTCGCCATTCAGAATCTCGAGGATCTGCGCGGCGCCCAGGACCCCATGCGCCGGAACTTCGCCGAGATTCTCGAGGAGATCGACGACCCCGCGCTGCTGGTGCTGGCCCTGCTGTTCCACGACCTGGGCAAGGTCAAGCAGGACGGGCGGCATGTGGCCGAGTCGGTGCGGCTGGCCGATGCGGCCATGGAGCATCTCGGCGTGCCGAGCGAGCAGCGGCGCGAGGTGCGGTTGCTGGTGGAACGCCACCTCGAGTTCTCCCTGATCATGACTACCCGCGATCTCGACGACCCGGCCACGCTAAAGCTGCTCTCCGAGCGCGCCGGCACCATCGAGCTGGACAAGAAGCTGGCCGTGCTGACCTTCGCGGACGTGGGCGCGGTGAATCCGTCCGCGCTAACCCCCTGGCGCATGGAGCAGCTCTGGCGGGTCTATCTCGGCACTTACAACGAGCTGACCCGCGAACTCGAGGAGGACCGGCTGACCCAGGCCCCGGATCGCGCCGAGTTCCTGGAAGGGTTCCCCGTGCGCTACCTGCGCACCCATTCCGAGGCCGAGATCGCCGCGCATCTGGAATTGGACCAGCGCAGCCGCGCGCAGGGCGTGGCGCTCGACATCCGCAAGGAGAACGGCTTCTACCGCCTCACCCTGGTGGCGCGCGACCGGCCGGGTTTGTTGGCCTCCATCGCCGGCGCGCTGGCCAGCTTCGGCATGAACATCCTCAAAGCCGAGGGCTTCGCCAACCGGCACGGAAGCATTCTCGACACCTTCGTGTTCGCGGACCCGCATCGCACCCTCGAGCTGAACCCCAGCGAGGTGGACCGCCTGCGCATGATGCTGCAACGCGTGACGCTAGGCAAGCTGGAGGTCAAGTCGCTGCTCCAGAACCGGCCCAAACCCGTTCTGCCCAGCCGGCGCGCGCGCATACAGCCGGTGGTATCGTTCGACAACCAAGCCTCCGAAGCCGCCACGCTGATTCAGGTGGTGGCCCAGGACCGGCCCGGACTGCTCTACGACCTGGCCTCGGCGATTTCTTCCGCGGGCTGCAACATCGACCTGGTGCTGATCGACACCGAGGCGCACAAAGCCATCGACGTCTTCTACGTCACGGCGGAGGCGCGCAAGCTGGAGGCCGCGGCGCAGGCCGCCTTGAGGGAACGGCTGGTCGCGGCCTGCGCGCAATAGGTTGCGAGAGCGCGGTAGCCGCGGCAGGCAGACCGGGAGCCTCGCCCTGGCGGGCACTCGAAAGACCCCTGGAAAGAAGCCCTCGGGGAGACCGAAGACGACGCGATCCGGCATTCAATAGAGGGTTTTCGGAGTACAAGGCGGCTATGTCACTTCTTCTTGTCGCCCAAAGATGTCCGCTCAAGGTTCTTGGAAATCTCGCGAGCGACGAAAAAGAAGAAGGCACCGCAGAGGACGAGCACCACTCCCAACAATAGGGCCCAGCCCGACGATATCGGAAATCCGTCGCTCCCACCGATGATAGGGATCACCAGAAGGCCGCCTCCCATCGCGACGCCTGCAATTCCGAAACTCTGAGCCATTTTTCGCTGGTATTCAGGAAGAACATGTCCGCAATGAGGACACTTGCTTGCGTCAACCGCAACCGCACGGTCACAGGCGGAACATCTCGTCAGGTTCACACGCGTGTGCTCCTTAGCCGCAATTTCCATTTTGGACGGCCGGCTCCTATTGAGTATACATCCAGCCGCCAACGGCATTGCGGTACCGCAGCAGAATCCAAATGGGTCCCCACCCCAGGACTCCGAGGTGAGACTCCGGTCGAACGGGCTGGCGAGTTCCGATTTGGTGGGCAAGAGCGGTTGGACGTTTTGGAAAGCCGAAGCCGCCACGCTGATTCAGGTGGTGGCCCAGGACCGGCCGGGGCTGCTCTACGATCTGACGTCGGCGATTTCTTCCGCGGGCTGCAACATCGATCTGGTGCTGATCGACACCGAAGCGCACAAAGCTATCGACGTTTTCTACGTCACGGCGGAGGCGCGCAAGCTGGAAGCCGCCGCGCAGGCCGCGTTGCGCGAACGGCTGCTCGCGGCCTGCGCGTCATAGATCACCCCAGGCGGCGCAGCAGCTCCTCGGCCTGGGCCTTCTTTTGGGCGATCTCGCGCATTTTGCGGTCCCACTTCGGGCGCCAGGATCCGATCAGGGGGACCAGGCTGAGGCCCATGAACAACGCCCCGGCCAGCTTGCCCCCTCGGTTCCAGATTCCCACGCCGAACACGAGCAGCCCCAGGAACAGGGGCAGGCCGCAAATGAGCGCTCCGGCGCGGAGAAAGGTCGCCTGCCGGTCTAAGAAGCCCACCGATTGCTCGAGATGCTCCCGCACGCTCAGGTCGCGCCGGGGCGGCTGGCGGTTCAAACGATGGTGAAGCCAGGGGGCCACCGCGCTCACCGCCAGGCCCACCGCCATCAGGCCGTAACCCGCGCGAACCAGTGGCCACTTGCCGTAGGTGGCCGCCCATAACACGACCGGAAAGAGGGCCAGCATCATAGCCGCTGCGATCATGTCCTTCCGGCGGGCCGACACCTGGTATTTGCGATCCTGCTCCAACACTTGTTCTATCGTCGTCTCCAAGTTCTCCTCCTCGTCTGGCGCGTTCGGGCGCTGCCAGAGCTCCTGCAATTCATCCCGCGATTCCCGTTGTTCGCTCATGGTGTCACCTCCGGCCGCCGGAAAGCGCCGGCCAGGTTTTGCCGAATCCGGGTCAGGCGCACGGAGACGGTTCCGGCGCGGATTCCCGTAATCTTCTCGATCTCGTTGGCGGACAAGCCTTCCAGGTAGAGGACCACCAGCTGCCGGTCCTCCAGCGGCAATTGAGATACCAGGCGCGCCAGCGCGAGCTTGCGAACATCCACTCCAGGCCTCGAATGCTCCATCCCCTCGTCGAGAGCGACTTCGCGATCATTAGTGCGGCGGCTCTTCCGCTGATAGCTCAGGGCGACGTTGTGCGCGATCCGGTACAGCCAGGTCCGCTCGCTCGCATCGCCCCGGAACCCCGGCAGCGCCCGCCAGACCGCCAGCAGGATTTCTTGGACGAGATCGTCCCGGTCGGCGGCATTCGCAACGTAAACCGCCGCCAGGCGCCGTATGGCGCCGGCATACAGCGCCACTATCCCGCGGAACCGCTCCCGAAGCTCTGGCTGAACGGCCATCCTTAACATTAGAGTTAGTCTCTCGCGGCGGGGTGTTTCCTACAAGGCGGGATCAAGTTAACGCGCCGCGTCGCGCTCGACTTGATGAACGATGGCCGGTGCAAGTCCCTTGAGATTGCCGGGAAGCCGCACCGCCAGGAGCATCAGATCCGGCGCGCTCCCAACCAGCATCGCCACTCCGGCGATCGGACTGCCGCTCCTGCTCAGTTGCGACTGTGTTCCCAGCCCCTCTGTTCGGGGCGGAGTTATGTACTCGACCACCCTTGCGCTCTTGTAAGTGAGAGTGTCCTCGGGATACGGGCCCAATGTGTACGCGCTGATCGGCTCGTGGAATTCCGCGCAAATGCGCGCGACCACCGCCTTATAGTCTGGAAAAACCCGCGCGATGATTCGGGCAATCTCAAATCGGCCCTCGGTATTGCTGTGGATGGAGGATACTTCGATCACTGGCCCCGTGAAGCCAGTCTCGCCCGGCGGATACATGTTTGTGGGGTCGATGGGCTTGGGACCAACCACCAGTCTCCGGCCGCCGGCGTCCGAGATCTCCACGCAGTACCAACCCCGCGGGGCGAGGACGCCGAGGTTTTGGGCGGACTTGTAATAGGCGAGCTTTTGGGCCGCCTCCGGAGGGATCGGCACAGATCTGCTTTCCCCTTGTGGCGCTTCCATCGGTCCGGTTTGGCCGTCGGACTTGCAGCCCACAAATGGAACCGGAACGGCGGCCTGGTGGGATCTCGCCGCCCCAGTTCCCCGCTGTGCGAGAAGCGAAACCGACGCGCAAGCAGCCAGGGTGATTCGAGCCACGCCGCGCACCACCCCTGCTGAACCGAATCCCATATCCGAAGTCTACTACGGCTCCGCCGAGCCGATGCGGGAACGGTCGCCCCGATCCCCTGCCGCTTCACGCCAGGCCATCTAACGCGAAGAACACGTCCAGGCGCCGGATTGCTCCCGTGCGCTCGAACACTGCGGAGCTGTCTTCAATGTCCAACTCGAGTCCATCGACTCCGTGACGGGATCCATCCGCGCGGCTGACCTCGATCCGCGCCGTCCCGCAACGGTGCGCCACCACGGGCGTCTGGCAAAAGGTGAAAGCCAGCGTGCCGGGACCCAGTTCGATGTCGCGTTCCTGTCCCTCGAGATCGTAAAAGCGGAACCTCCCCGGCTCCGCCAGAAACTCGCCGCGGCTCACCAAATGAGCGCGGAACCCGAGCCGGCCCTCTCTCACCGCGACACCCATTTCGCCCAGCCGCGAGATGAGATCCTCTTTCACCTGGCCGGTCATGCCCGGCTGCTGGACTCCCGCAAAACCGGGTGTGTGGGAGTACGGATCGGTAGGAATGGCGCCGTACGCCTCGGGCGGTTTGTGCACGCCGATGCCCTCGCGGATCTCGTCGTATTGGCGCCGCAGGCGATCCACCACCGCGGCGTCTTCGTCCGCGCAGGCCGTGCGATCGAGCGACTCCTGCACCGCCACCAGGAGCTTCGAAACCATGTGCCAGTAAATGCACCCCAGCCCCTCGTACTTGTAGAACGTGCCCGAGCGCCCGGTGAAGGACTGGTGATCGAACACCTCCTCGTACAACGCCAGGATCTGCGCGCCTTCCTGATCGGCCAGACCGCGATACTCCGTGTCCCGCAGCGCCGCCAGCGCCTCCTTGAGCAGCGCGCCGTTGCGGAATGCCGCGTTGAAGTGGGCCGCGCCGTTGACGTCCTGGACCACGATGCGCCGGTCCCCGCGCTCCATCATCGCGGAGAGCAGCTTCGATTCCCCGGCGGCCTCCGCGGGGATGTTGTTCTTCTCGAAGAACCCGGGCAGCTTCCGGTCGGGATACAGCAGGTAGCTGTTCTGGTCGGCGCGGTACAGGCGGCTGCTCCGCAACGCGTCCAGCACATCGGCGGATTCCCGTCCCGACAGTGCGCCGGAACTCAGCACGGCCATCTGGCCTTCCAGCATCTCGTAGAGACGGCGAATCGCGATCCCGCCGTCATCCACCCGCATCAGGTTGTAGGCGTGATACAAGCCATCGTCCCGCCGACTGGCCCGGATCGAGTGGTCGATGTGCCGAAGCGCCACGTCGCAGAACGCCAACAGCTCGGACAGCGCGAGCGGCGTCCGACTTCCCGAAAATCCCTCGGCGTAGAGCTTGGCCCGGTAATCGCTTCCCACGCTGCCCAGGCTCTCCAGAACAACTGCCCGGTCGCGGTCCGAAATGGGGCCGTCCAGCAGGTTCAAGTGTGTCTCCAGCGCTTGCGCGACCCGGCGGAAGGCTACGGCGACCTCGGAAGATACCTCGAAGGAAGGGCTCCCCGCGGCGGCGAAGGCTCCGCGGCAAAACGCCAGGAAGCGGCGCAGGTAGCACAACGTCACCATGGATACGCCGTAGCCCACCAGCGCGTTGTTGGCGTCGTTCCACTCCGGCCGCTGTGTGTTCATCCACAGGCCCGCCTCGGGAATGAAGTTGAACAGCCTGGCCAGCGCCAAAACCAGCAGCTTCTCGGCCAAGTTCACGCGGTACGGCGCGTCGTCTGCGCCGGGCAGCGCCAGGCCGTCGGTTCCCATGGCGGCCGCGCGGTTGCGTATCTCGCGGTCCAGCGCCACGTCGAATTGGATGGTGTTGTGCGGGTCCTGCAGCAGCGCGCTGTAAGGTTTGATGCGGTACGGAACGTTGGCGTAGGTGAAGACGCGGCGGGTCAGCAGATCGGGGATCGCCCCGGGATGGTAGCGCGCCGAAACTTCCAGCAGCTTCGTCAGATAGACCACCTGGTGGTCGCCCCAATATCCGATGTAGGACCATGCGTCGTGCGGGTCCAGAACTTCCCAATCGAAGCCGTCGCGCATGATGCGGTACGGATTGTTGCCGTCCGCGGTCGAGGCGCAGGCGAACTTGAAGATCATGCTCTCCACGTAACCGGGGAACGAGAGCGCCAGCGCCTCCCAGTTCTGGAAAATGTCCCGCCAGTTCCCCTGATAGTTGAGAAGCCGCTCACCGCGCTCCCCCTTCACTTTGATCGAGAAGATGTTCCACGGACGACTGGGATCCCCGTGCCGCCGGCTGAAACTTAGCGGCAGATACTCGTACGCCAGGCGCTCCAGATCCGCGTCCTGCCGCTCCCGTGCCAGCTCCAGAAGGCGGCCGTGAAGCAGCGTTTCCGGCAGCGCCTCCAGGAACGCTGCCTGTCTTCCGGCCACCGCGCGGCTGGCCTTGGCGACGAACGCCTGGAAGTCGGCTCCGGATACCTGGTAGCCCCGTGCGGGGATGCCGCCGCGCATGGTGTTGAAGAGCGCGTTCGAGAAATGCCGCTGCGAGCTGAGAGGATCGCCCGTGAGTTGCAGGCCGTCGGCCTCGGCCACGATTCGAACCAGGTTCCGCGTGCCCCGCCGGACGTCCTGGTCGATCTCGGTGCGCAGATTCTCCCCGGATTTGAGCAGCCGCAGCAACGCGGCCACGCTGGCGGCGTCCTGATCGACCTCCGCCACGAACGTCCATTCCTTGCGGCCGCCCGCGGGAAGCTCTAGCCGGGTGCTAATGAAATACGCGCCGCGCCGCCCGCGGATCAACCGCTCTTCATCCACTGCCTGGCCTTGCCGGAAGCGGTCGAGTTGCGCCGAACACAGAAGCCGCCGCACCGGTTCCAGGCCCTCGCACCACACCGTGTTCACCCTCAGCGCCTCGTTGGGCTCCGGCCGGTCGGCAGGAATCGAGCTCAGCTTGAACAGGCCCAGGCCAGTGGCGACCTCCAGTTCGCTTTCCTTGTATCCGTCCGCCAGCGTGCTGTATTCCATCTGGAACCGGCGCGTGATTCCGTACGGCAGCAGGTTCTGCATGCCGTCCAGGAGCTCCACCTCGACCGGCATCTCTCTTAGGTTCGTCAAAGCGGCGCGCCGCACCACGCCGAAACGGTCGCTGGTCATCCAGGCGCAGGAAAACGAGAGCCCCAGGTCCAGGTTCACCTCCTCGAAGACGATCCGGTTGCCGTAAATGCTCTTCGCCAGGATTCGCTGGAGGCGATACAGGCCCTCGTATCGTTGCGAAAAAGGCTCCCACAGCGACGTTTGCCCGCCACGCGTCACCCGCAGGATGGTCTTGCCGCCGGTAGTCTCGAGGCTATCGTGGATGCGGTCGTCCGTGGTGTAAGGAAACAGGGCGTGGTCGGGGTCCCGGCGGCCGGCCGTGAGGGAGCCGCTGCTCGAGACAAACATCCAGTGATCCGAATCGCTCACCAGACTCATCAGGAACGGTGGCATCGCGTCGTAGTTCACGATGCGGTAGTAGCTCTCGCCGCCCCTCTCCACCTGGCCGCCTTCCACCCTGCGCGGGTAGCGATTCAACGGAGCTTCGCCCACGAAGATTTCGCTCATTGGCCCTCTCTCCCGGCAGGCGCCGGCGCCGTGTCGTAGCCCGGCGAGGTCGGCCCCGCCGGCATCAGTTCCGGATACAGCGGTAGCATGGCCAGCTTGGCTTTTCGGCCCTCCGAGAACAGTCCCCAGTGGCCTTCAGTGCCGCACCCTTTCCAGGGTTCGTCGAATGCCTCGAACCAGAAGACCGTCACGTTGTTTGCCTTCGCCCAGGCCATGAGTTCCTCGTAGTACCGCTTCTGTTTCTTCTCGTCGCCGGCCCGCGCCACGTGCTGTTTCCCCTCCGTGTAGGAGGCCCAGCCGGCTTCGCCCACGACGATCGCCTTCCCCGGGTGCGCCTGGCGCACGCTTTCGAAATGTTTGATCGTGGACGGCAGGGCCGTGTCGATATCTTCCCGGCCCCACATCGGGTACGCATGCATGGTGATGAAATCCACCGCGCTCGCCAGCTTCGCCTCCGGCTGCCGCCAGTACAGCACGTCGTCCGCCACCGTGACCGGACAACTCACCGCCTTCCTGACCTGCCGCACATACTCGAGCGCCCGCTCTTCCGTCAGCTTGTGATCCGACCAGGAAACCAGAATCTCGTTGCCCACGCTCACCGCCAGCACAATGTCCTTGTACGTATTGGCCAGGCGTATCCCCGTCGCCATCTGCGCCGCGTTTTCGCCTTCGTGCCCCGCTCTGCCGTCCAGCCAGATGCCGAGCATCGCCTTTAACCCGATTCGCTCCCGCTGAATGACCTCCAAAGCATCCGCGGAGTGCTGGTCCCCTCCGTAGAGGCGTATGAGCTTCCAGTTCTTTTCCAGGATTCTGAGATCTTCCAGGATTTGCGCCTGCGCGGGGAACCGGTTCAACTGCGGATTCTGCCCGGCGCGGTAGCCGGAATAACAGATGGCATTGCCGTGCCATTTCTGCGCGGTCAGATCGATCGCGCCAGCCGGCCCGGCGCTCCAGCAGACCGCCCCCAGCGCAACCGCTGCCAAGGCGCAAACCCACACACAGGTTCTCTTCATGGATACCGCCTCCTTCAGGCCCCCGCCTCGATCTCTCCGCGGCGCGCCTTCAAGTCCGCCTCGATCTTGACCATTTGAGCTTCGTCCAGCGGATAGAACTTCATCAGGGCGGTGGCCAGGAGCATCAGTGCGCACGGAATCCAGCTCATCGACAGGATGATCCCGTGCAGCGACCGGGCCGTCTGCGCCACGTTGGCCACGTAGCCGAAGTAAGCCAGAATCAGGCCGAACATCCACCCCCCGATCGCCACGCCGATCTTGGTGCTGAAGATGGCCGAGGCGAAGACCAGCCCGGTGTTGCGCCGGCCAGTGCGCCATTCGGCGTCGTCGGCCGCGTCCGCGAACATGGCGAAGACCAGCGGCGAGTTGAACCCGATCACGAAGCTGGATACGATTTGCAGCGCGAACATCGCCCAGATGTCCCTCGGCCCAGCCAGGCAAAAGCCCGCGATCACCGGCGCCCCGATTCCGATCGCCAGCATGAACAGCGGCTTCTTGCCCAGCCACTTCGCCAGGTAGGACGCCATCGAGACCGCCGCCAGGAACGCCAGCCCGTTGGATACCAGGAACGGCCCCAGCAGATCCTCGCGCTTCACGAAGTATTTGAAGTAGTAAGCCGAGGCCGACCCTTTGATCACGAAGGCCGCCAGAATCAGTAGCAGCACCCCGACCAGGACCAGCCACGCCCGGCTGCCGAACAGCTCGCGCAGATCGCGCTTCAGGTTCTCGTCCTGCTGCGGCGGTGGGACCACCCGCTCGCGCGTGCTCGCGAAACACAGCGCAAGCATGATCATGGCCAGAACGCCGTACAGCACCATGGTGAGCTGCCAGCCGCGCGTCTCGCTCCCCTGCCCGAACCACTTGACGAACTTCAGGGTGAAGTACTGGACGAACACCCCGGCCGTAAAGGCTCCGATGAAGCGTATCGATGAGATGGAGGTGCGCTCCAGCGAGTTCGGCGTCATCACGCCCATCAGCGCCGTGTAGGGGATGTTCACCGCAGTGTACAGGAACATCAGCAGGGTGTACGTAATGTAGGCGTAGACCAGCTTGGAGCCCCCCGCGAGGTTGGGCGTCGTGAAGGTCAGCACCCCCGCCACCGCCAGCGGCAGCGCAAACCACAGCACGTACGGCCGGAAGTGGCCCCACCGCGTCTTGGTCCGGTCGGCGATCGCTCCCATCACCGGGTCCGCCACCGCGTCGGCGATCCGCGTAACCAGTAGCATGGTGCCGACGGCCGCGGCCGAGATGCCGAAAACGTCGGTGTAGAAAATGATGAGGAAGAACTCGAAGGTCTTCCAATACAGGTTCGAGGCCGAGTCCCCCAGCGAGTACCCGATCTTCTCTTTAAGGGACACCCGGTCGGCCAGCGGAATCTTCTCCGTCGCAGTGCTCACGTGATTCTCCGTTCCCCGTTCGTTGCGAGGCTTCATTATACGGCCCGCCCCAGGAAACTGTAAAGCAATCGTCTGAGGATCGCGCCGCCAGCCTCGATCTTCGGACCCCACGTGGACTCCGCCGGCCTCACTGCAAGGCTATCGCCACACCCGCGTCTCCGGCTAGAATGGAGCAATGGCGGAAGAGCCTCAACCCGAAAGACCTCTGGCCACCTTCGAGTCCGGCATCGACGAGCTCGAGAAGGTGGTCAAGGAGCTGGAGCGCGGCGATCTGCCGCTCGAGCGTTCCCTTGAACTCTTCGAACGGGGCGTCGCCCTCGCTGGCGCCTGCCGCAAGCAACTCGAGGAGGCGGAAGCTCGCGTGGAGATACTGCTCAAGAAAGAGGGCAAGATCCAGCCCGCGCCGTTCCCTACGGACAAGGCATGAGTTTCCCCGACTATCTGACCGAACAGCAGCGGCTGGTGGATCGCGAACTGGACCGGCTGATCCCCAGCGCCGCCACCCCGCCCGAGGTCATTCATCAGGCCATGCGCTACAGCCTCTTCGCCGGGGGCAAGCGCATCCGCCCGATCCTCTGCCTGGCCGCCGCGGGCACGGTCTCGGAGGCCGCGCCCGGAGCCGCAGTGGCCGCCTGCGCGCTCGAGTGCATCCACACTTACTCGCTGATCCACGACGATCTGCCCGCGCTCGATAACGACGATTTGCGCCGCGGCCAAGCCACTTGTCATAAGCAGTTCGGCGAAGCCATGGCCATTCTGGCCGGCGACGCGCTGCTCACCGTCGCCTTCCAGTTACTCTCTCAGGCCGATGGCGTCGACCCCGCGCGCCGGGCCGTTCTTATCGCCGAACTCTCCACCGCATCCGGCACCGTGGGCGGAATGATCGGCGGGCAGGTCGATGACTTACTCGGCGAGCGCCAGCCGTCCACCGCCGAGTTGCTCGACCGCATACACCGCGCCAAGACCGGGGCGCTTCTGCGCGCCAGCGTCCGCATGGGCGCCATCTGCGCCGGCGCCTCCGACGACCAACTGGGCGCGCTCACCCGCTACGGCGAGCACATCGGCCTGGCCTTTCAGATCGTCGACGACATCCTGGACGTCGAGCAGCCCTCGGAAGCCCTCGGCAAGACGGCGGGCAAGGACGCCGCGCAGCATAAGATCACCTTCCCAGCCGTCTACGGCCTCTTCGAATCGCACCTCATGGCCCAGCGCGAATGCGAGAGCGCGCGCGAGAGTCTGGCGCCCTTCGGCGCCCGCGCGCAGCGGTTGCTCCAGATGGCGGACCTGATCGTCCAGCGCACCAAATGAAAGCGCCCGGCCGGCAGCGGCTCGATCAACTGCTCGTGGAACGCGGGCTGGCCGATTCGCGCGCCAAGGCCCAGGCCCTGATCCTGGCCGGAGAGGTCTTCGTCGCGGGGCAGAAGGCCGCCAAGCCCGGCCACAGTCTGAGCGTGGATAGCCGCATCGAACTGGCCCATCGTCTGCCCTACGTCGGCCGCGGCGGGTTGAAGCTGGCCGCCGCCCTCGATGGCTTCGGCATCGCGGTCCAGGGCCGCACCTGCCTGGACGTCGGCGCCTCCACCGGCGGCTTCACCGACTGTCTGCTCCAGCGGGGCGCACGGCGCGTATTCGCCGTCGACGTGGGCAATGGCCAACTGGATTGGAAGCTGCGCTCCGATCCGCGCGTGGTCGTGCGCGAGGGCCTCAACGCGCGCTATCTTCGTAGCGAGGATCTCGGCGAGCCGGTCGATCTGGCCGTCTGCGACGTCAGCTTCATCTCGGTGACGCTGATCCTGCCCGCCGTTGTCCCCCTCTTGAAAGAGGGCGGGGAAATGGTCATACTTGTCAAGCCGCAGTTTGAAGTGGGCCGCGGCCAGGTGGGGAAAGGCGGCATCGTGCGCGACCCGACTTTACACGCGGAAGCCTGCGCGCGCGTCGATCAGGCCATCCGGCAGTTGGGCTTTCGGACCAGCCTGATGGAAAGCCCCATCCTGGGCGCGGAAGGCAACCGGGAGTTTCTCTTGTATGCACGACATTAGGAAAGTCGGGATCATTTCTAAGCCGAACTCGACGCGGGCCGCGGAGCTCGTTCCAAGGCTGCTCGAGTGGCTGGGCGGGCGCGGCATCGCCGCGCGCTGCGACGAGGTGACTGCGGGCTACGCGGGCCTGGCCGAGGGCGCGCCACGGGAGGGCGTGGCCGCGGACTGCGATCTGCTCATCGTGCTCGGTGGCGACGGCACGCTGCTGGCCGCTGCGCGCGCCTTACGCGGCCGGGAAATCCCGATGCTGCCGGTCAATCTGGGCGGTCTCGGTTTCCTGACCGCCGTCACTATCGACGAGATCCTGCCGGAGCTGGAGCGCGCCTTCCGCGGCGGACACCGCATCGGAAAGCGCCGCATGCTGCACTGCGAGGTGCAGCGGGACGGCCAAACGGTCTCCCAGTACGAGGCGCTCAACGACGTGGTGATCACCAAGGGCTCCATCGCCCGCATGATCGACCTGGACGTGATCGTGGACGGGCACTTCGTCTGCGCCTACAAGGCGGACGGCCTCATCGTCTGCACGCCCACCGGCTCGACCGCCTATTCGCTCTCGGCCGGCGGACCCATCATTTTCCCGAAGGTCGGCGCGCTCTGCCTCACGCCCATCTGCCCGCACATGCTCACCAACCGGCCCGTGATCGTGCCCGATACCAGCATCGTCCAGGTCATCGATCTGGCCGAGGACGACGGTGCCTACCTCACCATCGACGGACAAATCGGAGAGCCGCTCAAGACCGGCGACCGCGTGGTGGCCAGCCGGTCCTCAAACGTGCTGCAGCTGATCCGACCGCCGCGCTCGCTGTTCTTCGACGTGCTGCGGCAGAAGTTGAAATGGGGTGAGCGCTAACCGCGTGCGTACCGAGCGGCCATCTCGGCCAGTGGTATGGGCGCGTAGTCGCCCGCGTGCCCGGCCTGTCCGAAAGCTGTCATGCGCGCCACGACAACCTTCTGCATCGCCTCGCGGGCGGGCTTCAGGTAGCTGCGCGGGTCGAACTCCTCGGGCTTCTCGAAGAACACCTTTCGGATTGCCCCGGTGATGGCCAGCCGGCTGTCGGTGTCCACGTTGACCTTGCGCACGCCGTTGCGTATGCCGAGCTGAATCTCCTCGACCGGCACACCCCAGGTCGGCCGCAGGTGGCCGCCGTACTGATTGATGACGTCCTGCAGGTCCTTGGGAACGCTGGAGGAGCCGTGCATCACCAGGTGAGTCTTGGGAATCCGGTTGTGGATCTCGATCAGGCGGCCCATCTTCAGGGTTTCGCCGGTGGGCTTGCTGGTGAACTTGTAGGCGCCGTGGCTGGTGCCGATGGCGATGGCCAGCGCATCCACGCCGGTGGCCTCCACGAACTCCTGGGCCTGGGCCGGATCGGTGAGGTGGCTAAGGCCGTCGAGGCCCGCGCCGTGGCCGTCCTCGATGCCGCCCAGACAGCCGATTTCGCCCTCCACCGTGACGCCCTTGGCGTGCGCCATCTCGACCACTTCGCGGGTGGCCTTCACGTTGTAATCGAAGCTGGACGGCGTCTTGCCATCCGGCATCAGCGAGCCGTCCATCATGACGCTGGTGAAGCCTTTGTCGATGGCCGACTTGCAGGTTTCGGGGCTGTTGCCGTGGTCCAGGTGCATCACGATGGGGATTTCGGGATAGATCTCGCTGGCCGCGACCATCAGGTGATACAGGAACGTGTCGTTGGCGTACTTGCGCGCGCCGCGGCTGGCCTGAATAATGGCCGGTGACTTGGTTTCGCGCGCGGCCTCCATGATCGCCTGGATCTGTTCCAGGTTGTTCACGTTGAACGCGCCAACGCCGTAGCCGCCCTTCGCGGCTTCGTCCAGGACCTGTCGCATGGGAACTAGGGGCATGATGGATTCTCCTCCGGAAGGCTAAAGCTCAAGGTACCACGCGACCTCCGGCCCCGGCAAGCGAGGGGCCGGGACGAGCTGCTGGCGAAATGTCACCGTGCCCGGCCGGTACAAATCCTTTAATTCACCGTGAACGACACGGTGCCGGTCGTTCCGATCGGCGTGGTGACGCTGACGGTCCTGGCCGTGAGCGATGCGGTACTCGCAATCACGAAGTTCGCCGTGACCGTAGTGGGATTCACTACGGCAATGCTGTTCACAGTGATGCCCGAACCGGACACGGTCACGGTCGTGGCCCCGGTCAGGTTGGCGCCGGTAAGGGTCACCGGAACGGTGGTGGCGTGCAAGCCCGACGTAGGAGCGATGGTAGTCAGCGTCGGCCCCAGTACCGTGAACGTCAACGGGTTGCTGGCTCCGCCTCCCGTTACGACGCTGATGGCTCTACCAGTGAGCGCGGCGCTCGTCGAGACTGTGAAGATCGCCGTGACTGTAGTGGGATTCACTACGGTAATCTGGCTGACGGTGACGCCGCTGCTGGACATGATCACAGCATATGTGCCGGTCAGGTTGGCGCCGGTAAGGGTCACCGGAACAGCAGAGCCGCGCACGCCCGTGTTAGGAGCGATCGAAGTCAGCGTCGGCGCCGCCTGCGGTGTCGCCGATACTTCGCTGGATTGGGCGCTGGTTCCCCCAGCGTTGACCGCGGCCACGGTGTAGTAGTACTTCGTGCCGCTGGTCAAACCCGTGTTGGTGTACGTGGTGGCCGCGATTCCGGTCACCAGGGCCGTTGTGCCCTCGCCTCCGGAGGTGGTGGCGCGGTAGACGTTGTAAGATGTGGCGCCGCTGCTGGCCGTCCAGCTCAGGACCACCTGGGCGTTGCCCGCCGTGGCCGTTAGCCCGGTCGGGGGAGCTGGCATCGTGGTCGCCGACACTTCGGTGGATTGGGCGCTGGTTCCACCAGCGTTGACTGCGGCCACCGTGTAGTAATACTTGGTGCCGTTGGTCAAGCCGGTGTTGGTGTACGTGGGGCTCGTAATCCCCGTCGCGTAGGCTGTGGGGCCCTCGCCGCCGGATGTGGTGCTGCGGTAGACGTTGTAGGACGTGGCGCCGGTGCTGGCGCTCCAACTCAGGGTTACCTGAGTGTTGCCCGGCGTCGCTGCGAGCCCGGTCGGCGGTGACGGCGGACCCATGGTCACCGCCAGACCGGTGGAAACCGCCGAGGTGACCGTGGTGTCGATGGCGCAGCGCGCTTGGGCCGTCACCTGGTAGGTGCTGGCCGTGGTCCAAGCGTGCGAGGCGCTGGTGGCGCCCACCGCCTGCCAACCGGAGTTCGTTCCGTCGCCCCAGTTGAACTGGTACTGCACGGAGTGGCCGTAGCTCGATGTCGCGCCGCTGGCGGTGTAAGTGTAGCTCGTGCCGGTTGTCCCGCTGGCCGGACCGGTGGGCGCCGCGGGTGTGGAAATGGTCTCTGGCGGATTGAGCGTCACGGTGGCCGAGGCGGATTTGGTGGTATCGGCCTGGCTCTGCGCGGTCACGATCACGGTGTGCCGACTGGCGATGGTGCTGGGCGCCGTGTAGAGTCCCGAGGCGCCGATCGTGCCCGGTAGTGCGCCCGCCGGCGCGCCTGGCCCCAAAGCCACGCTCCAATTGACCGCGACGTTGCTGGAGCCGGTTACGGTGGCGGTGAATTGCTGGGTTTGTGACGTGGTAAGCGTCGCGCTGGCCGGGCTGAGGCTGACGGCGACGTTCACCGGCGGAAGCATGTCGTTCTGAATCTCGGCCTGGCTGAGGGCGCGGCTGTAGACGCGCACTTCATCGACCGCTCCGTCAAAGTAGTCGCAGCCGTAACCGAACGACATGTCCCCGCCGCCGATGTAGAGCGGGTACGAATTGCCCGGGATCGAACCTGTCAAGGGCCCGCTGTCGGTCTGGACGCCGTTGACGAACACCCTCACCGCCGCTCCGTCATAAGTGCTCGCCAGATGGGTCCAAGTGCCGCCGGGAATCGCCGGGGTTTGAGTCAGGCCGACAACGCCGTCGGTGGTCGAGAGGATGACGTAGACCCCATCTGAGTTTGGCTCGAGCACCCAGCAAGACGCCCCCCATCCACAGGACCTCAGTATCACGTCGTTCCCGCTGGTCATGGAGTTTGGATTGACCCAGGCTTCCATGGTGAGACCCGCAGTCGGAAGATTGAGTGAGTCGGAAGCGGGTACTTGGATCGTATCCGTCAGACCAAACCATCTGTACACGCAGGGAGTTTGGTGGTTCAGTTGAGGGATGAGCGACCAACAGGTGAGCGCGGCGCCGCGGCGC
>JBKQQG010000079.1:0-11878 GCA_052144455.1 Bryobacteraceae bacterium
CAGGTCGAAGCGATCCAGGTTCATCACCTTGCTCCACGCAGCGACGAAGTCCTTCACGAACGTCTCCTTTGAGTCGCCGCACGCATAGAATTCCGCGAGGGCTCGGAGCTGGGAGTTGGAACCGAAGACGAGATCGACGACGGTGCCCGTCCACTTGAGCTCGCCCGTCGCCCGATCGCGCCCCTCCAACACCCCTTCCGATGTGGCGGACTTCTGCCACTTCGTGTTCATGTCGAGCAGGTTGACGAAGAAATCGTTCGTCAACGTCTCGGGCCGCTTGGTGAAGACACCGTGTTTCGACTGCCCGAAGTTGGCATTCAGCGCGCGCATGCCACCCACCAGAACCGTCGTCTCGGGAGCGGTCAGGGTCAGCAGGCTCGCTCGATCCACCAGCAGCTCGGCCGCCGATCCCTCGTCTCCCTTCCGCAAATAGTTGCGGAACCCGTCCACGGCTGGCTCCAGTACGGCGAACGAATGCACATCGGTCTGCTCCTGCGACGCGTCCATGCGCCCCGGCGAGAAAGGAACCTTCACGTCGTGGCCGGCCTTCTTCGCGGCTGCCTCGACCGCTGCGCAGCCGCCCAGAACGATCAGGTCGGCAAGCGAGACCTTCTTCCCGCCGGACTGCGCGGCGTTGAAATCCTTCTGGATCGCCTCCAGCGTCCGAAGGACCTTCGCCAGTTCGACCGGCTGGTTGACTTCCCAATCCTTTTGCGGCGCGAGGCGAATGCGCGCCCCGTTAGCCCCGCCGCGCTTGTCGCTGCCGCGGAACGTCGCCGCCGACGCCCAGGCCGTGGCGGCCAGTTGGGAGATGGACAGTCCGGATGCGAGGATCTTGGCCTTCAGGGCGGCAATGTCCCGCTCGCCGATCAGTTCATGATCCACGGCGGGAACCGGGTCCTGCCACAGCAACTGCTCCGCGGGAACAAGCGGGCCAAGATACCGCGAAACAGGCCCCATGTCGCGGTGCGTCAGCTTGAACCAGGCCTTGGCGAACGCGTCCGCGAATCCCTGCGGGTTCTCGTGAAAACGCTTCGAAATCTTCGCGTAAATGGGGTCCATCTTCAAGGAGAGGTCCGTCGTAAACATTATCGGGGCGTGCTTCTTCGACGGATCGTGGGCATCCGGCACAGTGCCCGCCGCGGAAGCGTCCTTGGGCGTCCATTGCTGAGCGCCGGCGGGGCTCTTCGTGAGTTCCCATTCGTAGCCGAACAGGTTGTCGAAGAAGTTGTTGTCCCATCTCACCGGGTTGGTGGTCCATGCGCCCTCCAATCCGCTGGTGATCGTGTCGGCGCCTTTGCCGCTGCCAAACGTGTTCTTCCAGCCGAAGCCTTGCTCTTCGATGCCGGCGCCCTCGGGTTCGGGACCGACATACTTGTTCGGATCGGCGGCGCCATGGGCTTTGCCGAACGTGTGTCCGCCGGCGATGAGGGCTACCGTCTCCTCGTCGTTCATCGCCATGCGTGCGAACGTCTCTCGGATGTCCCTGGCCGCGGCGATCGGATCCGGCTTTTGATTGGGCCCTTCCGGATTCACGTAAATCAGGCCCATTTGAACGGCGCCGAGAGGATTCTCGAGCTGACGGTCGCCGCTGTAGCGCTCGTCTCCCAGCCACTTGCCCTCAGGCCCCCAGTAAATGCCTTCTTCCGGCTCCCAGATGTCCTCGCGCCCGCCCCCGAAACCGAAGGTCTTGAGCCCCATCGACTCCAGCGCAACGTTGCCGGTGAGGATCATCAGGTCGGCCCAGGATATTTTCCGGCCGTACTTCTGCTTGATCGGCCAAAGCAGCCGGCGCGCCTTGTCGAGGCTCACGTTGTCCGGCCAACTGTTGAGGGGTGCAAATCTTTGGGCTCCGGCGCCCGCGCCCCCTCGGCCATCGGAGATCCGGTACGTGCCTGCGCCATGCCACGCCATACGAATGAAGAGCGGCCCATAGTGGCCGTAGTCCGCGGGCCACCAGTCCTGCGATGTCGTCATCAAGGCATGCAGGTCCTTGATCACGGCGTCCAGGTCCAGGCTCTTGAACTCCTCGGCGTAGTTGAACGCCTTGTCCATCGGATCGGACAGGGGGCAGTGCTGGTGCAAGATCTTCAGGTTCAGTTGATTGGGCCACCAGTCTGCGTTTGTCGGAGCCCCCGCCTTTGCGTGCTTCCGAGCCCCGCCCGAGACCGGGCACTTGGTTTCCGTTGACAAGTTTTGCTCCCGATTATCGGGGACAGGCGTCCCCGCTGCGTTGGTGAGTTCTTTTTCCATATGTTCATCTCCTTCGAATTCGTTAAAGAAACCGTGACGAACTACAAGCCCATCCTGGCTTTCCCATTCGCAATCTCCGCCGGCCGCCGCTGGCCGACGCGCGCCAATCGTCCGGGACCACACGCCTACGACACCTTACCGGAAGCGCGCCGCGAAGCGCACCTCGCGCAAAGCCCCCGGAAGATGAGTTCGCATTCGCGAAGAGTCCGCTTACCGAGGGAGCCCGAGGCGGGCCTGGGCACGCCGTACCACTCAATGTCCTCCACATTGCCGCAGCGGTCGCAGATGAAGTGGTGGTGCCGCATGCCTTTCGCATCGAATCGCGCGGCGCGGCCCTCGACGGCCACTTCACGTACCAAACCCGCCTGCACCAAGTCCCGCAGATTGTTATAAGTCGTGGCCCTTGAAGAGCGCGGATCCGCGCGATTCACGGCTTCGAAGATTTCCGCGGCCGTCGGATGCCTGTTGTGTTCCATCAAGAACGCCATCACCGCGTAGCGCTGCGGTGTGCACCGCAACCCGCTGCCTCCGAAGGCACGTTTAATCGCCTCGGCGTCCATGAACACTTTAGATTATATCTAATGTAACATTTTGTCAAGACTCATGCTTCCGCGCGTTCCGAACGCCCGCCCGCCGCCTCGCACAATGGCGTCCGGATGGCCGCCCAGCGTTTACCGGCGCGCCCGCTCCGATCCAGCTTCGCGCTTCGGTCCGCGATCCCAGCCCCGCCTTCGACAGTACGCGCTCCAGCGTCTTGATCGGCCGACGCTCGCCCACCGGTTTCCGCCCAGGCATGATCCCACTCGGGGTACGACATCTGGCTCGCCGCCGGCATGCAGCGCCCCTGCCGCCGGTGGTGGGTCGGGTTCCGAGCCCACGAGCCCAGAGATTGGGCGGCTCGATTCTTCAGAGAATCCCGCGGACCTCTGCGGCACTATTATTGTTGGCATGACCGATCAGCGCAACTCAAGGGCCGTGGTCTTCACAGCGCAGCAACTCATCGAGGGGCCCGACCCGCGTCCCCACGTGGTCTTGCTCGGCGCGGGGGCGAGCCTGGCTTCCTTTCCTAACGGGGATGCAGACGGGAAGCCCCTCCCACTCATGAATGATCTGGTGGAGAAGCTGGGCCTGCAGGCGCTGGTTGACGAGGCGGCTCTCGGATTGGGCAGTGAGAAGAACTTCGAAGTCATCTACAGCCGCCTCATCTCGATTCAGGAATGCCTCCCCATAGCGAGGAAGATCGAGTGCCGGATTCGCAACTACTTCTCCGAGCTAGCGCTTCCGAACTGTGCGACGATCTACGACCGCATCCTGGTCTCACTACGGCCGACAGACGCAGTGCTCACATTCAATTGGGATCCTTTCCTGTTTGACGCGTACCAGCGCAACCGTGGAGCCATCCCCCTTCCCGAAATCTTCTTTCTCCACGGAAACGTGCGGATCGGCGCGTGTCGGGAACACGCGAAATGGGGCGCGAGGAATGGCGGGTGCCCAGACTGTCGCCGGATGTTTGCCGATGTTCCGCTGCTCTACCCTATCTCGCAAAAGAATTACTCTGAGGACCCCCACATCCGACGAACCTGGGAGGCGGCGAAGATCCTGTTCAAGGAGGCGTTCACGCTGACCATATTCGGCTACAGCGCCCCAGCCTCAGACGGCGATGCGTGCAACCTATTGAAGTCGGCCTGGCTCGCCAGGAGTCCGCGGGAACTCGAACACATCGAGGTTATCGATACCGCGCCTGTGTCGGACCTAGAACCGCGTTGGCTCCCCTTTACGCCACCACGCCACTACCGCATCGTGAAGACCTTCGAAGAATCCCGAATTGCACGCTGGCCCCGACGGACCTCCGAGTCACTGTTCTACCCGATGAGCCAGGGCGCTCCCTGCGGGGATTTCCCGTTGCCGAGCACCAACAGTCTTCCTGATCTTCTGGCCTACGTTACCGACATCGCTCGGCACGAGAGACCCGGTAGTAGCGGCAGGCAGTCCTGAAGTCGATAGGCTTCGATCTCCGGACGGGCGGGCCCTCCAGACAACCCACCCTGTACAAGAAAGGTTCCCTCTTGGGAAGCGCGTTCACTCCCGACCGTGTCTGCCCTCGCGCCCAGGTTCACCCGCGCGCTCGCTCCGCCCGCTCGCCGCCCCCTCCTCCCCCCGCCCCACCCACCCCCGCTGTCCTATAGTGAAATCATGATAGAGGCGATTCGCGCTCCACGCGGCGGCGTCCTGCGCGCCAAAGGGTGGCGGCAGGAGGCGGCTCTGCGCATGCTAATGAACAACCTCGATCCCGAGGTGGCCGAGCGCCCCGAGGACCTGGTCGTTTACGGCGGCACGGGCAAAGCCGCCCGCGATTGGCCCTCCTTCCACGCGCTAGTCCGCGAACTCGAGCGGCTCGAGAACGACGAGACCCTGCTGGTCGCCTCCGGCAAGCCGGTTGGCGTCTTCCGCACCCACGAGGATGCCCCGCGCGTGCTCATCGCCAACTCCAACCTGGTCGGCCATTGGTCGAATTGGGAGCACTTCCACGCGCTCGAAAAGCTGGGCCTGATCATGTACGGCCAGATGACCGCCGGAAGCTGGATCTACATCGGAACGCAGGGCATTCTGCAGGGCACCTACGAGACCTTCGCGGCGGCGGCCCGCAAGCACTTCGGCGGTTCGCTCGCCGGAAAGCTGGTGGTGACCGGCGGGATGGGCGGCATGGGCGGCGCGCAGCCCCTGGCCGCCACCCTGAATGGCGCCGCGCTGCTGTGCGTCGAAGTGGATCCCGAGCGCATCAAGCGCCGCCTGAAAACGGCGTACTGCGACATCATGGTGACCAGCCTGGACGAGGCGCTGCGCATCCTGCGCCATGCGGTCCACCAGAAGTCGGCCGTTTCGGTGGGCCTGGTGGGCAACTGCGCCGAAGTGCTTCCCGAGATGGTCCGGCGCGGCATCCTGCCCGACCTGCTCACCGACCAGACCAGCGCGCACGATCCGCTCAACGGCTATATTCCCGCCGGGCTTTCGGTCGAGCAGGCCGCCGAATTGCGCCTCGCGAACCCGGCCGAGTATTTGGACCGGTCGCTCGATTCCATCGCCGCGCACGTCCGCGCCATGCTCGAGTTGCAGCGGCTGGGCGCGGTGGTTTTCGATTACGGCAACAACATCCGCGCCATGGCCGCGAGCCGGGGCGTTGCGGACGCCTTCTCCATCCCGGGCTTCGTGCCCGAGTACATCCGGCCGATGTTCTGCGAGGGCCGCGGACCGTTCCGCTGGGTAGCGCTTTCGGGCGAGCCTGCGGATATCGCCGCCACCGACGCGCTGGTCTGCCGCCTGTTCCCCGAGAACGAAATGCTGACCCGCTGGATCGGCCTGGCCCGCCAGCGCGTGCGTTTTCAGGGGCTGCCGGCGCGCATCTGCTGGCTGGGTTACGGCGAGCGCGCCCGCTTCGCGCTCGAGATGAACCGCATGGTGGCCTCGGGCGAGCTTCAGGCACCCATCGTGATCGGCCGCGATCATCTGGATTGCGGCTCCGTCGCCTCTCCCTATCGCGAGACCGAGGCCATGCGGGACCATAGCGACGCCATCGCCGATTGGCCCATCCTCAATGCGCTCCTCAATACCGCCGCCGGCGCCAGTTGGGTCTCCTTCCATAACGGCGGAGGCGTCGGGATCGGCTATTCGCTGCATGCCGGCCAGGTGACCGTGGCCGATGGCACGCCGCGCTCGGCGGCATCCATCGAGCGCGTGATGACCTGCGATCCGGGCCTGGGAGTGCTGCGCCACGCCGACGCCGGCTACGACGAAGCCCTCCGTTTCGCGGATCGGGCGGGGTTGAGAGTCCCCATGAGGGAATAGATGCCCAAGCCCGCCTCCGAGAGCCCACGCATCCTGCTGCGGGGCGCCCGCCAGTTGCTGACCCTGCGCGGCTCCAGCGAACCGCGCCGCGGCGCCGCCATGCGCGAACTGGGAGTGATCCCGGATGGCGCCGTGCTGATTCAGGACGGCGTCATCGTATCCTTGGGCCCCAGCCGGCGGGTCGAGAACCTCTCGCTGGCCCGCAACGCGGTCGAGATCGACGCCACGGGCCGCGTGGTCGCGCCCGGATTCGTGGATAGCCACGCGCACCTGGTTTGCGGCCCGCCCCGCCTGATGGATTACGACATGCGCCTGGCCGGACGCAGCTACCATCAGATCGCCGAGGCCGGGGGCGGCATTCTGGCATCCGTGCGGGCGGTGCGGGAGATGCCCATCCGCAGGCTGATCCTCCAGGCGCGGCAGACCCTCAACGCCTGCATCCAGCACGGCACCACCACGCTGGAAGCCAAGTCCGGCTACGGTTTGGACGAGACCGGCGAGCGCAAGGCCCTCCGTGCGGTCCGTGCGCTCCAGGACAAGCCGCTCGATCTCATCCCCACCTATCTTGGCGCGCACACGGTGCCACCGGAGTATGCGGGCCGGGCCGACGCCTATGTCCACTGGATGTGCTCCCACATCATGCCCCGCATCCGGCGGCACAGATTGGCGATTTTCGCCGACGTCCACTACGAGCGCGGCGCCTTCACTCTCGAGCAGGTGCGCCGTTATCTCACCGCCGCCCGCGACCTGGGGTTTCTGCTGAAAATTCACGCCGAGCAGTTCTCGCACTCCGGAGCCGTCCGGTTGGCGGTCGAGATGGGAACGGTCAGCGCGGACCACCTGGATTACATCGACGAAGAGGACGCGCGGCTGCTGGCGCGATCGGATACCATCGCCACGTTGCTGCCGGGCGCGGTGTTCCATCTCGGCCTGGACCGCTACGCCCCCGCGCGGTCTCTTATCGAGTCCGGAGCGGCCGTTGCTCTGGCCACCGACTACAATCCCGGCACCAGCCCTACCTGTAACATGCAGATCATCATGTCGATGGCCTGCGCACAAATGCGCATGACCCCGGCCGAGGCCTTTTCGGCCGCCACCATCAACGGCGCGCACGCCCTGCGCCTGGCCCACCGCGTGGGCTCCATCGAAACCGGCAAGCGGGCCGACCTGGTGATGTTCGACGCCTCCGACTACCGCGAAATCCCCTACCATTTTGGAGTGAACCTGGTGGCCATGACCATGAAGGGCGGCCAAGTGCTGTACCGGAAAGAGAACAGGACATGGGAAGAAGACTGATCGAGTGCGTCCCGAATTTCTCCGAGGGGCGCGACCCCGAGATTGTCGCGGCTCTGGCCGGCGCGGCGTGTTCCGTCCCCGGCGTGGTGCTGCTGGACCAGGAGATGGACGCCGACCACAACCGCTCCGTGCTGACCCTGGCCGGCGCGCCCGAGGCCGTCAGCGAGGCCGCCATCCGCGCGGTTGGCAAGGCCGTCGAGCTGATCGATCTCAATCGTCATCGCGGCGTGCATCCGCGCATCGGAGCCGCCGATGTTGTCCCGTTTGTCCCCGTCGAGGGCGTCGCTCTCGAGGAATGCGTCCGCATCGCCGGCCGCGTGGGCGAAGAGATCTGGCGGCGCTTCCAGGTTCCCGTCTATTTCTACGAGGCGGCCGCGCGCCGGCCCGGCCGCGCGAATCTCGAGGATATACGCCGCGGCCAGTTCGAGGGGTTGCGCGAAGAAGTGGTTGTGAACCAGGAGCGCGCCCCCGACGTGGGCGAAGCGCGCCTGCATCCCACCGCGGGCGCCACCGTGGTGGGCGCGCGCAAATTCCTGATCGCTTACAACATCAACCTGGGCTCCGCGGACCTCGAGATCGCCCGCCGCATCGCCAAGGCCATCCGCTTCTCCTCGGGCGGATTCCGCTACGTGAAAGCCATGGGCGTGCCCCTGGGCTCGCGCAACCTGGTCCAGGTCTCCATGAACCTCACCGATTTCGAGCAGACCCCGCTGCACCGCGTCTTCGAGGCCGTGCGCGTGGAAGCCGGGCGGTATGGCGTTCCCATTGTGGGCAGCGAGATCGTGGGCCTCATTCCGAAAAAGGCCCTCGAAATGGCCGCCGAGTTCTTCCTCCGCTGCGAGAACTTCCGCCCGGACCTGGTGCTCGAGAACCGGCTCGCCGAGGCCGCCACCACCGGCGGCATCGAAGAGTTTCTGCTGGCCCTGGCCGCGCCCCTGCCCACGCCCGGCGGAGGCAGCGCGGCGGCGGCCGCGGGCGCGATGGCGGCGGCGCTGGGCGCGAAAATCGCCACGCTCTCCGCGCGCTCCGGCTACGATTACGAAGCCGACCGCCGCTACCTGGCCTCCGCCATCGAGCGCGATTCGGCCGCCTACCTGGCCGTGGTGGCCGCCTATAAGATTCCCAAGCTCGAACGCGCGCCCCTGGTCGAGGAGGCGCTGCATGGAGCCGCCACCGTCCCCCTCGAAGTCGCGGAACGCGCTGCTTCCTTGGCCGCCCAATTGGACATCCTGCGCCACGCGGCCCCCGCCAAGTTCGCTTCCGACGTCGAATCCGCCTGCGCCCTGGCCGCCGCCGCCCTGGCCGGCGCCGAGGCCACGGTCCGCATCAATCTGCCCTCCATCCACGACCAGGCTTTCCGCGAAGAGATCGAGGCGCGCCTGCGGGCATTACAATAGGATTAGTGCTGGTTGCCATCGAACCGCATGTGCCGCGTCCTTCCTGGCTGCGCCAGCGCGTGCCCGCCGGCGATAATTATCGCGAGCTGAAGACGCTGGTGCGCGATCTGCGCCTGCACACGGTCTGCGAGAGCGCGGCTTGCCCCAACGTCGGCGAGTGTTGGAGCCGCCGCACGGCCACTTTCATGATTCTCGGCAACGTCTGCACCCGGCGTTGTGGCTTCTGCGCCGTGCAAAAGGGCGCGCCGCTAGCGGTGGATTACGACGAGCCCCGCCGCGTCGTCGAGGCCGCCGCCTCGCTCGGCCTGCGCTACGCCGTCCTCACCAGCGTGAATCGCGACGACCGTAAGGATGGCGGTGCGGAACTCTTCGCCCTCACCATCCGTGCCCTGCGCGAGCGCCTCCCCGAGTGCCGCGTCGAGGTGCTGATCCCCGATTTCCAGGGCTCCCACGCCGCTCTCGACATCGTCCTCGACGCCGCCCCCGGCGTCCTCAACCACAACCTCGAAACCGTGCCCCGCCTCTACCGCCAGGTCCGCCTCGGCGCACGCTACGAGCGTTCCCTCGACCTGCTGGCGTATTCCAAATCCGCCCGGCCCGAAATCCCAACCAAGTCCGGCCTCATGCTGGGCCTGGGCGAAACCATCGAGGAACTGCTCGCCGCGATGCGCGACTTGCGCGCCCAGAACGTCGACCTGCTCACTTTGGGCCAGTACTTGCGCCCCTCCCTCAAGCACCTCCCGGTGATCCGCTACGCCCCCCCCGAAGAGTTCGCCGATCTTCGCCGCCAAGGCGAGGCCATGGGTTTCCGCCACGTCGAATCCGGCCCCTTGGTGCGCAGCTCCTATCACGCCGAAGAAGCGGCCGCCCCACCGCTCCCCCGCGTTCCCGCCCCCGAGCCATAGCGCGGACGTCGCCGCCCATTATTTCTGCTATCCTAGAAATATGAAAACCGAGCGGGCCGCCGCCCTGCGCTACGCCCGCATGTTCGCCGCTCTCGGCGCCGAGCCCCGCGTGCGCATTCTGCGCCTCCTGCTCTCGGCCCATCCCGGCGGCATGGTCGTGGGCGACATCCAGGCCGAGCTGGGAATCCCCAACTCGACCCTCTCGCATCATCTCGAGAAACTCAAGCAGCAGGGCCTCGTCGAAGTGCGCCGCGAGCGCCAGTTCCTCCACTACTCCGCCAGCGTCGCGACGCTCACCGAGTTGCTGGCCTTCCTCTACGCCGAGTGCTGTTCGCGGAACCGCGCCGTCCGGCCGGAGAGCATCGTGGTTCCGCTCAAATCCATCGCGAGAAAGGGAAGATCATGAGCCAGGAAATCAAGGAAGTCGTGAAAGAGAAATACGGCCAGGCGGCCCTGCGAGTGGTCCGCGGCCGGAGCAGTTGTTGTTGCGGGGCCTCCGCGCAGGCGGACCGCGACCCCATCACCAGCGATCTCTACCCCACCGCCGACGCGGCCCAGGTCCCCGAGGACGCCCTGCGCGCCTCCTTCGGCTGCGGCAATCCCACCACGCTCGCCGAGCTAAGACCCGGCGAAACGGTGCTCGACCTCGGCTCCGGCGGCGGCATCGACGTGCTGCTCTCCGCCCGCCGCGTCGGCCCATCCGGCAAAGCCTACGGTCTGGACATGACCGATGAGATGCTGGCCCTGGCCCGCGAGAACCAGCGCCAATCCGGCCTCTCGAACGTCGAGTTTCTGAAAGGCGAGATCGAGAGCATCCCGCTGCCCGATAACTCGGTGGACGTCATCGTCTCCAATTGCGTCATCAATCTCTCGGCGGATAAGGACCGCGTGCTCGCCGAGGCTTTCCGCGTGCTCCGTCCCGGCGGCCGTTTCGCGGTCTCCGACATTGTGGTGCGCGGCGAGATCCCGTCTGAAATCCGGCGCAACGTCGAGCTGTGGGCCGGCTGCGTGGCCGGCGCGCTCGAGGAGTCCGAGTACCGCGGCAAGCTGGCAGCGGCGGGCTTCGCGGAGATCGGCGTCGAACCGATCCGCATCTTCGGCGCCGAAGACTCCAGCGGACTGTTGGCGGCCGAAGGCTTCGACCTGGAGGCCATCGCCCCGCAAATCGAGGGCAAGTTCATGAGCGCCTTCGTGCGCGCCCGCAAGCCCAGGTGATCCGGTCATGGCGGCACGGCTCAAGAGACGCCTCCGCTGGTTCCTGCTGGTTCTCGCCGCCCTCGGCCTGCTCCCCGCTTACCTGCGCGCCTACAAGATCTCCGGCGCATCGGAGATTCCGACGGTCTTGCTGGGCGACCAGATTATCGTGAACCACGCCGCCTATGCTTTTAACGCGCCTTACACCAGCACCAGGCTTTTCCGGACTGGTTCCGCTAAGCGCGGAGATTTCGTATTCCTTCAGTTACCGAACAACTCCCGTCTGAAAGGTAAGTTCTCCAAGCGGATCATAGGCCTTCCGGAGAGACCGTAGAACTGCGGGAGAATTGCGTACTAATCGACGGCCGGCCCCTTCCCGTGAAGCCTCTCGACCCTGCCGGTTTTGCCTGGGTTCCCAAATCGCATCCCATAGGATCCATCGTCGAAAACGAGGATGGCCATTGAATCACCTTCACTCCCGGGAGGTACGCAGGCGGCAATCATCCGCCAACCAAGCTGGCCGCAGGCGAGTACTTCCTCATCGGCGATAACCGCGACGACAGCCTCGATTCGCGCGATTTCGGCCCGGTCCCCGAGCGCCTCTTCCTCGGCAAAGTGATGGCGACTCTCCACACTGGCAAGAGAGTAAGGTAGGTCTCCGATCAAACAAGCCCTGCGCCGCACCCACCGAGCCAATCGCCTTCGGCCCAGCGCCACGGCAACCAGCTCCATGCCGGCTACTGGAAGCACAGCGGGCATTCAGTCCAACCGCGTCGACCGTCCCTAATTGCTAGAGCCAAAGGATCCCGGAGTGTCGCACAAAGGCTCCTTTGTGCACCTAAATGCACAAGGTGCTACCATAAACTAGTGGTCTGCGGCAAGCAGATCAACGATTATCCAGCGCCGCGCGGGCACGCCTGACCTTCTCCAAAACATCGCAAGCTTTGGCAGTCCAAACGAAGGGCTTCGGGCTGTCGTTGTGTTTGTCGA
>JBKQQG010000080.1:0-9913 GCA_052144455.1 Bryobacteraceae bacterium
ACACCACCAACGCGGTCGAGGCGCTGAACCGATCGCTGCGAAAAGTCATCAAGACTCGCGGCGCTTTCCCCAACGAAGACGCCGCCCTGAAGCTGCTGTTCCTGGCCCTGCGGGCGGCCGAGAAGAAGTGGACCATGCCGATTCGCGACTGGCGAGCGGCGCTAAACTACTTCACGGTTCTGTGGCCGGACCGCATGCCAGCCTTGGAGAGAAGCTGATGCCGAGAAGTTTCTGCAGTGCTGAGCGGGGCATGGTGGCTCAGACGCCGCCCCCTTGCCCCGCACCCCCATCCCCCGCTCGGGCTGGGGAATTATCAACCACTGAAGGCCGTTTACACAAAGTTCTTGACAGATCCCCGGCGTCGGTCCACAAACTCGCCGTGGCGCCTCCGTCACCGGATATCCACCCGAGAGCTGCATCGATCGCGGTCACGCTGCCGCTGATCGCCGCGGTGAACCCGCTCCCAGTAGCTTGCAAGCCGGCCCCGGAGCTTGCGCCCGCCTCGCTCCATCCATATCCGTCATCGTAGTTGTAGCCTGCTCCGAAATCGCTGTAAATGATCCCTGCCCATGTGGGGAGGCTGCTAACGCACAAGGCAGCCGCCAAGATCAATGCAAATCGCATCTTCATCGCTATTCCTCCGCAAGCGCTTCTGTCTGTCCCGCCACGCCGTGAGCTTCCGGCACGTCCCCACGTTGGCGACACTGGGAACACGAACTCCATCCAATTACGCTATTGTGAGCCGAATCTCTTCGGGACGCAAGAGGGCCAGAGGAAATGGTAGTACTGGTACGCGTTCCGCGGCACCCACTACCCGCCCGGCCTTGTGTTTCCAGGTTAGCCGCGACGAATCCCACCCACGGGAACAGTTCGGCAAAGTGGAAAACGGCACTTCCTGCCGCCGATCAGCGCCGATCGACGCCGGCTGAAAACGAAACAGGCGCTTAGTGCCGGAAGTGGCGGACACCGGTGAAGACCATGGCGAGGCCGAGGCGGTTGGCGGCGGCGACGACTTCGGGGTCGCGGATGGAGCCGCCGGGCTGGATGATGGCGGTGATGCCGTGCTTGGCGGCTTCTTCGACGCCGTCGGGGAAGGGGAAGAAGGCGTCGGAGGCGACCACGGTTCCGGCGAGCGGGAGCATGGCCTTCATGGCGCCGAGCTTCACGGAATCCACGCGGCTCATCTGGCCGGCGCCCACCGCGGCGGTCTGGCCGGGCGTGGCGTAGACGATGGCGTTGGACTTCACGTGCTTGGCGACCTTCCAGCCGAACTCGAGGGCGCGCCACTCTTCCTCGGTGGGGGCGCGCTCGGTCCTGACCTCCGTCTTGGAGAGATCCAGACGGCCGACATCCGGGGTCTGGGCGAGGTAGCCTCCGGTGATCGACTTGACGACCAGGGCGGAGGCATCCGCATCCGCGACTTTGAGCAGGCGCAGGTTCTTGCGGCCGGTGAGGATGGCCAGCGCCTCGGGGGAATAATCCGGCGCGGCGATGGCCTCGACGAAGATCTTCACGATCTCGCGCGCCGTCTCTTCGTCCACGGGGCGGTTGAAGGCCAGCACGCCGCCGAAGGCCGAGACGGGGTCGCATGCGAGGGCTTTGCGATAACTCTCGACGAGCGTGGCCTGCTCGGCGCAGCCGCAGGGATTGGTGTGCTTGATGATGGCGGTGGCGGGCTGGTCGAACTCCTGGACCAGTTGCCAGGAAGCGTCGAGATCCACCAGGTTGTTGTAGGAAAGCTCCTTGCCGTGCAGTTGGCGTGCGCCGGCGATGCCGGAGTGGCCGTTGGCATAGAGGGCGGCGGCTTGGTGCGGGTTCTCGCCGTAGCGCAGGTCCAGGGCGCGCGGGGCGCGCAGGTCGAGCAGAGCGGGCAGGGCGGGGTTGGAATCGCGGAACTCGCCGTCTTTGACCGAGATGCGAGACAGGCGGGCGGAGATGGCGCGGTCGTAGTCGGTGGTCGTGCGGAAGGCTTTCTGCGCGAGGCTCCAGCGGGTGGCTAGGGAGAGGCTGCCGGCGCGCAGTTCGTCGAGGATGGCGGGGTAATCGGAAGGCGCGACCACCACGGCGACGTCCTGGTAGTTCTTGGCGGCGGCGCGGATCAGGGTGGGGCCGCCGATATCGATGTTCTCGATCAGCTCGGGAACGGTGGCGCCCTCGCGGGCGGCGGCCTTCTCGAAGGCGTAGAGGTTGACCACCACCATGTCGATGGTGGAGATGCCATGGGCCTGGAGCGCGGCCCGATGCTCGGGGTTGGCGCGGATGGCGAGCACGCCGGCGGCGATTTTGGGATGGAGGGTCTTCACGCGGCCGTCGAGCATCTCGGGGAAGCCGGTGAGGTCGGCGATATCGCGCACGGAGAGGCCGGCGTCTTTGAGCGCGCGGGCGGTACCGCCGGTCGAAACGATCTCGCAGCCGAGGCCGGCCAGGCCGCGCGCGAACTCCGCGATCCCGGTCTTGTCGGTAACACTTATCAACACACGTTGGATGATAGCCATGGATCTAATATTGTAGCCCCAAGCGCGGCGGCTGCTGGGGGAGGCCGGGGTCCGGCTGGCCAGTTTCAGCCGGAGTGGTGGTTCTCAGCCAGTAGAAGTACTCTACAATAACGGTAACCGGTTAGGTTTCAACGGTTTGCACTTTGGAACTCGTTTTGCAGGTAGAAGGGTGCACCGGGGTGGTAGTAACGGTGCAAGGTGGTGGAAAGATGAAGACGCTCAGAAGTGGGACGGCAATTCGGCGGGCGGTGGCGGTCGCGAGCGCGCTACTGATCGCGTTTCCGGCGAGCTTCGCGCAAGCACCGGCGGGACCGGCTCCAGCGGCACCGGCTCCGGCGGCGCAACAGGCTGCGCCGCTGCTGTCGGCGGGGCAGTTGGATACGCTGGTGGCGCCGGTGGCGCTGTATCCCGACCCGCTGCTCAGCCAGGTGCTGGCCGCCAGCACGTATCCGCTGGAGGTCGCGCAAGCGCAACAGTGGCTGTTGCAGAACAGCAACCTGCAGGGCGCGCAACTGATGGACGCTGTGAAGGGGCAGAACTGGGATCCTAGCGTGCAGGCGCTGGTGGCGTTTCCGGAGGCGCTCAGACGGCTGGCCAGCGACCTCCGGTGGACCACGGATCTGGGGAACGCTTTCCTGGCCCAGCAGGGGGACGTGATGAGCGCGGTGCAGAGGATGCGGCAGCGGGCCCGGAGCAACGGCAAGCTGAATAGCACGCCGCAACAGGTGGTGACGACGGAGACGCAGAACGGACAGAATGCGATCGAGATTCAGCCGGCCGATCCGCAGGTGATCTACGTCCCGGAGTACAGCCCGTCTTACATCTGGGGTCCGCCGGTCTGGAACGAATATCCGGACCTGTGGTACCCGGGCTGGGGCTGGGGATTCGGATTCGGGCCGGGGATCTACATGGGCGGCTTCTTCCCGGGCTGGGGCGGCTGGGGCGGCTGGGGATGGGGCTGCGGGTGGTTCGGCGGCGGGTTGTTCCTGAACGCGGGCTTCTTCGGGCACTACGGGTTCCACGGCGGGGGCTGGGGCGGCGGTGGTTGGGGCAGGGGAGTTGGAGGCCGGATGGCTTGGACGCATAATCCGGCGCACCGGATGGGGGTTGCCTACTCCAGCCGGGCCGTGGCGAGCCGGTATGGATCGACCCGGTACGCAGGCGGCCCGCGGAACATTAGCAGCGCGGGGCGGACTGGCACGGCGCAGATGAGCCGGGCTGGCGCCACCACGGGCGGGTGGCAGCACTTCGGCGCCAGCAACGGAGCTACGCGAAGCGGGGCGACGGGATTCCAGTCGAGCAACCGGGGCTATGCGGGATCCTACGGGCAGTCGGCGCGGAGCTACGGCTCGGCGCAAAGCTATCGCGGGTATGGCTCGACGCAGGGGTACCGGAGCGCGCCGTCCTACGGGCGGTCTTACTCGTCCGGTTACTCGGCGCCGCGCAGTTACGGATCTTACGGGTCGAGATCGTACTCGGCTCCGAGGCAGAGTTACTCTGCGCCGCGGTCGTCTTCGGTCTCGCACTCTTCCGGCGGAGGGTCCCACATTTCGAGCGGAGGCGGCGGACACTCCAGCGGAGGCGGCCGCCGGTAATCGAGAGCGCTAAAACGGGGCGGGATGGAGCACGTGCGGAAGGCCGCACGTGCTTCTGCTTTTTTGGGGCACTGGCAAGCGCGGCGAGTATACTGAAGGGGAATTCCAATCAGGAGGTGTCCCATGAGTCGGAAGGCGATTATTGCCGTTGTGGCTGGGCTGATGTTGGGGACCCTTGCCGCGGGGCAGAACACGCCGGAGAGGAAGCCTACGGCGCCCGCCGTTCAGCCTGCCAGCCAGTTGGCGGATAGCATGGCGCAGCGGCTGAGCGACGAGTTGCATGTGAAGACGGCGGTCGGCGAGCCGGTGAGAGCGGGTTCGGTCACGCTGATACCGATCGTCAGGATTGAGGTCAGCTTCGGGGGCGGGGGCGTGGCTGGTCCGGGTGGCGATTTGTTCGTCATGAGCGGCGAAGTTCGGCCGCTGGGATTCGTCGCCATCACGAAAACGGGAACCCGCTTCCTCAGCCTGGGAAAGGCGGCCGCGAAATGAGGCGCGTTATGACGAACACGATGCGGAGGTGCCTTGTATTGGCGGCGACCGTCGTTCTGCCGGCGGCGGTAGGGCGAGCGGAAGGTCCATTGGCCAAGGCGCTGGCCGACTTCGACAAGATGGTCTCGGAAATAAAAGCCAGCGGCGTGACCGGAGAGCCCATTCGAGTGGGCACGACGGTGGTGGTTCCGTTTGCCGCGATGAAATTCGGGCTCGGCGCCGGCGGAGCGGGGATGGGTTTCGGCGGCGGCATGGGCGGGAAGATCGTTCCGCTGGGAGCGGTGATTATTGAGGGCGACGACGTCCGCTTGGAGCAATTCCCGGAACCGGATGAGAAGCCCACGCTATTCCACCAGATCCTGCAGGCCATCCGGGAACGGAAGGTGGTGTTCATGACGAACGGTCTGAACATCGGACACGTCGGCCCCGGTGCGGTTCAGGACCTGGCCCCGTTGATTTCGGAGATGATGGGACAAACGACGATCCTGGTCAATGGCCTTAATCTAGGGAGTCTGTCCGCTCCGGCATCGATTGCAGCCGCAGGCCGGCACGCGTCGCTGGGCGCACTCAAGGAACTCTACGAGGCGAAGAAGTACGAGGATGCGCTGGCCATGGCGAACACGCTGAGCGCGCAGGATCCGAAGAGCGCCGAGATCCACGTATGGAAGGGGCGGATCATGGGCCGGCTGGCGCAGGGCAATCCGGTGGACATGATGAAGTACGGACCGGGCGCCAAGGGAGAGTTCGAACAGGCGGTGACGCTCGACCCGAGTAACCCGGATGCGCACATGGGCCGGGGCGTGGCCCGGTTGATGGCCCCACCTGCGTTCGGTGGCGACGTGAGCGGCGCCATCGAGGATTTCGAGGCGGCCAACGCCAAGAAGGCAACGCCCGAGGGCTACTACTATCTTGGCGAGGCGCTGCGGAGGAATGGCTCGAACGACAAAGCCGCCGCAGCGTACAAGAAGGCGCTGGAGCTGCGGCCGGATTATCCGGAAGCGTCGCAGGCTCTGGCGGCCATTCACTAGCGGGAACGCTCACGGCCGGGGAGCCCGGCCGTGCGCGTCTACAGAGGGTTATTGGATGGGAATGGTGACCGTGGCGCCTACGCTGCTCCCCTGGGAGAGCACCACCGGCGACTGCGGAGAGGGTGCGATTCCGGTGGGTAGAGTGGCGTTCACCTGGAAGAGCCCGGCCAGGCCCGGTACCAGACCGTAGTAGGAGACCGGAACATTCACGCCGCCCACGGCGAGGGTCACCGTATCGATGGCCCACAAGAGCGGCGAAGCGGTGGCCGGGAATCCGGCGACTGCGCGCGGGTTGGTGTCGCCCAGACCGGTGCAGTAGATCTCGAGGGTGTCGCCGGCGGTGGCGGAGTTGCCGCTGCCAGCCATGTTCCAGCTTCCATCGGGATGAAGGATGATGATGGCTCCCAGCCCCTGGCCGGATTGGTTCTGCGTGAAGACGCTGGGCAGGGCGGAAACCATGCTGACGGATTGGGGGGCCGAGATGGCGTTGTTGCGGGTCACTATGATGGGGAGATCGGTGTTCACCGCCAGATCGAAGGGCAGCATGGCGTTGATCTGGCCGGGAGTGACCACGAAGACCGGCGCCGTCACGCCGGCGATGGCGACCGAGGTTCCGCCGAGCTGGGAGGGCCAGGGGAGCGCGTTGGCGAGCAGGACGTTGCCGGGATCGGTGAAATTGGAGCCGAAGATGGCGACCAGAGTTCCGGGCGCGACCGGCCCGGCGTAGCTGGCGGCGCTGACGATGCCGCCCGCAGTGATCTGGGGTGGGTCCTCGCCCGCCGTCTGGATGGTGAATCTGACGGTGACCATCTGGAGCTGGCTCGCGGCGTTCGGGGAACTGACCTGAATCAGGCCGTAGTAATCCCCAGCGGCCAGACCGGAGGGACTGGCGGTGACGGTTACCGTAGTTCCAGCCTGCCCGGCCAGAGTGTTGCCGGAAGCGGGCGAAACGGAGAGCCAGGCGCCACCGGAAGTGGTGGTGGCTGCCGCGGCCCAGTTGAGCGTACCCTGGCCGCTGTTGGAGACCACGAAGGTCTGAGTGGTAGCAGTGGAACCGGTGGCTGCGAGCTTGAAGGTCAAGGAGGTGGACGACAAGGCGATGGCCGGGCTGACCGCGGGCTGCACCTGGCGGATGCGGCGGTTGCCAATATCCGCGAGGTACAGGTTGTTCCCGGAATCGAGCGCCAACCCGTTTATTCCCATCATGGCCGCGGCCGTGGCCGGTCCGCCATCGCCGGAGAAGCCGTAATGGCCGCCGGCGTAAGGGCCGATATTGCCGCTGGGCGAGACCTTCCGAACGCTGGGGCTATTCCCGATGTAGAGGTTCCCCGCCGCATCCACCAGGACCGACGAGGGATTGGGCACGCCCGCCGAAGTGGCGGCGCCTCCATCGCCGGAATAGGTGCTCGAGCCGGTGCCCGCTACGGTGGTGATGGTGGTTCCAGCCGGATCCACTTTCCTCACCCGGTTATTGGCGCCATCCGCGATGTACAGGCTGCCATCGGGACCGGCTGCGATCATCCTGATGGTACTGCCGAACTGAGCGTTGAGCGGCGAGCCGCCGTCTCCGGCGTATCCGACGAGGGTAGATCCTCCGGCCCAGGTGTTGATCTTCCCGTCGGTGGTCACCCGGCGTACGGCTTGGGCCGCAGGGGTGTTGTTGGACTGCACCTGATCGGTGAAATACACATTTCCGGCCCCATCCACCGCCACGGCCATTGGGTAGAACAGGGTGGCGGCCGTGGCCAGGCCGCCGTCTCCGCCCGTACCAGGTCCGGCGTAGCAGCAAGTGTAATTGCCGGCGAACGCCGTGACGACCCCTGTTTTCGCATCCACGCGGCGGATGACGTTATTGCCGGCGTCCGCGATATACACGTTGCCGGCGGAATCGACAGCTACGCTGTAGGGCGAGCTCAGAGCCGCCGACGCGGCTGGGCCGTTATCGCCGCCGCGGCCCGTCCGGCCGGTTCCGGCCAGGGTGGTGATGGTGCCCGAGGGAGTCACTTCGCGGACCCGGTTATCGGCGCTGTCGGCGATGAACAGGTTGCCCGTGGAGTCCACCGCTACGCTGTTGGGGACAGTCAAACGCGCCTGGGTGGAGGGTCCGCCGTCGCCGATCGAGAACGCCATGCCGGCGAAGGTGGCGATGTTGCCGCCCGGGACGAAGCGGCGAACGCGGTGGTTGTCAACGTCGGAGACGTAAACGGCTCCGGAGGCGTCCACGCCGACCGCTGCCGGAGCGCTGAGCATGGCGGCAGTGGCCGTGCCGCCGTCGCCGCTGAAGCCGGCCGTGCCGGTTCCCGCGACGGTGGTGATGACGCCGCTTGGGTCGACGCGCCGGATGCGCTGGTTTCCCATATCGGCGATATACAGGTTTCCGGACGCATCCACGGCCACGCTTTGTGGCACCGACAACCTGGCGTTGGTGGCCAGACCGCCGTCGCCGCCGAATCCCGACTGGCCGCCGGCAACCGTGGTGATGATCCCGTTGGAGATCTTGCGGATCGCGTTGTTGTCTGTGTCGGCGATGTATAGGTTTCCGGATGAATCGACCGCGACGCCGTTGGGTTGCGAGATAGAGGCTTGGGCCGCCGGTCCGCCGTCGCCGGAGTAGCCCGTGGTGCTGCTGCCCACGACGGTGGAGATGATCCCGGCCGGGTTGACCATGCGGATACGATTGTTGCCCCAGTCGGCAATATAGAGGTTGCCGGAGTGGTCGATGGCGATCCCCTCTGGGTTTTGGATCAGGGCTTTTGCGGCGGGCCCTCCGTCTCCCGCAAATCCCGATCCACTGCCGCCGATCACCGTAGTGATGATCCCGTTGGTATCCACCTTGCGGATTTTGGAGCTGTAGAGGTCGGCGATATAGAAATTGCCGGAGGAATCGAAGGCCAGACCGGACGGATAGCTGAGCGAAGCGCCGATGGCCAGGCCGCCGTCGCCAGCAAATGTGCTCATGCCGTTGCCGGCGACGATAGAGATGACGCCGGTGGTGGAGACCTTGAGAACCAGGGAGTATCCCGGATCTGAAAAGTAGACGTTCCCCTGGGCGTCGACGGCGAAGTAGCTCGGGGTGACCAATTGGGCGGAGGTCGCGGCCAGGCCGGCGCCGGCGAAGAAGGCGTCGTTCCCGGCATAGGTGTCGATGGTGGCTGTTTGGCCGAGAGCGGACTGCCAGCCGAGCAGCGTGGAGAGCAGAAGCAGAGACTTGACGAGGTGGCGAGTAGTCATATCGAAACCTTTCACTATAAAAGCGACGCCGGGAGGGAGAATGACTCACGGCGGGCACGGAAAGCCAGTTTTTTGCGAACAGCGCCGTTCGCGGAATGGGATGACGCGGGGCGCCAGGCGGATCAGGTCTCCCTCTCACACGGTGACGGTCTTCGTTGTACACTCGGTGCTGGCCGGCAGGCCCGAATAAGGGCTGGGCCAATGTCATGCCCGGTGCGAAGTTCCGCTTCTACGCCGAACTCAACGATTTTCTGCCGCCGGAGCGCCGTTTCAAGGAGTTCGAGTATAGGTTCCTGGATATCGCCACCATCAAGGACCGCATCGAGTCGATGGGCGTGCCGCACACGGAGGTCGATCTGATCCTGATCAACGGAGAATCGGTGGATTTCGCCTACCGGGTTCGGGACGGCGACCGGATCAGCGTCTACCCGGTCTTCGAGGCGCTGGACATCGTTGGAGTCACTCGATTGCGGCCGGAACCGCTCCGTGAGGTACGATTCGTACTGGATGTGCACCTGGGCCGCCTGGCCGCATACCTGCGGATGTTAGGATTCGACAGTTGGTATCGGAACCGCTGCGCCGACGAGCGCCTGGCGGAGGTCTCGCGCAGCGAACGCAGGATTCTGTTGACTCGCGATGTGGGTCTCCTCAAACGCGGCTCCTTGACGCACGGGTATTACCTACGGGCGACGCAACCGCGGCAGCAGCTCGCGGAAGTGGTCCGGCGATTCGATCTGGGGCGCCTGGCGAAGCCCTTTTCGCGGTGCATGCGATGTAACACGCCGCTCGAGCAGGCCAGAAAAGACCAGGTGCGCCATCAACTTCCCGGCCAGGTTGCCTTACTGCACGACGAGTTCCTGCGCTGTCCGGCTTGCGGCCGCGCTTACTGGAAGGGCGGGCACTTCCGGCGCATGCGGGAATGGATCGAGGCCAGCATCCAGGCGCCGGCTAGTGTAGTGCGGCCTAAATAGTAACGAGTATAGTCGTTGCATCGTCTCTACAATGGAAGGAGCAAAGACGATGCGTGTGGCGCGACCCGTTGTGCTGAGTGCCGAGCAGAGAGACCTCCTGG
>JBKQQG010000081.1:0-31174 GCA_052144455.1 Bryobacteraceae bacterium
CCGCAGCGAGTTGGTCGGCTTCGGCCTGGCTCCGGCGCCGCGGCGCCGCGCTCACCTGTTGGTCGCTCATCCCTCAACTGAACCACCAAACTCCCTGCGTGTACAGATGGTTTGGTCTGACGGATACATTCAACCGCCTCCACGACGACGGATGTCAGCGGAAACTACGCGTTCACGGCGAACGGGAGCGGCAACTACACCGTGACCCCCTCGATGCTCGGCTACTGGTTCAGCCCCGCCTCGGCGGCGGTTAACAACCTGAGCTCGAATCAGACGGCGAACTTCACCGCGTCACAAGTGACGGTGCAGATTTCCAACACCACGCGGCCAGCGAACCCGAACTTCTACGTCGGCGATTCTTTCCAGGTCGTGGTCCAAGGCCCACCGAACCAGCAAGTCACGAACACCGCAAACCAGAATAACAACGGTTGGAGCACGACCCCGTATGGTTATACGAACTCGAGCGGCAGATTCTCGATGAGCGGGGTGATGTCCTCATCCGCTGCCGGGTCCTGGAGTGAGGTGTGGAAGGTGGGCGGCATTCAGGCAACGCCAACGATTACGTTTACAGTCACGGCCACCTATACCATCGGCGGCCAGGTGACGCTGGCGGGGGTGGGGCTAGGAGGAGTGGCGGTGAGCCTGAGCGGCTCTTCAACCGCCTCTACGACGACGGATGCCAACGGAAACTACTCGTTCACGGCGAACGGGAGCGGCAGCTATACAGTGACGCCGGCGAGAGCGACGTATTGGTTCAACCCAGCCTCCGCGGCGGTGAACAACCTCAGCTCGAACCAGACAGTGAACTTCGTTGCGTCGCAGGCGACAGTGCAGGTGTCCAACACCACGCGGCCGGCGAACCCGAACTTCTACGTCGGCGATTCCTTCCAAATCGCGGTCCAAGGCCCACCGAACCAGCAAGTCACGAACACCGCAAACCAGAATAACAACGGTTGGAGCACGACCCCGTATGGCTATACGGACTCGAGCGGCAGGTTCTCGATGAGCGGCGTCATGTCCCCATCCGCTGCCGGGTCCTGGGTCGAGGTGTGGAAGGTAGGCGGCATTCAGGCAACGCCAACAATTACCTTCACAGTCAGTGCGGCCTCGTATACCGTCGGCGGCCAGGTGACGCTGGGAGGGGCGGGGCTGGCCGGAGTGACGGTGAGTCTGAGCGGCTCTTCGAACGGCTCCATGACGACGGACGCCAGCGGGAACTACTCGTTCACTGCAGCGGCCGGCGGCAACTACATGATAGCGCCGTCGAAAGCCAACTGCTGGTTTAGCCCACAGCCGCCGACATTCACTAATCTGAGCGCTAATCAGACCGCGAACTTCACGGCGACCCTGGTCACCGTGCAAATCACCAATCTTACACACCCAGGGAATCCGAATTTCAACGTCGGCGATTCCTTCCAAGTCCTGGTGAGCGGACCGCCAAACCAGCCCGTCACCAACGCCGCCACCCGTGGCGGCTCCGGCCCCAGCACGAGCTCCTACGGCCAGACGAACGCCAGCGGCACTCTCACCATCAGTGGCGCCATGGGTGCCGGCGACACCGGCAGTTGGACCGAAGTGTGGACGGTAGGCGGGATTCCGGCAGCTCCGACGCTCTCCTTTGTGGTCAACCCCCTCACCATCAGCGGTCAGGTGACCGTTGGCGCGAAGGGCTTGACAGGGGTGACGATGAGCCTGAGCGGTTCGTCGAACACGGCCACCACAACCGACGCCAACGGTAACTACTCCTTCACCCCGGCCGCCGGCGGCAACTACACCGTAACGCCGTCGATGGCCAACAATTGGTTCAACCCACCGTCGGCGCCGATCAACAATCTGAGCTCGAATCAGACGGTGAACTTCGTGGCGTCCCAGGTGACGGTGCAGGTGTCGAACACCACGCGGCCGGGGAACACGAATTTCAATGTGGGCGACTCCTTCCAAATCGGCGTCCAGGGCCCACCGAACCAGCAAGTCACCAACACCGTAAACCAGAATAACAACGGTTGGAGCACGACCCCGTATGGGTATACGGACTCGAGCGGCAACTTCTCGTTAAGTGGGACCATGTCCTCATCCGCCGTGGGGTCCTGGACCGAGGTGTGGGCGGCGGCGGGTATTCAAGCAACCCCGACGCTGTCCTTCGCGGTAAGCGCCATCACGCCGGCCATTTCCAGCCTGGCTCCAACCTCCGGCCCGGTCGCCACGCCGGTCACGATCACGGGAACGAACTTCGGAACAACCCAGGGCACGAGCACGGTCACGTTCAACGGAACGGCGGCGTCGCCCACGAGCTGGAGCGCCACCAGCATCGTCGTACCTGTGCCCACCGGAGCCACCACGGGCAACGTGGTAGTCACGGTCAACAGCACGGCCAGCAACGGCGTGAGTTTCACAGTGGCGCCCATCATCACCAGCCTGTCGCCCACTTCGGGCCCAACCGGTATAGTAGTGACGATTACGGGCAGCAACTTCGGAACGACGCAGGGCACGAGCACGGTCGCGTTCAACGGAACGCCGGCCACTCCTACGAGTTGGAGCGCCACCAGCATCGTCGTACCTGCGCCCACCGGAGCCAGCACGGGCAACGTGGTAGTCACGGCCAACGGCATGGCCAGCAACGGTGTGGCCTTCACTGTCACTACCGGGCCGCTTATCACGGGCGTATCGCCCACCTCCGGACCAACGGGAACCGTGGTGACGATCACCGGAAAGAACTTCGGGGCGACCCAGGGCACGAGTACCGTCAAGTTCAATGTGACGGCGGCGACGCCCACGAGTTGGAGTGCCACCAGCATCGTGGTGAAGGTACCCACCGGGGCAACCACGGGCAACGTGGTAGTCACGGTCAACAGCTTGGCCAGCAACGGCGTGGGTTTCACAGTCGCGCCGAGCATCAGCAGTGTGTCACCCACATCGGGCTCAGCCGGTACAGCGGTGACGATTATTGGCGCCAACTTCGGCGCGACCCAAGGCGCCAGTACGGTAACCTTCAATGGAACGTCGGCCACGCCCACGAGTTGGAATGCCTCAGTAATCGTGGCGCTTGTGCCCAATGGGGCCACCACCGGCAATCTGGTGGTCACGGCCAACGGCATGGCCAGCAACGGCGTGGCTTTCGCTGTTACAGCAGCGCCGCTCGTCACCGGCATCTCGCCCATTGCGGGGCCAGTGGGTTCGGTGGTGACAATCGCTGGAATGCACTTCGGGACCTCCCAGGGCACGAGTACGCTGAAGTTTAACGGAACACTGGCGACGCCGACGAGTTGGGGCGACACCAGCATAGTGGCGCCGGTGCCCACCGGGGCTGCGACTGGCAGCGTGGTGGTCACGGTGAATGGCATGGCCAGCAATGGCGCGACTTTCACCGTTGCAACGGGACCGACAATCGTCAGTCTGTCGCCCACTTATGGTTCAATCGGCACCGTGGTGACGATTACTGGTGCGCTCTTCGGGGCGACGCAGGGCACCGTCACGTTCAACGCAACGGCGGCGACACCCACCAGTTGGAGTGCCAACAGCATCGTGGTGCCCGTGCCCACTGGGGCAACGTCCGGCAACGTGGTGGTCACGGCTGGCGGCAAGCCCAGCAACGGCGTGCCTTTCCAAATCACCTCGGCGATGGCCATCACTGTCTCGCCAACTTCGGGCCCAGTAGGGACAGTGGTGACGATTTCCGGATCCGGGACCGCTGGTTCGAATTCGGGCAGCTTCGGGGCGAACCAGGGCGCCAGTACGGTCACCTTCAACGGCACGCTGGCCACGCCCACCAGTTGGAGCGCCAGCACCATCGTTGTTCCGGTGCCCACCGGGGCCACCACAGGCAACGTCGTAGTCACAGTCAACGGAGCGCCCAGCGCCGGAGCACCGTTTACAGTAACCCCCGCAATTACCCAACTCTCCCCGCCCTCCGGCCCAGTTCAGGTTGGGTTCATCATTATGGGAACCAGCTTCGGAGCTACGCAAGGCGCCAGCACGGCCAAGATCAACGGGACGCCGCTGTCCGTGACCTATTGGTCCGATACCGGCATCTTCGCGCAGGTGCCGACCGGGGCAACCAGCGGCAATGTCGTCGTGACCGTGAACAACAGAGGAGCCGGCCAGAACAGCAACGGAGTGCCCTTTACGGTCACGCAGCCTTTCGGCTGCGCCGCTTTCTGAGGAGAACATGCCGGCGTCAATGACTTTGAGAGCACATTACCGAGTGAAGGACTCGCGGAAAACTATGCTCCAATACCCGAGCGCACCAACTCCGCTCACCAAGCGGACTAGGTATCCACTGCTAGTCGGTCTTCTTTGCATCCTGCTGAGTTCGCCTGCCTGGGCGCAGCCGCCGGGCAGCCGGCCCGCGAGCCAGCCAGCCACCACGCACAGAATATCCCTGCCGCACCTGTACCGGCACTTCCTCGCTTTTCAGAACCACCTGGACCGTGTCGCGGCCGAGCTTGACAAGCAGGGAAAAGATGGCAGCGGCCTGCGTAACCACTTCCAGCAGACACTCGGTTTCGACGACAGCCAGTTTGGGGCCGTCCGCGAGACCGCCCTCACGCTCGAGGCGAAGCTGAAGGACCAGGACGCGAAGGCCAAGGCGATCATCGACGCCACACGCGCAAAGTATCCCCGCGCGCTCCACAGCCCCGCGGACCTTCCTCCTGTGCCGCCCGAGCTCGTCCAGCTCCAGCGCGAGCGCGACTCAATCATCGAAGAGCAGGTCGCCGCGCTCAAGGCCAAGCTCGGGGCGACGCCAGCTTCCACGCTGGATGCCTTCCTCGAACACCACTTTGCCCCCACCGTCACCGTCAACCACGTTGGCCCGCCGCGCCCCCATAACCCGGCTCACCATCCGCTGCCCCCCTTTCCTCGGGAGGTGCAGCCGTGACCCATAGGCTCAGCCTGCCCAGCGCGGTTTCCGCCCTTTCCTTTGGCCTACTGGTCCTGTTCCTCGCATTCGCGAAGCCCGCTGCTGCCCAGTCTGTGGAGGGCATTTCCGAAATTGTCCCCGACTGGACCACCTCTTCGCAGATCGTCACCTACTCGGCCACGGAGCTTGACTATGACGCGGCTCTCTACTACGACGCTTATGTCGAGGGATACCTTTATCAGAACTCCTCCCTCATTGCCGACGGCGCCGCCTACGGTCAATCCTGTGCCGCCGACCCCAATATTCCGTGTGACGCCAACTTTGTCTGGCGCGCCGACGGCTATTTCCAGATGCCGCTTTACGTGGGGGACGACTACATAATCGAGAGCGATCACTACGTGGTGGCTTTCTTCGCCTACGAAGAGGGGGGGGGGGAGATTACTATTCCAATCCTTACGAGTACCTCGTTGGAACGGACGATGGTTCCTACCCCGGCGACGGTGACTATGACGGCGGTGGCGGCGAGGAGGATTCCACTGACGAGTACATCTACCTTGGCACTACAGGCGTCCAGATGTCCAGCGCCGCGCCTACGATCACTAGCATAAACCCCGCCTCCGCAAGCGTGGGGACTTCGGGCACGATGACCGTTTACGGCGACAATCTGATAGACTTCTTCAACCAAACGGCGACTCCGGCCATTAATCCCGGCTCGGGCATCACCCTGACGCCGACCTCCGCTAGTGCGACACAGGTCACACTGAATTACTCAATCGCCACCAATGCCAGCACGGGCAAACAGAACCTGACCCTGACCACGACCTTCGGCACCAGCAACGCGGCCTCCTTCAACATCGGCGATCCGACGCCCAACATCACCTCCGTGAATCCCAATCAGTGGCCCGCCGGCGCGACCACCGCCATCACGATCACCGGAACGGGCTTCGGGACCAACCCAACGCTGTCGATCGACGCAACGGGCATAACGGGCCTCCAGATCATGAGCTCCAGCGACACGCAGATTACGGCCCAGGTCACGATCGATCCCAGCGCCCCCGACCAGCCGAACGTGACGCTCACGGTCACCTCCCAGGGGTACGGCGGGAGTGGCTTCCTGAGCACCAATCCCGGACAGCCGAGCCAAGGCACCAACAGCCAGGCTAATATCGTGGCGGCGACGCCTCAGATCCTCTGGGGCACGGCTTGCGGCAGCGCAACTCAGATCGGCGCCAGCATGAACGTGGTGGCTGGCCAAGCGATCACCCTGGTTGCATGCATGCCCGGCAACACCGCCGTGGCAAACCCGTCTTGGCAGTTGCCGCAGAACGTGTGGATCACGGGCGGATACGCGGCCGGCACCACCACAGGCGGTCAGGAAGCTCCCGATCCGCTTACGGACCAGAGTACCCTGATGTTCTATTTTGTCGACTCAGGCGGCTCATGGCCAGTGACGGTCTCCACCGGCCAAAGGACCGCCAGCGTGACATTCGCCGTCACCGGGCCGAGTAGCGTGAGCATAAACGCCCCACTGAAAGGGGTGAATATCCTTCCGACAAACCCTCCGACGCTCGCACTTGGTACCCCCCCCACGAGTGCTGGGATACAGTTCACAGTCTCAGCAACGCCGCCTGCCGGGAACGCGGGTACGTACTCATGGGTGCAGCTCATCAAGAGCGACCAGTACACGCTCCTGACGGGTACCGGTAGTGTCCAGAATTGTGTTCCGACGACATTCGCCACCGACCCCTCTCCCGAACTTGACAACGTCTACCCGTATGCAACCGGCGTCACCACAAACGATAGCCCCAGTGCCTCGCTGCCAGACCCCATGGGCGAGATCCAACGCGCCTTTCAGGCTACAATGTATCTGATGTGGATCCCGAGTCCGGCTGGCAACTGCTCAGGCACTATTGCCTGTGCCGTCCCTGTGCCGCTGGGAACCGTGGGTTGGCAGTTTTGCGGAGACGCCATCAACACACTGGCGCCGCAATCAAACTCAACAACGTGGCTGCTGAACTGTTCAACGTCAACACCAAGCCCAGCCCCATATCAAGCGAGTACTGCGTATCCGGAGTGGACCCCCGGAGAGAAATATGTTAATGGCGCGGGCAGCACATGCCATCAGTGAGAATGCTTAAGGAACGCGTATGAGGATCTCAATTGGATTGTTTTCGCTTGCCACAGTACTAGTAGTGCGCGGAACCGTGGGATCCGAGGCTCCGCAGCCTCCGTTTGCCATCACGATCAACGCGCCGCAGACCGCCCTGAAAACGAATTCCGAAGTCAGGGTGGGAATCAGTCTGAGGGATATCTCAAATCACGAGATTTACTTCTCCCAGCCCCCCGGTGTGGGACTACGGCTTTCGGATGGGGACATCGAGGTTCGGGACGACAAGGGCAACCTGATGCCAAGTATCAAATCGCAACAGACCATCCAGACCAAGGACCTTCTTGGCCCAACATTCTCCTACGGGAGCTATGTCTGCGTTTCTCTAAAGCCAGGCGAAACCTTGCAAGGTGAGATTGTCGTCAGCGAGCTGTTCGATCTACATCGGTCCGGCAAGTACACCATCCAAGTGAAGCGAACTGATGCGGCAACCAAGACGGCCGTGAAATCGAACATCATCGCGCTGACCCTGACCGAATAGACGGCTGACCCTCCGCTCCGCGCGGATTCACACCTTTCGCGACACAATCTCAAAATTGCTGCCGATCCTCTTGAGGGGCGGCACGCGCAGCAGAAGGTCGTCCGCCCGGCGCGCCATGCGATAGCCCAGCCTCCACCCAGGGAGCAGCCCGGCCAGCGGCGACGACCCGAAATCGTACATGTCGCAGCGGACCTCGAACCCCTTACCGCGAAAGAGCTCCGCGGTCGCTTCCGGATCCAGTTCCCGTTCGCCTTCGGTCTGGTACCTCTTCATCAGCCCGGGGATGAGCAGCCGCCCCACAGCGCCCGAAAGGCGGCGCCGGCTGGGATCCAGGGAATAGAACACCCCGCCGGGCTCCAGCATTTCCACGAGCCGGCCCGGCAATTCGGCCAGCGCCTGGTCGGGCAAATGATGCAGGAAGAAAATGGCGATCGCCACATCGAAGCGGCCCCGCGCCGCGGCTCCCGTGCCCTCGACGAAATGCGCGTTCGACACCCCCAGCCGCTCCGTGTCCGCGCGCGCCTGCCGCACGGCCGCCGGCGAGAGGTCCACCCCCACCACTTCGCCAACCTGCGGCGCCAGCAGCAGCTCGGTGTCGCCGATCCCGCACCCCAGGCTCAGCACTCGCGAGGCGCTGCCCGCCCCGGTCAGGCGCAGAATCCGCTCCACCATGTGCTTCCGGAGCGCCCGAACCGCCGGCCGCGCAAAATGCGATTGGGCGAAGCCCGAGTACAACTTCTCGTGGTACTCCAGCTCTTTGTCGAGAATGCTCTTGTCGTTGTCCGCCAACCCACGATTCTCCCACATCGCCCCAGCCCCCGCCAGACGGCTCATCCCCAGGGGGGCGCGTCTCGATTACTATGGATGAGGTGCGCCTGTAGCTCGCATCATGTACAAAGGTCAGACCATCACGGTCGTCATCCCCTGCCTCAACGAGGAGCAGGGCATCGAGCAGGTGCTCAAGAGCATGCCCGAGTTTGTCGACGAAGTCATCGTGGTCGACAACGGCTCGACCGACCGCACTTCCGACATCGCCCGTTCCCTCGGCGCGCAGGTGATCCGCGAGGACGTGCGCGGCTACGGTCGCAGCTACCGGCGCGGTTTCGCCGGCGCGACCGGCGACCTCATCGTCACCCTGGACGGCGATCACAGCTACCCCGTCGACGCCCTCTCCTACCTGCTCGAGGCGTTCCTGCATCTGGACGTCGATTTCCTCAATGCCTCGCGCTTTCCGGTCAGCGACCGCCGGGCCATGAGCTTCAAGCACAAGTTCGGCAACCTGGTGCTCTCCCTCGCCATGTCGCTGCTATACTTCCGTTGGGTGCGCGATTCGCAATCCGGCATGTGGGTGTTTCGCCGCAGCATCCTGGCGGACATGAACCTGCAGTCCGACGGCATGGCGTTTTCCGAGGAAATCAAGATCGAAGCCCTCAAGAGCCGTCGCATCCGCTTCCGTGAGATCTCGATTCAGTACTCCTCCCGGCTGGGAGAGGTGAAGCTGAACCCCTGGCGCGACGGCCTGTACAACCTCTGCTTCCTGGTTAGAAAACGATTTGCCAGGCGGCCAAAAACGTGATAGTATGACAGTGCTACCCGCCCACCGTTCGCAGTTTCTCCCATGACTCCAAGGCCCGCTGGAGAGGTGTCCGGGATTACGGCAATCGTTCCCCATTGGAATCGCCGCGATCTGCTCGAGCCTTTGCTCGACCGGCTTCGCGGCCAGACCTGTCCGGTGGAGGAGGTTCTCGTCGTCGACAACGGCAGCCAGGATGGTTCGGTGGAATTGGCAAAGAGCAAAGGCGCGCGCGTGATCGCCCTCGATCGCAACATCGGATTCGCCGCCGCGGTGAACCGCGGGATTCGGGAAGCGCGCACCAGATTTGTGGCCATCCTCAATAACGACGTCGATCCGCGGCCGGACTGGCTCGAGCGCCTGAGGCGGGCCATCGAAGAGCCTGGCGCCTTCTTCGTTACCGGCAAACTCCTGAACGCCGCGCGGCCGGAGTTGCTCGACGGCGCCTTCGATGCCATCTCCCGCGGGGCCTGCGCCTGGCGCGCCGGACAGGGACGGCGGGACGGCCCAGAATGGTCGCGCCCGCGGCGCATCCGCATGGCGCCTTTCACGGCCGTGCTGTTCCGCGCCGAGTTGTTCCGCAAGGTGGGCCTGCTGGACGAGCGCTTCGGCTCCTACCTCGAGGACGTGGATTTCGGGCTGCGCTGCGCCATTCGCGGCTTCTCCGGGGCTTATGTGCCGGAGGCGGTGGCCAGCCACGCCGGCAGCGCGACACTGGGACGTTGGAGCAAGGAGACCGTGCGCCTCATCGCGCGCAACCAGGTTCTGCTCGTAGCCAAGCACTATCCGGCGCGTTATTTGTGGCGCTATGGCTGGCCGATTCTGGCCGGACAATCGCTGTGGGTCTTGGTGGCCGGGCGGCACGGCGGTGGCCTGGCCTGCTTGCGGGGCAAAATCGAGGGCCTCTGGGCGGGCCGGGGCGTCCGCCGCGAGGTTGTGCGCTCCGGCGGATGGCCGAAGGGCCTCTCGCGAATTCTCGAGCAGAGCGAAGCGGAGATCTACGAGCTGCAGCGCCGCACCGGCTTCGACCGGTACTGGCGCCTGTACTTTTCGCTGACATGACAGCACTTGACCCACTACCGTTGCCTGTTGCGAAACGCAATAGGGACCCTGCCGCCACTTGGTTGCATTTGGCTGTCCGTGAGCCTGGCGGGTATGGTACGCTGCTAGAGTATGCGGTCGAGCAGTGTTGCCGCCCGGCATGCGCGGTGGTGTGCGAGGCGGCGCCGCTGGGTTCCCTCCTCCGGGCCGTTTGGGGGATTCTCCGGTCGAGGAGCCTGAAAGCTGTCTCGGTTTATGTTAGGGTAATTCGTCTGGCCTGTTGGTTTCTGGTTACGGGTCAAGGCGGAGGCCGCGTTCAATCGTTCGCTGTGGTGGAAAGCTAGGAGAAGACGCAATCCAGTAGCTGTTTTTGTACAAGTTCATATTCCATGGCCCACACTGAGTTCGTAACCATCGCGATAGTCACATTCAACAGTGGCCGCTTCATCAAGAAGTGCCTGGAATCGGTCCTGGCCCAGCGCTATCCGCGCAAGGAAGTCATCGTCATCGACAATGCCTCCACCGACGGGACCCAGGCCGTGCTGGAGCAGTTCGAGGATTCCTGCCGGGTGATCCTCAACGACATGAATGTAGGCTTCGCGGCCGCGCAGAACCAGGCCATCAAGCTCTCGCGCGGGGAGTGGGTTCTGACCTTGAACCCCGACATGCTGCTGACCCCGAACTTCATCGAGGCTCTGCTCGACGCCGGGCAGCTCGACCCCCGCGTGGGGACGGTCTGCGGCAAGCTGCTCACCATGACCGCGACCTTCGCGCTGCCCCAGGAACCTCTGGTGGATTCCACCGGCATCTACTTCACGCCGATGCTGCGCCACCTGGACCGCGGAAGCCAGGAAGTGGACAACGGGCACTTCCTGAACTTCGAGTACGTCTTCGGAGCCACCGCAGCCGCGGCGCTGTACCGCCGCGAGATGATCGAGGATGTCTCGCTCGGCGGCGAATTCTTCGACCCGGATTTCTTCGTCTACCGCGAGGACGCGGATGTAGCCTGGCGGGCGCAGTTGATGGGCTGGCGCTGCCTGTACACGCCGCACGCCCGCGGCTACCATGTGCGCAGCGTGTTGCCGGGCAACCGGCGGGCCTTGCCGGGGATCATCAACATGCACTCGGTGAAGAACCGCTTCCTCATGCGCATCAAGAACATGACGGGCGATCTTTACAAGCGCAACTGGGTCTCCATCACCTCGCGCGACTTGCTGGTGATCTCCTGTTGCCTGCTGCGCGAGCAGAGCTCGCTCAAGGCCTTCTGGTACCTGGCGACGAACTGGAAGCGGGTCCGCGAGAAGCGGCGGGAGATCATGCAGCGGCGCCGCGTGAACGACGCTTACATGGCGACCTGGTTCCAGTACACTCCCGTGAGCAAGCCGCTGCCCATCGCGGCCGCCCCGGTAGCCCCGCGGCATAAAACGGCCGGTGGTTCCCAAGCCGAACAGTTCGAGTATTAAGCTCGCCATCCTGGGCACGCGAGGCATCCCCGCGCGCTACGGCGGGTTTGAGACCTTCGCCGAGGAACTGGGCGCGCATCTGGCCGCGCGCGGCCACGAGATTACCGTGTACTGCCGCGAACGTCCCGCCGAGCCGTTCTGCCGCGGCGTTCGCTTGCGCTACCTGCCCACCCTGCGGCACAAATACCTGGACACCGTCGTCCATACGCTGCTCTCGACCTTCGATCTGCTTCTGCACCGCCGCGACGCGGCTCTCTACTGCAACGCCGCCAACGCGCTGTTCACTTTCCTGCCGCGCGTTTTCGGAATGCCGGTGGCCCTCAACGTGGACGGCCTCGAGCGCCACCGCAAGAAATGGAATCTGCTCGGCCGGGCCTGGTACCGCATGTCGGAGCGCCTCTCCACGCTGTTTCCCAATGCCGTAGTCAGCGACGCCCGCCGCATCGCGGAGTATTACCAGCTCCGCTACGGCGAGCGCACCGAGTTCATCCCCTACGGGGCGCCAGTCGGCAAAGTGCAGACCACCGAAGTCCTCGCGCGCCTGGGCCTGGAAGCGGGGAAGTATTTCCTCTACGTGAGCCGGATGGAACCGGAAAACAACGCGCTGCTGGTGCGCCAAGCCTTCGAGGAACTGGCCACCGATCTGCATCTGGCGCTGGTCGGCGACGCTCCCTATGCGCGCGCCTATATCGAACGGGTCCGCAACACGCGCGACCCGCGCATCCTGCTGCCCGGCGCGATCTACGGGCAGGGCTACCACGAGCTGACCTCGCACTGCTTCGCTTACATCCACGCCACCGAGGTCGGCGGGACGCATCCGGCCCTCATCGAGGCCATGGGCCGCGGCGCGCTGGTGCTTTATCTCAACACGCCCGAGAACGCCGAGGTCGCCGGCGGCGCCGGAATCCCCTTCGAGCCGGGCGAGCTGACGCGCCAGCTCCGGCTCGCGCTGGACATGAGCGAGGCGGAACGGGAACAATGGAGAGCGAGGGCCGTGGACCGCGTCCGCGAGCGCTACACCTGGGACGCGGTCGCGGATGCCTACGAGCGGCTGCTGCTTCGCCTGGTGGGAAAGTAGAACATGGATACGTCGCCCTTCCGATCCTGGGCCGAGGTCTCGCGCGCGCAGATCGCCGAGAACTTCCGCCAGGTGCGCTCCGTCGTCGGCCCCGAGGTCGAGATCGTCGCCGTGGTGAAGGCCAACGCCTATGGGCACGGCGCCGTGGAGGTCTCGCGCACTCTGGTCGCCCAGGGCGCGCGCTGGCTGGCGGTGAGCTTCGTCGAAGAGGGAGTGGCCTTGCGCCAGGCGGGCATAGGCGCGCGCATCCTGGTGATGGCGGACCGCCCCGCCATCGCCCACGCGGCGCTCGTCGAGTACCAGCTCACGCCGGTCGTGCACACGATGGAGGATCTGCGCGAGCTCGATCAATCGCTCGCGGCCGGCGCGGCGCGGCTGCCTTACCACCTCAAGATCGACACCGGCATGGGGCGCCTGGGCACGCGCGGCCCGGCGGCTGAAATCGCCGCGGCCGTTCTCGGCGCTGGGAGCCTCGAGCTTGAAGGCCTCATGACGCACTTCGCCTCCTCGGCCGACTACAGCACCGCACGGACGGACCGCCAGGCGCGCACCTTCAACCAGCTCTCGGCCCGCCTGCGAGCCCTGGGCGTGCGCGCGCGCTACCTGCACTCTTCCAGCAGCAACCCCATCGCCTACGGCCGGCGCGAGGCCTGGCACAACATGGTGCGTCCCGGCCACGCGCTTTACGGCTACGTGTCGCCGGCCCGCGGCGAGGCCCCACCGCGAGTGCTCGAGGTCCAGCCCGCGCTCACCTGGAAAGCCCGCGTCATCGCGGTCAAGGAGGTCCCCGAAGGCGCGCTGATTGGCTACGGTGGCATCTTCCGCGCGCCGCGCCCCATGCACATCGCGGTCCTGGCCATCGGTTACGCCGACGGCCTCCCGCACCGCCTTTCGAACCGCGGCCACGTCATCGCCGCCGGCCATCTCGCGCCCATCCTGGGCGCGGTCTCGATGGACCTGACCACCATTGACGCGACCGATGTCCCCAGCCTCCGCGCCGGCGACGCCGTGACCTTGCTTGGCGCCGAGGGCGGCGTCTCCATCAACGCCCAGGAAATGGCGCGCACCGCCGGCACCATCTCCTACGATATCCTGTGCGGCATCCGAGCCCGCCTCAAGCGGGTGTATGTGGAGTAACCCGCGCGACGACACAACCGTCCAATCCAGCGTGGCGTATCGGTCTCTCGGCGCTGTGCTGGTTCTCTTGGTCGGGCAGCCACTGACGGCCCAGGCGCCCGTCGTTTCCCCTACCAACGACCTCGAGCAGCGCGTTGTGGCCGGCCTGCTCGCCTCGCCCGATCCCGCTCAGCAGGCTTGGGGCGCGCATCTGGCGGGCAACTATGGGCAATCGAAGTTCGTTCCGGATCTGCGCCGGCTGCTCGCAGCGACGCACCCGGACGTACAGCTCCAGGCGCTGGATGCCCTGATCCGGCTGAACGCCGAAGTGCCCTCCGGCGAACTTCTGCTCGTATGGCCCACCCACCGGACGCCGGTCCTGATCCTTCTGGCGCGGGTGTTCACGGAGAACCAGGAGGTCCTGCGGTCGATGGCCAAGGAATATCTGGGCCCGATGGAATGGGTCGCGATCTGCAACCTGCTGGTCTCGAACAAGGCGCCTGGCGTGGCGTCGGATCTGCTTTCGGACTTGAAAGTGCACATCACCGTGACGATCCACGATGCCGGCAAGAGCCCGGGATACGGCTGCGGGGGAAGCGCCGCGGTCTCGATGTGTGGCGGAACGGGGAATCGCCCGGGATTCCCGCCGCTGTATTGCTACGTCCTGGCCGACCACGCCCAGCCGGGCGACGTCGTGCTGGCGCCGGGACGTCATCCGATCTACTATCGCCGCCAGCAGACAGGCTCGACCAGTTTCAACTCGATCGACCGAAATGTCTATCGGTTCGACTATCTCGCGGATCTTCTGCTGACCCAGCCGGAGTCCCTTCCGCTGCAGCCCGAGGTGTCACGAACTGTGACCTGGAAGGGCGCCGATGAGTACCTGGCGGAACTCGAGGCTGAGAGACAGCAGGCCAACGCGGGTTTTCAGTCGTTGGTTCGGATGCTGAAGGAGCGCGACCTGGCGACCTCGCGCGAAACGGATGGCCTCAAGCCCGCGGTCGAGCTGACCGTGATCGACCGGCGGGCCAACCAGCAGCCGCCGCTGCCTATCGAGCCGAATCGCTGAACCGCCGCAGCGAGCCGGGCGGGAAGAGGTACTCGGGAGTGGTTAGGGCCGCGTCCCGGTCGATGATGTACCACGGGGATTCGGGCGCGAGCGGATTGCGGAGCAGTTCGATGTCCTGCGCGGGCAGGTAGCTCTGGACCAACAGCGCTGCCCGCCGGCCGGCGGCGTCCTCGGCTACATCGACGACCAGCACGGCATGACCCGGGAAGCCTCCCTGGATGAACACGTCGCCGGCCTGGATGCGCCGTGGATCCGGCACGCGCTCCAGCTCGCGGGCCAGCGACGCGGTGCCCGCGTAGTTGAAGACCACGTCCAGGTAGCGGCGGAAGTTGGCGTAGCTCGAATCGGGCTCGGCGCGCTTCTCCCAGGTGACCTGGTTGCCGCGCACCAGAGGCCGCATCCCGTCGCGCCAGGCGCTCCAGCGCGCGGGCGTGCCGTTGGTGAACCGGAACGAGATGCGGTCCTGGGCGCCGGCAGCCCGCAGATACTCGGCGCGCAGGCGGATCACCGCATCCGCGCACTGCTGGAGGTCGCGCGTGCCCACATCCACTTCGAGCACCAGGTAGTGCGCGCTCTGATCGGCCTTCAGCCGGCCGTCGAACAGGCGCACCGGCGGATTCCCCGGCTTAACCGGCAGCCCGCGCAGCCACGCGCCGAAGCTGCCCGCCGGCTCGGGAACGCGCCGGAAACCGGGCGACGGCGCCACTCGCGCCTCGATGGTCTCGCGAACGGCGCTGCCCAGCCAGGGATAGGTCTCGGCGAGCAGCGCTCCGAGCACAAGAAGCGAGATCATCGCGGATTCCGGATGAGCGCCTGGGCCTTTGCGACGACTTGGGGAAGCGCGGCGGCGACGGCGGGGTGCATGGAGCCGCCCAGGGTGAGGCAGTCGGCGGCTTCCACAGCGAGGATCACCACGTCGGCAGGGACGGGGAAGCCAAGCTGGCGGGCCACGGCCAGGGCATCGAACAGACCGGTGCCGTGCGCGGCCGTGCCGGGAGCGGAGCGCACGTCCTGCTCGCGGACCACCAGGATTTCGCCGGGGGCGGCGCGGCCGGTTTGGACCGTATCGATCACCACCAGGCGGTCGACGCCCGTGACGTAGTCGAGCAGGTGCAGGCCCGATTGCGAACTCTCGATCACCTCGACCTCAGCGGGCGGATACAGCCTGGCCAGTTCGCGGGCGGCCAGAATGCCCAGCGCGTCGTCGGCCAGGATCTCGTTGCCCAGTCCCAGGACTCGAACCCTGGCGGCCATGGTGGATCAGGCCCGGCGAATGGCGCCGTCGGCGTCGCGCTCCAGCGTACTGAGCGTAGCGCCGTTGCGGCCGCGGACGCGAACCGCAAGCGGCATGCTGCCGGGCAGCGAATGCGTGGCGCAGCCGAGGCAGGGATCGTAGGCGCGAAAGGCCATCTCGACCATGTTGAGCAGGCCTTCGTTGACCTGCTTGCCGGAGATGAGTCCCTTGGCCGCCTTCTCGACGCTCATGGCGATGCGGGCGGCGTTGTTCTGGGTGGCCACGATCAGGTTGGCCTTGGTGACGATGCCGCGCTCGTCGGTCTGGTAGTGGTGGATGAGGGTGCCGCGAGGCGCCTCGACCACGCCCACCCCTTCGGTCGGCTTGGCAGTGGGAAGGGTGCGCACGTTGGGGTCGATGATCTCGGGATCGTTGGCCAGCTCCTGCATGCGCTCGGCGGCGTAGAGCAACTCGATGACGCGCGCCCAGTGATTGGCGAGGGTGTGATGCACCGGCTTGCCCAAGGTGGCCACGTACTTCTCGTAAGCCTGCTGGGCCAGCGGCGTGGCCATGCGGTCCGCCACATTGAGCCGGGCCAACGGAGCCACGGAATAGACGCCGCTCTGGGCGCCGTCGGTGAAGCCCTGCCAGCCGGGAGTCTTCAGGTAGCAGAACTTCATGTAGCTCCATGGCTCGACGCGCTCGGCGATGTAGTCCAGGTACTTGTTGGGGGCGAACTTCACGGTCTCCTGGCCCTCGGGCGCGACGACGCGCAGCATGCCGTCGTAGAAGTTGACCTGGTTCTGGGCGTCGACCATGCCCATGTAATGGGTGCGGTGCGTGAAGAAGTCGGCCAGGATCAGGTTGACGTAATCGGAGTTCTTGAGGACGATGTCGTCGAAGACTTGCAGCGTGAACTGGGCAAACTCGACGGCCTCGGCGGCGACGGTCTTGAAGCGCTCCTGGTCGGCCGCGGTAAGGCGCTTGGCGACTCCGCCGGGCAGCCCGAACACCGGATGGCCGGCCTTTCCGGCGGCTAGCGACGTCAGCTCGCGCAGCCTGCGGCGCATGGCGATGACCTTCTTGCCGACATCGACGCCGACTTTGGCGATGACGCCCAGCACGTTGCGCTCGGCCGCGGGCGCGGAAGGCCCGACCACGAAATCCGGACCGCCCAGAAAGTAGAAATGCAGGGAGTGGTCCTCGACCATGAAGGTGGAATAGACCAGCTCGCGGATCTTGCGGCCGGCGGGGGCGGGCGTCACCTTGTAGAGGTCGTCGAGCGCCTTGGTGGCGGCCATGTGGTGCGCGGTGGGACAAACGCCGCAGATGCGCGAAGTGATCTGCGGCATATCCTCGGCGGGACGGCCCTGGGCGAACTTCTCGAAGCCGCGCAGCTCGGGCACCTGGAAGTAGGCGCGCTCGACCACGCCCGCGTCGTCCAGGAAGATGTCGATCTTGCCGTGGCCCTCCAGGCGGGTGATGGGGTCGATGGTGATTCTTCGCGTGGTGGATTCTGGCATGGCGGCCTCCTATAGTCTCTTCCGCTGAAGCTCGGAAACCGGCAGCGAGTAACGGTAGAAGGTACCCGCCGGATCGGGAATCTTGTCCAGGATTCTGGCGATCTCCGCCTCGTCGTTGCTGTCGGCCGAGCCGGCGATGGCCGAGAGCGCCTTCCCGCCGTAATCGCGCACGCGGGAGGTGGGACCGAAGCAGCCGGTGCAGGGCATATTGCCCTCGATGCAGCGCGAGCCGCAGCCCGAGCGCGTGGCCGGGCCGAGGCACAGCAGGCCCTGTGCCAGGATGCACTTGTCCTGATCGATGAGGACCTCGTGCGGGCGCTTGAACTCGGAGACGGCCAGGCGCTCGGGCTTGGTGTCCTTACGCGGGCAATCCATGCACAAGGCCTGGTCGGGCGCGAGCACGGAGCCCTTTTCGGGCAGCTTGCCCGAGAGCAGCGCCGTGACCGCGTCGGCCAGCAACGCCGGGGTGGGCGGGCAGCCGGGGATGGTGTAGTCGACGTCGATCACCTGAGGCAGAGCCTTCACGGTATCGAAGAAGCGGGGCAGCGTGACGGTGAAGCCGTTGTCCTTATGGGTGGTCTCGGGGAACACGCCCTCGGCGTTCAGGGTGCTGGGCGCATCGCGGTAGACCGTCTGGAAAACGCCGGCGCGGTTGGAGAAGTTGGCCAGGCCGGGAATGCCGCCCATTTGGGCGCAGGCGCCCACGGCGATGACGACTTGCGACTTGCGGCGCAGCAGGTGGACCCATTCCTCCTGTTCGCTGGTGCGAATGGCCCCGTTGATGAAGGCGACGGCGATCGAGCCGTCCTCCATAGCCTCGATATCGGCTTTCTTGAAATCCATGGCGACCGGCCAGAGCACGATGTCCACGGCCGCCACGACGTCCAGAATGCCTTCGGCGAGATCGACGACCATCTCTTCGCAACCGCCGCAGGCGGCGCACCAGTAGAATGCCACTTTGGGCTTCATGATACGGCCACCTCCTCGACGGGCGCGTTCCAATTGAGCGGACCGAGCGCGCGCACCTTATCCACCATGTCGATCATGACGGTTCGCAGGCGGTCGCCCTCCGAGGCGGAGATCCACTCGAGACGGAAGCGGTCGTCTTCGATGCCCATCTCCTCGACCACCCGCTTGAGCAGGTTGAAGCGGCGGAGGCATTTGTAGTTGCCCTCCTGATAGTGGCAATCGCCGGGATGGCAGCCGCCGATGAGGACGCCGTCGGCGCCATCGGCAAAAGCTTTCAGGATGAATTGGGGATCCAGGCGGCCCGAGCACATCACGCGGATGACGCGCGCGTTGGGCGGGTACTTCATGCGCGAGGTGCCGGCCAGGTCGGCCGCCAGGTAGGTGCACCAGTTACAGAAGAATGCGACGATCCTCGGTTCAAAGGGTTCAGGCATGAACAAGCACTCCTTCAATTTCCGCAAACAGCTCGTCGTCCTCGAACATCCGCTGCTGGAGCGAGCCGGATGGGCAGGCCGCCACGCAGGTGCCGCAACCCTTGCAGAGCACCGGGTTGACCTCCGCTCTATTATCCACCGTAAAGGTAATGGCGGAGTAGGGGCATAGCGGGATGCAGGTCTTGCAGCCCGAACATTCCTCCGCGATCACGTAGGCGGCGTTGGGATCCTGCTCGACGAAACCGGCGCAAATGAGCGCCAGCGCCTCGGCAGCAGCCGCTCCGGCCTGGGCGACGGTGTCGGGAATGTCCTTGGGGCCCTGGCAGCAGCCGGCCAGGAAGATGCCGTCGGTAAAGGTGTTGACGGGGGCCAGCTTGGGATGCCGCTCCTGGAAGAAACCCTCGCTGGCGCAGGTGATGTTGAAGAGGCGGCGAACTTCCTGGGCGTCGTGGCGGCCCTCCAGGCCGGTCGAGAGAACCACCATATCCACCGGGATGCGCCGGACCACGCCGAGCAGGGTATCCTCGACGCGAAGCGTCAGCATGCCTTCCTCGCTGGGATCGAAGACCCAGTCGGTGACTTCGGCCACCTTGCCGCGGATGAAATGCACGCCCTCGGCGAGCAGGCGCTGGTAGAACTCCTCGAAGCCCTTGCCGGGCGTCCGCACGTCGATGTAGAAGTTGAAGATCTCGGCGCCGGTGTGCTCCTTGAGCAGGTGGGCGAGCTTGAGGGAATACATGCAGCAGACGCGCGAGCACCAGCGGTTGGTGTTCTCGTCGCGCGAGCCTACGCAGTGGACGATGCCGATGCTTCGGGGCACGGTCTTGCCGTCGCGCAGAACCACTTCGCCGGAGGTGGGGCCGCTGGCGTTCACCAGCCGCTCGATTTCGAGCGCGGTGTAGACGTTCGGATAATGGCCGTAGCCGTAGTAGGGAATGCGCTTGGCGTCGAAGGTCTGGAAGCCGGTGGCCAGAATGATGGTGCCGACCTGGATCTCTTCCAGCTTGTCTTCCAGCTTGAAATCGATGGCGTGCCGGTCGGCGCAGGCCTCGATGCAGGTCTTCTTGCACTTGCCGGTCTTGAACTCGATGCAGGTCTCGCGGTCGATAACCGGGGTCTGCGGAATGGCCTGCGGGAAAGGAAGATAGATGGGGCGGCGCTTGCCTAGCCCCTGGTTGAACTCGTCGCTGACCTTGGGCACCTTGAAGACGCAGGCCTCGACGCACTCCTGGCAGCCGACGCACAAATCCTCGTTGATGTAGCGGGTGCGGCGGCGCACGCGCACCTTGTAGTTGCCGACGTATCCGGCCACGTTCTCGACGTCCGAATAGGTCCAGAGGGTGATGTTGGGATGGGCCTTCACGCTGGACATCTTGGGCGTGAGGATGCAGGCCGCGCAGTCGAGCGTGGGGAAGGTCTTGTCGAACATGGCCATGTGGCCGCCGATGGTAGCCTCCCTTTCGACCAGGTAGACGTGCTTGCCCGCGTTGGCCAGGGTGAGTGCGGCGTGTATGCCGGCGATGCCGCCGCCGACTACCAGCACGTTCGGATCGATGGCGACGCGGGCCTTCTCGAGCGGCCGTTGCAGCACCACGCGGCGGACGGAGGCCGAGACCAGGTCCTTGGCCTTATGGGTGGCGGCGGCTTTGTCGGTATGAACCCAGGAATCCTGCTCCCGGATGTTGACCATGGCCATGTAGTAGGGGTTCAGCCCGCCGTTGGCCGTGGCCACGCGGAAGGTGTGCTCGTGCAGGTGCGGCGAGCAGGAGGCGACCACGATCCGGTTGAGCTTATGCTCCTGAATGTCGGTGCGGATCAGCTCCTGGCCCGGCTCGGAGCACATGTACTTGTAGTCGCGGGAAACGACGACGTGAGGCAGACCGGCGGCGTACTCGGCCACGGCTTTGCAGTCCACGATTCCGGCGATGTTAGAGCCGCAGTGGCAGACGTAGACGCCGACTCGAACCTCTGCGTTGGACTCAGGCATTGGCGAGCACCTCCCGGTTTTCCGTGAACCACTTGCGAACCAGACCGCGGCCACCGATGGAGCGCTTGAGGCCCAGCGATTTGAGATTGCCGCCCAGCGACCAGCCGAGCACCTGCGTGAAATAGAGGATGGGGACGTCGAAGACTTCGCCGCTCTCTTTGGCGACCTCGGCTTGGTAGGCGTCCAGATTGAACTGGCAGAGGGGGCAAATGGTGACGATGGCCTGGGCGCCCTGGCGGACCGCTTCCTTAAGAAGGATGTAATTGAGCCGCACGCCGACATCGTGGATGGTGCCGGTGAGGCTGCCTCCACAGCACTTGGTTTTGAGCGAGTAGTCGACAGTCTCGACGCCGACCGCGTTCATGAGCTCGTCCATGCGCATGGGATCGTGGGGCCGGTCGACTTCATGGTAGGGCCGGACGGCCTGGCAGCCGTAGTAGCAGGCGATCTTGCCGCCCTGCCACTTGCGCGTGGTCAGGGCCTTGATTTTGGCCAAGCCGACGTCGTTATAGAGGATCTCGAGCGGATGGCGCACGTGGACGCCATTGAAGGGTTTCAAACCGGCGGCCTTGAGACCCTCCTCGACGATGCGAGCGGTCTCGGGGTATTGACTCACGTAGTGCTGGGTCTTGCGCAGGGCCAGGTAGCAGGCGCTGCAGGGGGCCATCAGGTCATGGGTCTGCATGCCGCCGGCGATGGAGAGGTTGCGCGCCGAGAGCAGGAAGGCGGAGCTTTCGTCGACCGCCATGTAGGAGGTGGCTCCGCAGCAGTTCCAATCGTCCAGCTCATGGAGCGGGATGTCGAGCACGCGGAATAGCTCGAGCAGGCTCTCTTCGTAGGCCACGCCAGTGGCCCGCATGGAGCATCCGGGGAAGTACAGGTAACCGGATTTCTCAGGCACCGTTGGCCTCCTTAGCGGCGGATAGCGCGGCATTCAGCTCGGCGACTCCCTTGATGCGGTCGCCCCGGAGCGAGATACGGCCGGCGCGGAGCAGGTTCCAGCCCGAACGCAGCATCGTAAAGAGGATGAAGGGATTGGACTTGAGCGCCATGCGCAGGACCAGGGGGACCTCGGCGCTGCGGCCGCGGCTCAATACGATCTTGAAGAACTCCTGGGCCAGCACGGGGATGGGGAAGCGGCTGGGGAAGAGGTTGTGCTTGATGGCGTCGCGCTTGAGATGGTACATCACGTCGGTGATGTGGATCTTGCGGGGGCAGTGCACACCGCAGGAATAGCAGGAGGCGCAGAGCCAGATGGTGCGGCAGCTCAGGGCGTCCTCCCGGAATCCCTCGCGGATGAGAGCGATGACTTTCCGCGGAGTGTAATCCATGTAGATTGAGAGGGGGCAGGTGCCCGAGCAAGTGCCGCACTGAATGCACGACGACACCCTTTCGCATCCCGGGAACTTGAGAACCTGCTCGGACCATTGGGGATCAGCTTCGCGCTGGAACTTCATGGTCCTTGGGAACTTCATCTTCATTCGGGTTGTCCTTCTTTCGACAGGCGCGCGGCCTGCCGGGGTTTTCTTGAGCGGAACTGGCAATTCTGGCTGGCGGCTCCGTGGAGCAGGCACCGCTCCTTGAAGTAGACGCCGCACTGGAGGCAGATCTCGCCGGGCTTGCCGCTGGTGGAGACAATGCTGGCCGCGAGCTGGTCGAGCAACTGGGCGGTGCGGTGGAGCTCCTCCGGCGGGAATTGGTCGAAGACCTCGGCCAGGCGGCGGCGGCGGACCGTTTCGAAGGCGGCCAGCATGCACCGGCCGGCGGGGGTGACGGCAAGATGGCTGGAGCGGCGGTCGGCCTGGGTCTCGATGCGCTGGAGGAAATTGCGGCGAACCAGGCGGTCGATGGCTTTGCTGGCAGCGGCGTCGCTGATGCCCAGGAAGGTGGCCACGTCGCCCACAGTGGGGGCCTGGGCTTGGGCGGTGAGCTTGAGGACCTTCATCTGGGCGGGGGTGAGTTGGCCCGCGGCGACGTCGCGGAGCAGGGTCTCCTCCAGGACGTGGGTGAGCGCCAGGGCGAAGATGTGGGTGCTGCCGAGGAAGTCCTCGATCAGGCCGGCGTCGCTCGCGGTGATTGTCATTCGGGGTACAGCTCCGGGCAGAGCTTTCAATAGAGCATTTCGGCTGCCACGGGGAATCCGGTGTAAATAGTTGATAACAGGGTGGGGGTTGGGATGAGAGGGGCCTGGAAGTGGGCGAAATGGCGGCGGGTTGCGTTGTTTAACCCAGTTAAATGTCAATCCGGTTAAAGGATGAGGGGGTGAGGTGGTGGGAGGCGGGGGGATGCTGGGCGGGATGGTGTTTGATTTCAATCGGTTGCGCGAAGATTGGCTTCGTCTTGTAGTTTTCGTGCGCGGTGGAGGCGGCGGTGCGAGGGCCGACGGCGGAGGGGCGGAAATTGGGTCCGTTTGGTTTTTTTTGGTTTTGGCTGGAGGTTCGTGTCGCGCTGTGGGAGCCATGGGGCGCACCTTGCTAACTCCAGCTAAACACGCGCCCAGCGGCGGAAGGGGGGACGCTGAGGCTAAGGCGTTGTGGGGGCGAGAGAAAAGATGTGGGGCGGAAGGGGAATCGACATTCCAGCCCCAACTAGTCTGCCATGACGAGAGATGAGAATGGCGCGGTGGTCCTCTGGCCGGCCGGCGGCAGAGCGCATTTGATTGACGGATAGATTCATCGGAGATGAGTTATACTATCCGTGGGTTCTATCCCATGCCGCCTGCCGACACAGCATTCGAGAAAGCACGCCACGTCTTCGCGGAGAACGGCGGCATGCTCCGCACGAGCAAAGCGATTCGGCTCGGCGTTCATCCGCGCACACTGTATGCCCTGCGGGACTCCGGGGAGATCGAACGGGTCGGTCGCGGTCTCTACAAGCTCTCCAGCGCACCGCCGCTGGCCAGCCCGGATCTCGTTCCGGTAGCGATTCGAAATCCGCGTGCGGTGGTGTGCCTGATCTCAGCCCTGGCTTACCATGGTCTGACCACGCAGGTTCCACATTCCATCGATCTGGCGCTGCCCAGTCATGCTCAAATCCCGAAGATCGATGGCATCCCGCTGCGCGTCTTCTGGTATTCCGAACCATCCTTCAGCGCCGGTATTGAAGTCGTCGCCATGGACGGTGCACCGGTGAGGATCTATTCGGCGGAAAAGACCGTCGCCGACTGCTTCAAGTACCGGAACAAGATCGGGCTGGATGTGGCGATTGAAGCGCTACGGGCCTATCGCGAGCGGAGGCGGAAGACGGACTTCCGGACGCTGGCAAAGTTCGCGCAGACGAATCGCGTGTACAAGGTAATGCAGCCATACCTGGAGGCCGTGCTATGAGCGGCCACGCGACCAATCGAGGGATGCCGACAGACCAGCTCTTGACGCCGCAGTTTAGTCCGAATCACAACCCGTTCGGTTTTCCGGAGTCGTATTGGCCCAGCAGGGCGCACACTTCATCCCGGAAGTCCCTGGCGATCTCGGCAGCGACGGCGCCCGTTTCAGAATGCACTTTCATCAGGCAGTCCCGGACGAGCTTATCGATGTATTGGATGAAAGATGCCCTGACACCCCCGCACTCGTCGTGTTCGCGCATGAACGAGTCGACCGCACGAACCGCCTGCGACAGGAACAGCGGAGCGGCAGTTCCCGTCGAAACTGCCAAATGCTCAAGGTACACGGCAACTTCCGCGGGTTCGCCACCCGTCAAGGTCTCGAAGCCGCCCACGGAGAACCGCTGAAATGCAGCGCTGGCTTCCACTGTTTCCAGATGGGCTGGCTACGCCGCCTCGTCCTCGAGGATCGCTCGATGGTGTGAGAGCAACTCGGAGAGTTTGAATATGCTCTCCAATGTGAGGTCAAACTTATCTTTGAGAAGCGAGGTTGCACCCATCTCTCGGTCGACCAGGCAGACAGCACCCAGAACATTCATCCCAGCCGCTTTGGCCTTCTCGACTGCCTGCGCTGTCGATTCGCCCTTGCTGCAGACGTCGTCGATCATCACGACCCGGAGTCCATCCGTCTGATCGATACCCTCGATGAACCGCTGCATTCCGTGCTTCTTTGCCTCTTTCCGAACGATGAAGGCACTGATGAGAGGCTTCTCGTCCAAGCTCTCGCGGGCAATCGAGAAGGCGATCGGATCAGCCCCTACGGTCAAGCCCCCGACAGCTTCCGGTTGCCAACCTTGAGCCCTCATCTTGGCAATAAAGGCTCGACCGACCAGAGGCATCGCCTCGGGCCAGCACGTGGTCAGCTTACCATCCACATAAACTTCACTCCTTGCGCCCGATGCGAGGGTGAAGTCGCCGAAACGCACAGACTTCGCGCACAGCACTTCCTTCAATTTGAAAAGCTCGTCGGCGTGTGACATCGTTGAAAGGATTCTCCATTGTACCAGCGCTGAACGCTGGCGCAATCCGCAATTCAATTGGGACGATGTCAAGGGCATCAACCACTACACCACACGTAGGGCGCTCGATGAAAGACACCATACTGATTGTGTACAGCTTACAACAAAAACATCCTCGTCTGCAAATGTTTTTGCAAGAGCGATACTCCGCAAGGACTACAAGAGCGACCCCGCTGGGGTCCAGGTCTAGCAGCGTCAGCGATTTCCTCGTCGAGATTCGGCTCCTCTCCCAAAAGCGTGATTATAGATAAGCGTTTTTGTATCAGTGGGTTGTGAGCCGCCCACTGAACTGATAGTCTTCCTTGATCACGGGCTGAGCCGTTGCGCGGGATGCCCTGCAGGCTCGGCGGGATAAAATGGGACAAATGGCCAAGCGCCGGCGGACCGCCTTTCAGAATTGGTTGGAGTACCTGGGGGTGGTGGGGATGGTGGCGACGTTGCGGTTCACGCCGCGGTGGATGGCGGAGCGGCTGGGCCGGGGGTACGCGGGCTTGCTGGACCGGCTGTCACCGCGTCTGCGGCGGACGGCGCTGCGGAACCTCGAACTAGTAATGCCGGAGCTGAGCGCGGACGAGCGCCAGCGCATTGCGGACGGGGTGTTCCGTTCGGTGGCGCGGCTGCTGGTGGGCGCTTCCCGGCTGCCCTCGCTCAACCGGCGGAACGTGAGGGAGTGGATCGAGTACGACGGCTTCGAGCACTTCCAGGAGGCCAAGCGGCGCGGGCGCGGCGTCCTGATCGCCAGCGGCCACCTGGGGAACTGGGAGCTGAGCGGGGTCGGCCATGCGCTGCTGTGCGGCGAAACCATGAGCGTGGTGGTGCGGCCGCTGGACAATCCGCTGATCGACCGCCTGGTGCAGGATCGCCGGGAGATCGTTGGCAACCGCATGATCGGAAAGAAGGAGTTCATACGGGCCATGCTGGAGGCCCTCAAAGGCAACCGCGCGGTGGCAATCTTTGTGGATCAGAACTCCCACTTCGACCAGGGCGTCTTTGTTAACTTCTTTGGACTTCCGGCCCGCTGCGGAACGGCGTTTGCCAAAGTGGCGAAGCACACGGGCGCCACGGTAATCCCGGGCTTTGCCGTGTGGATCGAAGCCGAAGGGCGCTACCGGCTGAAGTTCTATCCGCCGCTGGAACTGACGGGCGACGTGACCGAGGATACACAACTGGTCCAGTCCGCGGTGGAGCGAGCGGTGCGGGAATATCCGGACCAATGGTTGTGGCTGCACCGCCGCTGGAAGGCTCGTCCGCCGGGGGCGCCGGCGCTGTACGACTGAGCGGGCTACCCGGCCCGTGTGTAGCGTGCGAGAATTGTACTTGGCGTGAAAATTCATCCCACGATCATCCAGGGCGGCCTGGGGGTGGCCGTATCGAGTTGGAAGCTGGCGCGGGCTGTGGCCCGGTTAGGCCAGTTGGGCGTGGTTTCCGGGACGGCCCTGGATCAGGTATTCGCGCGGCGACTTCAGGACGGCGACGAGGGCGGGGACATGCGCCGCGGACTGGAGGGCTTCCCGTTCCGGAAGATGGCCGAACGGATCTGGAACAAGTACTTCATCCCGGGCGGCAAGGCTCCCGACCAGCCCTACCAGCAACTTCCCATGCACAACTGGGACGGCCCAGTAGAGCGGCGCGAGCTGTGCATTGTGGCCAACTTCGTCGAGGTGGCGCTGGCGCGGGAGGGCCATGAGAACCCGGTGGGCGTGAATTATCTGGAGAAGGTCCAGATTCCGCACCTGCCGTCGCTGTACGGCGCCATGCTGGCCGGCGCGGGGTACGTCCTGATGGGAGCGGGGATTCCTTTGCGGATTCCCGGCGCGCTGGACGCGCTGGCGCAGCACCAGCCGGCGGCCTACGCCATGCACGTGGCGGGAGGCGAAAAGGCCGAGAACGCCGCCGTCACTTTCACGCCGCGGGAGTTCATGGAAGGCGGCCTGCCGGCACTGAGACGGCCGTACTTTCTGGCCATCATCGCGTCCAACGTCCTGGCCACGACCATGGTGAAGAAGGCCAACGGGCGGGTGGATGGATTCGTGGTGGAGGGTCCCACCGCCGGCGGCCACAACGCGCCGCCGCGCGGGAAGGCTCCGCTGAACGAAGCGGGCGAGCCGGTGTATGGCGAGCGGGACGTGGTGGATTTGGGGAAGCTCAAGGAATTGGGCCTTCCGTTCTGGCTGGCCGGGGGGTACGGGACGCCGGAGCGGCTGAGAGAGGCCCTGGCGGCGGGCGCGGCGGGCGTCCAGGTGGGTACGCCATTCGCGCTGTGCGAGGAGTCCGCATTGCGGGACGATTACAAACGCGCCATCCTGGCGAGCGTGTTGGCGGGAGAGATGAAGGTCTTCACCGATCCGCTGGCTTCGCCGACCGGATTCCCGTTCAAAACCGTGCCGCTGAAGGGCACGGTGGCGGAGGCGGGGGTGTACGCGGGACGGCCGCGCTACTGCGATCTTGGCTACCTGCGGGAAGCCTACAGATTACCCTGGGGCGGGATCGGTTACCGGTGCGCCGCCGAGCCGGAGGCGGCCTATGTCGCGAAGGGCGGGAGCGCCGGGAAAGCGGCCGGCCGCAAGTGCCTGTGCAACGCGCTGCTGGCCAACATCGGCCTGGCGCAAATTCAGGCCGGCGCCTATGTCGAAACAGGGCTGGTCACCTGCGGCGACTGCCTGATCGACGTGGCCGGTTACATGACCAACGGGGACGGTTCCTATAGCGCCGCCGATGTGATCGCGAAGCTGCTCGGCGCGCAGGGCTGAGGGGCCTGGGGGCGGCGGGCTAGCGGATACGGACGAATCCGCTAAGTCCGACGGGATTCCTTCGGGCTCCCCTTGTTCCTTGCCGGGAAGGCCAGGCCTGCCAGCGCCGCTGTCGCACCTTGCCTAGCCCCAATGCTGTTCGCTTCGCCTTCGTAGGCCGGACCTGGAGGTCTGCAGCGGTCCCGGAGGACCGGCCTACAGATCCGTGCCAGAGGCGGACGGTTCGCTAAGTGAACAGTATTGGGGCCAGGCCCCGCGGCGACAGGTCGAAGGTTGCGCTCTGGCGCGGCCGACGGCGTCTTCCGGCGGAAAGATGCGGTCGGCGGGATCGGCGGATGGAGGCTGGGCGCCTGCCGACTGGTCCGGAGACAATGGACATTCCCAATGATTTGGTTTACGATTAATTTAGGTTCCGATCGAACGAGGTCTGGCGCATGAAACGAGCGATCCTTCTGTTGCTGGCCGTGGCCATCGCCGCGGCGATCTGGTGGTATCAGCGTCCGCGCCCGCAGACGCTGGTGCTGACCGGCACCGTGGACGGCAACGAAGTGGTGGTGAGCAGCAAGATCACGGGCCGTATCGTAAGCCTGGCGGTGGAGGACGGGCAGTGGGTCAAGGCCGGCGACCCGATCGCCGTTCTCGACCAGGACGAACTGCGCGCGGACCAGGGCGCGGCCAGAGACGCCATCGCACAGGCCAGCGCCAGCGCGCAGCAATCGGTGGCCCAGACGGAGCTGCTGGAAAACACGTTACCCACGAAAGTCCGGCAGGCGGAGGCGCAACTGGCGCAGAGCCAAGCCCAATTGCAGCAGTCGCAGGCGCAAGTGGCGCAAACCCAGGCGGCGGTGGCCAAGGCCCAGGACAATTTGAACCGCATACGGCCGCTGGTGGAAAGGGACATCAATCCGCCGCAGGACCTAGTCACGGCCCAAACCGATCTCGATTCGGCCAAGGCCAACGAGCGGGCGGCGCAAGCGGCCGTGGAAGCGATGCAACGTGCCGTGGCGGCGGCGCGGGCGGCGCTGGCGGACGCACAGCAGGAGGAAAGCCAGGTGGGGGTGCAGCGGCGCCAGACCGAGTCGTTGCGCGCAGCCGAGGCGCAAGCCAGGTCCAATGCCGCGGCCGCTTCGGCGCGCTTTGGCCAAACCCGGATCTTCGCGCCGGCCAGCGGCATTGTGACGCTGCGGGCGGCGCGGCAAGGCGAGGTGGTGAGTCCCGGCAGTCCGATCGTCACGCTCTTCGACTTGAGCTCGACCTGGGTGGATGCCGACGTGGAGGAAACCTACGCCGATCTGATCGCCATGGGGCAGACTCTGCGGGTACGCCTGCCCTCGGGCGCCGAGATGACGGGTCCGGTGATTTACAAAGCGGTGGAAGCCGATTTTGCCACGCAGCGGGACGTGAGCCGGACCAAGCGCGACATCAAGACGGTGGCCATACGGATACGCGTCCCGAATCCGGAGGGCAAGCTCGCGCTGGGCATGACGGCCTGGGTGATGCTGCCGGCGCCGGCGCTGCCGCCTCCCCGGGTTGCCGGGGCGAAGGACTAGGCGCGATGGAAGCGCAAAGCCAACCGCCGAACGGCGTGGCGATCGAAGTCGAAGGCATCAGCAAGCGCTTTGGCACGCTGCTGGCGGTGGATAACGTCAGCTTCGGGGTCAAGGGCGGCGAGATCTTCGGGCTGCTGGGGCCGAACGGCGCGGGCAAGAGCACGCTGATCCGCATGCTGACGACGCTGGTGCCGCCGACGAGCGGGACGGCGATCGTGGCCGGGCACGACATCATTCGCGACCCCAACGCGGTGCGCCAGAGCATCGGGGTGATTCCGCAGAACATGACCAGCGACCCGGAACTCACCTGCGCGGAGAATCTGGGCATACACGCCCGGCTGTACGGCATCACCGGGGCGCGGCGCCGCAAACGCACGGCGGAGTTGCTGGAAGCCGTTGGCCTGGCCGATCGCGCCAGCGCTTTGGCGGCCACGTTGTCGGGAGGCATGCGGCGGCGGCTGGAGATCGCGCGCGGCTTGGTGCACGATCCGCAGATCCTGTTCCTGGACGAACCGACCACCGGCCTGGACCCGGCCTCGCGCATCTCGGTGTGGGAGATGATCACGCATCTGCGCGCCCAGCAGGGACGCACGCTCTTTCTCACCACGCATTACATGGACGAGGCGGACCGCCTCTGCGACCGGGTGGCGATCGTCGATAGCGGCCGCATGGTAGCGCTGGACACGCCGGTGGCGCTGAAAGCCTCGGTACCGGGCGCCAGCCGCATCGAGTTGCAGTTCGATCCCGATCTGCCCCACGGCGCCGCCGACCTGGAGGCGCTGCCGGCGGTCAAGAGCGTTCACGCGCTGGGCTCGGCCTCCTATCGCATTTCAAGCGACCGCGGTCCGGCTTCCGCGCAGGAACTGATCGAACTGGCGCGCGAACTGAAGCTGGAACTGAAAAGCCTGTCGGTGGAATCCACCAGTCTGGACGACGTATTCATGCATTACACCGGCCACGGGCTGGCGGAGATGGCCGAAGCCGCCGTTCCCGCCGGCGGAGGGAAGAAAGGCGGTCCCCGATGAAGCGAGCGTTGGCCCTGGTCGAGCGCGATATGCGCAAGTTCCGCCGCAGCCCGGCGTTGCTCTTCGCCTCGCTGGTGATGCCGCTGCTGCAGTTGATCATCCTGGGCAACGCCTTCGGCGGCAATATCAAGAACGTCATTCTGGGCGTGGTCAACCTGGATCGGGGACCGGAATCGGTGGATGTGCTGGAGCGCGTCCGCGCGGTGGGCGCAAATGCGCGCACCTTCCTGCCCACCGATTACGACGACGAAGGCGCCGCCGTCAACGACCTGCGCAAGGGTGTACTGGGCGGGGTTTTGATCATCACACAGCATTTTTCCCGCGACCTGCTGGAACAGCACCAGCCGCACCTGGCGCTGATTACCGATAACACCGATCGCTCCGTGGCCGGCGCCGTGGGCGCCCAGATGTCCGATCTGGTGGCTTCCATCAACGCGCCCCAGGTCCCGCCCCGCGAA
>JBKQQG010000082.1:0-27155 GCA_052144455.1 Bryobacteraceae bacterium
TCTTTCGGCTTCGTCTCGCGACTACGCCTTGCGCTTCGGCTACGGTTGCCGTCGTCGGCTCCGATTGGCTCCTTTCATCCAACAAGATTCCGCCCATGCTGGGCACACCCTGCAGCCGGCCTTCCGGCCGGCCGGATCCTCTGGATGGCGAACAGTTGCAGGGGGTAGTAAACGCAAATCATCGAGTTCCCGAACGCGGGAAGTGGTCCCCTTTTGCTCCGCCCTTGTGGTTACCATTTACTCCGCCCTTGATAGCAGGAATGACTCCTACCTCGGTTTGTTATCTCTTTCTCAGGCTTGAGGTGGAAGACGGTCAGCCTCCTCAGGTCATTTTGGAAGATCAAAAGTGAATGTCGCCTTCCCATCATCCGTGCAGACTAGCTTGGTGAAACCAAGGCCCCGCAATTTCGAGACGAATTCCGGATGGGTGAGCATATCGCTACAAATGGACGAAGTTACGCCGACTATGTGGACCACATAAAAAGTCGCGTCCGGCCCTTCAGTCGTGATGTCAAACTTGGCGGCGGCATTTCCGCCAATTCTGACAGTGGCTGATTTTCGACTGTTCTCGGCAAAATCTTTTCTTGCCGCACCAGCCGCATCGGGTACAGCGCCCAGAGCACCGGCGCTCTTGAGGAGCTGCAGTTTTGCGTTGTTGTCGGGGGGCAACCCGAGCGCCTTTAGCATCTTGTCATCATAAAAAGCCAGGTCCCAATGTTTGGCGGCTTTCACCGCCTTGGCAGCTAGATTCTCGACCGTTCTGAAGTCGGCACCGCTCAGGTCGGCATCGCTCAGGTTGGCATCCTTCAGGTTGGAATGGCTCATCTCGGCGCCGCTCAGGTCGGCGCCGCTCAGGTCGGTATGCGTCAGGTCTGAATGGCTCACGACGACGCGGCTGAAGTTTGCGTGATTCAGGTCGGCACCCCTAAGGTTGCAATACTTAAAGTCGGAGCCGCTAAAGTCGACATGGCCAAATGGGCCAATAAGCTTGGAATGGTCGAAGTGGCAATTAATGAATTTTCGGGCCGACTGCACGAATGCAGGCAGGATGATGATCACTGCTGCTAAAACTACAAGCCGTTTCACTAACATGCGTATTCCGCTCCTTGCGGTTCCCATTCTGCCTCGCTTAAGGGGGACGTCCCCTTCCTCAAACGCACCCTGCCATAGCAGGACGCCATCGCGGGTGCCGCCGCTCTTGACATACATTTGGGCCAGAGTTTCCTTTTTGGCTTCCTGGCCACCAGCCATTGTACACCCAACCGCTTCCATTGGAGCCGTTTGTCTCATTTCTTTTCCCGAGCGGCTCTGACAACTCAGGATGGGACCGCTTCTGACTGCTTCAGGTCCACAAAGGCTCCGGCAGCAGCAGTTCCTGCCGGTCGTCGGCACTGTGAACGTTGCCGGCGCGGAACTTCCCAGCCAGGCAGTCACGCTCGCGATTGAACAGCAGCAACGGGTGATAGCAGGTGGATTCGAAGTGGCCGTTGTAGGCGCTCTGCTCTTGCTCGCCGTACACCGGGATCTCGGTGCTGTCCATGTCCAGTACGACCCGCTGCGGAGAATCGACGGCCTCCGCCTTGCCGATGAGTTCCCTGCTAATGCGGGCCAGCCCGACGAAGTTCTGATCCTCAGCCAGCATTTCGGTCTCGACCGTCTGCAAGCGGGAGGTCAAGGCCGGGCCGCGGTCCCAGATCTTCTCCGGACCGATTAGGCGGAAAGTCGGGTCTTGGAAGAGCCGCTCGGCGTCGTTCCCATCCTCATAGCCCGCCACGCGGCTGTAGACGGACTGGCGCAACAGGTCGGCCAGTGGAAGCTGTGTATTCTTGCCGCGGCGTGAGTCGGTCAGGTGCTGGACGATGGGATCGCCTGAGCCCAGGCGCTCATCCAACTCGCGCACCACAATCAGACCGGCGTCGGAGGCGATTCGCGATCCCTGGAAATCGATCTTCAGGAAAGCGTTGAAAGACAGCTGAAACGGCCCGTTTTGTTCCTCACCCGTTGGGTGTTGACCTCCGGAGCGTCTTCATCACGTTGGAACCCGCATGAACAAAGTCTTGCGACGTTCCCAGGAGGTTACCCAGTAGGTCCTCAAAATGGAAATGCAGGCTGGAAAGCGCGTGAACCATCATTCCGCAAGACGCACTTCACTAAGCGGGCGCTTTGTCGAGACTGCGGGCAGCGAACTCGATAACTGCCTTGACTTGTTCGCGGTCCAGGCCCTCGAACAACTCCATGATGTCGTCGATGTTGGCGCCGGCTTCGATGTTTTCGAAGATGGCAGCCACGGGCATGCGGGTTCCGCGCAGCACCCACGCGCCGCTCACCTTGCCGGGAATGCTCTCCACGGCGGGGCATTGCGACCAATCCTGACTCGCCATCGGCGGCGAGAAACCCGAGTCTGGTTCAACTGGCCTTGGGATTCAATGCCCGGTTCACGTACTCGGGATCGTGGGCGATGAGCGCCAGATAGGCGCGCGTGGGCTGATCCGGCTCCGCGCGGCCCTGCTCCCAATCTCGAAGCGTCCCCAGGGGGATGTGATAGCGGGCGGCGAATTCCTCTTGCGTCAGATCCAAGGCCCGCCGGATGACCCTGGACCGAGGGGTTCGCCGCATGCGCCTGAGGTCGGTTTCGGTAAGCGGCTGTGCGTCGCGATCCGCACGCGCAGCCCGCTCGGCGGCCTCCGGGGTCATCGGCCGGGGCGGACTAGCTGCCCTGCCGGAAATAGTCGTCTTGCTCATTCTGCGTTGCTCTCCGCGCTGAAACAATGCGCACACGGCCCTCGCGCTCGGTGAAGGCTACAAACAGGACCACGCCACCCGCAGCCATGCCGATGACGATAAGACGCTCTTCGCCATAATTCTCGCGATCATCCACGAGCTCAACGGCAAGAGGGTCCTTGAATACCGTCTTCGCCAAATCGAAGCTCACACCGTGCGCTTGCAAGTTGGCCTCGGCCTTGGCGTCGTGCCATTCGAATTCCAACTCCATCATACTACGGGAAACCAGTACCTCTGTCAAGGGGACCACGGGAGCCGGGCTAGCGCCCGCGGCCCTGGCGTCCTGGCTACAGCGTCACCACCCCGCCGTCGCCATCCACCGTGATGGACTGACCCGCGCGGATGCGCTCCGTCGCCACGCCGGTTCCCAGGACCGCGGGGATTCCGTATTCGCGCGCCACGATGGAACTGTGGCTCAGCGGGCCGCCCACGTCCGTGACGATGCCGGAGGCCAGCGCGAAAAGCGGCGTCCAGGCCGGCGTGGTGATTTTGGCGACCAGAATCCCGCCCGGTTTCATCTGGCCGAACTCTTCGGGACCGTGGATCACGCAGGCCGCGCCGCTCACCCGGCCTGGGCTGGCGCCAAATCCGCGGATGACGCCGCTTTCCGTCTGGCTGCTGCGCGCGGGCCCAAAGCGGCTGAGATCGAAGCCGAACAAGCGGGCGCCTCCCTTGACAGGCAGCGCAACCGGCGGCGTGACGGCCTGCTCCCGCTTCCAGGTCGCGTGCCGTTCCTCAATCGCGCTGCGATAATCCTGGACGGGCTGGCCGGCATCCAGGGCGCGCGCCGCTGCCTCGAGCTCTTCCGCCTTCAACCAATACACGTCGCCGCGTTCCGCGAGTGCGCCCGCCGCGGCCAGCCGGCGTCCCGCTTCGCGCAACATGCGGCGCAGCACGGGCCAGCCCAGACCGACGTCGGCGAGCGTGTCTTCGCGTAGCGGCGCGCAACGCTGCGCCCAGCCCAGCAGGCTCCGGAACAATCGAAGGCGCAACCCGCGCAGGCGCGCGAGCAACGATGCCGCCGCCTGCTCCCGCGCCGCCGTGGCCGAAGCCTGCCTCTCGTGCGGATCGCGGCCTTGTCCCGCGATGAAGTATTTCAGTGTCTCGAGCAGCGAGGCGGGGTCTTCCGCCGGAATGCTCTTGGCGAAATCCAGGTCGTAAACGGCGTGGCCAAAACGATTCAGATGATCCGCCAGGCGGCTGGTGAATTCACGCCAGCTTCCCACATCGGCGATGGGCGCCGAGGGCGATCCGTAGGCCGCCGCAACGTCCTTGGCGCTGGCCTGCGTAAGGTATCCGGCCAGCTCGCCTTGCGCGCGCGCCCAGGCCGCCAGATCGTAGAGCGACTTCTCGGCTTGGATCGGCAGGCTATCGAAACCCAGTAGAAACGCGGTCGCGGACGGGTCGCCGGGACGCTTGATGAGTTTTCCGTAGAAGGCCGTAAACAGGGATTCGCTCACGTTCACGGCCGCCAGTACCATCTGGACGCTCACATAGTTGCTGGCCGCCGCTCCGGCGATCTCGCGCGCGCCGGCGAGCAATTCGAGCGCGGGCGTGGCAGCCAGGTCGCGCACGGCCCAGGCGGCGGCCACGGCGGCGTAGCGCGGGCGCGTCTCCCCGGCCCAATGCGCCCCCGCCGAGCGCACCATCCGGACCATCCGCCGAGCCCGCGCGAGCATGCCGCCTAGCAGCCGCGCCCATTGCCAGCCGGTCAACCTCATTTCGTAATAGGCGTAGTCGTGGATGGTCACGAGCGTGGACCAGCCGCGCTGCATCCCCATCGCTTGCGTCATCAGAACCTCGGTCGCCGCGCTCCACAGCGGCACGGCCAGCGTCGCGAACAACGGCGACAGCGGATCGGGCAGCAACTCGGCCACGCTGGCGCGCATGTAGCGCGCCCCCTGGTGCGGCGTCTTCCAATCGAGCGTCGCGCGCGGTGGGGCGAGCGCGGTCACCGGCCGCGCCTGCACAATGAAGATCCGCCCCTCGGCGATGGCCCATTCGATATCCATCGGCTGGCCGTAGAGCTTCTCGATCGCCATGCCGATCTTCGCCAGTTCCGCCGCTTGCGCCGGCTCGAGCGCCGCCCGATGGCGCTGGCCGGCCGGGACAGGCTCTTCGCGCGTGCCTTCGTCGCAGCGCACCGTCATCGCGTCTTTGCCGGCGATTTCCTGCGCTTTGATCGCCCCCGTCCGCTTGTCGATGACGATGGTGTCCGGCGTAACGCGGCCACTCACGATCGCCTCGCCCAAGCCCCAGGCCGCGTTGATCATCACTTCGTCGCGCGCGCCCGTCACCGGATTCGCGGTGAAGAGCACGCCGGCGGCTTCGGCTGGAACCAGCCGCTGCACCACCACGGCCATGCCGACGTCTTCCGGCCGGATTCCCTGCCGCTGGCGGTAGCCGATGGCGCGCCCCGTCCACAGCGACGCCCAACAGCGTCTCACCGCATCGATGACGTTATCGCCGCCGCGCACGTTGAGGTAGCTCTCGAGTTGGCCCGCGAAAGATAGACCCGGCAAATCCTCCGCCGTCGCCGACGAGCGCACGGCCACGGAAACGTCCGCGCCCAGCTCGCCATACCACTGCCGTATCAACTCGGCGATGTCGCCGGGCAGCGTGGCGTGCACGATGAGCGACTGGATTTGCTCCGACGCCCGCTCAAGCGAAGCGGGGTCGTCGGATTGCGCCTGCGCCGCGGCGGAAAGAATCGCGTCGCCGAGATGGTTCTCGTCCACAAAGCGGCGATAGGCGCCGGTCGCGATGTGGAAACCGGGCGGCACGGGCAGGCCGGCCGCCACCATGCGCGCCAGCGATGCGCCCTTGCCGCCCACCCGTTCGAGGGTCGCCTCGGGGCTGTCCAGTCTGAGAACGAAAGGTGAAGTCATCGTTGTCGTCCGCCTGTACTTTCTAGCTTAACCTCGCAGGCGCCGTGGCGGCCTTTGGTATCATGAACCAGATTCGGATGCGCTTCTCGAAGGTTACGACCTACGGCTCGGTTCTGAGCGCGCTGTTCCGGCTGGCCCGGCCTTTCAAGAACCGGTTTGTGCTGATCCTGGCGCTGGCGCTGGTGGGCGCGGGCGCCGATCTGGTACAGCCGCTGATCTACCGCACGGTCATCAACGATGTGGCGGGGCTGTTTGTGGCGCGGCCCAGTGCGCATGCCACCAGCATCGAGCGTCATGAGGCGGAACTGGAGCGCACAGGGAAGACCAGCGAGGCGCACCGTCCAGGTTACGTGGCGCCTCGCACGCGCCGACAGGCGTTCTCCACTTTGCTCCATGCGGTGGCGCTGCTGCTGGCCATCGGATTGGCGGGCTACCTGTGCTCGCTGGCGGCGGATTTTCAGAGCACGGTGGTGGGCAGCCGGATCGAAGCGGGCCTGATTCAATCCACCTTCGGCCATGTGCTGCGGCTGCCTTTGTCTTTCTTCGCCAGACGGCCCAGCGGCGCGCTGGCCAAGCGCATCGACCAGTGCGACCAGGTGGCCCCCATCGTCACCGCGTTTTCGCAGCAGATCGCACCGGAGGCTATTCGCGTCGTCGGCATCTGCGCCATCATGCTGACCCAAAGCTGGCGGCTGGCGCTGGCCGCCCTGGTGGTTCTCCCGCTGTACTTCTTCCTGACCTTGCGCGCCGCGCGACGGCTGGAAAGCGGAATGACCGAGTACTACGAGATGTGGGAGAACGTCTCGGCGCGCATTCAGGGCGCGCTGGCCGCCATCAAGACCGTGAAGCTGGCGGGGGCGGAGGGGCGGGAAACCAAGCGGCTGGAGACGGCGGCGGGCGCGGCCTACGACGATTATCTGGGCCGCACGCGCCTGGCCAACCGCTACCTGTTTCTCCAAAACGCGCTGAATCAGCTCAGCAAGGCGATGGTGCTCGGCTATGGCGGCTGGATGGTGCTGGAGCGCCGCCTCACCCCCGGAGACGTGGTCATGTTCGTGGCCTACCTGGACCGGCTTTTCGATCCCATCGAATCGCTGAGCAGTATGGCCGTGACGCTGCAACAGAACCTGGCGTCGCTGGGCCGCGCCGTGCGGCTGCTCGAAACCGGACCGGAGGAAAAGCGCGGAGTCGATCTGGGTTCCGGTCCCGGCAAGGTGGAGTTCCGCGACGTGCATTTCCGCTACGTTCCCGAGCGCGAGATTCTGTGCGGACTCAGCTTCTCGATCGAGGCCGGCGCAACCGTCGCGCTCACCGGGCCGTCCGGCGGCGGCAAGACCACAACCGCGGATTTGCTGCTGAAACTCTGGGAGCCGGCCTCCGGCGAGATTCGCATCGACGGCCAGAATCTCGCGGATCTCGATCCGGCTAGCGTGCGCCGCGCGGTCGGCATGGTGGCTACGGATGCCGCCGTGTTCCTGGGCTCGCTGGCCGAGAATATCCGCTACAAGCGGCCGGAGGCGACCGATGCAGAGGTGAAGCAGGCGGCGCTGGCGGCGGGACTCGGCAGCACCATCGAGCGGCTGCCGGCCGGTTTGGACACCCAGGTGGGAGAACGCGGGATGGGGCTCTCGGTGGGCGAGCGGCAACGGCTGCAACTGGCGCGCATTCTCGTGGATTCGCCGCGCATCCTGGTTCTCGACGAGGCCACCGCCAACCTCGATTACTCCACCGAAGCCGAGGTGCGGCGGGCGCTTGCCGAAGTGGAGAATCGCCCCAGCACGCTGATCGTCGCCCACCGCTACTCGATGATCAAAGACGCGAGCGAAGTGATTGTGCTGGACCAGGGCCGGGTCCGGGAGCGGGGCACGCCGGCCGAATTAATCGCCGCGGGCGGATGGTTCGCTCGCCTGGCCTCGCAGGGGGTGGAAGAACTGCCCGCGCGGATGTGACGCGGCCCGCTAACAGGCTGCTGAAAACGCCCCTGGGCAAGCTGAAGCTTACCCCACGTGGGGCTGTAGGACACGCTTTAGCTTGTCCACCTCGGGCCACCGAAACGACTTTTTCAGCGGCCCGCTACGGCCCAACGTGAATCGTTCCCAACTGCGTCGCGTTGTCGTGCGAGTTGCCGAGATACACCGTGTAATCGCCGTTTGCGACCAGCCAACCGTTGGAACTAACATCCCAGTAACTCATGGGATGGGAGGAGTCGTTCTGGTCGACTTCCACCGCGACATGCTGGAGCGCGCCGGCCGGCAGATACACTTTCTGCCATCCCACCAGGCGCTTGGGCGGCTCGCCCGTCGAGGCCGGCAGCCCCAGGTATACCTGGCCGACTTCCGCGCCGGAGACAGGCCCGGTGTTACTCAAGTCGAAAGTCACCTGGAAATTCGGATTGCTCGCGGTCAGGTTGTCGACCAGTTTCTTGTTCGTGAACGAGAAGGTGGTGTAAGAAAGCCCGTAACCGAACGAAAACAGCGGCGCAAGGTTCTGTGAGTCGTACCATTTGTAGCCGACGTTAAATCCCGCGGAGTAATCCACTAGGAACGGCGTCGTCGCGTCATTCGACCCCGCGATGACTGGGTTCGGCAGTTGGGCGACGCTCGCCGGAAAAGTCATGGGCAGCTTGCCCGAAGGGTTGACCACCCCAAACAGCAGGTTGGCGATCGCCTGCCCGCCGCGCAGGCCCGGGAACCAGGCCTCCAGCACCGCGGTGACACTGCCCAGCCACGGCATCACCTGCGCGCCGCCGTTCTCCATCACCACGACGGTGTGCGGGTTTGCCGCGGCCACGGCGGCCACCACCGCATCCTGATCGACGGGAGTCGCATGGATGACGTCCGTGAAATTCAGGTTGGGCATGTCCATGCCCTCGCTGGTCCACTGGCTGACGAACACAATCGCCACATCGGCGCCGGCCGCCTGGAAAGCCGCCGAGGTCGGGTCCGTTCCGGGATCGAATCGCACATTGGCCTGGGGCGCCAGGACCTTAATGGCGGTGAACGGAGAAGACGGGTCCCAGACCACCTCCGACCAGCCCGGCACGGTCGGATTGCCTTCGGTGAGCGCCGGTCCGCCGGTGGGCCACACCTGCGCCGAACCGCCTCCGGAGAGAACCCCGACGTCGGCGTGCGATCCGATCACCGCGATCGTGCGGAGGTTGAGCGGGTTGAGGGGAAGTTGCCCGCCCGCGTTCTTCAGCAAAACGGCACCCTGCTCCTCGGCTGCCTGAGCAATGGCCTGGTCGGTGGCCGTGTCGATGGGCGCCAGCGCCTGGGGATAATCGAACAGCCCGGCCGCGTACATGGCGCGCAGAATGCGGTGCACCATGTCGTCCAGGCGGGACTGCGGCACTTCTCCGGTCTGTATGGCCACCTCAAGATCCAAGAAATAGGCGTTGTCCGGCTGCTCCTGGTCGATGCCCGCCAGCGCCGAGGCCACCGTGCTGTGCATGGCCCACCAGTCGGACATCACGAAGCCCGGGAATCCCCAATCGCCCTTGAGAATGTCGCTCAGTAGATGCTGGTTCTCGCAGGACCATGTGCCGTTCACCAAGTTGTACGAGCACATCACCGACTGCACGTTCGAATCCTTGATTCCGATCTCGAAGGCCAGCAGGTCGCTCTCCCGCATGCCGCGCTCGTTGATCTGGACGTTGGCCAGGGTCCGGCCGGTCTCTTGATCGTTCAGCGCGTAATGCTTGATGCCCCCGATAACGTGCTGGTCCTGCACGGCGCGAATATGCGCGGCGGCGATCTTGCCCGCCAGAATGGGGTCCTCGCCCTTGGTCTCGAACGTGCGTCCGTCGCGCGGCTCTCGGCCGGTGAGGTTGATGTTCCCTCCCAGATTGACGTTGAGGCCGTAGTCCCGTATCTCGGCGCCGATGACCGATCCGAACTGATAGGCCAGAGCCGGGTCCCAACTCGCGGCGCTGGCGATGGAGGAGGGAAGCGCCGTCGCCGGCGCGCTCCCGTCGCAGAGTCCCAAGCTGCCATCCACGAAATACAGCGCCGGAATTCCCAGCCGCGAATTGGCTGGGACATAGCCCCCGGCTCCCAGCGGCAGTGGGGGATTATCAGTGACCGGGCCTCCCGCCCCATGCACCATCTGGAGTTTCTCGGCTTGCGTCATCTGCTGGAGCATCTGGCTGGCGCGATAGTCCGGGTCCATCGTGGCCGGCGGAGACTGCACCGTGACGGTCGCGGCGTTCGAGGTGAACCCGCCCACGGAAATGGTTACTGGCACGGCATTTCCCGTCGCCGAGCCGGCCGGCGTGAGCGCATTCACCTGGTATTCACCCACCAATCCCGGAACCGCGCCGGCGAAGAGCACCCGGGCTGGCTTCCCGCCGATGGAGACGGTGGGCGTGATGACGGTCGCCGACAGTGGCATGCTCGTGGCTGCCGACCCGCTGGGCGGCGGATTGGACACGGCCCCCAGACCGGTGCAGTAGATCACAACGACCGTGCTGCCGGCCGTAGCCGGATTGAAGGAATCCACCAAGCGGCCCGACACGTCGAGAATGGCGCCCTGTCCGGCGCCCTGCGCGTTGGTCGTGAAGATGGTCGGCGCGTAGGCCACCAGATCCACTGTTTGCGGCGCGCTGGTCTGGTCGTTCACTGTGACCGTCAGAGTGACTTGCGAGCGGCCGGAGAGTTCCCAAGGAATCTGAACGTTGACCTGGCCGCTGCTGGCGTAGAAGAGCGGGGCCGGGATCAGTCCGTCGAACAGCATCGACAGGTTGTTGAGCTGGGTTGGGAGCGGTACGGCCGAAGCCTGCGCCGCCGACGGCAGCCCGAACGTTCCGAAGACCGCGGCGATGGTTCCCGGCGCCACCGCCGTCCCATAGTTGGCAGCGCTCACGATGCCGCCCGGATTGATGGAGGGCGCGCCGGCCGCTTGCGCCACGGCGGGCGCAGCGAGCAGCAGTAGCCCCAACCAAGGCGCGACTCCCATGCGCGCCCCTCGCGAAGGCAGGTGGTCAAAAGGCATGTTCGTCTTCCTTAACCCACCACGATATTACACCCCTCGGCGCTGCGCTGGGTGGGATGGCGAACCGGGGTCCGAGCCCCATGCGCCGGGGCAGGGAAGCGGCGGGGAGCGCGCGGATTGCCCACATCTTCCTGGTCCAGGACGAGCCTTTGGCGCCGGTGTTCGCACCGAGGGCCCTAAAGTCTCTTCCGGCTCCGGCCGATTCCTGGGCTAGGAACCTGTTTTGGGTTTTCCTCGCTCGTCATTTCGAGCCAGGTGAGGTACAATGATGGTCTCTGCCATGCAGCTTGTTCGAAAGCCACGGCTCCAGTGGGAGGACCGCGATTTCGAGGTTGCCGCACTCCTGAAGGACGAGTCGGTCCATCCGTACCATATCACCGCCCGTGGAGCCCTCTTCGATTGCGATTGCATGGAGATCTTGCCCGTCATCGGAGACGAAGTGGTGGACACCGTCTTCGCAGATCCCCCGTTCAATCTGGGCAAGGAGTATGGGCACAACTGCACAGATGAACTCCCGGACAGCGAGTACCTGGATTGGTGCCATCGATGGATACGGGAGTGCGTGCGAACCCTGAAACCGGGTGGCGCGCTCTTTCTCTACAACCTCCCGAAATGGAACATTCTACTGGGGGCCTATCTGACCTCCCTTGGCATGGAGTTTCGCCACTGGATTGCTGTGGAGATCTCAGCCTGCCTTCCGATTCCGGGACGGCTCCACCCTAGCCATTACAGCCTCCTTTACTACACGAAAGGGAAGGCCAAGACGTTCAGGCGGATTAGGACGCCCATCCAAACCTGCCGCCATTGCGGAGGAGAAGTCAAGGACTATGGCGGGCACCGCGACGCCATGAACCCGAAAGGTGTCAACCTCAAGGACGTGTGGACAGACATACCGCCAGTCCGCCACTGGAAATTCAAGTCGAGAGAGCGGCGGGCGAACGCACTCTCCACGAAGATCCTGGACCGGGTCGTCGAAATGAGCACGCGCCCTGGCGACTTGGTCCTGGATCCATTCGGCGGAAGCGGCACCACCTACGCCGTCTGCGAAAACAAGAACCGGCGTTGGCTCGGAATGGAAATCGACTTCGCCCAGGAGATCGTCGAGCGCCTTGAGGGCGGCGGTATTCACAACCACAAGAACGACGACTATGTGGAGGGTTAGCCCCTGGCCCTCCCGGATGTCTGCTTTGGTATCTTCGGAACGTCGTAACTTGTGCCGTCGTGCTCGATAACCACGATTTCGAGCAGGCCGTTCTCACATGGGATGGATTTCCAAAGCTGGAAATAGGGCTCGAGTTCCTGGACATTTCCCACGCGGTCCGTCAGGTACTTGTAGAGTTCCCGCGACGGGACCACAAGGGTTCCAGCGGCAATCAGCCCGGAACTCAGGAGCATCAACATCTTGTTCATGGAGCGGTGGCTGGATGAGATGTTGCCCGTCTCCCACTCCACCACAATCGGGCCGCTTGGTCCGGCGATCACGGCGTCGAAATCGCCAACGTGCTGGCCCAGAGCATTCTTAGCCTTGCCCTCTATTGCCCAGCCCTTCTCCCTGAGATGCTGGACGAACTCCCGCTTGATGGGCAGGACGCCGTTGCCTTCTCCCCGTTTCTTCCCGCTTTCCGGGTAGATCGTAAAGGATCCGCTCCCAGGCGGCCAGCAGCACCGCGAGACCGCCTCATGGATGGTTTTCCGAGTCTGCTTCCAGTGGCGGGATTTCGGGTACTGACCGCAACTCAGAAGAGTCTCAACCCGTACGATTCTCACGGCGCCTCTCGATAGAGCCTCCGCAGGAAACGGATTGGGTCTATTCCCAGCGCCTCGGCAACTTCACGAAACTCCAGCACGTCCAGCCGCCGCTCGCCACGCTCGAATTTCGAGACGAAAGACTGCGGTCGCTTCAACCGGGCAGCCAACTCGTACTGCGTGAGGCCAGCACGCTTCCTGGCCTCGATCAGGAGTCCCTGGAACCTCTTTGACGCTTCGTTTCCCACGTTATATGGCCCGCAGGGAACAAGCATAGAACCGATTGTCGGTTAATCCCAAAACGGGTTCCAGCGGCGCCGAGGCCCCCCAAAACACCGCCGCCCGGCCCCCTCGCGGGACCGGACGGTGGCAAAACACCAGCTTGCAGCGCCGTCTACGCCGTGCGCATCGCTTCGGATTTGTCGGTCGTGATGGCCGCCTGCGCCGCCGCCAGCCGCGCGATCGGCACACGGTACGGAGAGCACGAAACGTAGTTCATGCCCACCCGGTAGCAGAAATCCACCGAACTCGGCTCCCCGCCGTGCTCGCCGCAGATCCCCACTTCCAGTTCCGGCCGCGTCTTGCGGCCCAACTGCACCGCCATCTTGATCAGCTTGCCCACGCCTTCCTGGTCCAGCACCGCGAACGGGTCGGCCGGGAACAGCTTCAGGTCCTGGTAGACCTTCGAGAACCTGACGTAATCGTCGCGCGAAATGCCCAGCGTGGTCTGTGTGAGGTCGTTGGTGCCGAAGCTGAAGAACTCGGCCTCGGTGGCCACCTGGTCGGCGGTCAGCGCCGCCCGCGGGATCTCAATCATGGTCCCGACCATGTACTTCTGGTCCTTCATGCCCGCGTTCCCGAGCACCTCTTCGGCCACCTTCACCACGATGGCCTTCTGGTTCTCCAGCTCCTTCACGCTGCCAATCAGCGGGATCATAACTTCGGGAATGACCTTCACGCCCTTCTTGGCCGCCACCACCACGGCCTCGAAGATGGCCCGCGCCTGCATCTCGGTGATCTCGGGATACAGAATGCCCAGCCGGCAGCCGCGCAGCCCCAGCATGGGGTTGAACTCGTGCAGCTCCTCGACCCGGTGCAGCAGTTCGGGCACCCGCTTCTTCAATTCGCCCACCGTGATGTTGTACCGCCCCGCCATTTCCTTCTTGGCCTTGGCGTCGATATAGGGCAGCCGGGCCAGGTCGACCATCAGTTCCTCGCGCTTGGGCAGGAACTCGTGCAGCGGCGGGTCCAGCGTGCGGATCACCACCGGGAATCCGTCCATGGCCTTGAACAGCCCGGCGAAATCCTTGCGCTGCATGGGCAGCAGTTTCAGGAGCGCCTTGCGGCGGCTCTTCTCGTCGGTGGCCATGATCATGGCCTGCATGTGCGCGATGCGGTCTTCGGCGAAAAACATGTGCTCGGTGCGGCACAGGCCGATGCCCTCGGCGCCGAAATTGCGAGCCGCCTTGGCGTCGCGCGGAATGTCCGCATTGGCGCGCACTCCGAAGGCGCCGCGGAACTCGTCCGCCCAGCCCATGAAAGAGGCCAGCACGCCGGAGCGCGGATCGGGATCGGCGGTTAGCGCCTGGCCGGCGAACACCTCGCCGGTCGAGCCGTCCAGCGACACCCAATCGCCTTCCTTCAGCGACACGGTCTTCCCGCCAGCCAGCGTGACCGTGATCTGCTTCTTGTGCTCCTCGACCACGATCGCGCCCGCGCCCGCCACGCAGGGGATTCCCATGCCGCGGGCCACTACCGCCGCGTGGCTGGTCATGCCGCCCCGCGAGGTGACGATGCCCTTGGCCACTTCCATGCCGTGTATGTCGTCCGGAACCGTCTCGGCCCGAACCAGAATCACCGGGCCGCTCGTGGCCGCGATCACCGCGTCGTCGGCCGTGAAAACCACCTTGCCGACCGCGGCGCCGGGCGAGGCCGGCAGACCGATCGCCAGCTTCTGAAGCGACTTGCGCGATTCCGGCACGATCACCGGGTGCAGCAATTGATCCAACTGCTGCGGATCCACCCGCAGCACCGCTTCCTTCTTGTCGATCAGGCCCTCGCCGACCATATCCACCGCGATCCTCACCGCGGCCGGCCCGGTACGCTTGCCGTTGCGCGTTTGCAGCATGTACAGCTTGCCGTCCTGGACCGTGAACTCGAAGTCCTGGACGTCCCGGTAGTGCTTCTCAAGGCTGGTGGTGATCTCGCGAAGCTGGTTGTAGACCGCGGGCATCAGCGTCTGCAGCTCGCTGATCGGCAGCGGCGTGCGGATGCCCGCCACTACGTCCTCGCCCTGCGCGTTGGTCAGAAACTCGCCGTAGAATTCCTTGACGCCGGTGGCCGGGTTGCGCGTGAAGCCCACGCCCGTCGCCGAAGTTTCGCCCAGGTTCCCGAACACCATCGCCTGCACGTTGACCGCGGTGCCCAGATCGTCGGGAATCTTGTTCATCTTGCGGTAGTGCGCCGCCCGCGGGTTGAACCAGGAGCGGAACACCGCCTCCACGGCCATCTTGAGCTGTTCGCGCGCCGCCTGCGGGAACGGTTTGCCGGACTGCTTCAGCACCACCTCTTTGTAGCCTTCGATGACCGCCTGCAAATCCGCCGCCGTCAGGTCCGTATCGACCTTGGCTTTGACTTTCTTCTTGCGGCCGTCCAGCACGTGGTCGAAATCGGCTTTGGGAATCTCCAGCACCACGTTGCCGAACATCTGTATGAACCGCCGGTAGCAATCGGCCGCGAAGCGCGGATTGTTGCTGCGCGCCTCCACCGCCTTCACCGACTCGTCGTTCAGGCCCAGGTTCAAGATGGTGTCCATCATGCCGGGCATCGAGAACTTGGCGCCCGAGCGCACGCTGACCAACAGCGGGTTCGCCGTGTCGCCGAGTTTCTGGCCCATGCGGCCCTCGAGCACCTCGAGCGCCGCGTCGATCTGCTTCTCGATCGTGGCCGGGATCTGGTTGTTGTTCTGGAAGTAGATGTTGCAGACTCCCGTCGAAATAGTGAACCCGGGGGGCACGGGCACGCCGGCGCGCGACATCTCCGCCAGTCCCGCGCCCTTCCCGCCCAGGATGTCCTTCATGCTTCCGTTGCCGTCGGCCGTACCGGCGCCAAAGGCATACACGTGTTTATTCATGATTCTGTGATTTCTCCTCTTGTGGGCCGCTCCCTGTGGGGCGCGGCTCGGTGCTAGTAACGATTTCCGAGAAATCGGCGATCGCCGACGACTCGTTCAACAAATTGTGCAGCAAAGTCAGCCGGTTCCGCCGAATCTGCTCTTCCGGCGCGTTCACCAGGACTTTGTCGAAAAACAGATCCACCCGCGGACGCAGGCTGGCGATCGCCTCCAGCGCCGTGCGGTATTCCCTCTTCTTCCGGAAGCGCTTTACCCGGCGGCGCAAGCGCTCGAAGGCGCCGAACAAATCGGCTTCAGGGCCGGCCTCCACCAGCGCCGCGTCCACCGTCCCCGGGGCGGTTTCCACCTCGATTTGCGCCTGCCTCAGGATGTTCTTGATGCGCTTGAAGCTGGCCGCCAGCGGTTCGAAGTTCTCGGTGGGGCGCACCGCCTGAATCGCCGCCAGCCGGCTCTCCACGTCGGTGAGGTCGTCCCATCCGGCGGCCAGAACCGCGTTGACCTCGTCGTAGGCGAACCCGCGCACTTCTCTGAAATAGTGCTTCACGCGGTCCAAGAAGAACTCCGCGAGCGCCGGGTCTTTGCCCAGCAGCTTGCCCAGCGGCAGCCCCAGCTTCCCTTCCACCAGAATCTTGACTACGCCCTGCGCGGCGCGCCGCAGCGCGAACGGGTCGCGCGACCCGGTGGGGACCAGCCCGACCCGGAAGCAGCCCTGCAGCGTGTCCAGCTTGTCGGAGAGCGCCAGCACGCGGCCCGCCGGGGTCGCCGGAATCGAATCCTCCATCGACTCCGGTTTGTACTGCTCGTAGATGGCCCGCCAGACCTCTTCGGGTTCGCCCTGCGCCCGCGCGTACAGCCCACCCACCACGCCTTGCAGCTCGGTGAGCTCTTTCACCATGTCGGTGGTCAGGTCGCACTTGGCCAGCAGAGCGGCCCGCTCCGCAGGGGAGCCATCCATCTTGGCCAGCTTGGAAAGCTGCTTCGAGAGCTTAACAACCCTTTTAGTTTTATCGAGATACGATCCTAACTTCGTCTGAAAGGTGACGTGCGCCAAGTCCGCCACCCGTCGGGCGAGCGGCTTGTGCTGATCCACGTTCCAGAAGAACCGCGCATCGTTGAACCGCGCCCGCAGCACCCGCTCGTTGCCCCGCCGTACGAGTCCATCCGGGTCGGCGCTCGTGTTCATCACGGCCACGAAATGCGGCGCCAGCCGTCGCTCGCCATCCTCGACGGAAAAGTACTTCTGGTGGTGCCGCATCACCGTGACCAGCACCTCTTCGGGCAGCTTCAGAAAATCCGGATCGAAGCCGCCCAGGATCGGCGTCGGGTACTCCGTGATGTAGACCAGCGTCTCGAGCAGCGCCGGGTCGGGCTTGACTTTCACCCCCAGTCCGGCCAGCCCCGTTTCGATCCTGGCGCGCCGCTCTGCCGCCGAAACCAGCACGAAGTTGTCCCTGAGGATCTGCTCGTAATTGCCACAATTCACTTGCAGTTCCCGGCCGCCCAGCCGCCGGTGCCCGAACGTGCGGTCGCCCGAACGAACGCCCGCCACTTGGAACGGGGCCACCTGGTCGCCCACCAGCGCCACGATCCACCGGATCGGGCGTATGAAGCGCGGCCCGCCCTTGCCCGTCCAGTACATCGTTTTCGGGAAGTATATCTTAAGGATAAGATCCGGCAGCGCATCCGCCATGATCTGCGAGGTTTCCCGCCCCGCGGACTTCTTGCGGTAGCAGAGGTATTCGCCCCGCGCCGTGGTCTGGACCTCCAAGGCCGATACCTCGACGCCCATCTTCCGCGCGAATCCCAGCGCCGCGCCCGTAGGCTGACCGTCCTTGAACGCCGCCGCTCTCGGGGGACCGGAAACCAGCTCCTCCGAGTCCGCCTGCCGCTCTGGGAGCCCCTCGGCGCGCAGCACCAGCCGGCGCGGCGTGGCGTCCGTCCTGACCGAGCTGGCCGAGAGCCGGTGCTGCTCCAGCAATTCCTTAAACAGCGACTGCAAGTGATTGAGCGCAGGCTTGATCATCCAATGTGGGATTTCCTCTGTACCGATCTCAACCAGCAGCGGCAGGCTCATTGCGCCACCTCCGCCGTAGACTGCTCCATCCAGCATTGCGCCGCCCCCAGCGCCAGCTTCCGCACCCGCCCGATCACCGCCACGCGCTCGGTAACACTAATGGCCCCGCGCGAATCCAGCAGGTTGAACAGGTGCGAGCACTTCAGCACCTGGTCGTAAGCCGGCAGCGCGGGAAAGCGCTTCTTGTCAGGGTAATCCGCGTAGGCGTCCAGCAGGCGCTGGCACTCCTTCTCATGCAGATCGAACAGCTTCCACAGCGTAGCCACGTCCGCCATCTCGAAGTTGTAGACCGAGAACTGGACCTCGTCCGCCAGCCGCACGTCTCCGTAGCTCACTCCCGGTGCCCACTCGATGTCGTAGACGCTGTCTTTGCCCTGCAGGAACGCGGTCAGCCGTTCCAGCCCGTAGGTCAGCTCGGCCGGGACCAGATCCAGGTCGATTCCGCCGCACTGCTGGAAGTAGGTGAACTGGGTGATCTCGAGCCCGTCCAGCATCACCTGCCAGCCGATGCCCCAGGCCCCCAGCGTGGGCGCCTCCCAGTTGTCCTCTTCGAACTTAATGTCGTGCTTGCGCAAATCGATGCCAATGGCTTCCAGGCTGCCCAGATACTGCTCGATGACGTCGGCGGGGGACGGCTTCAGGATCACTTGAAGCTGCCAGTGCTTGTAGAGCCGGTTGGGGTTCTCTCCGTAGCGTCCATCGGCGGGGCGGCGGCTGGGCTGCACGTAGGCCACCCGGTAGGGCTGCGGGCCCAGCACGCGCAAGAAGGTCTCCGGCGCCATCGTCCCCGCGCCCACCTCCAGATCGTAAGGCTCCTGGATGATCGCGCCGCGGTCGCTCCAGTACTTCTTCAGCTTGAACAGGACCTCTTGAAAGGAATCCATTCAGATCGTTTCCAGCACCGGCGCCGTCACCAGTTTTCTCTCCACGTGCTCCTCGATGGCGCGGATCAGATACCGCCGCAAATCCGCGGCCAGCGCCCGGTTCCACTCCCGCTCCGGCAACTGCGCGATGGGCGTGTGCAGCATCTCCTCGGCAATCAGCCGGCTTTCACTGGCCACCCGGGGCTCGGAAAGAAACCCGGAGAGCTTCACCGCCCAGAGCGTGTAGTAGGTGACCGCCTCCCAAACCCCAGCCGCACGGCGCGCCCGCAAGTACTCCAGAACCGTCAGCAGCAGCCGGAAGTACCGCTCGCTCGGCTCTGCCGGAGGGAGCAGTTGCTCGGCCACTTCCGCCATGTAATCCAGAGCGACGCCCGCCGAATAATCCGACGCCAGGGCAAACTGCGAGGTAATCAACTCGCAGGAATCCAGGCTGACCAGTTCCCTGGTTTCGCGCTGGAAATACAGCATTCTAACGTGCGACAGCCTCTCGAGTCCGCTGCCGAAAGCGCTCTTCGGCCTCCGCGCCCGCCGGGCCACCCCGCGCAGCATCCCCTGATCGCGCGCCAAAAAGCTGACAATCAGCTCCGCTTCTTTGAGCGGGTAGGTTCGGAGAACGAGAGCCTCGCTGGAACGAGCCGGCACACGCGGAAATTTAAGGGTAGCACAGAAGGTGGCGGCGGCTCTTGACTGGGATGGCTCGCCTCGGTTACACTTTCCCCTTCAGGACCTTTTTATGCGAAAGATGCTGCTCTTGCCCTTCTGCCTCGCGGTTGCCGCCGTTTGCGCCTCCGCTAATAATCTCGTCGACTTCACTGCTGTGGGAAACCAGACCGACTTCAGCAATTGGGACCTGGGCTTCGAGTTCACCGTCGAGTCCCCGATCGCCATCACTGCCTTGGGCGCCTTCGACTACAACCAGGATGGCTTCGCTCAGCCCCAGCAGGTGGGCCTGTGGACCGAGTCGGGCACCCTGCTCGCCTCCACCTACGTGAACAACTCGGACCCGCTGCAGGGCTTCTGGCGGTTCAGCTCCATCACACCGGTGGATCTTACCGTGGGACAGAACTACATTGTCGCATCGCAGGGGGGTGAGGGATACACTTCCTTCACGAATGGTTTCACCGTCGCGCCCGAAATCTTGTGGCAGGAGGACCAATGGGTCTATCTCGGTAGCGGTGACACCTCCAACAACCCGCTGGTCTTCCCTAATACATCGGACGGGATAAGTCAGCTTCAGGGCGGCGGGTTCTTTGGCGCCAACGCCCAGTTCGAACCAGTTCCGGAGCCCGCGTCGATCGCGCTCATCGGCGGCGGTCTGTTAGCCCTCGGGGTCTTTGGCCGCCGAAGGCGTTAGGCCCCTGGCGCGACGAGACCATCGTGGGCCCAACCACGCCGTGAGTGCGCCCGTTGTTTATTGGCTGGACTGAGCGAGGCTCGGAGAGCGAGTGCCTCGCTGGAACGAGCCGGCACACACGGGGGTCTAAGGGTAGCACAGAAGCCCCCCGCGCCTGGCCGGACTGGGGCCACTCCCATATATAATGGACCGCAGTGTTACGGACGGAGGCCCCCGTGCTTCGCGCACTCCTCGAAGGCCCAGCCAGGAAGATCTACTGCGGGACCGGGCTGCTCCTGCTCCTCTTGTTGCCGCTCTACTACGCCGTCTTCCCTCGTTTTCGCCCTGCGCAGGACGCTATACGAATCTCCTTCGTTCTCTGTCTGGCGACGCTGTCTTACGTCTTCGCGTTTCTCCAGGACGAGGTCGCCCTGTCCGGCCTTGCGAAAACGTCTCTCGCGTTGTGCTATGCGGTTGGGACGGTAACGTTGCTGAGCATCTACCCGTGGCTGATCGACGTCCTGGCGGCTATGGTTCGCTACGCCAGATGGGGGGACGGGCAGGGCATGCTCGCTCTTGTGTCCCCTCCCATGATCCTGCTTCCTGTCGGCGTCGTGTTCTTGGGAGTTCTCCGTTCCGCTAGGAGATGGCCGGAGCGGGCATACCTGATCGGCGGACTCTGCCTGCTGGTCCTTTGCATCGGGGGAATCTGGCTCAACCTGTACCGTGTCCAGGCTGGGCTCATGAGCAGCATCTCCTACTCCATGGCGGGGTTCTTCTGGATGCCGGCCTGCCTGATTGCGGCAACAACGGGCGTGCTGCTCGGCTGCGCGCCTCACGAATTGCATCGGCCTGCCTGGCTGGGATCTGCCGCGGTCATCTGCTACCTGGCTGCCGCAGTGCTGGTTCCGCTCGGCTTCTACACAACCCTGATGAACGACCGCACCGGTTTTGCCAGCGCAGCCTTGTGGGCAATCCTGCCCTGCGTCCTCGCTCCCACCTTGCGCGTGACCGGGAACTGGATCGCCTTCGCCCTCAGGCGCCGCGCCCGCTGACCAGCCCCCGCCGCACTCCAGCCTGCCCCCTGTCGCGCTGCGATCGAGGCACAACCGCCATTGTGCGACGTGCGGCGACACGACGGGGCGCGCGAGAAGCCGCCACCCCACCCCGAATCGGGAAAACGGACTTTCCGCTCTCTTTGGCGGTTCTTCTCGCGCCCGGAGCCAGCCAGAGATCTGTGGCGGGCTGGCGGCGTTGAAGGGCAAGTTTCGTCGTCTCTCGCCGCCTTGCCGGCGCCGGCGGAGATAAATGCGGCCGGCGCGGCGAAATAACACCACCAACAGGTGAAAACAACTGAGTTCTCTGTAACGCGTTGGAAATACGGCATTTCTTTGTTTTGGACTTCGCCCGTAGGGCGGCGCCAGAATCTTGAAGGAGCAAAAATGGCTCTCAAAAAAATAATTGCTTTGTAATATCCAAACAATGGCGGTTTGTTGTATACTCAAACAAACTCGTGAGTCCGAAGTGGAGATTCTGGGTTTGAAAATCGTGCCTCCGGGTCCGTAAACGAGCGTTTGCAAGACCCCCACGGAAACCTCTCCAAACCGCTGCGGTGACGCCCAAACGGCGGCGCTAGCTTCCACAACGAGACGTCGGAATCCCGCTATCTCGCTGGTTCTGCTCGGGTGGCGAATTCGTTGTGCCCAGGTAGGGAGAAGTGTGTTTTGCGTAAGCCGGAGTTCCAAATCGGGAACTCTGGTTCACATAAATGTGCCTTTAAGGAGAGCGTTGAAGATGACAAGATCGCATTCTGTAGCGTTTCGCCCCCTAGCGCCGACCCTGCTAGTCGTGGCGCTTAGCCTGTTGTCCATTCAGCCGGCCTTGGCCAAGACCGGCGCTTCGCCCGACGGCATCTATTGGTGCTTAGGGGAAGCCAGTCCCGAAAACAACTTTCCCATAACGTGGACCGCCACGGACACGGCCTGGACCGCTCCGCCATTGTCCGCGGCCACCGATACCAACGGTTACGACGACTACCTGGTACAGGTCAACTACTGGGATTCATGGCAATCGAACAGCAGCCTTGGTTATTCGCATGGCGCTGTGTGCATAGACTACCAGACCGACAGCTCGGGAAAGCCCACCGGCAATTTCACGATCGTCCACGCCGGATTGCCGGGCGTGCCCCGAATCGCCGCCAACTGCACGGCGGCAACCGCGGACGGCGTCGCCGGCCCAGCGACATGCAACGACGAGGGCGCGTGGGCCGCGGCCAACCCGAATTCTTTCCCCTGGTATGGAAACAACCCTTTCCATTACATCGACCCCCTTCTCAGTGCGACTGATGTAAGCCAGTATTATCCCAACGTGACTGGACCTAGCACGGACGCGGGACCCACGGCCTATCCTTCGGTGTGGAAGGGTTGCAGTTGGGATGCCCTGAGCGGATGCACGACCGGCGCGAAGTTTACCGACGATGGTGGCAACCCGGACGGCGGCAACCCCAACACATTTCCCAAACAGCTTCAGACCATCACCAGCCTGCCCAGCACGTGGAACATCAACTACCCCGCTTCGGTGGGGACCCGGACCGCTGCCACCCATGTTTGGGATGCCGGCTACGACATATGGTTTGATACCACGGGCGACCAGGACACGGGCATTGCCACCTATTCGGGCGGCGGCCGGGGCCAGAACGACGGCCTGGAGATCATGGTTTGGATGGACCACAATCACAGCTATGTGGACGGCGGCAAGAACCAGGCCGGCTTTGCTCAGCCCAGCGGCTGGCCCCGCGAGCAGGTGGTCATCAACAGCGTTCTTTACGACGTCTGGACCTCCCGGCTGAACAACCCCAACTTCGGCAGAAAAGGTTCCACGACCGTAGCAGCCGACGTTGAGCCATACACCTGCTCCACGCTTCCCGGCGCGACTTGTGGCACCGAGTGGAATGTCGTCACATTTGTGGCGACCAAAGATTCCAACAACACGGACTACCGGTCGCAGGGCATGAGCTTGGACGCCAAGGTATTTACGGATTACATCCTGGGCGTAAACGACGGCCTATACACGATCCAAACCCAACCGTCCTCCGGGAGCACCAGAGACACCTCTACCGGCACCGCATACGGCGCTCTGCTGTGCCCCAACAGTGCGATGTATCACGACGCGAGCGGGCTTCCCGATTTCTCCGCCGTAGCCGGATCGACGGGGGATTGCCTCCAACAGTCGTGGTGGCTCACCTCCGTACAGGCGGGCTTCGAGCCTTGGGTTGGCGGCGTCGACTACACCATAGCTCCCGGCAATTTCAGCACTCCAGCCGGCTTGCAGAGCACGGCGTTCCAGGTGCACGATTGGTCCACCTCGACTGCCGTGCAATCTGGCCGCACCGGCCAAACGGGGGACCCAGTCGTATACTGGAACGCACCGTTCAATGTCGTTTATTCGGGCTGTACCAGCTATTCGGCAAGCAATTCGGCGTCGTTCACTATCACCCTGCCGGATGGCAATACGTATCCGTCGAGCGGAACTCAAAACATGGGCTCGCAAGATCCGACGACGCTGCTGTTCACATACACCATAACGGCGCTGTACCCGCTCCACGGAGACGCGACCATCAACTTCACGTCGAGCTGCGGTAACGTAGCCGTTCCCATCTACATCGATCCGAGCGGGCAGGTATTCTATTCGGATGGCAAGACCCCGGTGGTGGGCGCCACTGTGACGCTTTCGCACTCCGCATCCGGGGCCGCGGGCGGGCCGTTCACGGTTGTGCCCTCTCACAGCTCGGTCCTGCAACCCGATGCCAATCCGCTGAACCCGATGGCTACCGACAAATATGGCAGCTACGGATGGAACGTCGCGCCGGGCTATTACACAGTGCAGGCTCGAAAGAACGGTTGTGGCTCCGCGACTTCGGCGGTGCAGCATGTAACGACCACTCCGATCATGAACCTCTTCCTCGACCTTCCCTGCGCGGCGCCGCCTCCGCTACCGCCGCCGGTGTTATCCAATCCGGTGACGGTACAGTTGACTCCGAATGGTTCCCCCTCGGCCCATGCTTACTGTGAGAACGTTGTCCTCACGAACCACAGTTCGAAGGCGGTGACCTGGAAGGTTAACTTCACACTTCCCTATAAAGGGTCGATCACCAGCGTCTGGAACTTCAACTACACAGCGTCGGGCCAGGTCATTACCGCCTGGGGCGTGGGTTACAACAACGTCCTGCAACCAGGGCAGGTCTCCAACAGCATTGGTTTCTGCGGTAGCAAGTAGCTCGGTAAGCTAGCAACCCTTTCCGTGTGGGGCCGGCCGCGAAGGCGGTTCCCACACGGATTTCTTCCGCGGCCTCTCTCGCCAGCCGGCCCGCGCCCAACCACGCTCCCACCCCATTCCGCGGGAGGCGGCAAGGGTGCACGACATAGAAGTGGGGTCAGTATTTCATCCTGCCGCCGGGCTTCGGCCCGGCGTTTCGCTACGGAACGAAGAACGCCGGCTAAAAAGCCGGCGGCAGGATGAAATCCCGACCCCACAGCGGATTCCATTGGCTTTGCGAGGAAACAGCGTCGGTATGCACTTCTGTGTCGCGCACCCAAGCGGCCAGCTCCGAAGCGCTCCCCTCCGCCTCTAGGCTATAATGATCTGCTCGGCAGGCCGGGCTCCCTGCATCCGCCTTGGACGCTCCCCAGCAACCACACTGGCAGCCGGAATTGAGGCACTATGAATCTGAACGCGATCGATATTGCGATCATCGCCGCTTATCTTCTGACGTCCGTCCTGGTGGGCTACTGGGTCTCGCACCGGGCCTCCAAGGATATGAAGGCGTACTTCCTGGGCGGCAACACCATGCCGTGGTATGTGCTGGGCGTCTCCAACGCCTCGGGGATGTTCGACATCAGCGGCACCATGCTGCTGGTCTCCTGGATGTTCGTCTACGGCCTCAAGAGCGTCTGGATTCCCTGGATTTGGCCCACCTTCAACCAGGTCTTTCTGATGGTCTTTCTCTCCGCCTGGTTGCGGCGTTCCAACGTGATGACCGGCGCCGAGTGGATACAGACCCGCTTCGGCAAGGGCCGCGGCGCGCAGCTCGCCCACATCATCGTGGTGGTCTACGCCTTCGTCAGCATCATCGGCTTCTTCAGCTTCGGATTCAAGGGCATTGGCAAGTTCGCCCAGGTTTTCTTGTCGGAGGGCGTGAGCAGGTTTGCCGAGAAGTACCTGCCCATTTTCCTGACCCCGGACATTGGCGCCTCCGCCGCGAGATTCGTGGCCTCGATGACCCCCAACCAGTACGCCCTGGCGCTGATCGCTCTCACCACCATCTACGTGGTCAAGGGCGGCATGTTCAGCGTGGTGGTCACCGAGGTCCTGCAGTTCTGCATCCTCTCGATCGCCTCCTTCGCGGTGGGCATCATCGCCATGGCCAAGGTGGCTCCCCAGACGCTTCATCAGTTCGTTCCGGCCGGCTGGGACAACCTGTTCTTCGGCTGGCATCTGAACCTGGATTGGTCGGCTCTCATCCCTTCCGCAAACGCCCAGATCGCCGAGGATGGTTACGGGCTCTTTGGCTTCCTGGTTATGGCGCTGCTGTTCAAAGGAATCCTGATCAGCGCGGCCGGCCCAGCGCCCAACTACGACATGCAGCGCGTCCTGTCGTGCAAGAACCCGCGGGAAGCCTCCATGATGAGCGGCTGGGTGAACGTGGTGCTCACTTTCCCGCGTTACTTCCTGATCACCGGCCTGACCATTCTGGCGCTGGTCTTCTACAGCGCGCACATTCGCGGCATGGGAACCCACATGGATTTCGAGTCCGTGCTGCCGCTGGCGCTGGGCAACTTCGTCCCCGCCGGGCTGCTGGGATTCCTGGTCGCCGGGCTGCTGGCGGCCTACATGTCCAACTTCGCGGCCACGGTGAACGCGGCGCCGCCGTACTTCGTGAACGACATCTACAAGCGCTTCATCAACCCGAACGCCAGCCCGCGCACCTACGTCCGGCTGAGCTATCTCAGTTCCCTGCTGGTCGTCGTGATCGGTGTCTTGATCGGCTGGTACGTGACCAGTGTGAACGACGTCGTCGTCTGGATCGGCGCGGGCCTGTGGGGCGGCTACACGGCCTCCAACGTCTTGAAGTGGTATTGGTGGCGCTTTAACGGTTACGGATACTTCTGGGGAATGGTAATCGGCATCTCGGCGTCGCTGACAATTCCGCCCACGCTGGACAGAATCCCCGCGTTGCAGGCCTTCGCGCATGCCCGGAGCTTGAACGTGGGTATCCCCTTGGGATTCGCCCTGGTTTTCGGGGTTTCCCTCATCGGCTGCCTGGCTGGCACGCTGCTCACCGAGCCCGAGGACGACGCGGTTCTGAAGGAGTTTTACCGCCGCGTCCGGCCGTGGGGCTTTTGGGGCCCCGTTCTGAGGAAGGTGGTGCAGGAGGATCCGTCGTTCCAGCGTAACAGGGATTTCTGGCGCGACATGTTCAATGTGGTGGTGGGCATTTCGTGGCAAGTGGCGCTGGTGGCGCTGCCCATATACATCGTGATCCAGAGTTACCGGCGCGCCGCCATCGCCGCGGCTGTGGTCGCGGCGACCTCCGTCATCCTGAAGTTCACCTGGTACGACCATCTCCGCAAGCAAGAGGTCGAGATGGCCGCCAACGCGGAGTTGTCAACGGGCAGAGCTTAGTGTAGCGCTGCCGAAGTCCTGCCGTTTTCGGCCTGCCGAAGATCTTGGGAGAAGCGTTTAAGCGGGCATTCACGAGAAAAGGACGAGCCTCAGCGCGTAGAGGACCGGCGAGCGTAAGCTCGGCGATTGCGAGCCTCGCTTCTTGCGCATCGAGTCCCCCCGCATCTCGATGCGATGGGCGTTGTGCACCAGACGGTCCAGGATGCCGCCGGCGGCCGTGGCATCGCCGATCCGATCATGCCAGCGGGCGACCTGCAGTTGCGAGGTCAGGATCGTCGGGCGCGTCCGATAGCGATCTTCGCGGATCTCCCAGAAGTCGCGGCGCTCGGTTTCCGCGAGCGGCGCCGATTGCACTGACGCGCGCCGGCGGTCTCCATCCTCGCTACGTGTGGAAGAGTGCGGCCTGAGCTGAAGGCGACAGAGTCGGGGGCCGGCCGCGGCGAGCAGCCGATGTGTCGCTCGCGACGTCTGCTTGCGTGCCTCAAAGCCTATTGCGTGGAGCCGAGCCAGGCACGCGAACCACTAGCGTCCGGCTATAAGTCCCACAGGTTCAACTGGTTAGAAATTGCCGATGATTTTTCCTGGGACTCGATCTCACGGAGGGCCTGCAAAACGGGCACTTGCTCGAACAGCGTGACGCTGAGCA
>JBKQQG010000083.1:0-3547 GCA_052144455.1 Bryobacteraceae bacterium
CCACCCCCCCCCCCCCCCCACTGATATTGGCCGCCGATGAATGCCGAGTGCGCCGATCCCTGGATTCCCCGGATGAGGGCCTGGCCGACACTGCGCTAGAATGGTGCGGCGGTAGGATTGAGCGACGGGGAGGGAATTATGTGTGATGGAGAAAGTTGCGGCTGCCGGGGCGCGGGCCTTGCCGCCTTGCGCATGATGGTGGGCGTGGTGTTTATAGCCCACGGGTATCAGAAGCTGTTCGTGTACGGCCTGGCTCAGGTGAGCGGGATGTTCGGACACATCGGGATACCGCTGGCTAACGTAGCGGGGCCCCTGGTAGCGTTTGTGGAGCTTCTGGGAGGCCTGGCGTTGTTCTTCGGACTGGGCACGCGCTGGGTGGCCATCCTGCTGGCCATCAACATGGCGGTGGCGGTGCTGGCGGTGCATCTGAAGGGCGGGTTCTTCGCACAGGGTGGCGGTTTTGAGTACCCTCTGACCCTGCTGGTGGCTAATGTGGCGCTGGCGCTGGCCGGGCCGGGCGCCTGTGCGGTCGACAATCTGATCTGCAAGAAGAAGACCGAGGCGCCGCCGGTGGCCTAATCGGCGATTTCGATGCTGGGCCCCAGGGGCGCGCCGGTCGCGGCGATGCGGTCTAGCGTGTTGCGCGCGAGGGCGTAGAAGGCGGCCGCGTGCGGGTCGTCGGGCGGGCGTAGAGCCACCGAGACGCCCGTGTCGCCGCCGATGCGCACTTCCGGATCGAGCGGCACCTCGCCGAGGAACGGGACGCCCATCTGCGCCGCGGTGCGCTGGCCGCCGCCGTAACTGAAGACGTCCACGCGCCGGGCGCAGTGGGGGCAAACCAGGTAGCTCATGTTCTCGACGATGCCCAGCACCTCGACGCGAACCTGGCGGAACATGTGCACGGCCTTGCGCGCGTCTTCGAGCGAGACATCGGAGGGCGTGGTGACCACGATGGCCCCGGTGATGGGCGCCGTCTGAATGAGGGTGAGCTGCACGTCGCCGGTGCCGGGCGGCAGATCCACCACCAGGTAGTCGAGCTCGCCCCAGTCCACGCCGCGCAGGAACTGCTGCACCACGCTGTGCAGCATGGGCCCGCGCCAGATCAGCGGCTTATCGCCGGGGCTGATGAAGCCCATGGACATGACCGACAGGCCGTGGGTCTGGATGGGTTGGATGCGGTCCCCGATGGCCTGCGGCGTCTCGCTAATGCCCAGCATGAGGGGAACATTGGGCCCGTAAACATCGGCATCGAGCAGCCCGACGCGGTGGCCGAGCCGGGCCATGGCGAGGGCGAGATTCACCGCTACGGTGGTCTTGCCGACGCCGCCCTTGCCGGAGCCGACCGCGATCAGATTGCGAACCCCGGGAATCGGGAGCTTGGGCATCTCGCCCGGTTGTGTGGGACCCATTGCTTGTATCGTATCGCGACCGGGCCCACTCGCGCCGCTGGGGTGGCTTATCCTACAAGACATGCAGGCCAACGAAACGAAGCTGCGCGTGCGCTACGCCGAAACCGACCAGATGGGCGTAGTCTACTACTCGAATTACCTGGTCTGGATGGAGGTGGGGAGGGTGGAGTACTGCCGGGCGGCGGGCTTCAACTACCGGGACATGGAAGAAGAGGACGGCGTGCTGCTGGCGGTGGTGGAGGCACAGTGCCGCTACCTGCACCCGGCCCGCTACGACGACGAGGTGATTGTACGCACGCAGGTACGGAAAGCAGGCCCGCGCGGGGTACAGTTCGGCTACGAAATGCGCCGGGCGGCGGACGGCCGACTACTGGCTACCGGAGAAACCAAACACCTGTTCTGCGGACGGGACCTCAAGCCCACCAAGTTGCCGGCGAAGCGCCACGCCCAGTTCGGGCTGTGAAGGCCCGGAGCCGAGGGCACGGCTCCAGGCGGGAAAACCAGCTACTGCTGCTTGGGCGCGGCCTTCTTGACCGGATGGTGGACCGGAGGCGGCGGGGCCGGCCAGCCGGTGACGTCCTTCTTCTCGACGGCAAAGGTCAGCATGAACGGGTCGGCAGTGAACTTGCTGGCGACGCCACGGAAGTGGAGTATCGCGCCCGGCTCGACCTTGCCGGCGATGGGAGGATCGAAGGTCAGCGTCACTTCCGGCACCTTCGCATCGACGATGCCCAGCACCACCGATTTGGCAACGTGCAAACCCTCCTGGCTGATCACGGTGCCGCGGAAGGTAGGCTGGTCTTCCGGCGGGATCACCGCACCTTTGATGGACTCCCAGTACTGCGCGCCGCCATCGGTGGTCAAGGCGCCCTTCAGCCGCACCCACAGCGGCAAGCCGGGATCTTTGCCCGCCAGTTCCTTCATCTTCGCGTCGGAGACCTCCTGCGCGCTGAGGACCTTGAAATCGGCGGGCGGGAGAGCCTGGGTTTTGGCCACGGCCAGCAGTTGCTTCAAGCCATCGGGGTCCGGGCCATGGTAAGCCGCGTAGTCCTTGGTGACGAAGTCGAGCACCCTGGGCCTGGTGGCGGGATCCAAAGCGCCGGGACCGTCGTAGGCGGCCGCACGGGCGATGTAGAACAGCGCGTCGGAATTGCGCCCGGTCACCTTGCGGAGGATCAGTCCCAGCCAATAGGACGCCTCGGCATCGTTGGGATTGAGCTTCAGGTCCGCGACGAGGTGCTTCTCGGCGTCCGCCGGGTTCTGGCGCTTCCAGTTCACCCAGCCCAGGGTCCGATGGGCCAAGGCCTCCAGATCGGTCCTCCCCTGCTTCCAGGCGGCGTCGGTAGCGGCGGCCGGCTTCTTGTCCGGCGCGAAAACGTCGTCGAGGATGCCGAGCAGCGTATTGGCGGCCTGATCGCCGAGATCCAGCTTGGCCGGCGCGGGGTCGTTCATGCTGACTACCAGGAGACAAGTCCAGAACAGCCCATTGACGTACTTGGGATCTTCCTTAAGCATTTCCTGCGCCGTATCGAGCATCTTGGCGGCTTGACCGAGCTGCTTGTAGGTAGCCAGGTACTGCTCGAGGCGAAGCATGATCTGCCCGGTGGTGGCGTACTTGTCCTTCCACTGGTTGAGCAGGTCCAACTTCTTGTTCGCGTCCTGCTCGCTGGATATGGATTGATACAGGTCGTACTCGGCCCGGTCCTTCCATTCCGGCGCCTTCTTGGCTTGAGGCGAAGTCTGACCCCAGGCCGCCCCCAGGCCCAACACGGAAGAGATTGCCACGGCCAGAATCGCTACTGACAGTTTGTTTCGCACTGACGCCTCCTGAAAATTGGCCACAACGCTCTGTGTGGCGATAACGCTGCCCGAGCCTCACCGCTCGCGGCCTTGGCCGAAAGCGGTGCATGAAACGGAACTTGCAAATGCGGAGTATAGCCGAATCCACGCGCGGGACGCAACAGGGATGTGCATAAAGTGTCAAGCCTCGATAGAAATGTCCCCCTCTCCACCTCGATAGAAGTGTCCCCTTCTTCTCACTCCAGAATCGGAGCGGCGTGGTGTGGAAAACCTGGTTTTGGTTTTCCACCACCCGCCGCGGCCGTCGGCGCTGTGGGAATGTGGAAAACTCGCGTAGC